>JAQUHB010000006.1 GCA_028683835.1 Sulfurimonadaceae bacterium | reverse complement strand
AGTTGATTTTTTACCTTTATCTTATCAAAATTTATCAAGTAGTATGGATATTTTATTGGTTAGTATAAGCTCAAATATTGAAAAACTAAAATCCGATGAGAGTACAAAACAAGTTGAATTAAAAAAACTTTTAGATGCTATTTCACCATTAGAAGAACATAAAGCTATTTTTGAGCAAAAAGAACAAATTAAAAAATGGATAACTTTAGGTAAAAAAATACAAGTTTTAGAAACGAAAATGAATGCTATAAATACAAGAGCATTATCAAGTTTATCGAAAGAAGCACATGATAACTTATTAACAGAAAATTTAAAAACTAAATTTTTAGAAGAACTGAAATCGATAGGATTTAGAAATCTCGAGGTAAGACTAGAAAATGCAGGGGTATCAAAGGGTAAAACTCAAACTAAACTTATTCTACATAATACAGATAAAATATCTTCAATTTTAAGTGAAGGTGAACAAAAAGCTGTTGCATTAAGTATATTTATTGCAGAAGTTAGCATGCAATCCCAAAACAATCCAATAATTTTCGATGATCCAGTCAATAGTTTAGACCATAAAATTGCTTCCAATTTTGCAAAAAGAATATTAGAACTTGATAATCAAACTATCGTATTTACACATAATAAATTATTTTTAGATTCATTTGAAACAGCAAGTGGTGCACATATATGTAAAAACTTAATTGCTAATGGTTGTAACAAACAAGGAAAACATATATACCTTTATACGGTACAAGCTGAAAGTAAAAATAGTAAAGGAATAATTTCAAACAGACAGGAAGATAAAGCTATCACTCATTTTACAAATGCAAAGCAATATCTTGACGAGTCTCCTTTTTCTAAGCATAATGAGGTTGCAAGTAAATTAAGAAAAACCGTTGAATGTCTTATTGATGAAAAAGTTTTTAATGGACAAGTTCCAACAAAGTTCACATCTAAAAATAATCGTATTCACTGGGATAGTTTAAAAGATTTAAAAAATGAACACGAGCTAATAGATACCTTAAGAGAAATACATGATAGAGTTTCAGGTGGTGAAATGCATAATGGAACTGAATCAGAAGAAAATCAGATTGAAAAAGAAGAGTTTGATACAATGATAGTTAGATTAGAACAAATAATTTAGGATTTGAGAAATGACAACTATAGAGGTATCAAAATTTATGAATATCAAAAATAAAGCCAAACACCTGAAAAATTACAAAATACTTTCTTGGAAAAACTTTTGAGTGATAAAGTGAGTGTGAAATGACAAATCATGAGATTTGGCGAAGTAACTATCGAGCAAAAAGATATATGGAATTTTTAGACAAAGTTCAATTAGAGCAAAGGGCAAAAGATATTTTGACAAATTTACCAGTTCTTACAGCTGATGAAAAAATTGGATTACGTCCAATGGATAATGTTGGGATATATTGGATGGTAGCGTTTACTGAGTTGCTTGAAGAGTTTAGATTACGATATGGAAATTATCCAAATGGTTTTGAGTCAGGATTTGCTAAAGAAGCTAATGTACCACGTCCAGAGAATATAAAACAAACTAAACAAGCTATTGATAAAATTGGTGGTATTAAAGAAAAAAGTATTTATAAATATGGCAAACTAACATATATGAAAGATATGATTGAATTTGGAAAAATAAGAATCTCTCCAGCTTCATATTACGATGATAGTTCATTAAATTATGCAATACATGATGATGAGTTAAATTTTGAAATCAGCCGTTTACCCGAAGATATGAAACTTTGGAACGAAACTAAAAACTGTGAAATAAAACCTATTGGCAGCATTAAACGCAAATCATCTCTAAATACAAATTATTATGTACAGTGCCTCTCTACTGCATACTCATTTAGAGAATTTAGCGATTTTGAGTGTGATGCATGTGTGGTTATTTACGACATTCAAAAATTTTTAACTCTCGTAGATCATGAAGTACAAAAGCAAATTAAAGATTATCTTTTTGTACCCCAATCAGTTGAATATATAGATCCTCTTAAACCACATAAAGAACCTGATGTATTTTTTTCTAAACACTTTAAATTTACATATCAAAATGAATTTCGTTTAATTTGGGTTCCAGAGAATCCATTAATGGAACTTGAACCATTTTCTATTGAAATCGGAGATATGAGTGAATATGCTAAATTAGTTATTTTAGAAGATGATAATGCATAAAAAGTATTTAACCCTTGAAAATTTGCGAGATACAATCTTGTCAAAACTTTTGAAGCTGGAAGAATAGGTTGATCAAAGTGAAGAGAGGACTTCAATATGCAACAAATAGGTGATTTGAATATATATGTCGGAACTAAAGAAGAATATACTACTGCATATAAAAATAATATGAAGATAGTATGTGCCTTAAATCGCGCCAATGGGTTTGTAACACATCAATCAAAAATTGGTTGGAGCGGTAAAGGTTGTGATAAAGGTAACCCATATTATCTGTATAAAGAAGAAGAGGATGCTATCTATTTGAATATGATAGATGGAGAAGATCCAAAATATGTGAGTGATGAAATGATAAATGCTACTCTAAGATTCATAAAACATCATTTAGAAAATAATGAAAATATTTTTATATATTGTAGTTTGGGTGAATCTCGTAGTCCATCTATCGCTCTTATGTATATGTTAGAAAATGGGTTTATAGATACAATCAATACATTTATAAATTTTACAAATAATTTTTACAATAATTATCAACCCAAAAGAGGCAATTTAGAATATATTCGAGCAAGATGGTTAAAGAATGAACAGTAATCATAAACAAATTCAAACTCTTGAAAACTTGAGGGATGTACTCATGTTAAAGCTTTTTGGCGGAGAAGTAAGGATACATGATGTCTAAACTATTTTATCGCTTCCGTAAAACGCAAAGTATTTTTAAATATCAAGAACTTGAAACACAAACGATATATTTTGCTTCTACTGAAGAATTAAATGATCCTGTGGAGGGTTTTACAAACTTAGTGTTTAAAGGCGATAAAATCGTATGGAGAAATTTGTTTCAACACTATCTCTTATGCTTAGAGTCTATGTATCAAACTTATTTGGTATGTGGAGAAGAACATACAAAATACAGTGCTGATTTAATTCCTGTATTTAGAAGCATTGAGGATATAGAAACACCAAAATATAAAGAGCTATTTGAAAAAATATATTTAGAAATTTTTGAAATTTTTGGTGAACTACTTGACAAAATAGCTACAAGAACAACATATGTCTCAAAAGAGGAATTAACTCAATATTTATATCCATTGAACATAATAGCCTTAGAAATTATCCAAAAGCATTATGAGTTAGAGGGGTTGATACCAAAAAGAGATACGAGTGTTGACCTTCAGAGCATAAATATTCAAGGCATTACGAAATCAATAGATGCAATTGAAGCTTTAATACAAAAGCATGGTAAAGAAAAAATGGACAAATTTTTGAACCTTTCTGTGCAATTTTATAAAGAGCTGAATTTTATTCAAAACATCAACTTCAAGGAAACACCGAATAAGCTCTTTTTATTGAATTTCACACAAAACTACCTTAAAGCTATTGAAAAATTAACCTATCCTAAAACATATGTTGCAAGCTTTACAGGTGAAAAAGCAATAAATAATTCTTCTGTATGGGGACATTATGGCGATGGACATCAAGGAGTATGTTTAATATTTGATGCCAATGAAAATGATATTCTGCCTTTTTCTAATGCAAAAATAGGTTTGAATTCAAATGGTATTGTTTTAGGGAAAATAGATCTGTCATTTAGAAAAATAGCTTATAATAGGGGCTATCCTGAAATAGATTTTTTTCGTTCTCTTGGAAGATTAACAAGTACAAAACTTTACTCAACTTGGTATACAGATGATGAAAAAAATGTGAGCGGTATCTACAAAGAGATTTTTGATGACACGGACAAATGGAGACAAGAATATTGGGATAAATTTGCTGAGAACAGCTTAATTAAAACAAAAGATTGGAAATATGAAAAAGAGTGTCGTCTTCTTTTAAATGGTGGTATGGATGGAGAAATTGATAAAAAATATAGATTATTAAAATATGATTTCTTGAATTTAAAAGGGTTGATTTTTGGTATCAATACTTCTGTGGGTGATAAAATGAAAATTTTTGAGATTATTAAAAATAAATGTATTGAATCTCAAAGAAATAGTTTTGAATTTTATGAAGCTTATTATTGTAATTTTAATAAAAATGTACAATTTAAAAAAATAGATTTTAATTTTAGACAAGAGAACGAAAAATGACAACCAGACCAAACAATCAAATACTGATTTATCAAACAGAATACACTAAAAGCAGAATAAAAACGCACCAATTTTTATGGGGAGCTAAAAGATGAATAACTACATCCCACCATACACAATAACCTCAAAAATCCTCAAGCTTTCAACACTCATTAGTGAAGAATTGACAAAACTTCAATTTACCGAGACAGCAAAAGTAAACCCTATGCTAAGAAAAAAGAACCGTATTAAAACTTTGGCAGGGACTTTGGAGATAGAGGGAAACTTTATCGGTGAAGAGAAGATTACCGCTATACTTGATGGTAAAAAGGTGTTGGGTAGTGTAAAAGAGCTGGCAGAGGTAGAGGGAGCTATAAAAGCCTATGAAAAACTAGATGCTTACATGTACGACAGTTTAGACGATCTTCTGCTTGCCCATAAAATTTTGATGAGCGATATTCTCATATCGGCAGGAAGCTTTAGAAATGTCAATGTGAAGGTTGGGGAGCATATAGCTCCCCAACCTCACATGGTAAATGATTTGATGACAAATCTTTTTTCTTGGCTCAAAAATAGTGATGAACATATGCTTTTAAAATCTTGCATATTCCACTATGAGTTTGAGTTTATACATCCATTTTCAGACGGAAATGGACGGATAGGCAGACTATGGCAAAGTGTGATCCTCAATAGCTTCAACCCGATTTTTTCATTTTTACCGACTGAAAGTATTGTAAGAGATAATCAAGAAGAGTATTACAATGCTATCGAAAGCTCGACTCAAAATGGAGAAAGTACCCCATTTATAGAGTTTATGTTAGAGATGATATTAAAAGCCATTCAAAACACTTTAAAAAGTGACCAAAAAAGTAACTATAAAAGTGACCAAAAGATACTCTCTTTGATGCAAGAAAAGAACAAAATAACGATAAAAGAGCTGATGGAAATACTTGCCATGAGTGAATCAGGTGTAAAAAAAGTTATCAAAAAGCTCAAAGATGAAGGAATTCTCAATAGAGTTGGAAGCTTAAAATCAGGATACTGGGAAGTAAAACAATGAATAAATTCACAGAAGAAAAACTCGAACTGGCATTTATAGAACTTCTTGGTGAGCAAGGTATTGGCTACGAGTATGGCAAAGAGATAGCAAGAGCTGACGGCGAAGTGCTTTTAGTAAATGATCTAAGAAAATATCTAGCAGATAGATATAAGCCTGAATACATCACAGAGAGTGAAATCAATCAGATCATTAGAAAACTAGAGTCATATCCATCAAGCGACTTATACGATACAAACAAATCCATTATGAAGCTAGTAGCTGATGGTTTTATCTTTAAAAGAGAAGATACAAATCAAAAAGATATCCACATACAGTTCATAAACTATGAAGATGTACAAAATAACACTTTTAAAATAGTGAATCAGCTTGAAATAGTTGGATATGAAAAAAGAATACCTGATGGCATACTCTATATAAACGGGTTGCCTTTGATCGTGTTTGAGTTTAAAAGTGCCATTAGAGAAGAAGCTACCATCCATGATGCCTATGTACAACTTACAACAAGATACAGAAGAGATATACCTGAGCTATTTAAATATAATGCCCTTTGTATCATAAGTGATGGAGTAAACAATAAGGCAGGTTCATTCTTCGCACCGTATGAGTTCTTCTATGCTTGGAGAAAAATTACTGGCGATGAAGTAGATGTAGATGGTATAGCTTCAATGCATTCAATGATTCAAGGGATGTTTGATAAAGAGCGACTCGTAGATATTATCCACAACTTTATCTATATGCCCGATAAGTCAAAAAAAGAGGAAAAGATAGTTTGCCGTTATCCTCAATACTATGCCGCAAGAAAACTTTACGAAAATATAAAACTGCATCAAAAACCGACAGGTGACGGTAAAGGCGGTACATATTTTGGTGCCACAGGGTGCGGTAAGAGCTTCACTATGCTCTACTTGACTAGAATGCTTATGAAAAGTATCCATTTTTCGAGTCCTACGATTATACTCATTACAGATAGAACAGATTTAGATTCACAATTAAGTCAACAATTCGGTAATGCAAAGGGATTTATAGGTGATGATGGAATTGTAAGTGTAGAGAGTAGAGAAGATTTGAGACAAAGACTAAAAGGTCGTGAAAGTGGTGGTGTATTTTTAACTACTATCCATAAATTTACAGAAGATTTAGAACTGCTCAGTGAGAGAACGAATATCATTGTAATCTCTGATGAAGCACATAGAAGCCAAATCAACTTAGATCAAAAAATAAAAATGACAAAAGATGGCGTTAAAAAAACATACGGTTTTGCAAAATACTTGCATGATTCCTTACCAAATGCAACTTTTGTAGGATTTACAGGTACTCCGATTGATGCGACTTTAGACGTGTTTGGAGATGTGATAGACAGCTACACCATGACAGAATCCGTAAGAGATGAGATTACTGTACGTATAGTCTATGAAGGAAGAGCTGCGAAAGTCTTACTTGATAACTCAAAACTGCATGAAATTGAAGAGTATTATGAAGAATGTGCAAGTGCTGGAACTAATGAGTATCAAATAGAAGATAGTAAAAAAGTGATGGCAAATATGAACGCCATACTTGGTGATCCAGATAGGATAAAAGCTGTAGCGAAAGACTTCGTAGAGCATTATGAAAAAAGAGTACGAGAGGGAGCTACACTCAAAGGGAAAGCTATATTTGTTTCTAGTAGCAGACCAATAGCGTATGCACTCTATACTGAGCTTATCGCATTAAGACCACAGTGGGGCGAACAAAGAGTATGTGATGAAGAAATAGAACTTACAGATAAAGAGAAACAAGAGATACTGCCTCTTGAAAAGCTAAAAATGATTATGACTCGAAATAAGGATGATAGTAAAGAGCTTTATGAATTGCTAGGAACAAAAGAGTATAGAAAAACACTCGATACACAATTTAAAAATGAAAAATCAAACTTTAAAATCGCTATAGTCGTTGATATGTGGCTTACTGGTTTTGATGTACCATTTTTAGATACCATCTATATAGACAAACCTATACAAGAGCATAATCTCATCCAAACAATCTCAAGAGTCAATAGAAAATATGCAGGTAAAGACAAAGGTTTGGTTGTTGACTACATAGGTATAAAAACCGCTATGAACAAAGCTCTCAAACAGTTTTCAAAAATAGATAGCCAAAATTTTGAAGATATAAATGCTTCCATAGTCGTTGTAAAGGATCAACTAGATTTACTTTCTAAACTATTTCATAAATTTGACACTCACCTTTACTTCTATGGGAGTCCGACAGAACAGTTAAAGTGCTTGAATCTTGCCAGTGAATATGTGCAACTTACTAAAGAGCTAGAGAGTAGATTTATCTATATTGTAAAAAGACTTAAATCTGCTTACAATATCTGTTGTGGCAGTGAAGTATTCAGTGAGTCAGAAAAAAATCACATCCATTTCTATTTAGCAGTTCGCTCTATTGTTATTAAACTAACCCGTGGTGATGCACCTGATACGGCACAAATGAATGCAAAAGTGTCTCAAATGATTACAGAAGCTCTAAAAAGTGACGGTGTCGAAGAGATATTTAAACTTGGAAGTGAGAACGACTCAAAGATAGATATATTCGACGAAGACTATATCAACAAGATAGAGAAAATCAAACTTCCAAATACAAAGATAAAGCTTCTTCAACAGCTTTTAGCAAAAGCATTGGAAGATTTTAAAAAGGTTAACAAAGTCAAAGCTATTGATTTTTCAAAACAATTTACTGCATTAGTTCAAAAATACAATGAACGCAAAGAAGAAGATGTACTGGTCAGTGGAGTCCTAGAGGACTTCACTGATGAAATCATTGACCTCTATCATGCTCTTAGAAAAGAAAAAGAGTCATTTGGCGATATGGGAATAGACTTTGAAGAAAAAGCATTTTACGATATTTTAAAAACAATAGCGCATAAATTTGATTTTGATTATCCTGAAGATAAATTGATTGCCTTAGCCAAAGAGGTCAAAATAGTGGTTGATGACAAGTCGAAATATACCGATTGGAATGTCAGAGAAGATATAAAAGCAGAGCTAAAAGTTGATTTGATTATGTTACTGGCTAAACACGGATATCCGCCAATTACCAAAGATGAAGTGTTTAAAGAGATTTTCGAGCAGGCTGAGAATTTTAAGAAGTATAAGGGATAAGAGAAATGAAAGTATGTTATATATGGATTGAAAAATATAGAAACTTTAATAATTTTAGTTTAAATTTATCTAGCACAATGAAATTTAATTATGATTATCAATTGAATACATTAATAGCGAAGGAACATGATTATAAATTACCTAATGACTTTTTTGGCAAAAATATTGCAGAAATCACTGGTATTATAGGTAAAAATGGTGCAGGGAAGAGTAATGCAATCGAACTTGTTTGTAAAATTCTTAAAGGTGCAAAAACTTCATTAAAAACAAATTTTTTATTTATAGTTGAAGAATCAAATAGCTTAAAATGTTACTGCTCCTTGAATGAAACAGATGTACCTAATAGCGATTTTCCGATAAGCTTTGAAGTATATAGTGGTAATATGGATAATATGAAAGTTGTGTATTTTTCAAATGTTTTTGATGAAAGAAAAAATAATTTCAGTCAAGACATTTCTGATATTTCAGTTAATAATTTATCATGGAGAAATTTTAGCTCAAGAAAAAACATGTTAACAAGTTTTCAAAAGCAAATAAAACTAATTAATACTAAAATCTTTGGATTGTTAAACATTGAAACTCCAAATAAAATTCAGTTCACTATCAAAGTTTGGAGAAACAATTTTAATAGTTCAATGCAAAGAAGCATATATCTTGAAAATTATGAAATTATTCATAAGTTCAGGAGATTTTTCCGTGATCGTATGAGGGATGCATCAATACATAATAAATTTGTATACTTAATTATTTATGGTTTTTTTATGGATACGATGCAACACCATTTTAGGTACAATCAATTTAAAAATGAAAATCAGGACGTATTGAATTTCATAGAATCTTTACTCAACATTAGAAGCACAGAAGAAGTCTCACACAAAATAATAGCTTTTCTAGATAGTGAATCTCAAAAATTATCTAGAAATGAACAATCTATATTTGATATTTCTAGTCATAAAGATACTTCTTTAGAAATTATTTCCCAACAAGTTAATTTACTTATAGAGCTAAAAGAATCATTCAAAAAATATGATTTAGAATATGATACAGAAGGAGCAAGAGATAAAAGTCTTGAGTATTTCGTTTTTGATTATGGTTCACATTCTATCAAACCTTTTTTGAATAAAATGGTGGACCTTTTTGAAGACAGCAATATATTTGATATTAATTGGCTTGGAATAAGTTCTGGTCATAAGGCATATTTAAATTTATTCGCATCATTGTATCAAGAGCTAAGATATACAAAACAGGAAAATTTACTATTATGTATCGATGAAGGTGATCTCTATTTACATCCTAAATGGCAAATTGAGTTTTTTTATAAACTATTACAAGTTTTGCCACAAATTTATAATGGTAATGTTCAATTAATTTTGACATCACATTCACCTTTCCTATTATCAGATTTACCAAATAGTAATATTACAATTTTAGATAATGGAAAATCAATTAATGGATTAGATTTACGTATCAATACTTTTGGTGGTAATTTATATGAACTATACTCTGAACCATTTTTTTTAGAAGATAAAAGAACTAGTGAATTCGCTTTTCATAAAATCAAAGACTTGATTTACAAAGTCGAAAGTGACAACTTAACAAGAGAAGATAAAAAAGAGATTCGCATAATCAACAGCATTATTGGTGACGAAATAATACAGTACAAAATCAATAAAATATTGAACAATGATTAAAATTCAAGTACATCTAAATAGGCAATATCCAGATGAATACTTAGATAATATCATTAATGATTATTGGAATAATTATCTCAATCCAAAAAAAATCAATGGTAATTATTACCAAACATCATTAATAGAACTATGCAGAAAATATTATAAAATGACAGAAGAAAATTCTTATATAGTGAATTACGCAAATAATAAAAAATATATAGCAAAAAAGCATAAGCAGTTTTTTAAATATTTAACTAAGTATGACTGTAGAGAATTAAAACGAATTATTTTTGCAAAACCTGAAGAATTTGATTCAATAAAATCAACTGTACTCAATATCCTTGGTAAAGAAAATTTTTATACAAATAATAATGGAAGAATAACACAAACAAAATTTGGAGAGTTATTAACTAAAAAGATTTTCAAATATAGTTCATTTAGAAGTTCTAATTATTGTATAAATCTATATAAGTTGTTAGGGTTTAAGAATTGCACTTGTCCATATTGTAATAATAGTGAAGTTGAAATTGTTTATAAAGTAGCTTCTACAGATGAAATTGCTTATTTTGATTTAGATCATTTTTATCCAAAATCACAAAATCCTTTTTTTGCATTATCTTTTTTTAATTTAATCCCTAGTTGTAAAACTTGTAATTCTACTCTAAAAGGTAGTAAAGATTTTTCTATATCAGCCAATATTCATCCATATTACGAATCTTTTGACTATTTTTATCAATTTAAAGTTCCCATAGAGTCTTTTTTCACTACAAAAGTTAATGAGATACAAATTGATACAAAAGTAGTTAAGGATCATGATGAAACATTGTCTAATTTTAATATAAAAAATAGATATGAAAATAGAAAAGAAAAAGTTGAAAAACTGATTAGATTATATAAAAATAATCAGCATAGGATAGATGATTTTAATGAATTCATTATTGATACATGTGATCTTCCTAGAAACATAAGTGATATCTTAAACAAAAAAAATGGCAAGTTTTTAAGAGACATTGCACTACAACTAGATGAAGGTCATGGACGTTTGAGATTGTAGTATGTAGTTAATTCTCCAATATTTGATCTACGTTTAAGGTAGTGTTCAAGATTCTGTGTCAGCATCGAGTAATTCCTAAAATTGTATCATAAATTTAAAGCATCATCGAGTCGTCCATCGAAATGGATGGCAAGTTGAGAGATTGTTAAACTCCAATTTCTTATTGGCATAGTCCACTTCACCTGAGCATTTTGAATCCCCATATAAAGCAGCTTGAGTAAGCTATCATCATTTGGAAAGGCACCTTTTGTTTTAGTGAGTGTACGAAATTGGCGATGGACAGATTCAATGATATTAGTAGTATAGATTACTCTGCATATATCTTCTGGATACTGAAAGTAAAGGGATAGATTCTCCCATTTATTTCTCCAAGATTGAAACACGATGGGGTATTTTTTACCCCATTTTTTCTTCCAGCTTTTCTAGCTCAAATTTTTTCTGATTTTAATTCTATATTTATTATTGAGTCAGTACCTATTCTTAGTAAATCAAACTCTTTTCCTATTTGAGGTATTTCATAGTTTAAATAATAGTTTTCAAAAATATGATGATAAAAAACATATATTTTTAAAGCCATACATAATCTATGTAATGTTTCAGCTTCTTGTTTTTTAAGTCCATAAAGCCTAAAGTAGTCTTTGACTTTATTATCTGATAATATTTGAGTGTTTGCAGTAAAAAGGTTATCGATCATTAATAAATTAATTCTTTTCAAAGCCTTATTGTCCTCGATTATTATGAAATATTTTCAATTCTATATCATATCCGATTCAATGACTTTAATCTCTATTCTATATCGTTTCTTTTTATTATATTGTTTATTTTTTAGTTTATCAATATCCTGTTCAAATAGAGTATCTTTATTTTTAAGTAAACTGAGAAAATCTTTATTATTAGTTATACCACTTGCCGGATACAGCTTATCAAAATAAGAAAAGAGCTCTTGACGTGCAATCATACCTTCGTTAAAGTTGTGTATTAATTCATCATACTGTGCTCTATCGACATTTTTAATTTGCTCAAAATAACTAATATTTTTGGATTTGATAGCATCGATAAAATTCTGTATATTTTTATTTAATGTATTTTCATCGATTATTTTTTTTGCTGGTGGATATCTATTCTCTATCTCAAATACTTTGGTTGCAAAGACAAAATCTACCGAATATTTTGCAAGTATACTTGCAAAATTATTCAAGTCATCTTGAATCATATAATCAAAAGTCAAAGGATCAATATTAAGGTTTTTGATAATTGTATCTAAAGAATTTACTTTAAATACGGTGCAATTATTATAGTAGTCTTTTAAAAATGGGTATAAATTATCTTTACTAGAAGTAACCACTAATTGCCCGAAAATATAAATTTCATCATTTTCAATAGCATATTCAGGGGTAAAACGGTTAAATTTTAATATTTCTCTGACTAGTTTACTAGTTTTATTATTTTTGGCATTAGCAGTTGATATCTCACTAATATGATAAAAGATTTTATCCTTGATTGTTGAACCATCTATTCTTTTTAAAGCATCATCATCAATTGTACAAAAGTATTCTTTTTTTAATGCAAATATTGGTTTAATAACTTTACTGATTAAAATATCTGTTGCTTCCACATCTCCAATAAGAACAAGAGCGATATTTGATTTTTGTAATATTTGAAAAAAACTGGCTAGCCAATTCATTATGTAGTTAAACTGATTTTCATTGTTAGTTAAATGTCTAATAAAGTTTTCTATAAAACTTGTATGTTGTTCTGTATTTAAATTAAATCTATGTCGTAATAAATCAGTATACTGGAAAGTATTTTTATAAAACATATTATTAGCTATATGTGGAAATTCCATATCTAGAAATGGATTGAAAATATCAGCTTTAACCACAGGCAACAAAGATATAATCAGATAGTCAGAATAAGGATGCATTATACAATCAGTATTATCATAGATATCAATATATTTATTTAATATTATGAAAAGGTAGTCAGTTAGTGTTATTTTATCTGTTTTTATTTTCTTTTCAAATGGTTTGATTCTATAGTATAGATTTGAATTTTTAGAATCCTTCCAAATATCAAGACCTCTTTTAATTATTTCATTATAGTTATTGTTATGCACTATATGAATACTTAATCTTTCATTTACGTGTTTTTCATAGGTTTTATTATTTGTTTCTATTTTTTTTTGTTTTATTAAATTTGAGTCATAATTCTTTCTAAAGTAATCATCTTGTTTTTTCATAAACAACAAGTTACTAATAATTTGCGAATAATCGTTTTTAGAAGGATACTCATAGTCAGAAACTGTTAATTGTACTGATACTAAATTTAACGCATTTTCTATGATCTTTTTATTTACAGGTACATTAAGAGACTGTGTATAATTGAATTCTTTTTCAAAAAGAATATCTTCTATAACGTAAAATATAAAAGCATGTTTTTCAGAATATTTCTTTTGTAAATAATTACAAAAACCTTTAGCTATATCTTCTCGTAATATTTCTTTATATATATTATTCAGAATATTTGAAATAATTTCATCGTATTTATGATTGTCAATATATGAAAAGTTATGATTAGCTACCAAATTGGATAATTCTTTCCAGTAAGCAAAACGTTCTTCATTAGTTGTCTTCATATTTTATTGTTACCTTAAATATTGGTATAAATCGAAGAATATTTTACGGTAAAAATAATATTAAGCGTATTAAAAACAATAGGTGCGGATAAGTACATACATCTATGCATTAGTAAAATGATACCCATTTTTGATACCCGCATATATTTTTTGATTGGTAATCTATTATATTTTATTATTTCAATAAGTCTTTAAAGTAGCTATTTAGCGGAGTTTTATAGGGGTGGTACCTGCGGGCGGACTCGAACCGCCACATCTCGCGATAGCGGATTTTGAATCCGCCGTGTCTACCATTTCACCACGCAGGCATTTTTGAAGAATAGAATTATACAAAAAGAATTATTAAAATAAGATTTAGAAGGAGTGTTTAAATTATAAATCTATTGGACGATATAAGTGTGTAAACTTTAATGGAACTTTTATTGCTTAAAAGATTTTATAGGTAAATGCACAATAGATGGAGATGTGATATGAGAATAACTCAAAGTATGTATTATCAAGTTCAAAATTCTAATACAAATAATCTTAATCAGAAACTTTTTGATGTTAATAAACAAATTGCGTCAGGACAGAAATTTGAATACGCATATGAAGCACCGACTTCATTTGCCGACACAATGAGACTTGATAATGAAATAAATACTTTTAATCAAGTATCTACTAGTGCAAATAGTGGACTTAAATTCTCCCAACAAACTGATTCAACTATAAGTTCAATTACATCAACTCTTGATCAGTTTAAAACAAAACTGATACAAGCAGGCTCAGCTGCCAACTCTCCTGAGAGCATGCAAGCACTTGCAGGTGAAATGAGGGGACTAGAGACACAGCTTAAAAGTTTGGCAAATACATCTATTAATGGTCAATATATTTTTTCAGGTTCTATGGTCAATCAAAAGCCCATAGATGACAAGGGAAATTATCTTGGAAATGATCAGTCTTTAACATCTTTTTTAGGTTCAAATGCTACTCAAGAATACAATATTCCTGGTTCTGATATGTTTTTAGGTCAAGAGAGTACAACCAAAAGAATGATTACGACAAATGTGCAAAATCTCAATCAATCTGTTCTTCATCCAGATATTATGACAGATACTTCATTACCTGCAAGCGCAGGTACACAGCAGTTTATAGCGTCAACAGATACGATAAGAGATCTTATGGGTGCTTCTAGTACCGCTGTTAATAATACAAATTCTCAAAATCATTTTTATATTTCTGGAACCAATCATGACGGCTCTACTTTTAAAACAACCATCAACATGAATGATGGCGATACAGTTCAAAGCCTGCTTGATAAAATTGGTCAGTCATATGGTAATACGTCTACAAATAAAGTTGTGAATGTTAATTTAAATGCAGTGGGACAAATTGAGATACAAGATAATCTGTCTGGAAGTTCGAAACTGGATTTTCACATGGTAGGTAATGTCGATCCAGCTGGTGCTGTTAGTAATCTTGATAAACTCAATAGTAACGGTACTTCTGTAGTTGAATTCACAAAAAGTGAAGTATCTAGCTATACAACTACAGTTGGTCAAACGAAAAATCAAGCTAATACAGGTAGTTTTTCCTTAAATATGGATTTAAGAACAAAATCTGGAAATTTGGCAACAACTACTACACCTTTGATAGATATTTTTCAATCTAATATCAGTTCTATAAGTTTGGGTGGTACAGATGTTAGTGGCACTAATGTAGCAAATTCTTTGGCAGTGACACCTACAACTACTGTTCAAGACCTTTTAAATTCAATACAAAACTCATATGGTGGCTCTGGTGGTGATTTTGTGGCAAATATTTCCAATGGTCGTATAAATTTTTCTACATCTGCTCAACCAAATAATATTAATGTTCAATTAACATCAATGGATAACTCTTTACCAACTCCTCTGCCTATTGCTGCGCTTGCCTCCAATGCAGGTATCAGCTATGATAATGCAAAATTTGAAAAATCCGGAAATCAGCTTATATCAAATGTTTCTCAAATAGTGAGAGCAGATAATTCATATGCTACTAATAGCACAAAATTGGCTGATGTTTCAGGTAGTTCCCCATTTGTAACTGATCCTTCTGGTATTGCTCCAAATATAATAAGTGGAGTCTTTCAGCAACTTAGCCTCAATGGTTTAGATATAAATGGAAATACAATAAATGCAAAAATTACACTCAGATCTACCGCTTCAGGTGGTTCGGACTTTACTGTTACAGATTCAAAAACAGGTACAATAACGACATACCCTTTATTAGATGCATCAGGAAATCCAAGTGATGGGAATAGTGTTACTTATAAACAGCTAACAGATACAATGAATATGATCGTAAGTGGTAATCTTCCAGATCCTACAGCAACTTCTAACTACACAACCATAAATAATGCTGTTAATAAAGCTGCATATGGTATTGCGTATAATGCAGCAATTACCAGCGCTAATGTTTATTCAACAGTTTCACTTGACAATAAAGGTCAAATCGAATTTAAGCAAACGAATGCTGTTGCTACAAAAGCAGATTTTTCATTAACTGATGCCAACAGTACCACATATCCACCCGCTGGTACTAAAACATCTGGTTCTTCTTTAGAGTTTAATGCAAATAGTTCTTTGACTATTAGTGATCCAAAAACAGATTTTTTTGCTAGTATTGATGCAATCATCAGTTCTGTTGAACAGGGAAAAAACAGAGCAGATGCGCAAAATGGTGATTTAAGAAATGTTGGAATTCAAAATGGTATTCAGATGATCAATGATCTTGATAGTCATATAGCAACACTTCAAGCACAATCGGGTGTATATTCACAGTCTCTTCAAGCAGCTTCGGACCGTGCACAAACCCTTACTTTAAGCGCACAAAGTATGCGCTCAGATATTGCAGATACTGATATTGCACAGGCAACTTTGCAACTCAATCAGCTTCAATTAAATTATCAGGCTATCTACTCAACTATCTCAAAAGTTTCTCAACTTTCTTTAGTAAATTACATGAAGTAGCCTCTGTGCTACTTTTTTTGCTATACTCCACTTTCATTTTACATTAGGATTTTTTATTGCGAAATATATTATTTATTATAGTTTTTGGTATTTTTATTTATCTTGGAGTTTCAACGATTTTAGCCGATAGCTCTATCATCGGAAAACTTGGAGCTCTTTTTGGAGAGTTTAATCATGAGACTTTTGGATATCTCTCTTATTTTTATCCCTTTATTCTTCTCTATCCACTTTATTATATCTATAGATATCCAACATTTACTCTAAGATCTTTGGAAATTACTCTGGCATCTGTGCTAATCTTTTTTTCGCTTATTATTTTTCAAGGTTTGATTATTTCAAATGAATTTAGAGGAACGCTTGGAGCAAATTTTGTAGAGTTTCTTTCTCCGTTTATCGGTCTTTTTGGTGTTTGGATTTTTTGGTTTATAACCAGTATCGTGGGTGTGACCATCTATTTTGATAAGACTTTTCATGAACTAATAGAGCCTCTTTTGGAAAGATTCGGTATTTTTAAAAACTACTTACATGTCAGTCGAGAGAAAGCAAAAAAGAAAGTGCAGGAGAAAGAGAAGATTAGAGTTCAAGAACAAAAGCAAGCACAATTGCAAAAAGCGAAAGAAGAGATCCAAAAGTTTGAGCAAAAAATAGAAGATCCAGCATATGAACCTTTAACAGAAGAGTATGTTTACGAAGAACCAGAAGAGGTTTATCAAAGCAATTTTGATGAAGTGGATGATACTGCTTTTGAGATCAAACTCATCAAAAGAGAAGAAAAAAAAGAGTCTCAGGTTGTGCAGAAAATTGAAGAGGAAATAAATGAAGTAAAAGAGGAAAATAAAACTATTGTTTCTCTCGCAAAAAAAGTCAAAGAGCAAAAAGGTGCGGTAATAGTTGAAGAACTTGAGGAAAATACTAAACTTTTAGAAGATATCGAAAAAGGAAAAGTAGATAAACCTAAAAACTTCAAACTCCCATCAGCTGATTTTTTACAAAAAGCTCCGACAAAAACAAATATGGTCGATGAAGTGGAACTTGATGATAAGATCAAAGAGCTTATAGCCAAACTTTCTCATTTTAATATTGATGGCGATGTTATCAGAACTTACGCTGGACCTGTTGTTTCTACATTTGAGTTTAAACCTGCCGCGAATGTTAAAGTCTCTAAAATCTTAGGTCTTCAAGATGATCTTGCTATGGCTCTTCGTGCTCAGACTATCCGTATTCAAGCACCGATTCCAGGAAAAGATGTTGTAGGAATTGAGATTCCAAATAAAACAGTTGAGACAATTTATATGAGAGATCTTATAGAGAGTCAACTGTTTCAAGAATCAAAATCTTCACTCACGCTTATCCTTGGAAAAGATATTGTTGGAAGACCTTTTATCACAGACCTTAAAAAACTTCCGCACTTATTGATTGCCGGAACTACGGGAAGTGGAAAAAGTGTTGGTATCAACTCGATGATATTAAGTCTTTTGTATAAAAACTCTCCAGATCAGTTGCGTCTTTTGATGATAGACCCAAAAATGCTTGAGTTTTCTATCTATAATGATATTCCTCATCTTTTAACTCCCGTTATCACAAAAGCAAAGCAGGCTGTTGTGGCACTCAATAATATGGTTTCAGAAATGGAAAGACGATATGAGATGATGAGCGATACCCGCACAAAAAATATTGAAAACTACAATGAAAAGATTAAGAAAGAGGGCGGCAAAGAGCTTTCATATATTGTAATCATCATTGATGAGCTTGCGGATTTGATGATGACAAGCGGAAAAGATGTCGAACATTCCATCGCAAGGCTTGCTCAGATGGCAAGAGCTGCTGGAATTCACTTAGTTGTTGCAACTCAGCGTCCATCTGTAGATGTTGTTACCGGACTTATAAAAGCAAACCTTCCATCACGTATCAGTTACAGAGTAGGGCAAAAAATAGATAGTAAAATTATCCTTGATCAACAAGGTGCTGAATCACTATTAGGTCGAGGAGATATGCTTTTTACACCTCCAGGTGCGACAGGACTTGTACGTCTGCATGCGCCATGGACTACAGAAGAGGAGATAGAGAAGATTGTTGACTTTATCAAATCTCAGCGTGAACCAGCGTATGATAAAAGTTTTCTAGTAGAAGAAAATGAATACAATAGAAGTGGTTCTTCTTCTGATTCAAATGAGGAGCTTGATCCACTCTATGAAGAGGCAAAAAACATTATTTTGTCTGAAAAGAAAACATCAATCTCTTACCTTCAACGAAGGTTGCAAATAGGTTACAATAGATCAGCACGTGTTATAGAACAGCTTGAAGACAGCGGAATACTTTCTGAGCCAAATTCAAAAGGGATCAGAGAAATATTGTAGTTGTATGTTACATAAATACACATTTTGTAAAAAAATCCCATTTTAAATGTTACTATAGTTAACACAATAAAAAAATGAACAAATTTTTCAGTTATAATCGAACATAAAATAAAATTAAGAGGAGTCATGATGGCTTTTATCGAAGATTATAAAGCTCACGTTGCTGAGCGCGCAGAGTTAGGTGTTCCTCCACTTCCACTTTCAGCTGAACAAACAGCACAATTGATAGAGATGATCAAAAAAGGTGATGGTGATGCTGATTATTATGTTGAACTATTAACAAACCGTGTTTCTCCTGGTGTTGATGATGCAGCCTATGTAAAAGCAGCGTTTTTAAATGATGTAGTTCAAGAAAATGTAAAAGTTTCTTCTATAAATTCAGAAATAGCAGTGAAAATGCTTGGAATGATGCTTGGCGGTTACAATGTGAAACCTTTAGTTGACGCATTGAAATCAACAAACAATGCTGTTGTAAAAGAAGCGATTGAAGCTTTAAAACATACACTTCTTGTATATGATGCATTTAATGATGTTGAAGAACTTTACAAAGCCGGAAGTGCAGCGGCAACTGAAGTTATGACATCATGGGCAAATGCTGAGTGGTTTACTTCTAAACCAGAATTAGCAAAAGAGATCACAGTAACTGTTTATAAAGTTCCGGGCGAAACAAATACAGATGATCTTTCACCTGCATCTGAAGCATTTACACGTTCAGATATTCCACTTCATGCCAACTCTATGCTTCAATCAAGAATGGAAAATGCTCTTTCAACTATTAAAACTTTGAAAGAAAAAGGGCATCCACTTGCTTATGTAGGTGATGTTGTTGGTACAGGTTCATCTAGAAAATCAGGTGTAAACTCTGTTCAATGGCATATGGGTGATGATATCCCGGGTGTTCCAAACAAACGTACTGGCGGTGTTGTTATCGGTAGCATTATCGCTCCTATCTTCTTTGCTACATGTGAAGATTCTGGCGCACTTCCACTTGAATTTGATGTTACTCAAATGGAAACAGGTGATGTTGTGACTATCTATCCTTTCAAAGGCGAAGCACATAAAAATGGTGCCTGTATCGCTACTTTTGAATTAAATCCAAATACTATCGTAGATGAAGTACGTGCTGGTGGACGTATTCCACTTATCATCGGTCGTGGTTTAACTGCTAAAGCTCGCGGTGTTTTAGGTCTTGGAACAAGTGACCTTTTCTTGACTCCTGTCCAACCAGAAGATACTGGCAAAGGTTACACTCTTGCTCAAAAAATGGTAGGTAAAGCTTGTGGAACAACTGGTGTTCGTCCAGGTATGTATGTTGAGCCAGTTACTGCAACTGTAGGAAGTCAAGATACAACTGGTCCTATGACTCGTGATGAGATCAAAGAACTTGCAGCGCTTGGCTTCTCTGCTGATTTGGTGATGCAGTCATTTTGTCACACGGCGGCATATCCAAAGCCATCTGATGTTATTATGCACCATACTTTACCAGATTTTATCTCAAACCGTTCAGGTGTTGCACTTCGTCCAGGTGATGGAGTTATCCATTCATGGCTGAATCGTTTGACATTGCCAGATACGGTTGGAACAGGTGGAGATAGCCATACACGTTTTCCAATTGGTATCTCTTTTCCAGGGGGCTCTGGAATTGTTGCATTCGCCGGTGTTACTGGAAGTATGCCTTTAACAATGCCAGAATCTGTACTTGTACGTTTCAGCGGAGAATTGCAACCGGGGATTACTCTTCGTGACCTTGTAAATGCAATTCCATATTTTGCAATCCAACAAGGTCTTTTAACTGTTGAAAAAAAAGGTAAGAAAAACATTTTCAACGGACGTATTTTAGAGATCGAAGGTCTTCCAAATCTAAAAGCTGAGCAAGCATTTGAGCTTTCAGATGCGTCAGCTGAGCGTTCTGCTGCTGCTTGTACAGTTTTACTCAACGAAGAACCGGTTATCGAGTACCTAAAATCAAACGTTACTTTGATCGAGTCTATGATTGCTGATGGTTACCAAGATGCTCGTACTTTGCAACGCCGTGCAGATAAAATGAAAGAATGGTTAGCAAATCCGACACTTATGAAACCTGATGCTGACGCCGAGTATGCAGCTGTTATCGATATCAATCTGAATGAAGTTACTGAGCCGATTCTTGCTTGTCCTAATGATCCAGACAACGTAAAACTTTTAAGTGAAGTTGCCGGTGAGAAAATTGATGAAGTATTCTTAGGAAGCTGTATGACAAACATCGGTCACTATCGTGCCGCTGGTGAAGTGATGCGTGGTGAAGGCAAAGTCGCTGTTGAAAAATTTTGGATCGTTCCACCGACTCGTATGGATGAGCAACAACTTATTAACGAAGGTTACTATGATGTTTATAATTCTATAGAAGCACAAACTGAGGTTCCAGGATGCTCTCTTTGTATGGGGAACCAGGCAAGTGCACGTCCAGGCTCAACTGTATTTTCAACTTCAACTCGTAACTTCGATAACCGTTTAGGAAAAGGGACTCAAGTTTATCTTGGCTCTGCCGAGCTTGCATCTGTGTGTGCTAAACTTGGACGTATTCCAACTGTTGAAGAGTATATGAGTATCGTTCCTCAAAAACTTGAAGGTAAAGAAGCGAATGTTTATAAATACTTAAACTTTAATGAGATCAAAGATTATCATCTTGAAGCTCGTGATGTAGCACAAAATAAATATGGCGTAGTTATTAAGCCTGTATAACTCTTTACATGTAAGTAACTTTTGCTTACATGTAAAACCTCTTATTGGTGAACTATATCAAAGTCTGCAGGTATTTTTGCACTAAAAACCTTATCATCCATTTTTTGATTTTCTACCTGGTTTGTAAACTGTATTGTGACTCTATTTTCTAATTCATCAAGATATGTAATAGAATCAATTTTATTTGCTTTTACATGTATATCGATTTTTAGTTTTTCATATGTTGCTTTATAAAGTTCATTGTTTACTTTTTTGGCATTTTTTAGCATCTCAAAAAATGCGATCGTATTACCCACTTTTTTAAGTATAACCTGTTCAATCTCTGGTTCTATAATTACAAGATCTGAACTATTGATATAGATCTCTTTTTTGACCGGATTGGTATAGTTCCACATTGCCATATTTGGTCTTTTTGCTTTGATATCGCCATTATATTTTATCGTCGTCTTTTTATCGTCTACAACCGTTTGCACAAAATGTGCCGAGAAAGTATTGAGATTCTCTGCAAAACCAAAAAGATTCGCACATAAAAGCGATAAGATTATTGTTTTTTTCATATTACTCCATTCTTTTTTATTATTATATCAAATCAATTATATATAGCGCTTAGTAGCCTATTTAGCAAAAATATATCTTTAGTATGATAGAATAAAAAAAATTTAAAACAAGGTTTAAAATGCTGCAATCATTCGTAGGCAAAGTATTCGGCACTAAAAATGACAGAGAGCTAAAAAAGTATCAAAAACGTATAAATAATATAAACGCTTTAGAAGAATTTTACAAAAAAATGAGTGATGATGAACTAAAAGGTACATTTACCGAACTTCAAAACCTCATTTTAGATAAAAGTAAAACTTTAGATGATATCTTAGAAAAATCTTTTGCAATCACAAGAGAAGCATCTGTAAGAACTCTTGGTATGCGTCATCATGATGTCCAGCTTTTAGGTGGAATGGTCTTGCATGAGGGTAGAATTGCTGAGATGAAAACAGGTGAGGGGAAAACGCTTGTTGCGACTCTTCCGATCATATTGAATGCGATGACTAAAAAAGGTGTTCATCTTGTAACTGTAAATGATTATCTTGCTCGCCGTGATGCTATGGATATGGCACCTTTGTATGAATTTTTAGGCTTTAGTGTCGGTGTTGTTTTAGAAAGTATTAATGATCCTCATGAAAAACGTAATCAATATCAGGCAGATATTACTTATGGAACAAATAATGAATTTGGATTTGATTATCTGCGTGATAATATGAGCTATACAAAAGAAAATATGGTTCAACGCGGACATAACTTTGTTATCGTTGATGAAGTGGATTCTATTCTTATAGATGAAGCGAGAACTCCGCTTATTATCTCTGGACCGGTCAATAAAACTTTAGAAGCATACAAACAAGCTAATGCTGTCGCTCTAAACATGGTAAAAGATGAACATTTTACGGTAGATGAGAAAGATAGGGTTGTACTTATCACAGAAGAGGGGATCACAAGAGCTGAAGAGCTTTTTGGCGTTGAGAACCTTTATAGTGTTGAGAACTCTACACTTTCACATCATTTAGATCAAGCACTAAAATCAAACTATCTTTTTGAAATTGATGTTGATTATGTTGTCAATGAGGGTGAAATTGTTATTGTTGATGAGTTTACGGGACGTTTGAGTGAAGGACGTAGATTCTCAGAAGGTCTGCATCAGGCACTCGAAGCAAAAGAGGGCGTAGAAATCAAACAAGAAACTCAAACACTTGCAGATATTACATTTCAAAACTATTTTAGAATGTATGAAAAACTCTCAGGAATGACAGGAACTGCACAAACAGAAGCAACAGAATTCGCTCAGATTTATAATCTTGATGTTGTTTCAATTCCTACAAATCTTCCGGTTGCCCGTGCTGATTTAAATGACCTTATCTATAAAACTGAACTTGAAAAATTTAATGCGGTTGTAGAAAAGATCAAAGAGCTTTCAGCAAACGGTCAACCTGTTTTGATTGGTACAGCATCGATTGAAAAATCTGAAAAACTGCATGAATTCCTTAAAAAACAGAAGATCGCACACACAGTTTTAAATGCAAAAAATCACGCACAAGAGGGTGAAATTATCAAATTTGCCGGCGTTCAAGGTGCTGTAACAATTGCTACAAATATGGCTGGACGTGGTGTTGATATTAAAGTAAGCCAAGAGGTTAAAGATCTCGGAGGTTTATATATCTTAGGAACTGAGAGACATGAAAATCGCCGTATCGATAATCAGCTTCGTGGACGTTCAGGGCGTCAAGGTGATCCGGGAACAACTCAATTTTATCTTTCACTTGAAGATAGCCTTCTTCGTATTTTTGGCTCAGATAAAATCAAAGCTATTATGGAAAGACTCGGTGTTGCAGATGGTGAGTTTATAGAATCAAAAATGGTAACACGCGCAGTTGAAAAAGCGCAGAAAAAAGTGGAGCAACTTCATTATGAAGGACGTAAACAAATTGTTGAGTATGATGATGTAGCAAATGAGCAAAGAAAAATCATCTATAAATTTAGAAATGAGCTTTTAAATCCTGAGTATGACACAGCAGCAAAAATTGATCTTATCAGAGAAGAGTATCTTATAAGTTTACTTATTGAGTGTAGTATCTTTAGCGGAAATGCTCCAGAAGATTTTAATCTTGAAAAACTCTCTTTGATGTTAAGAGAAGAGATCAATTTTGTTCTCGATAGAGAATCACTTAAATCACTTAATTATGATGATCTTTATGCAAAACTTCTTGCAGATATCAAAAACTTCTATGATGATAAAATGGCTGTCTTGGATGAAACACTCAGAGGAGATGTTGAACGAGAGTTTTATCTAAAAACTTTGGATACGGCTTGGAGAGAGCATCTTTATACGATGGATAATATGAAAACAGGAATTCGTCTTCGTGCTTATAATCAAAAAGATCCTTTAGTCGAGTATAAGAAAGAGAGTTATAATCTTTTCAGCGAATTGGTTGAAAATATCAAATATAATACAGTAAAAACGCTTCATATTATTCAATTTCAAATGAAGGCAGCTGAAGACGAACTTGCTGAATTTACACGTCAAGAAGAGGTCGAAAGAGAGCAAGAACTTTCTCAGTTAGATCTTAATAAGCATGATAATGATGATTTAATGATAGATAAAAAACCAGCTAGGAATGATCTTTGCCCTTGTGGAAGCGGTAAGAAATATAAACAGTGTTGTGGTGTGAGTGGTCCGAAAAAAGGTGTATTTGCGTCTTGAATACAAATATCATTCCCTACCTTGTCAAGCGTTTCTTACGCTTTGATAAGGAACAACCTTTTATCTTCCTCTCGGCACTTTTAGCATTTTTAGGTATTACTCTTGGCGTTATGGTTCTTATCATTGCTATGGCACTGATGAATGGTTTTGATAAAGAGTTTAAAAATAAACTGACTGTTATGAACTATCCTTTAACAATTCTTCCGAAATTTGATGGCTCTGTAAATGAAGAGTTATTATCAACACTTAAAAATAAGTTTCCAAACCTTAATTTTAGTCCTTTTGTTATGTCATCTGTCATGACAAGAAGCGGTTCTACACTTGAAGGTGGTTATATTTTTGGAGTTGATTTTAAAGCAGAATCAAAAGTCAATAGTATATTTAAAAAAGCTGTAGAAAATAAAACCTATTCAAAATTTAGTGTCATTATTGGAAAGCCTCTTCAAGAAGAATATCAGATTCAAAAAAATGATAAACTGATGTATATTTTTACACAGGTTGAACCTGGTGGGCTTGCTGTTACTCCAAAGATAAAAAGATTTACAGTAAGTGACTTTTTTGATTCAGGATTGATCGCTTATGATAAAGCGTATAGTTACACGGATATAGAATCTTTACAAAAAGTTCTCTCTGTTCCTTTGGATCGATATGATGGTATTCACATCTATTCTCCTCATCCCGAAGAAGATATCAAAAAGATAGGGAGTATATTGCCAGATACTGTTATAGTCAAAGGATGGTGGCAAGACAATACAAACTTTTTTGCGGCACTTGCTTTAGAAAAAACATCATTATTTATAGTATTGATGTTATTAATTCTTATTGCATCGATTAATATCATCTCTTCCCTTCTTATGACAGTTATGAATAGACGCTCTGAGATTGCGCTTTTACTCTCATTAGGGGCTTCTAAGATAGAGATTAAAAAAGTATTTTTGTATCTTGGTATCGTTATAGGAATCGGTGGGATTTTAACTGGTGTTATTTTAGGACTAAGCGGTATTTGGATTTTGAGCACATTTGATATAGTGCATCTTCCAAAAGATGTATATCCTACAACAACACTCCCACTAGATCTAAGTTTACTCGACTTCGCTATCATAGTTTTTGGTGCTTTCTTTATTGTTATTCTTTCCTCTTATTATCCTGCTAAAAAAGCAAGTGAAGTTGATATCCTCACTGTATTAAGAAACGAATAGCATTTTTCTTTTTTACTCTTCCTTACTGCTCGGAGAAAATAATTCTACGGGTAGTAATAATGCTCTTTTAATAATGTTGAGCGGTGCAATAATCATATCTTTTGCTACTGTTGTACTGACATCAGGATCATAAATACTTCCTGTAACTTTGAGCGAGGTTGAGAGGCTATCTTTACCAAAAAGTATATAACCAACGATAGGAATTTTTGAGGCTTTAGACCCTAAATCTGTTTTTAAGTTCATATCAAGATCTAATGTATCGGCCTTTAAATCCATTGTGCCCTTTCCATAAATCTTAATCTCTTTTGATGTTAGGGATAGGTCACTTAAATCATATAAACCTTTTTTGGCAGTAAATCCAACATACATATTTTCTACATGTAAGCCTTTTTTAGAATAATCAGGCACGCTAAAAGTGACAAGAGATGGAACTGTATTGACAAAGGCAAAAACATTATTTAAGGCTTTATACTCTTTTAAAATCGTATTTTTTATCTCAATAATCCCTGAAAAATCCTCAAATGCCCCATTAAATGTAAACGAGAGTGCACCTTTGGAAAATTTGGATGTAGCGAAGAGTTTTTCCATAAAGAGATCATCAAAGTTTGATCCATGAAGATAAAAAAGACCATATTTATTGAGATTAAAAGAAGCATTTCCTTTTTGATGCTTAAGTTGTGCTGTAATTTCTGAATTAAAATATTGTACATCTAATGTGTCTGCAAGCATTTTTCTATCTTCTTTATAGTAAAGGTAGCTGTTTGTTGCTTTTAAAATAATAGGCATACCTTCTTTTGAATCTGTATTTATTTTATGTTCATCACTAAACTTTACAAATTCGGGAATATTAAAACCTATATGATCTGATCCGATTTTAATCTCTTTATTTGCTATTTCCATTTGAAAATCATCATTAACTTTAAATTCTATTTTTTTTGGAGAGTATGAACCATTAAACATGTAGGTATCTAAGGGTTTATTCTCTTTTACAAGAAGTTTATATGGATATTTGAGTGTTCCACTAAAAAATAGATTATCATCTTGGTTGGTAGAAGCGATAGTAAGACTTCCATTTGTTATATTGTAATCCTTGAATAATGGAATGTTTTTATATATCTTACTAAAATCTTCACATCGCAAAGCCCATAAATTATTCTCTTGTAAAAGGAGTTTTGTATTATATTTGTTCATGAAAATTTCAGTATCAGTATCTTTTTTACTTATACTTAGCGTATATGTTTCATTTTTATTAAAAAAACTTTTTAAAAGTGCATTTTTTAGATTAACTTTTTGTAAAACTATATTCCCTGCACTCGTATTTGTATCATAATCAACAGCAAAATTAGAACTCAGTTGATCAGTAATATTGATATTAGCATTAACTATTTTTATTTTTCCCGTATCAAGGGTCAACTGCATCGGACTTAAGATTGCTTTATCATCTTTAATTTTTAGTGCAATTTTGTTTGCTGCGTTTATTTGTATTTTTTTATCATATTTGATAGAAACTGGAAGAATCGCTTGATCGAGTTTGATTGTCTTGTATTGTAGTTTTATGATATCAAGGTTGAGATTGGCAGTGAGTTTATCAAGGTTGACATCGCCCGATAGAAAGCCTGTAAGTTTATCAGATACAAAAAGCTGAAATCTCGAGAGTTTTACATAAAATGTTTCTAAATTGACTTTCATATTGAAAGCGTCTAATTTTACTTTATCTCCTTTATGATCAAAGAGAAGAGGGGAAACACTGATATTATCTTCTTTTGGTGTAATAAAATATGTAAGATGTGCTTTTGACTTATTTGGTTCTAGAAGAAGATTGGTAAAATTCATTTTATTGATATCTATATCTATTTTCCCTACATTTTTATTTGGATCGAGAGTACCACTTATATTTGTATCTATGCTATCTTTATAGGAGAGTTTTAGCCTTTTAATATCTACTTGTGAACCTTTTAAAGTAACAAATCCATTTGAAGCATCAAGATTCATATTTCTATATAAAAATGTTCCCTGTCCAATTGTAAAGTTCCCATCTACATGTGTATCTGAATTTTCGAGTTTTACAGAGATGAAAAGATTTGTGTCTACTTTTGAGCTAGTTTGCATAAAGGGAATCTTTACTTTGTATGTTTTTAAGAGATTTAAAACATCGCTATCAAGTGAAAGAAGATCTTGAAGGTGCAAGGTCAATAAATATTTATCAGGATTAAAATCGATATCTGCATAGCTATTATTAAGGTCTTGATTATGAAATCTTCCATTTTTTGGGCGTATATGTAAGATCCCTTTCTCAAAAATGAGATTTGTACTTGAGGTGATAATGGGTGCTAACCTAGTATCAAAACTATATTCCAAAGCATTAAAATCAGCATCTACATAGATATATCGCATTATCTCTTCAGGTTTGAGAAGATTGACACTTCCATATAAAGTTTTTAGATTTGTATCTTTTACTTTCGTAGCATCATATATCCATTTATTGATATCTTTAGGGATATTTAAAATTTTGACAATTTGGGGCAGGTTATCGATACTTTTGTGTGACTCTGCACTGTAAAAAAGTTTGTTGGTGTTCATGTAAATATAGAGTGTAAGATTTGCATCATTTAAAATATCCATATGTAGTTTACTTGTTATCTCTTCTTTAGTATTATCGATAATAGCTATACCATTAATGTGAAACTGCTCTTTAGCGTCTTCAAATTTATTAATATGAATAATAGAACGATTCTTTTGCACCTCGATTTTACATAAAGCTGTGATCTTGCCAGACTTTATAGAAAGAAAACTATTCTCATTTATCTTATATCGAAATGAGATGTTTGCGTCATTGACAGTAATCTTTTTAATATCAATTTCTTGTACTAGATCAGAAAATTCATACATATTTCGTAAAATATCAAAAGCATTTTTGAGCTTTTTTTGATAATTCAATTTTATTTTTTTCTTCTTAGATGTTTTTATTTCAATGCTTTGTGCTGTGACGATAAGTTTTTGATCCCATTTTATGTATAATTTCTCGATATTAATTGATGGAAATTTTAAACTTTTAATTTCAATACCGTTGATTGCAGATATAAAAATTATTACAAGAGATAAAAATATGAATAAAAAAAAGCTTATTATAATTGAATGGAGTTTTGAAATTGCGCTACTTATACTTATTTCGTTCATGTACTACCTAAATATGATTATTGTAACCCCAAAAACGGTTGTGATACCAGGTGGCTCTATGAATAAGATTATAACACAGCTATCTGAACAAAAGTATGGTGTTACTAAGGTTGATGTGCTTTTAATACGATTTTTTGGAAGACCACAAAAAGGACTTATAGATTTGAATGAAACAGTCATGACTCATGCTGACTTTTTATACAAACTAGCTACTACAAAACCCTCTATGGAAGATGTTACCCTGATACCTGGTGAAACGACTTATATCTTCTTAAATCAACTCGCAGAGGAGCTTCATTTAAATAGAGAGCTTTTAGAAAAAAATTATGATAAATACACTCATTATAAAGAGGGACAATTTGTTCCAGATACCTATCGATTTTCTGTCGGTGTTAATGAAGAGACTCTTATTAAAACACTTTTAGAAAAGTCAAATACAAAGATGATTGAATATTCAAACAAAGTATTGGGAAAATATAATAAAGAAGAATGGTTTCGATATGTAACAATTGCTTCAGTCATTCAAAAAGAAGCAGGTTCCAAAGAGGAGATGCCACTTGTGAGTTCTGTCATCTATAACCGTATACAAGAGGGGATGAAGCTCCAAATGGACGGAACATTGAACTATGGAAAGTATTCACACGTTAAAGTCACACATCAAAGAATTACAAATGATAAAAGCTCATATAATACGTATCTAAATAAAGGTTTGCCAGAATTTCCTGTATGTAATGTTGGTTTTGATGCAATAAAAGCAGCTATCTCGCCAGATAAAACATCATATCTCTATTTTGTAAAGGGAAAAGATGGGAAGCATATCTTTAGTTGTAACTATTCTACACACGTAAAAAACATACATAATGCTACAAAATGAAACATAAAAAAAAGTTTGAGTGATCTTTCGTTCTCCTTATAGAATAGTTATAGTTGTTAGTGTATCATAAGAGGTGTAAAAAATATGGCCTTTTTATACTTAAAATAACTTGTGTTTGCACAGGTTTACTTAAGTATATGATGCAAGGGCTATAGGCAAACTATTTGAGGAGTCCATTAATGAATCAAGGAAAAAGAGTTGGTATTGTCGGCGCTGGAAATGTTGGTGCGACAGTAGCTTATTCACTTGCAATGCTAGGATCTTGTCACGAGATTATTTTAAGAGATAATAAAATTGATGTAGCTAAGGGTAAAGCCTTAGATATGAGTCAAGCAGCTTCAGCAGTTAGAAGTCATACGGTTGTTAAAGTAGCAGAGGATATGTCTGATCTTACAGATTGTGATGTTGTGGTTGTAACCGCGGGAAGTCCTCGTCTACCGGGTATGAGCCGTGATGATCTTTTGATGATCAATGCTAATATCACAAAAGAAGTTATAAAAGGGATCGCCCAATATTCTCCAAACGCTATTATAATCATGGTCTCTAATCCTCTTGATGCTATGACTTATGTAGCTCTCAAGGAGAGTGGCTTTGATAGAAGCAGAGTGATTGGCATGGCTGGTGTATTAGACAGTTCAAGAATGGCTTCCTTTATTCAAGAAAAACTCGGATATGGTGGAGGACAAATACGTGCTTCTGTTATGGGTGGACACGGTGATGATATGGTTCCACTTCCTCGCTATTCTACAGTTGCTGGTGTGCCTTTAACTGATGTTTTAAGTGATGCAGAAATTGAAGAAATCGTTGTGCGTACACGCCATGGCGGAGCAGAAATAGTTGGATATCTTAAAACTGGTTCTGCGTATTATGCGCCCGCAAAGTCTACGGGTATTATGGTCGAAGCAATTCTTAAAGATACGAAACAGATCCATCCATGTGCCGTATATCTTGATGGTGAATATGGATATAGCGATGTTGTCTCTGGAGTTCCGGTAATGCTTGGAGCAAATGGCGCTGAAAAAATTATCGAAGTAACTTTAAATGAGAAAGAAAAAGAGATGTTTGCAAAATCTTGTTCTTCTGTACAAACGCTTATTGATACACTCAATCAAAATAATTTTTTCCAAGGAGAGTAGGTTTTATGGTAACACGCATTGAAAAAGATACAATGGGAACTATTGAAGTTCCGATAGACGCATATTGGGCTGCACAAACACAGCGTTCTGTTGAAAATTTTAAAATTGGTGAAGAAAAGATGCCTTACGAGATTACTCGTGCATTTTCATATCTTAAAAAAGCTGTAGCTCTTGTCAATAAAGACTTAGGTAAGCTCGATGCTACAAAAGCGGATGCTATAGCACAGGCGGCTGATGATATGCTTGCAGGAAAATTAGATGATAACTATCCTTTAGTTGTATGGCAAACAGGTTCAGGCACACAATCAAATATGAACAACAATGAAGTGTTAGCAAACCGTGCGACTGAGATCCTTGGTGGTGATTTTAGAATTGAGAAGTTAGTGCATCCAAATGATGATGTAAATAAATCTCAAAGTTCAAATGATACTTATCCAACTGCTTTACATGTAGCATCTGTTATCTCTGTAGAAGAGCGTTTACTTCCAGCTATTACAAAGCTAAAAGCAACACTTCAAGCAAAAAGCGAAGAGTTTAGCCATATTGTAAAAATTGGTCGTACTCACCTTCAAGATGCGACACCTCTAACACTTGGTCAAGAGATCAGCGGTTGGGTAGAGATGTTGAATAAATGTGAAAAAATGATTCAAGTTTCTCTTGAACCGGTTCGTGAACTTGCACTTGGCGGAACAGCTGTTGGAACAGGACTTAACGCTCACCCAGAACTTGGTGAACGTGTTGCTAAAAAATTGAGTGAACTTACAGGTCATGATTTTATAACAGCTCCAAATAAGTTTCATGCGTTAACTTCTCATGATGCTTTAGTATTTTGTCATGGAGCATTGAAAGCACTTTCAGCAGATATGATGAAAATAGCAAATGATGTCAGATGGTTAGCATCAGGCCCTCGTTGTGGTCTTGGTGAGATATCTATCCCAGAAAATGAACCAGGTTCATCGATCATGCCGGGGAAAGTAAATCCTACTCAAAGTGAAGCTGTAACAATGGTGACATGCCAAGTTATGGGTAACGATGCAACTATCGGTTTTGCAGCTAGCCAAGGAAACTTCGAGCTTAACGTTTTTAAACCAGTTATCGCATATAACTTCCTGCAATCATCAAGACTCCTTGCTGATTCTATTGTTTCATTTAATGACAATGCAGCCGTCGGTATTGAAGCAAATGTTGATAAAATAGATCATTACTTAAATGATTCATTAATGCTTGTAACTGCTCTCAATCCTTATATTGGATATGAAAATGCAGCTAAGATAGCCAAAACTGCTCATAAAAATGGAACAACTCTCAAAGAGGAAGCTGTGAAGCTTGGTTTATTAACTCCAGAGGAGTTTGATAAATATGTTGTACCAGAAGATATGATAAGTCCAAAAGCATAATTAAATTTAAAAAGGAGAAGTAAATGAATATACATGAATATCAGGCGAAACAGATTTTTGCTAAATACGGTGTTCCGACACCCAGAGGTATCGTTGCAAATACACCAGATCAGGCGGTGAGAAATGCATCTGAACTCGGTGGAAAGATTTGGGTTGTAAAAGCACAGATTCACGCTGGTGGTCGTGGACTAGGCGGTGGTGTGAAACTGGCTCGTTCACTTGAAGAAGTAGGCCAATTCGCATCAGAGATTCTTGGAATGACACTTGTGACTCATCAAACAGGACCCGAGGGAAAACTTGTTCAAAAAGTTTACATAGAAGAGGGCGCTGATATTAAAGATGAACTTTATCTTGGCGTTGTTCTTGACCGTGCTAAAGAGATGCCAGTTATCATGGCTTCTACGGAGGGTGGTATGGAGATTGAAACTGTGGCACATAATAATCCTGAAAAGATTATCAAAATCGCAGTTGATCCAGCTATCGGTTTTCAAGGTTTTCACGGTCGTGAGTTAGTTTTTGGTCTTGGTATCACTGATCCAGTTGAACAAAAGAAATTTATCTCTTTCGCATCTAAACTCTACAAACTTTATATGGAAAATGATGCAGAGATGATCGAAATTAATCCTTTGATAAAAACTGGTACTGGTGATTTCTTGGCGCTTGATGGAAAAATGGGATTTGATGATTCAGCACTTGGTCGTCATCCAGATATCGAAGATATGCGTGATATCTCTGAAGAAGATGCTGATGAGAGAGAAGCGAGTCGTTATGGTCTTTCTTACATCTCTTTAGATGGAGAAATCGGTTGTATGGTAAACGGTGCCGGTCTTGCGATGGGTACTATGGATACGATCAACTATATGGGTGGAACACCTGCAAACTTCCTTGATGTTGGCGGTAAAGCAAATGCTGAGACTGTTGCAAAAGGTTTTGAGATCATTTTAAAAAATCCAAAAGTAAAAGCAATATTTGTTAATATCTTCGGTGGAATAGTTCGTTGTGATCGTATTGCAAATGGAATTTTAGAAGCTACAAAAATGGTTAATGTTCACGTTCCTGTCATCGTTCGTCTGGATGGTACAAATGCAGTTGAAGCTGCTGAAATATTAAGAAATGCAAATATACCAAATGTTATAGCAGCAGATGATTTGGCAGATGGCGCAGCTAAAGCCGTAGCCGCAGCGAAAGGAGAATAATTTAGATGAGTATTTTAGTAAATAAAGATACAAAAGTTATCGTTCAAGGTTTCACGGGGAAAGAGGGTTCTTTTCACGCTGAACAGTGTTTGGCATATGGTACGAAGATTGTTGGTGGAGTTACGCCAAATAAAGGTGGTCAAGTCCATCTTGGTCAGCCTGTGTTTAATACAGTTTCTGAAGCTGTTCAAGCAACAGGCGCTACTGTAAGTATGATTTTTGTTCCACCTGCATTCGTTGCTGATGCTGTTATGGAAGCTGCTGATGCTGGAATCGAACTCGCAGTAGTAATCACTGAAGGTGCTCCTGTTCGTGATATGCAAGCTGCAAAATCTTATGCTACTAAGCACAATATGAAAACAATCGGACCAAACTGTCCGGGAATTATTACTGCTGAAGAGTGTAAGATTGGAATCATGCCAGGTATGATCTTCAAAAAAGGAAATGTAGGTCTTATCTCTAAATCTGGAACATTGACTTACGAAGGTGCAAACCAAGTATGTAGAGAAGGTTTTGGTATTTCAACTGCAGTTGGTATTGGTGGAGATCCGATTATTGGTCTTTCATACAAACAACTTCTTCCTCTTTTTGAAGCAGATCCAGAAACTCATGCGATTGTTATGATCGGTGAAATTGGTGGAGATCTTGAAATTCAAGCTGCTAAATTCATTAAAGAGCACATCACAAAACCTGTAGTCGCATTTATCGCTGGTCAAACAGCTCCTGCTGGCAAACGTATGGGTCATGCTGGTGCTATCGTGAGTGGTGGTGCAGGTACAGCGAAAGAAAAAATGGAAGCGCTTGAAGCGGCAGGTGTTAGAGTTGTTGTTTCTCCGGCTGAGATTGGAAAAGCGATCGCTGAAGTTTTAGGAAAATAATAAGATGCTTCAAACTTTTGAGGTCAATAACATTAGATGTGAAGGTTGTGTAAACACAATCACAAAAGCTCTTAAATCTGAGGGTTTTTTTGGCATCGATATTGACCTCTCGTGCGAGCCTCGTAGGGTAACAGTAGATATCGTTGATGAGGCGCTGGTAGCACATTTTAAAGAAATTTTAAGAAACTTAGGCTATCCTCTAATAGATGAGGAAAATGGTTTTATAGATTCAACCACTCTTAAGGCGAAGAGCGTAGTTTCTTGTGCTATAGGAAAATTTTCGGATAACAAAAAGAAGAAATAATTAAACTTGTAAAGAAGGAGTATATATGGCATCTGCTATGACTGAATACCCAGGTAATGTACCTGTATGGGTTAATAAAGATAATTGTAAGGCATGTGATATTTGTGTATCTGTTTGCCCGTCCGGTGTACTTGGTATGCGTTATGATCACACTTCAACTTTAGGTGCGATGATCTCTGTAGATCATCCTGAAGCTTGTATTGGTTGTAATGAATGTGAGCTTTCATGCCCTGATTTTGCTATTTATGTAGCTGATAAAAAAGAGTATAAGTTTGCTAAATTGACAGATGATGCAAAAGAGCGTCAAGCTTCAATTATTGCGAACAACTATATGTCACTTGACCAACAAGGAGCTAAATAATGGCAACTAGAGAAGTTATTTCAAATGGTAATGAATTGTCAGCATTAGCTGCAAAAGATGCGGGATGTAGATTTTTTGGTGGTTACCCAATTACACCATCAAGTGAAGTGATGCACGAGATGTCTGACTTAATGCCAGAGGTTGGTGGTGTGTGTATACAAATGGAAGATGAGATTGCTGGTGTTGCAGCTGCAATTGGCGCTGGTATGGCTGGTGTTAGAACAATGACAGCTACTTCAGGCCCTGGTATTTCTCTTAAAGCTGAAAACTTAGGTCTTGCTCAAATGACTGAAGTACCATTGGTTGTTGTAAATGTTATGCGCGGTGGTCCATCAACTGGTCTTCCAACTCGTGTATCTCAAGGTGATGTTAGACAAGCAAAAAATCCTTCACATGGAGATTATCGTTCTATCACTTTATGTGCTGGTTCTTTAGCTGAATGTTATACAGAGACTGTAAGAGCATTCAATCTTGCTGATAGATTTATGCAACCAGTATTTGTACTCCTTGATGAGACAATCGGTCACATGCATGGAAAAGCTATTCTTCCAACAGAAGAAGAAGTTGCAGCAGGTATTGTTCCTCGTAAATCTTTTGACGGAGCACCTGAAGATTACCTTCCATATGAGTGTGAAGCAGATCAACCAGCGGTACTTAACCCAATGTTTAAAGGTTATAGATACCACTTTACTGGTCTTCACCATGATGCTAAAGGTTTCCCAACTGAAGAGATTGAAACTTGTCGTAAACTGATTCAACGTCTTGAAGATAAAGTTATGATGCACACAGATGAGTTAGAACTTAACGAAGAGTTTATGCTTGATGATATGACTGGAGCAGAAGGCGAAGTTCTTATTATCGCTTATGGTTCAGTTTCTCTTGCAGCAAAAGAAGCTATAAGACATCTAAGAGCAGCAGGAATCAAAGCAGGGCTATTTCGTCCAATTACTTTATGGCCAAGTCCAGCTGAATCTATTAAAAAATATACAGATTTGATTAAAAATGTACTTTGTGTTGAGTTGAATATTAGACAATACACAGAAGAGATAGAACGTGTTTCTGGAAGATTAGATTTAGCAGGGCTATATAAAGTTAATGGCCGTCCAATTTCTCCAAATGAAATCGTAAATAAAGTTAAAGAGGTATTCTAAGATGGCATTTAATTATGATAAGTATTTAAGACTTGAAAAAATGCCAACACTTTGGTGTTGGGGGTGTGGTGATGGTGTTATTTTAAAAGCTTTCGTAAGAGCTATTGATAAACTTAACATCAATCCAGATGACGTCTGTGTTGTTTCTGGTATTGGATGTTCTGGAAGATTCTCTTCTTATGTAGATTTCAATACAGTTCACACAACACATGGTAGAACAGTTGCGTTTGCTACGGGTATTAAACTCATGAATCCAGATAAATATGTTATTTGTGTTGCAGGTGATGGCGATGCTTTAGCAATTGGTGGTAATCATACAATCCATGGCTGCAGAAGAAATATTGATATTACTATGATTATTATCAATAACTTTATTTACGGTCTTACAAATTCTCAGACAAGTCCTACAACACCACAAGGGATGTGGACTGTTTCTCAAAAATCTGGAAATATAGATCCAACTTTTAACGCAACAGATTTAGCAATCGCTGCAGGAGCTTCATTTGTAGCACGTGAGACGATGCTTGATCCTAAGAAACTTGAAAAAGTTTTCGTTAAGGCGATTGAACATAGAGGTTTTGCTTTCTTGGATATTATGTCTAACTGTCATATCAACCTTGGTCGTAAGAACAAAATGGCATCAGCTATGGAAAACTTGGGATGGATCGACAGCATTACTACTCCACTGAAAAAGTGGGAAGCACTTCCTGAAGAAGAAAAGTTGAACATTTTTCCTACAGGTATCTTAAAAGAAGACAAAATAGTTCGTGAGTATTGTGATATGTACCAAGATGTTATCGATTTCCATCAAGGTAAACGTAAAACGATTACCCAAGACGATTTCGCTAAAAAGATATAAGGAGACACAATGGCTAGAAACTTAATGAGATTTACAGGTGTTGGTGGACAAGGTGTTCTTCTTGCTGGGGAGATTTTTGCAGCAGCAAAAATTAAAGCTGGCGGAGAAGGTTTAAAAACTGCAACATATACATCACAAGTTCGTGGTGGACCAACTGTTGTTGATATCACTCTTGATGATGAAGAGATTTTTTATCCTTATGCAAATGAGGGTGAAATTGATTTCATGCTTTCTGTTGCACAAGTGAGCTATAACTCATTTAAAAGTGGTGTTACTCCGGGTGGAACGATCGTTGTTGATCCTAACCTTGTTCATCCATCAGAGCAAGATAGAAAAACATGGAAGATCTATGAGATTCCAATTATTACAATAGCAAAAGAAGAGGTTGGTAATGTTATTACTCAATCTGTTGTTGCTCTTGCAATTGCAAATACTATGCAACATGCTATTGATAAAACGATTCTTGTAGATACTATGCTTTCAAAAGTACCTGCAAAAGTTCATGCTGCAAATTTAAAAGCATATGAACTTGGTGAAAAATACGCTAACGAAGCAATGGCTAAATAATATTACTCATTTAATCTTCAAAGTAGTTCCTACGTAGGAACTACTTTTTTTATACTTTTATGCTCTCCCAAAAAAAATCCACATGCTTTTCAAATTGACTTGAAAGATTCGATGTCGAAAGATTATCTATTCGAAGTAAAGTTACATGTAAACGTAAGTAAAAGAGTGGGGCAATAAATTCATGTGCCATTAAAATTGGATCGGAAGATCGAACAACTCCATTTTGCATGAGTGTGAAGAATATGCCAGAGAGTACCTTAATATTTTTATTATGAAACTCATTCAAAAATCCTTCCCTTAATGCTTTATTTTGTAAAAGCTCTATCATTAATATTCTAAACAAACTTTCTTGTGTTTTATCAAAAGTAACTAATTTATATTCTGTTACAAATTTTTGTAAATATGATTTTGGATTACTGAGCTGAGTAGAAGTCAGAGCAGGGCTATCATCATTATTAAAAGGTGAATTAAATATCTCCGATGCTACACAAAGAAAAATATCCTCTTTATTTTTAAAATGATTATATAAAGCACTTTCTCTAATACCAACAGCTACGGCTATTTTTCTCACAGATGCATTTTTATATCCAAGCTCTGAAAATAGTTTCATAGAAGCATTCATAATCTTCTCTTTTGTAGATAATATTTGATTTGAATCCCTATTTTCTGGCATTGAAGCCTCCTTACAAGTCAGTTATATGAACAAATGTTCTTTGTTCTAAAATTATATATGAACAAGTGTTAATATATTCTTATGTAAAAAAAGAACACTTGTTCATATCTTCATGAAATATTATACTTATCCTTTTTTAGTTATTATTTCATAGGTACAATGAGTTGATGCTTGATCTATTTCAAGAGGAAAGTCTGGGCTACCGTAAGACAGGGTTCCATTTAACGAATGGCCGCAGTAATGCGAGGGAAAGTGCAACAGAGAATAGACCGCCATTTATGCTGATTGCTCTGTACACTGAATTGTGAAAAAGCGGAAGCTTTTTTGTACTTCAGTGCCACAGCGGCTAGCGTAGCAATAAAGGGACTTTGTCTCTTTATGCGTTTAAATAAGTGGTAAGGGTGAAACGGCGGTGTAAGAGACCACCAGTATTTATAGTAATATAAGTAGCTTGTAAACCCAACCTGGTAGCAAGAAACAGATGGTTAGCGTCTTACAATGCTACTGTTTCGCTAGAGTTGATTTGTAAAAATCAAAGTAGATTAATATCACTATAACAAAACCCAGCTTACCGTTGTACCTATCATCTTCAAATGATTCAACTCCCTTTATTCCTTTTTTTAGTCTCATAAATGACTATATTATAGGGAATGGAACAATTTTTTTCTAAGTTTATATATAATCTCTAATTAAATGTGTCTATCTTGTAAGAAAAATCTTGTATTATGATGGAATACAACTCTAAATTTATTGGAGAACTGCAATGGCTGATATAGTGGATAGCAGATATAAGATAATAGATCAGGCTATGAGAAAGCTTGGTTATGAAAAAAGTGCGCTTCTTGAGGTCTTACATATAGCACAAGAAACTTTTGGCTACCTTGATAGAGATGCCCTCAAATTTATAGCAAAACGTCTCAAGGCGCCTTACTCTAAAGTTTACGGCGTGGCAACTTTTTATCACCGTTTTACTCTCAAACCTCAAGGTAAGCATACTTTAGTCGTTTGTCTTGGGACTGCTTGTTATATTAAAGGTGCAAAAGAGATTCTTGCGGCACTTGAAACTAGATTTGCCATCAAAGTCACCCAGACAACAAACGATAATCTTCTCTCACTTTTGAGTGCTAGATGTGTAGGTTCCTGCTCAATCGCGCCGGTCATGATTTGTGATAATAAGACATATGGCAAACTTACTATTGATGAGACCCTAGAAAAAATAGAGGAGATACTCTCATGATAACCTCACTTTTAGAGCTAGAGGAACTGGCAAATTGTAAGCGATGTGATGAAGCAAGTATTGTAGAAGAGCTGAGAGTCTGTATTGGCAGCAGCTGTGTATCACGAGGAGCAGATGAGATTGAAAAAAATCTCAAAACTGCCATAGAAAATAAAGGCTTACAAAACAGATGTAGAGTTAAAGGCGTTGGCTGCAGCGGTCTTTGCGCCAATGGGACTCTAGTTTCACACTATAAAAATTCTACAAAAGAAAACACACTCTATGAAGAGATTATACTTGACGATGTGGATGCACTCGTGGCATCCATCGAAGAGCAAAAGTCTTACTCTTTAAAAGTTTGTGACACAAACCAACTATTTTTTACAAAACAAACAAAAATTGTCCTAGAAAACGCCGGTATCATAGATCCAAATGATATTGAAGATTACATCGCTCATGGCGGATACGCGACTCTTTTTCATGTCCTGCATGAGATGATGCCAGTCGATGTCATAAATGAGGTCAAAATAAGCGGTCTTCGTGGCAGAGGCGGCGGCGGATTTCCAACAGGTCAAAAATGGGAAAGTGTTTATAAAGTTCAAAGTGACCAAAAATATATCGTCTGCAACGGTGATGAGGGAGATCCCGGTGCATTTATGGATAGAGCGCTTATGGAAGCTGATCCACATAAGGTTTTAGAGGGGATGATTATCGCCGGATTCGCCTGCGAAGCGACAAAAGGATACATATATGTACGCGCAGAGTATCCTATCGCAGTTGAGAAAATAAATCGTGCCATCAAACAAGCAAGAAAACTTGGAATACTAGGAAATCAGATCGCTCATAGCGGATTTGATTTTGATATAGAAGTGCGTCTTGGAGGCGGAGCATTCGTGTGTGGAGAAGCTACGGCGCTTATAGCATCTATCGAAGGAAATCGAGGCAATCCAAGACAAAAACCGCCTCATCTAAGCGACTATGGTCTTTGGGGTGAACCGACCGTACTCAACAATGTAGAAACTTTGGCAAATATTCCCTCAATTCTAAAAAATGGCGGAGAGTGGTTTAAAAACATCGGTACGCCAACGTCCACAGGAACAAAGATCTTCGCACTTACCGGACATATTAAAAATACCGGTTTAGTCGAGGTTCCTATGGGTATAACCTTGCGAGAACTTATCTTTGAGATTGGAGGCGGTGTCAGCGATGGGAAAGCTCTCAAAGCAATCCAAACAGGAGGTCCAAGCGGTGGATGTATTCCTACACAATTTCTAGATCTCTCTATCGATTATGATTCACTCAAAAGTGTTGGAACCATTATGGGAAGCGGTGGAATGATTGTCATTGATGAGAGTTCCAATATGGTAGAGCTAGCGCACTTTTTTATGGATTTTTGTAAAAGTGCATCATGCGGTAAATGTGTTCCATGCAGAGTTGGAACAACACAGCTCACCCTTTTACTTGAAAAATATATCGCAAAAGAGGCAACACAAGCAAATTTTGAGCTACTCAAAGAACTTTCAAAAGTTGTCAAAGGGACAAGCCTCTGCGGACTTGGACAAACTGCTCCAAATCCGGTATTGAGCACTATACGCTATTTTGAGTCAGAGTATCTCGAAGGGATTAAAAATGATTAAGCAAAAAGTACGTGTTAAAAGCTTTAAAATCAATGATATCACGGTAACAGGGAGGTCAGATCAAACTCTTTTGGAAGTTGCAAAAGAACATGATATTTTTATTCCTACACTCTGCTATCTTGAGGGGCTTAGTTGTGTTGGATCTTGCAGACTATGTTTAGTAGAAGTCAAAGGAGCTCGCGAGCTTGTCCCAGCTTGTACTTCTAAGATTAAAGAGGATATGGAAGTCTTTACAACCTCTGAAAAAATTGATTCGCACAGAAAGATGATCCTTTCTATGATCTTTTCTGAACGCAGTCATACATGTAGCGTCTGTGAGGCAAATGGAGACTGTGAACTTCAAGACAAATCGGTTGAACTACAGCTTGACCACTCTTTAGTACCTTATATTGACTCAAGATTTGCTATTGATGCCTCACATAAAAACTTTGTTCATGACCCAAATAGATGTATCTTATGTTCGAGATGCGTGAGAGTTTGTAATGAAATCGAAGGTGCCAATGCCATCAACATAGGTGGGCGTGGAATCAATTCTATGATTATTCACGATATGGATGAACCTTGGATCGATTCACAAAGCTGTACGAGTTGCGGTAAATGCGTCTATGTCTGCCCGACGGGAGCCCTTTATGAAAAAGAGATCACAAAAGAGGATGTGACTACAAAAAGAGAGATTATCCGCAATCTACTAAAAAATAGGGCTGAAAATGAATAAGATACGTTTAGCGACTATTTGGCTCGATGGATGTTCCGGATGTCATATGTCTTTTTTGGATATGGATGAAAGACTCATAGAACTCGCTCCCTATTTTGACGTGCTTTACAGCCCTTATGTTGACACTAAAGAGTTTCCGGAGAATGTAGATCTCACCATCGTTGAAGGCGCTCTTAGCAGTGATCATGATTTAGAGATCATCAAAAAAATACGTGCAAATTCCAAACTTATTTTAGCTCTTGGGGACTGTGCAATCACGGGCAATATCTCTGCGATGAAAAATCTTTACAAAAGTGAAGCAGTGCTTCAAAGAGGCTATTTTGAACTCTCAGATATCAATAAAGACAACAGATATCCTTCCACTGTCGTTCCAAAACTTTTAGACAGGGTAATCCCTTTGCATGAAGCTGTCAAAGTGGATTATTTTCTTCCCGGATGTCCGACGCCTGCCGATGCGATCTATGAGATGATACACGCTCTTATCAATGGTACAATTATTGATATTAGTAAATATACAAGGTTTGGAAAATGAAAACAATCACCATCGATCCTGTGACTCGCATAGAGGGTCATGCAAAGATAACGATAGATCTAAATGAAGATGGAACAGTAGAAGATGCACGCTTGCATGTAACACAATATCGAGGGTTTGAGAAGTTCTGTGAAGGAAAGATTTACACCGATATGCCCGCTCTTACGGCTCGAACCTGCGGTATCTGTCCAGTCAGCCATGTCATCTCTTCTTCAAAGGCATGTGACACACTTCTTTGTGTCACACCGCCGCAAGCGGCCATCAACATCAGAAAAATAGTCAATCTCGCACAGATTATCCAATCACATACACTTAACTTTTATCATCTCAGCAGTCCCGATTTTGTGTATGGATTTGATGCACCAAAAGAGGATAGAAATATCTTTAAACTGATGCAGACCCATCCGCAGATGGCAAAAGATGGGATAGAACTTAGAGCCTTTGGACAAAAGATCATAGAAGCACTTGCGGGTAAAAGAATCCATCCCACGGGTATAATTCCCGGAGGAGTGAGCAATATTCTTGAAATTGAAGTCAAAGAAAAACTTCTTCAAGAGATTCCAAAAGCAATGCAAATCGCGCAAAATACACTCAAATATTTTAAAGAAAATCTCCATAAATTTCAAAAAGAGATAGAAAGTTTTGCCAGCTTTCCATCACTTTTTATGGCGCTTGTAGGCGAAGATGGAAGTTTGGAGCATTATGATGGAGTGCTTCGTTTTATCGACAGTGAGGGCAATATTTTAAACGAAGCCATCGATCCTCAAAACTATAAAGAGTTCATAGGCGAAGCCGTAGAAGATGACAGCTACCTCAAATCACCCTATTATAAACCTCTTGGATATCCACAAGGGATGTATAGAGTCGGAGCGCTTGCAAGACTCAATATCGCTACAAAATGCGGTACTCCGCTTGCGGATGAGGAGCTTCAGAACTTTAAAGCTCTCGGGCAGGGCAAACCTGTACAAAACTCCTTTTATTATCACTATGCGAGGATCATTGAGATTATCTATGGACTTGAAAAAATAGAACAACTTTTGCGAGATGAAGAGAGTTTGAGTGATAATATTTTTGCAAGAGGAAAGATAAACAACAAAAGAGGAGTGGGATGTTCTGAAGCACCGCGCGGGACGCTTTTTCATGACTATGAAGTGGATCATAACGGCATCATAGAAAAAGTAAATCTCATCATCGCCACAGGGAACAATAATCTTGCGATGAACGCGGGAGTGAAACAAGTGGCAAAAGCCTTTATAGACCCCGAAGATATCACAGATGGAGCACTCAACCGAGTTGAAGCCGTCATACGCTGTTTTGATCCATGTTTGAGCTGTTCAACCCATGCTCTTGGAATCGTCTCTTCACAAATAGAACTTCGTGACCATCATAAAAAAATCATAAAAATATTAAAAAGAAATTGATCTTTGAAAATCATCATCGGTTATGGAAATGAGCTTCGGGGAGAAGATGGCTTTGGGCTAGAAGTTATCAAAAAACTCCAATCCTTTGCTCATAAAGATATCAAACTTATCAGTGTGTTTTGTCTCACTCCTGAGCTTATTTTAGAGGTTTTAGACGCCGATGAGATCATTTTTGTGGATGCTTGTTATGATGGAGAAAATCATTATGCCCTTGCTTGTTCTCTTTTAAAAAACAGCTCAAATCTCAGCCACCATATCCAGCCGCAGATACTTATTGCTCTTATGGAAGATCTGTATGAGAAAAAAGTTGATTATTCCATCTATTCTATGCTTACATATAATTTTGAAATGATTGAAGATAGAGATCGATATGACCAGTGTATTGATAATGTTACCTCTTTTTTAATTGTATAAATAATTGCTAATATTTAGAATTGCTGATACAATACTGAATAATTATTCAGTATAAAGGAAGCAAATATTTTGACTGATAAAAAACAGCAAAAAAAAGAACAGATAATGTTGGCATCACTAGGACTTTTTGCTACAAAAGGTTTTTATAATACAACTATTCCAGATATTGCCCTCTCTTTAAAGATGAGTGTGGGAAATATGTATAACTATTTTAAATCCAAAGATCTTCTTGCAAAAGAGATCATCAAATTTGTGTCTTCATATTTTGGAAAAAAGATAAAAGTTATCAATGAAGAAAATATCTCAACAAAAGAAAAAACAAGAAAGATTGTCGAGATCTATTTTCAGACTGCTACAGTAAAACCAGAGATGTTAGACTATTTTTTAAGAATCTATCTGTCAACGAGGGAAGTGTTTAAAGATGGCTGTGAAGGTATGATATGTGTCAACGATTTTGTAACGGAGATCATGATCTATTTTGAAGAGGGAGTCAAATGCGGAGATTTGAGAGATCAAGATTTTTTTAATGCATTTGGACTTTTTATGGGTTATTTGGGTGGAATGGTATTTTTACAGGGTGAAAACGTACTGCCAAAAAATCTCAATGAATATATAGATGATGTAACAGATAACATATATAAAGCGTTAAGTGTATAACCATGAAAAAAAAAGTGAGGATTCTATGGCTTGGTTTAATGACCTGCAATGGAAATACGCACTCTTTTTTAAACTATCCACACTTAGAACAGTTTTTTAATGATTTTGAATTTATATATCATCCCATTATCGATTCTGAGTATTCCTTAGAAGATATTATTTCGCAAGATATTGCTTGTGATGTCTTACTTATTGAAGGGGCTATAGCAGATGATTTTATAAAAGCAGATGTTTTAGGTATTGACATCATTAAAAAATATTCAAAGATAGTGTCAAAGATAGTTACTGTCGGTACATGCGCCACTTTTGGCGGTATCTTTAAAGAGAGTCATTATAAAAATGTTTCAGGTCTGCATTTTAGAGAAGATAAGCGTACAGAAAAATATAATCATCTTTTTGAAAAAACAATCTCTATCTCAGGTTGTCCAATTCATCCTGAAACATTAGTAAGTACTCTTTATGCCATCAAAAAAGGGTTAAGTTTAAAACTTGATAGCTATTTAAGACCTAAAGACTATTTTGCATATACCGTGCACAATGGATGCACAAGAAATGAATATTTTGAGTATAAAGTAGATAATCATCATTTCGGTGAACTTGAGGGATGTATGTTTTACGATCATGGTTGTCAAGGTCCTTTGACACATGGCAGTTGTAATAAGATACTTTGGAACGAGATAAACTCTAAGACAAGAGCAGGACTTCCATGTATGGGATGTACCGAACCGAGTTTTCCAAAACAAAATCTTTTTAGTACAAAAAAAAATATGGGTATTCCAGAATTCCTACCCGTGGGTGTAAACAAGCGAGTATATTTAACACTTGCTGGAATCACGAAAGCCTTTAAAATTGATAGATTACAAAAGAAGTTATTAGATGATTAAATTAATAGAAAAAATAGAGGGTGAAGCTAAACTCAATTTTCATTTTAAAAACAACAAAATTGATAACGTAGATGTTGATTTTATGTCCACACGTCATATAGAAGATATCCTTAAAGGTAAATCACCTTTAGATGCTTTAGTCATAAACCCAAGAGTTTGCGGTATATGCGGACATGCACATCTTATTGCCACTGTTCGGGCTTTAGAAGATTGTTATGAGAGCATAGAGATCTCAAACAAAGCGAAGATCATAAGAGAATTGACGCTTAATTTTGAATTGATACAAAACCATTTTAAATGGTTTTACTTGACTATCTTTCCTCTTTTTGGATTCAAACAGAATGTGATGAAAGCAGTTATTCCATCTCAGCTAATGGGAAAAGCTATAGCACTCTTTGGCGGTCAGTATCCTCATACCTCTTATGCAATTGTTGGCGGAGTCGTTTGTGAGATCACACAAATGGATCTTATCAAACTAGGGCATTATATAGATGAGACAATTCAATTTTTTGAAAAAAATCTCCTTGATGTTGATGTACAAATGTTACAAGATTGCGATAATGTGATGAATGTCTTAAGTAAAAGCGGGGATTTAGTAGATGTGCTTCATCTTATAGAAAAAAACGGTTGGCTGGAATACGGAAAGAGTTATGACAGATTTATAGTCTTTGGAGAAAGTAGTTATTTTACTAAAGGAAAATCGATTAAAACCAGAGTGATGCATAATCTATTTTTAGAAGATGTTATTGAATCTGTATCGACTACTTCATTTGCTAAAAGTGTTCACTATCATGGCAAATATTATGAAGTGGGTCCTTTGTCTAGAGCCATGGTGAAAAAAACTCCATTGATAAAAGATGCACATAAAAAATATACAGACAGTATATTTACAAGAATCTTGGCAAGGGTATGTGAGATCTCACAACTTTTGTTGCATTGTAAATCACTTATTACGGAGTTAGACTTAAGTGAACCATCCTATATAAAACCAAAAATGGATATTACAAGCTTGAACTCAAGCGGCTCTTCAGCGGTGGAAGCAGCTAGAGGGACGCTCATCCATAAGGTAGTTATCGAAGATTCTCTTATCAAAAGCTATGAGATAATAACGCCAACTCAATGGAATCTATGCGGAGGGGTGAACGAAAATCATGGTGTCTCGCAAAAGGCCATGATAGGGCTTGAAAACATTGAGATAGCAGAGCTTGTATTTAAAAGTTTTGACGTTTGTTCCGTCTGTACTACACATTAAACAAATTAATATATAACTTTTTATTATTTAAGCAATTTTGAAGATTAATTCTTTTAAAATGTTGGTAGGTGAATGAACATTCATTTTAGAAGGAGTCGAGGATGTCAGATAGAATAGAAGGGGTAAAGAAACTGTTTACTTCAAAGAGTGCTCGAGTTGAGACGAACAAAGGTGAGTCTTATTATTTGGATCTGTTTGAAAAGTGTCAAACAAGATTAAGTGAGCTACGTGCTTCACAACCTGCAAATAGATTGGATTTTAGTGGATTACTAAATGATAATGGTATTGACAGACGTGATTTTATGAAATGGGTAAGTGCTACAACAGCGATGCTTATGCTACCTCCAATGTTTTCACCTTTAGTAGCAGAAGCTGCTGAACTCATGAACCGTGCTCCAGTTATTTGGCTTGAGCTCCAAGATTGTGCAGGAAACTCGGAAGCACTTCTTCGTTCAGATGGACCGAAAATAGATGAGATTGTACTTGACATTATCTCTCTTGAGTATCACGAAACACTGCAAGCTGCTTCAGGCTTTCAGGCAGAAAAACAGCTTGATGAAGCAATAGAAACTTTTAAAGGCAAGTTTTTGCTTTTTGTTGAAGGTTCTATTCCTATGGGTATGCATGGTCAGTATGGGACTATTGGTGCTAGCGGTGAGACTTTTCATGATCACTTGATGCGTGTTTCAAAAGATGCTGCAGCGGTTATAGCAGTAGGTGCTTGTGCAACATTTGGCGGTATTCCAGCTGCTGCTCCAAACCCAACGGGTGCTGTGGGTGTTATGGATGTTGTCAAAGGCAAACCTTTGGTAAATATCCCGGCATGTCCTGCTAACCCTGTAAACATGGTTGGTGTTGTAATGCACTATGTTTTAACAGGAACACTTCCTGAACTGGATTCTTTATTACGTCCTAAATTTGCATTTGGTTATAGAATTCATGATAACTGTGAAAGACGTGCACACTTTGATGCGGGTGAATATGTAGAAGAGTGGGGTGATGAGGGTGCAAAAAATAACTTTTGTCTCTATAAAATGGGATGTAAAGGTCCTATGACTTTTAACAACTGTTCAATCGTACGTTACAACGAAGCTGTGAACTGGCCAATCGGTGTTGGGCGTGGCTGTATCGGCTGTTCTGAACCTGATTTTTGGGATAAATATGCATATGAGCGTCCAATGGCAAATGCGAAAATAAAAGCACCAACAGGTGGTGTTGAAAAAACGGTTGATGAATTTGGTTTAGGGCTTCTTACAGCAGCAAGTATTGGTATTGGAATCCATGCAATAGCGAGTGCAGTGGGTGGTAAAAAAGATGATGGAGGAGAAGCATAATGAGTAATAAGCATATAGTAGTAGACCCAATTACACGTATTGAAGGGCATTTAAGAATTGAGGCTGTTATTGATGAAAATAATACCATCATAGATGCTTATAGTTCTTCTACGATGTTCCGTGGAATAGAAACAATTTTAAAAGGAAGAGATCCTCGTGATTGTGGACTTTTGGCAATGCGTATTTGTGGTGTTTGTACGGGAACACACTATCAAAGATCGATTGAAGCTGTAGAAGATGCGTTTGGTGTTACTATTCCAAAAAATGCACGTATTGTTCGTAACCTTATCCAAGGTTCACTTTATATGCATGACCACTTAGTACATTTTTACCATCTTCATGCGCTTGACTTTGTCGATGTCGTTTCGGCACTTTCTGCCGATCCTGCAAAGACGGCTGCTGAGGCTAGAAAATGGGCTACAGTAGCTGGAGTAAATCCATATACTGATGGCGAGGGTGAATTTAAAGAGATACAAACACGTGTGGCAAACTTTGTGAAACAGGGTCGTCTTGGAATATTTGGAAATGGATATTGGGGTAATAAACATTATAAACTCACTCCTGAACAAAACCTTATCGGCGTAGCACACTACCTAAAAGCACTTGATATTCAACGTGAATTAGCAAAAATGCAAGCGATCTTCGGTGGTAAAAACCCGCATCCTCAGTCCATCGTTGTTGGTGGTGTGACTTGTGTGCAAGATATTGAAAATCCTGCACGTATAGCACTTTTTAAACAGTTACTTGCAGATGGGACAAAGTTTGTTAAAGAAGCATATCTTCCTGATGTTTATATGGCTGGGACGATGTATGCTGAAGAAGCGACTGATTCTAAAGCAACTTTTACTGAACTTATGGAGAAAAAGGGTGTTGGTGGAACTGGCGGCGGTTTACTTAACTATATGAGTTATGGAGATTTCCGTTTGGATGACACAGGCTTTTATAAAGCAAAAACACTCTTTCCAAGCGGTATAGTTTATGGTGGTGATATCTCTAAAGTACAAGATGTTGATCAAAATAAAATAGCTGAAGATGTCACTCACTCTTGGTATGAGGGTCAAAAACCTCTTCACCCTTATGACGGACAAACTATTCCTCACTATACAGGACTAGACAAACGTTCAGATGGTATCGCATATCTTAAAACTGGCGAAAAATACAGTTGGATAAAAACACCTATCTATAACGATACTCGCGTAGAGGTTGGACCGTTAGCTCGTATGGTTATCGGTGTTGCACGCAAAGATGAGCGTATCACAAAATATGTGACAAACTTTCTAAAACGCGGTAATCTTCCTATTTCAGTGCTTTTTAGTACAGTTGGTAGAACTGCGGCTCGTGCTGTTGAAACAGAATTGATGGCAGATATCATGGTCGAGTGGGCAGATGAGTTAGCTAAAAATGCGGCTTCTGGTGATCTTAGAACTTGGACAGAATTTGATTTTGATAAAGTGAGTGTCAAAACAAAAGGTATGGGACTAGCTGAAGCACCTCGTGGTTCTCTTGGTCACTGGGTTCGTGTAGAAAATGGAAAAGTTGAGAATTATCAAGCAGTTGTGCCTTCTACTTGGAATGCTGGACCTCGTGATTATAAAGGAAGAATGGGTGCTTATGAAGCGAGTCTTATTGGTACGAAAGTCGCTAACCCTGAGCAGCCGCTTGAAATTATTCGTACCATTCACAGTTTTGACCCTTGTATCGCTTGTGCCGTTCACGTTGTTGATACAAAAGGTAAAGAGTTAGGTGTCTATAAAATAGATACGCAATGCAGTATCTAAGGAGATTATTATGAGCTCTGAATATAAACAGGTCAAGCGTATGACGACTACGGGACGCATTATCCATTGGGCTAATGCGATCTCTATGGTTGTCGCAATCATTACAGGTCTCTATATTGGTCATCCTTACTATCAAACTTTTATCGCTGATGGTGCAGTTGACAAATATGTGATGGCTTGGAACAGATGGGGACATTTTATCGTAGCTATCATATTTGATGTCACTTCAGTAGTAATTGCCTATCTTTTCTTTTTCAGCCGTTTTGAAAAAGCATATAAAAAAGTAATTCCTACAGGGAAAAATATTGCTGAGTTTATTGAAGTTGTCATTAACCTTGCAACATTAAATAAACGTAAGAAATTTGATTCTACACATAGTGATAGTTTTAACTCAGTTTATTTTCTAATATTTCATCTACTTTTAGCATGGATGCTTCTCACGGGATTGCAACTCTATGTTTCAGGACTTGAATCAGGACTTAGTTCTATTGGAAAATGGTGGCCTTGGATGCTACATATTTCTACTGATTGGACACGTGTTGTTTGTGGTGGGACGATCATGGATGTTAGAATAGTGCATCATTATACGATGTGGTATATTATTACTTGGGTTGTATTCCATATCTACTATCAAGTATGGAGAACTATTTTTTGGAAAGAGGCTGACATTGCTATTGTTTTTGGTGGAAGTAAGTTCGTTAAAGAGAAATAAAATTTTATAGTCGTAGTCAGACATCTTCTTGTCTGATTACATAAAGGATACATATGGCATTCGTGCTTGAACTTCATACAATCTCTTCTCAAGTTTATATAAAAAATTATATTGTCAGTATCATTAGAGAATTTGGTATAAATGCTGTTGCAGCCAATAAAAAAGGCAGACTTATTTTTGCACTTGATTCTGAAAATACAGAGTTACAACACTGTCTAGAGTCTATCGCAGCAAGACTTCCTGCATCATGTTTTTTAACCAAAAGTGATCACTATACAGCCGAAGGCGAGCCTCATGATCTCCCTGCATATACAGATAATTATCCTTTGGGTCTTGGACTTTGTCCATCTTGTCAAAAAGAGATGTTTGATCCCTCTTCGAGAAGATACTACTATCCATTTACTTCATGTACACATTGCGGAGGCAAATATAGTTTTTTAAACACTTTCCCTTATGAACGTAAAAACACTTCATTTCGTTTTATTCAGCCATGCAGTGATTGTGAAAGTGAGATGAATCATGTAGGGATACGAGAAAATCATCATATGAACAGTTGTCATAAATGTGGTACGGCAGTGAGACTGATGAATAAAAATAGTGAACGCTATGCAAATGATGCTGGTAGTTTTCGAACTATGTTTGAAGTGAGTGCAAAAGCATTAAAAGACAATAAAAGAGTGCTCATCAAGACTACTTTTGGATACAGAGTTTTTTATAAGACAAGCGCGACCAATAATAACTCCGTACTTATGGTGATAAATGCAAAAAAGATCACAGATTATCTTTCTTTGATAGAACAGGAGTTTAATGCACTTCTTAGCATTGAGCGTCCTATCTTACATGTAGCTATAAAAGATGAGGAACTTAAACGTGAAGTAGGTAATACTACAGATGTAAAATATCCTGATGAGGGATTTAGCATTTTACTCGCCAAAGAGTTGCAAACACTTGGAATCGATTATATCTCTTATGAAGATGTAGAGAAAGATGCAAGTGCGGATATTTTAATGGATTATGATTTAGAAGTGACACACCAAGAAGATATGAGACTTTTTATCAATAAAGATATTCAGTTTATTGCTTCAGGTGAGAGAGTGAGTTTTCCCTCTTCACTCTCACCTGCAACTGAGACACTGAGCGTTGCACATGGTCTTATAGGTACAAAAGTGAAGGAAGAGATGCTCTTTGATAAGATGGAGCATTTTAACTCTACTAAAGCTACAAAAGTGATGGTTTTAGAAGGTCATGACGCTGAACAATGGCATTCAAATCAGTCACTTATGCATCAAGACACGGCTTCATTTATGTCAGTTGTGGCCGAGCACCAGCTTTTTGGAAGCGGTTGTGTCGGAGTTTATTTTGATGAAGAAGCTTCATTTTTATACTATGACGGAAAACAAGTTATAAAAATAGTGCCGCAGAAAGATTTTAACGCAGCGGATCTTTTAGAAAAAATGAGAACACTTAGAGAAGGCTCAGATCGTCTGATTACCAATCTTCAAACGAAGATGCCTCTAGTATATGAAAAACTGGAAGCTTTAGAGAAAAAAGGAGAGGTTGACCTTTTTGTGGCTACTGCCATTGTGCTTGGAATTGAAGATGAAACGATGCGTGGCGTGACAAAAGAGGCTTTAAAATTTATAGGCAAGGGTGGCATTCAGATAGATACGCATGTCAAAGACAATCGCTTTGATCATATTGCATTTTTATCGAGTATCATCAGTTATCAACTTGGTGGAGTTGAGAGCGTGATGTTGAGTTATTCTATCTTTGAGTCTTTGGGAGATTACTTTAGTGAACTTATCAAAGAGATACAGGCAAAAACTAAAGCCAAGCATATCATCCTTTGTGGCGCTCATTTTGCTAATCAGTCACTTTTTAGCAGAATGCAAAGAAACCTAAAACTTACACCGCCGCTTTTAAATATGAACTATCCAATAGGCAAGGAGAACGCTGTTGTCGGTGGAGTCTATCTCTAAAAGAGTTCAAGTCAGAGTCAAGGGAATCGTTCAAGGGGTCGGATTTCGTCCTTTTGTGTATCAATTGGCTCTAAAAGAGGAGCTTTGCGGATTTATATTAAATGATTCTAATGGAGTAAGTATCGAGCTTCAGGGGGAAAGTGCGGCGATAGAAAGATTTCTTCATACTTTGCGAAAAAATCCGCCGCCGCTTAGCCGCATTGACTCTTTGCATGTTGAAGAGTTGCCCACAGCAAATACTATTGGATTTACTATTTTAGAATCTCAAAAAAACTCCTCTGTTTTTACAATGATTTCTCCTGATATCTCTTTATGTGAAACATGCAAAATGGAGATGCAAGATCCGCATAATCGCAGATACATGTACCCCTTTATCAACTGCACCGACTGTGGACCGAGATACACCATTATAAGATCACTTCCTTATGACAGAAAAAATACATCAATGAAAAAGTTTACGATGTGTAAAGAGTGTCAAACTGAGTATGAAGATCCCTCGAACAGACGCTACCACGCAGAACCTATCAGCTGTTTTAACTGTGGTCCGACGCTCGCTCTTTTAAATCGTGATGGCAAACAAATAGCAACTTCCTCTGAAGCCATAACGATTACCTGTAAGCTAATTAAAGAGGCAAAAATAGTAGCTATCAAAGGCATAGGCGGTTTTCATATCGTGTGTGATGCTTTGAGTGATGTAGCGGTGTCTTCACTTCGAGAGAAAAAAAAACGTCCAAGCAAGCCTTTGGCAGTGATGTTTGAAAATATGCAGACTATAGAAAGAGAAACTGATATCAACGAAAAAGAGAAAGCGCTCATCTTAAGTCATGAACGTCCAATCGTCATAGTAGAAAAAAAATCTCATACAACACTTTCAAAACTTTCAAAATTTGTAGCTCCAAATATCGATAGAATCGGCGTTTTTTTGCCTTATACGCCCTTACATGTAAGGCTTTTACAAGAGCTTCAAACTCCAATAGTTGCGACAAGTGCAAACTTGAGTGACGAGCCTATTATCATAGATGAGAAAGATATCTTTTTAAAACTTGGCTCTGTGGTGGATGCCGTTCTCACTTACGATAGAGAAATCATAAATGGTTGTGATGACAGCGTTGTGATACAAAGCGCAGATGAGACGATTGTTATGCGACATTCTCGAGGTTATGCACCAAAGAGTCTTTTGTTGCCTCAAAAAAGCAGTAAGAAAATCTTGGCCGTGGGTGCAAATCAAAAGAATACTCTCGCACTTGCGTTTGATGAAAACATCATCTTATCACCTCATATCGGCGATTTAAATTCTTTAGAGGCCTTTGAATATTTTACAAGAACACTTCAAACTTTTAAAGAGTTTTATGAGTTTGAGCCCGATATCATCGTATGTGATCAACATCCACAGTATGAAACGACTAAATGGGCAAAACAGATAGTCAAAGAAAATCCAAATATTCAGCTTTTAGAAGTGCAACATCATTATGCTCACGCTCTTGCATGTATGGCTGAGTACAATCTAGATGAAACAGTATTGGCATTTTGTTTTGATGGCACGGGTTATGGAGATGATCGCACACTTTGGGGTGGAGAGGTGCTTTTGGCAGATTGTAAAAAGGGTGAGAGAGTGTACCATATCAAGCCATTTCGTCTCCTTGGAGGAGAGAAAGCGGTCAAAGAGCCAAGACGTGTGGCACTTTCACTGTTGTTTGATATCTATACACTTGATGAAATTTTAACACTAGAAAATGAGACGGTAAAAAGTTTTGGCGTAGATGAGATAAAAGCTCTACATGTAATGTGGAAAAAGAGTTTGAATTCACCTTATACAAGTTCTGTCGGAAGAGTTTTTGACGCAGTGGCTTCTTTGTGTGGAATTTCGCAAATAGTGGGATATGAGGGAGAAAGCGGTCTCCTTGTAGAGTCTTTTGCAACAAAGATTGAAAGCGAAAAAGGATTTAGTTATTCTCTTAAAGATGGTGAAATTGATATCAGTTCTATGATACAAGAGCTCTTATATGTCAGGCAAAAAGAGGAAGTATGTTCGAGATTTATCATTACTCTTGCAAATATCATATTGGAGATAGCGCAAAAATATCCTTTCCTACCCATTGTTCTAAGCGGCGGTGTTTTTCAAAATAAAGTTCTTGTCAATCTTCTTAGACAAAAATTTGAACAAAGAAAATTGCGATACTATATACAAAAAACAACACCTGTCAATGATGGCTCTATTGCTCTTGGACAGATCTACTATGCATTAAAAAATGGAGAGAAATATGAATAAAAAATTGGCCCTTATAGGCTCTGGAAACGCGTTTTTTAAAGATGAAGGTGTCGGCCTTTATGCAGCAAAGTATTTAAAAGAAAATTATGATTTTAGTCCTGAAATAGAGTTCGTAGACGGTGGCACACTTGGATTTCTCCTAATGCCTTTACTTCAAGAATTTCTTGAGGTTATCATTGTGAACACAGCTTCAGAAGGTGATGTGAAGGCAGGAACTGTCACAGTAAAAAGTTGTAATGAGTTTCTTGATGGAACACTTATCAAAAAAACAGCTAATGAAGTAGAGATAGCTGAAATGCTTCAGATATGTTCAATGGCAAATCATATGGCAAATACGACACTTATCTCCATTGCGCCTGAGGATATTATCTCTGTGGAAGTAGGGCTAAGTGACATTTTACGTTCAGTTTGGAGCGAATATATTGAGACGATCATAAGTGTTTTAAAGAAAAGTGGAGTTGAAGTAACAAAAAGTAAAGAGAGTTTCTCTTTAGAAGATATTTTACATACCTTTGCAAATCCGAGCATCGAGCATAATAGAGGCTTTTAAACCTCTTGTCTTATGTGGATGAAGCAAGACTTCTTCTAAACATTAAGAGTGCAAGAAAGAAAAATGCGAGTCCTATGCCAATAATTGCAAGCATATGTGGCCATATGACACTAAGTCCTGCACCACGATAGAGTATAGCTTGTGCAATATTAACAAAATGACTTGTTGGGGTGAAAAACATAATATTTTGAAGCACTTGCGGCATACTTTCAAAAGGGGTGATCCCGCCTGAAAGAATCTGCAAGGGTAAAATAGTCAAGATAAAGATGAGTCCGAGTTGAGGCATCGTGCGCGCAATTGTTCCCATAAAGATTCCCATAGATGTAGTTGCAAATAAGGTTAAAAGCGCAGTCAACAAAAATAAAAGCTCCGAACCCGTAACAGGTACTTGTAAAACTCCTTCTATAACAACTATAAGAGCAAATGCAGCAGATACTAAAACAACGAGTCCCATTGACCATACTTTAGCAAGAATAATCTCAGAAGCAGTCAGCGGCATGACCATAAGATGTTCAAGTGTACCATGTTCTCTCTCACGAATTAATGCGGCACCCGTTAAAACAATGGATAGAAGTGATATCATACTTATCATCTCCATAACTCCTCCAAACCAGCTGCTTGTCAGATTTGGATTATATTTCATTCGAATCAACATATTTATGGGAAGGGTTTGTGTTGTTTTCCCTTTACTAAAATATTCACTAACCTCATTATTGATGATTTGTTGAATATATCCTGCTCCTATTCCTGCTTGTGTCATACGTGTCGCATCAATATTTACTTGGATATCGGGATTTCTCTTTGATAAAATATCTTTTTCAAAGTTGTTGGGTATGACTATTACAAAAGTGTACAGTCCCGCATCAAGATCAGTATCTACCTGAGTCCAAGAAATTATCTGAGGTATTCCAAAACGCGGCGGATAAAAATCTTCTATGATTTTATGAGAGAGTGCGGAATGGTCCTCATCGACAAAGCCGATGGGCGCATTATGTAACTCGGTTGATGTTGCTGTAGCTCCGACATAAATTGCGATTGTAAAAGAGTATGCAATCATAATCATCATCACTTTGTCATGCCATAGACTGCGGAGTTCTTTGATACCAAGACGAAATATATTTGCAAGATGATTCATTATTTTTCCTGTTTTTTTAGTAACAACATACTAAAAACTGAAATAACTACAAGAGCTATTGCCATAGCAAAAAAATCATGGTGAAGATCTTTAAAATCCAGTTCTTTACTAAAAATACCACGGCTAATATTGATAAAATAGGTAGCTGGAAAAATATACCCGATAAAAGCACCTACTCCCTCAAGAGATGAAACGGGATCTTTGATACCTGAAAAATTGATTGTTGGCAGAAGAGTCAAGATTGCCGTTCCTGCAAGTGCTGCAATCTGAGTCTCCATAAATGAAGAGATTAAAAACCCGATTCCCGTGGTGATAGTTACGTAGAGTAAAGCACCAAAAATGAGAGTCACCATACTCCCTTTAGGATAAACGTCAAATACCAATACCGCAAGTATAAGAAGGATAAGAAATCCAATCATACTGATAACTATATAAGGCAACTGTTTGCCTATTAAAAACTCCAGTCGTGTTACAGGCGTGGCATAAAAATTGGTGATCGAACCTAGTTCTTTTTCACGAACAACGCTGAGTGCCATCAAGATAGATGGAATGAAGATCAGTAACATCGGCAATACAGCAGGAACCATAGCGTAAATACTTTTAAAATCTTGGTTATAACGATATCGCATCTCTACATTGTACGGCGTCAGAGCAGGAATATATCCTAAGGTATCACGGGCAAGTTGACGGATATAGTTGATGTGCATTCCTTGTACATATCCTTTGATAGTCTCTGCACGAAAAGGCATTGCTCCATCAACCCAAACAGCAATCTCTGTATGCCGTCCTTTTTTTAGGTCTTCTCCAAAATGGGGAGGGATGATAAAAGCGATCGAAAGCTCTCCTGATTTCATTCTCTGGTCAAGCTCCTCCATAGAGTGTAGCGGTTTATGTTCAAGAAAATAGCGTGAACCAGAGAGGTTTTGAAGATATTGTCGACTTTGTGGCGAACCATCTTGATCCAATGCGGCAAAACTGAGATCTTCTACATCCATCGTGATGCCAAATCCTAAGATAAGCATCAATATCCCAGTTCCAAGGAGTGCGAATATCAGACGGATAGGATCACGGATCAACTCTAGCGATTCACGATACGCATAACCAAATAAACGCAAAAGGCTAAAAAAATTATTTTTTTTGCGTTGATGTTGTACATGTAGGGATTTGATAGACTTTGACGCAGTATTTACTACTTCTACTTCTTGGAGATAATCGATAAACGCGTCTTCCAGCGTTTCTTTATTTCTAGAACGAACAAGACCTTGAGGTGTGTCGTTCGCAAGAACTTTCCCTTGATGCATAAGAGAGATGCGGTCACATCTTTCACCTTCGTTCATGAAGTGAGTTGAGACGAAAATAGTAACACCGTCTTTACGGGAGAGATCGATTAGCAGTTCCCAAAAATTATCACGAGAAACAGGATCAACTCCTGATGTAGGCTCATCAAGTATGAGCATTTCAGGTTTATGTATAACTGCTACAGCCAGTGAAAGGCGCTGTCGAATTCCCAAAGGTAGATCAGCGGCGTCAGTATCTTTATACTCTTTGAGATGAAAGTGTAGAAGCATCTCCTCTACTCGTTGCTCTATTTGTTCGGGTGGAAGATGAAAAAGCTGTGCATGTAAGAGAAGATTTTGAAAGACGCTCAGTTCCAAATAAAGTGAAAAAGCCTGCGTCATATAGCCGACTCGTTTACGTGTTTCTAAATCATTGGCTGTTGGCTCTTCGCCAAATAACTTTGCCGTTCCTTCAGTTGGGGAGAGTAAGCCTGTCAATATTTTCATAGTCGTTGTTTTACCACAGCCATTTGAACCTAAAAAGCCGAAAATTTCTCCTTTTTCTATGCTAAAACTCACATGATCCACAGCTGTAAAATCACCAAACTTCATGGTTAAGTTTTCTGCTTCGATCGCCAAAACTGCGTTAGGATCGATAACTCGAGGCGGAACGACCAAAAAGCGATGCTCACGCTGTTTTTCCTCGGGAAGGAGACGGATAAACGCGGCATCGAGATTATCGCAATTTGTTGTTGCCATAAGTTCTTTTGGAGAGCCTTCTGCAAGTATCTTTCCATCATCCATCGCTATGAGCCAGTCAAAACGTTGCGCTTCTTCCATATAGGCTGTCGCAACAATAACACTCATCCCATCACCACGATTCCTGAGTCTATCGATAAGTTCCCAAAATTGTCTTCTTGAAAGTGGATCAACACCTGTAGTCGGTTCATCAAGAATCAAGAGATCAGGATCGTGAATCAAAGCACAGCATAATCCGAGTTTTTGTTTCATACCTCCTGAAAGCTGTCCTGCAGGACGATCTTTAAAAGGGGTAAGTCCGGTACTTTCAAGTAACTCGAAGACTCTCTCTTTTCTCTCTTTTGCGTCTTGAGAAAAGAGTCGTCCAAAAAAATCAATATTTTCATAGACTGAAAGTGACATATAAAGATTTTTGCCAAGACCTTGGGGCATATAGGCGATGCGAGGGCATACACTTTCTCGATACTCTCTTTTTGAGATATCTCCGCCAAAGACTTCCAGCTTGCCTTGTTGAAGTATTCGTACACCCGATATCAATGCTAAAAGAGTCGATTTACCGACACCGTCGGGTCCTATAAATCCAACCATACATCCGGAGGGTATCTCTAAAGTGGCATTATCAACGGCTATAGTATTACCGTAGCGATGTGAAATGCCATTTAGAGTCGCAATCGAATTCATGGCGTTTTTGTAAGAGGTTTGACAGAAGCAATAGCTTCGGGCCATGGAGCGTTAGGATCAAGACGCACGTAAGCGATTCCAGGCATACCGCTGTTGATATGCAGCTTCGTGGTTTGGAGCAGTTTTGGATCGATTTTTACCTTAATCCTAAACATCAATTTTTCTCGTTCATTTTGTGTCTCAATCTCTTTTGGTGTAAACTGTGCATCTGGAGAAATAAAAGAAACTGTCGCGGGTATTGGTGTGTTTGGCATAGAATCAAGTATTATTCTTGCCTCACTGCCCACTGTAATATGTCCCACATAGGATGTGGGAACAAAAATCGTCATGTAAACATCGCTAAGATCGAGCAAAGTCAATACTTTTCCACCAGCACCGACCACTTCACCCGGTTCTATAAGTTTGTAGAGTACTTCTGCATTAATGGGTGAGCGAAGAATTGAATCGTTAAGACTACTTTGGATTGTCTGACTTTGTGCTTTAGCGCCATTAATAGTGGCATCTGCGGCATATACCTGATTTTTAGCAGCATTTAATGCCGCTTTCATCGATTCTACCGTTGTTTCATTTTGCTGTAGTTGCACTAAAGAGATGTTGTTGTTGATATAAAGATTTTTTGAGCGTGTTAGATTTTTTTGCGCAAAAGAGAGTTCACTTTCATGCTGATGTACCAGATCTACAGCATATTTTTTATTTTCTATCGCTTGTTGTATCTGTGCTTTTGCCTGAGCCATTCGTGCATTTAGTTCATCGCTGTCTAAACGTGCTAGTATCTCATTTTTGTGAACACTGTCTCCTTCATTTGCCAATATTTCTATAATACGCCCCGGAAATTTTGTCGCCAAGTCGACTTGTGTCGCCTCAACTCTGCCGTTTCCTGATACAAATCCACGAAGCGTATCTGTTTTTGAAAAATATTTCATGACATACATGCCACCGATACTCAAAAAGAGTACGCCCAAAAGATAAGCTATCCATTTTAAAATTTTAGACTTCATTTTTCTTCCTCTTGTTGATTGTTAGTATGTACTGTTTTTTTACTATTATAGTCATGGACGAACTGTTTCATTCGATGTAAAAAATCCTCATCCGATGGTTGTAAGAGTAGGGTGAAATTACTGATATCTCTTTGCAGTTGCAGGGCATCAATCAAAAAACGATAACTTGCATTGGTTGCTGCTTGCTCTGCAACAAGGGCATTATTTTGTGCTGTGAGCAGATCACTAACGGAGCGTGTTCCTTGCGCATAGTTTTCCCTAACGATCTCAAAACTTTTATGTGCCGCATTAGTTGCTTGTTTTGCAAGAGCGATAGAGGGATAACTAGCTTCAATAGAGTGTAAATCACCTCTTATCTGTTGTTCAATCGATTGTTTTGTATCAATATAAACTACTTGTGTCTGTTGAAGATTTAAACGGGTACGTGAAGTTTTGGCATCTTTTGCTCCCCCTTCATAAAGAGGAAGTGAGACTTTGACTCCCGCTTGCCAATCTGTTGTATTTTCAAGAGAGATACCTGCTATGGGATTACGTGTTTCATTAAATACATGTGAGACCTCTGCTGCTGCTATGATATCAGGAACATAGTATGCTCTTTCATTAGAAAGAAGTTGACGTTTTTGAGCGGAAAGTTGCGCGTCTAACTGATGCAGTTCGCAGGAATTTGCCATCCCCTCTTGTAAGAGAAACTTTTCAATAGCGTTATAGCTTTGCTGATCATTTAACATCTCTGTAACGAGATCGAGATTTTTTCTGATAGAGGGATCATTTAACGAGGGAATATCCATGATAAAACGATCTGCGATATTACGGTTAAGTATGTGGTTTAGGGCATCTTTAGCTTTTTCGACTTCCGCTTTTACATGCAATACATTTTGCTTGACACTAGCAATAGTACTTTGCCAATAATAAACATCTGACATATCTGTTGTTCCTGCTTCCACCCGACCTTTAGCAAGTTCTAGATTGCTTGTTGTTAGCGCAAGATTATCAGTTTGAATCTTATATTGTGTTTGAGCTACCAGCATATTTAAAAATAGAGTAGAAGCCTGCTTAACTACTTCAAGCTCTAAGGCACGTTGTTTTTGTTCTACTGCCACATGGAGTTTTTTTTGGATCTCAAGGTTGGCAAGAGCTTTTTCCGAGAAGATAACTTGCTGCACTTTTAAAGCTCCATCGGTACTTTTTTCGGCATAAAAGCCATCTTTTACATATGCGTTATCACTGTTAAGCTGAGTATATCCCAGTTCTGCGCTGACATGAGGAAAGAGAACAGATCGAACCTCCGCAATATTTTCTTTATCAGATTCAACTCCAAGGCGACTGGTGATGAGGCTTAGATTGGCATGTACAGCTTCTTGGGCGATGGAGGCAAATGTCAGATTTGGTTTTTTCTCTTTGATTTCGTTTAGTAAAACTGCATTTGCAAGTACGCTATATTTAGGATAAATTCCAATAGCACGTGCCGTTGCCATATTGATATAAACAGAACGCTTTTCTTTAAACTCTATGGGTTGTTTTTGCGTTTGTTCGCCGCGCATCACAGCGAGCATGTTTAAAGCTGTACTTCGTGCTCTACGTACACGATTTGAAGAGGCTATTTGAGAAACCAATACACCATCTTTCACTCGATCTCCCTCACTTAACGCATATGTCGGAAGTTTACGTTTTATAAGTTCTTCATAAAGTGATTTTGCAGCTTTGCTATCAAGATTAGGTAAGGGCGCTAACATAACAGCTTGTACATCAGCGGGAATTTTAGCGCTTATGTTTTCGTTCGAACCCGACACCTGAATAAACTGTAGCGTTATCTCTTTTTGCTGTGCTTCTATAATCAAACGCTCTGCTGTTGTTGAAAAGAGACGGTATTGGGACTCATCTACGAGTATAGCAAGATGCTTAAAAGGCACAATATGCGAAAAAGTTTGAATCTCTTCATTGAGTGTCAGTTCATCTGTAAGATAGTTTAGATTTCTGATATTGCTGAAATTTTCTGTATGACTGACACCCGACAAGGATACATTGTAGACAAAAGGTGCAAAAGTAGGTTTATGCAAGATATTTTTTTTTAATGCAAGCTGACTTGAAATCCCTCCTATAAGCAATACCATATCTACACTCGGATCATTTTCCAAACGCTCTATCTGTTTGTCGGTCGTTTGTACTGAAAAGTTTCCATCTAATTGCTTATTTTTGGGAAAGTGAAGCAGAAACTCTCCTTCACTGACTTTATTTATTTCAGAGATAAACATATCATGTTGAGCATTTAGCTCTGCTTGCGAGCCGTCAATAACGGTTCCGATTCGAAAAACAGATTGCCCAAATAAAAGTGTTTGAGTAGATAGCAATAGCAAAAAAACAAAGTTGTTTTTCATAATTGACTCCTTAGCTAATTCGTATCACACGTAAAAAATTCTCTACAGTATCATCAATTGTTGACATCAGATCACCTCCTTCAACAAGCCAGTATTTCACTATTCCAAAAGAAAGACCATCATATAAAAATACCATTTCCAATGGCTTTTTATCTGTTGTAATTGTTGCACAAAGAGGTTCCATTACATGTTGCGCAATGTAACGATACATCTGCATCATAGGATCATTTTCATCTAAAGAGAGAGTTAAAAAAAAGGTCGGGTCGCTATAGCTTTCCTTAAGAGCATTTTTGTTTTTGATGATGGCGGAAAATTTGATTTTTGTAATAATTCTAAGCATCTCTTTTGGGTCACTACATGTGTTGATCTCTTCTTGCATAAGATTGATGTAATACTCTATTTGGTTCAGAATGTAATTATTATAAATTCCCTCTTTAGAGCCAAACATCGCATATATAGCTCCTATGGAAACTCCTGTGTTGATGGAAAGATCTGCGACCTTCATCCCCTCATATCCATCACGGATAAAGAGAGTAGCCGCTTCTTCGAGCAACAATTCTCTTTTTAAGCCCTGTATTTTTTTCTTGAATGACATCTTTGTTTTTCACTTCTTAGAGTTTCACTCATTGTAATGCAAGAAAACTTAAAATTGAATATAACTCTTTTTTAGAATTAAGTTCTTTTTAAAATAAAATCTTTGGATTTCTAAAAAGTTCGATAATAGTTTCTAAATCACAAGTATTTTCTTTCTTTGTGACAATGATATGCTCTTCTTTTAAAATATTGATAATAGTGTCTATATAAGTGGTAAATGTATTTTTCATCTCTTTTGTTAAGCCGATGCCCACCTCTACCGTTTTTGGGACTATGCCTACGACACTTGATTTTGGCAGAGGCTTATTCATAAGTTCTAGCATATCAAGGCACTGCATTACACCCACTTCATGAGCACCACCAGAGTTGATTCCGTAACCACTGAGTTCATGTGAGGGAATATAATAGATACTTCCTACTTCATCATCAAGATTGATTGCATCTAAGATAAGAATATGATTGTTATCCATAAAAAGATTAAGTAAATTAATCCCTTCAACTCCGCCGTTAATGATCTCTATAGAAGGATCAAAAAGATAGTTTTTTTCTAAATAAGATGTTGCATAAACTGCAATACCATCATCTTTTTCTAAAATGTTTCCGACACCCAACACTACAATTTTTGTTTTACTCATTTTTATTTTCCTTAAAAACCTCCTCAAATGAGGAGTTTTGTGTATTAATTTTAGTTATATTGATGAAAATGTAAAATATTAATCTATATTTTACAGAAATATACTATAATTTTCTAAAATGAATGAATATTCAGTTTATTTAGGAGTTTGTGATGGAAATAGCTTATGTCTTGATATTTTGGTATGGCATACTACATGCCTTTGGTCCCGACCATTTAACTGCGATAGCAGATTTTTCTATTGGCAAATCGATGAAAAAAACATTTATCATCACCGTTATGTTTGCGTTTGGACATGGGTTAATGCTTTTTCTCTTTGCAAAACTTTTACAAGAATACTCACTGCCAAGTTCTATTACAGAGTATGGTGATATGATATCTTCAACAGTTATCATTGGGATGGGTATCTATCTTTTATATATGGTTGCGGCAAACAAAATCCATGTAAGCAGACACCATCATAAAGGGGAGGAACATGTACATATTTATTTTGGCAAAGAACATACCCATGCAGTATCGCCTGATTCCTCTTCTGCTCTTACCATGGGTGCGCTTATGGGCATGGGCGGAGTGAGAGGTATGCTTATTACTTTAGGAATGCTTCAAGGGACAAGCGTTGACCCAACTATGGTGTTAGTATTTGTAGCTGGCGTGTCTGTCGTATTTGTAGGTTTTGGTGCTGTTATACTTCAAATCAATAAGCATCTTTTAACAGATGTTAAAAATGTCCGAAGAGTGTTTGCCATGGCTGGGGTTATCTCTTTGGTTGTTGGAAGCCAAATTTGGTTAGCATAAAAATTAAAATAAGGAAAAAATATGTGTAAAGATTGCGGTTGCAGTATAACAACAGATAAACACGCTCATCATCATTCTCACGAAGAGGGACATCATCATGATCACGAAGAGGGACATCATCATGACCACGATGATTCTCATAAACATCAAGATGCGCATCAGCATCTTCATGATAACCCTCAGCTTAATGATGCAAAGACTATAGCAGTTATCACAAAGATACTTGATAAAAATGATCATGAAGCAGGGCATAACAGAGCACATTTTGATGCTCATGGTGTACTTTGTATCAACCTTATGAGTTCTCCTGGAAGTGGAAAGACAACGATGCTCGAACATATGGTTGCACTAGCTCCTTTTAAGTTTGGCGTAGTTGAGGGTGATTTAGAGACAAGTCGTGATGCAGATAGACTTAAAGCTAAAGGGATTATGGCACATCAGATACAAACAGGCTCGGCATGTCATTTGGATGCTTTTATGGTTCATAAAGCTTTGCATCATATGGATTTGGACGCGATGGATGTTTGTTTTGTGGAAAACGTGGGTAATCTTGTGTGTCCCGCTTCTTATGATGTGGGAAGCCATTTAAACATCGTGCTTGTTTCAGTTCCCGAGGGAAATGACAAAATAGAAAAATATCCCGTAATGTTTCGTCAAGCAGATTTAGTACTCATTACCAAAACTGACCTTCTGCCGTACTTCGATTATGACATCGAACATGAAAAAGCAGAAGCGAGAAGATTAAAACCAAATGTAGATATTTTAGAACTCAATATTAAAGATGAAAACTCCATCAAACGTGTGATAGAGTGGATAGAATTTAAAAGAAAGATGAGAGGGTAATTTATGTGTTTATCTATTCCAAGTAAAGTCGTAGAGATCGACAAAGAGCAAAACGTAGCAGTGGTCGATACTATGGGCGTTACGAGAAAAGCGGGATTGGATCTTGTTGAAGAAGGTAGTGTCAAAGTGGGCGACTATGTTTTAATCCATATAGGTTTTGTCATGAACAAGATAGATGAAGAAGATGCTTTAGAATCTTTAAAAGTCTATAACGAGATACTTGCAAAACTCGATGATGAGGAACGTGAAAGGCTCGTTTTAGAAGATGATAACTGTGAAAACAGGACTCTATAATGAGTGAGTTACAGTTAAAAGATCTGTATGAGGGATTTCGTAATCCAGAGGTTATTGAAGGACTTGCAAAACTCATAAATGAAGAGGCAAAACAATTATCTCATCCCATAAATATTATGGAAGTTTGCGGTGGTCATACACATTCGATAATGAAATACGGGCTTCCTCAGCTTATGCCAAAAAATATCAAGTTTATCCATGGCCCAGGCTGTCCCGTCTGTATTATGCCAAAGGAACGCATCGATCATGCATATATTTTGAGCCAGCAAGAAGATGTAATTCTTGTTACTTTGGGAGATATGATAAAAGTACCAGGAAGTAAGGGATCTCTGCAAGATGCAAGAGCCAGAGGCGCAGATGTACGCTTTGTTTATTCCCCTTTAGATGTATTAAAGATAGCTATAGAAAATCCAGAAAAGAAAGTGATATTTTTTGCTATCGGTTTTGAGACGACGGCGCCTATGACCGTAGCTTTGATAGACACGGTTATTAAACGCGGTATCAAAAACATCTTTTTTCATATAAACCATGTAACGGTACCTGAAGTAATGGTCGAACTTATCGACAGCCGTGATGAACATGTAGACAGTTATAACAACCGGATAGATGCATTTTTAGGGCCGAGTCATGTGAGCGTGATTACGGGTGCGAAGATATATGAGAAGTTTCCAAAAGAGTATAACCGTCCTGTCGTCGTTTCAGGGTTTGAACCTGTAGATGTGATGGAAGCTATCTTGATGCTGGTTCGTCAGTTTAACGAGCAACGTTGTGAGTTGGAGATTCAATATAAGAGACTAGTCTCATATGAAGGCAATCTCAAAGCGCAACAGCTTATCGAAAAATATTTTGAAAAAGCAGACTTGTTTAAATGGCGTGGTCTTGGAAACATACCTGAGAGTGGATACAAACTCAAAAATGAGTACAGTGAACTTGACGCGCAAATAATTTATGACGATATTCTGCCAAAAGAGGAGATAGAAGATCATAAACTCTGTATTTGTGGAGATATCCTTCGCGGTATGGCAAACCCGCCGGAATGTACGATATTTGGTACGGCATGTAAACCGAGTTCTCCACTTGGCAGCTGTATGGTGAGCAGTGAGGGCGCATGTGCAGCATACTATAAATATGGGAATCTTTTAAAATGACAAAATATGTAACTTTAGCACATGGCAATGGTGGAGAAGAAAATAACGAGTTAATTTCAAAAGTGTTTTACAAAGCTTTTGAAAACGAGATTCTTTCTAAAAGCGAAGATGCGGCGGTGATTCATAACGGAGAGCTTGCTTTTTCGACGGATTCTTTTACTGTCTCGCCGATATTCTTTCCCGGTGGAGATATAGGAAAACTTGCAATTTGTGGTACTTGTAACGATCTTGCCATGATGGGCGCAAAGCCAAAATATCTTACATGTAGCGTTATCATTGAGGAGGGTTTTGCTGTTCGTGACCTTGAAAGTATCGTACGTTCTATGAAAAAAGAACTAGAAATTAACGGCGCAATAGTAGTAAGTGGAGATACCAAAGTAGTTCCTAAAGGTGCTGTGGACAAGATATTTATTAACACTACTGGCATAGGCGAAATACAGCAGCGTGGTATTAGTTCAAATAATATAAGCCAAGATGATCTGATATTACTCTCAAGAGATATTGGCAGACATGGAGCGACAATCTTTGTGGCAAGAGAGGGGATGGATTTTGGTTCGTCACTTCAAAGTGACTGTGCGTCTTTATATATTCAAGTTAAAGCGTTGATGGATGCTGGTATAAAGATAACGGCTCTTAGAGATGCAACCCGCGGCGGTGTGGCGGCAGTGTTAAATGAATGGGCAAAACAGTCTAATATCTGTATAGAAGTAGATGAAGAAACGATTCCTGTAAGTTCTGAGGTTTATGGAAGTTGTGAAATGCTTGGATTTGAACCGCTTAATCTGGCAAACGAAGGCACTTTTGTTCTTGCAATCCCCAAAGAATACGCACTAAGAGCGCTTGAGGTACTTCATCAGTTTGATAACTCTTCAAATGCCGTAGCGATAGGAAAGGTGAGTGATGCTTATGTTGGAAAAGTGATCTTGAACTCATCATATGGAACGAAAAGATTTTTAGACTTGCCTACGGGCGAGCTATTACCGCGTATTTGTTAGGCATAAATATAGATGAGAATTCTTATAATATCTACTGTGCTTAACTCTTTAACACAAAGAATCTTTTGTGAGATGAAAGATTCTGGGCATATTGTGTCTGTACAGTTTGCCATCAACGATGAGCTAATGCAAAATGCAGTAAAGAGTTTTCATCCAGATATTGTTATCTGTCCCTATCTAACGAAATTCATTCCTGAATCAATATATTCTAACATTCCAACATTCATCGTTCATCCGGGTGTCTTGGGAGACAAAGGTCCCCATTCGCTCGAACATGCGATCTTTGATGAAAAAGATGAGTGGGGAGTGAGTATCATCCGAGCAAATAATGAGTTTGATGGTGGAGATATTTATGCATTGGAAAACTTTCCTATGCGTGATACAAAAAAAGCATCGATATATAGACAAGAAGTTAGTATGGCGGCATCTAAAGCTATCAAAAAACTTTTAAAAAATCTCCAAAATAACTCGTTCGAGTCGATCAAACAGTTACCCACGCCTATGCACAAAAAAATAACCTCTTTAGAGAGAGCTATTGATTGGGAAAAAGATACTACGAAAAAGATCATTCAAAAGATCAATGCTTCAGATAGTTTTCCCGGAGTACCTGATGAGTTGTTGGAGGTGAAATGTTATCTATTTGGTGCACATTCTGAAAGCCTTGAAAATGATGAAAATCTAAGAAATCTTGCCAAAAATGCGAAGCTAAAAGAGATATTTGCCAAAAGAGACGGTGCAGTGTGCATCAAGACGATCGACGGGGCGGTATGGATTTCACATCTCAAAGAGGTTTTAAAATTTAAACTGCCTGCAACTTATGTGTTAAAAGAGAAACTTAAAGGGATAAAAGAGTCAAGAATCCCACTGATTATGGAGAGTCATAGAGAAACATTCTATGAGATTTATACAGAGATAAAAGGCGAAGTGGCATATCTTTACTTTGATTTTTATAATGGTGCGTTTAGTTCGGAGCAATCGATACGCTTAAAATATGCCGTAGAATTTCTACAAGAGCACTGTAAAGTTCTCGTTCTTATGGGTGGAAAAGATTTTTTTTCAAACGGTATTCATCTTAATATTTTAGAAGACAGTAAAAAAGCGGGTGAAGATGGATGGAGTAACATAAATGCCATGAACGATATGGTACGCTCAGTATTGATGTCGGATGATATTTTAACTGTGGCCGCTTTTAGAAGTGGAGCAGGAGCGGGTGGTGTGTTTTTAGGTACCTCCTGCGATTATACAGTCGCAAGAGAAGGAGTCGTCTTAAATCCGCACTATAAAACCATAGGACTTAGCGGCAGTGAGTTTCATACATATACTTTGCCAACAAGAGTTGGAAATGCAAAAGCCGAAGAACTTTTAGACAATGCTTTGCCTCTTACAGTAAAAGAAGCACAGAGGATAGGTTTGATAGACAAAGTATTTAGCGAAGAGATGGACAAGTTTCATGAAGAACTTGATATTTTTACCCAAAGCTTGGTACGTGATGAAGATGCATGGTTTGAACTTCTTGATGCAAAAAGAGAAAAACTGCAAAAAGATAGTGCTCTTATTTTGGCAAAGCATAAAGAAGAATTAGACACAATGTATAACCAATTTTGGGATGAGAAGAGTAGCTTTCATTCTCTTAGAAAAGATTTTGTCTATAAAAAATGCCCTCTTAGCACCCCAGAGAGATTAATTTATAAAGGAGAAAAAGATGCATGAATATAGTGTGGTACAGGCACTACTCACGCAGTGCGAAGAGCATGCAGTAGTTAATAATGCCAAAAAAATAACTAAAGTCGTAGTCAAAATAGGTGTGATGAGCGGAATCGAGCCATATCTTTTAGAAACTGCTTTTAATACTTTTAAGGAGACAACCGTATGTGATGGAGGAGAGTTTATTATGAATATCCAGCCGCTTACTATAGAGTGTCAAGAGTGTAAAACAGTGAGCGAACTCGATAAGGTTCAATACTGTTGTCCGAAGTGTCAAAGCATAGATGTCAAAGTGATAGATGGCGAAGATATGTTTTTGATGAGTTTAGAGATGCAATAAGATAAAAAAATTTAAATTAGGATAATAATATGCAAGGATATTGGGAAGAATATATAAAAATCGTCGATGCACATCCAGCGATGATCTCTTTAAACATCAGCGTCTCAGAGGATGGCTCAAAGGACGACCACGGATATGTCGCTTTTGTAAAAGTCAAACTTAACACGAAGACCGAGGATGGATTTGTTTCAAAAGATGAGATTGAAGAGATAACTTTCATCGAAGACCGTTTAGAACTCGAATGTTTGAGATATCGTCACGGACAGTATGTTGGGCGTGTTATTTCTCAAGGTAGTATTACATTTATATACTACTTAAAACTTGATTTTGAATGGAGTGATACTGTAAATGGAGCGATGAGTCATTTTGAAGGTTATAGTTTTGAGCTTGGATCTCGCATAGATAGTGAGTGGGAAGTGTATGAAAAACTGCTTTTTCCTACAGCTAAAGAGTGGCAGATCATTCATAATCATCATGCTTGCGATGAACTGGCTAAAGCAGGGGATAATCTTACAATACAAAGGGCGATTGAACATACAAGTTATTTTAAAAATTCACAAGAACGAGAGATATTTTCAGCGTTTATCGTAAGTGAAAATTTTAAAATTTTAAAAGATATGGAACCAAGTGTTGAAGCACCAGATTACGGAGTAAAATTTTATCGCATAGACGTTCCATTTTATCATAATATAGATACTTTGACATTAGAACTTATTGAACACTGCAAAAACTACAATGGTCAGTATGATGGTTGGGAAACGAGCTTGGTAAAATAAATATATAACAATGGCCCACAAAACAAATCAATATTTTTTTTGCGTGCCTTTTAGCCTTGATTTCGCAAGAAGCTTTTTTCAAGAGAATTTACATTATGTTAACCAAATGATATAATGTAAATTATCAATGACACTACTTTGTTAGATTATTTAATGTCACAATAATCTCGTCCATCTTGCCACTGACTGCACCTACTTCATCAGATATTTCATTAACATCATTTGCATTTTTATTGAGTGTTTCTGAAGTATCTGAAATGGACTGGATAAGGACATTTGTTGTTGCAGAAGTCTCAGCTAGACTTTTTTGTGTACGTTCTGCAAGTTTTCTGACTTCATCCGCAACAACGGCAAATCCTCGTCCATGTTCTCCTGCTCGTGCTGCTTCTATGGCAGCATTTAATGCAAGCAGATTTGTTTGATCTGCAATATCACCAATAGTTCGTAAAATAACTTTTGTTTCATTCGCATTTTGAACAAGCGATTGAAGATTTCCGACTAATTCATTTTCTTTTTGAGACACATAATGGATACGTTCAACAATCCCATTAAGCATATTTTTAAAATCTACAATCGTCGTATTTGTGATATTTTCGACTGTTTGATTGAGGACATTTGCAGATTCCACAATCATTTGATTTGAATTTTTATTTTCTTGCTCCATATTTTGAAGTGACTCTCCTAAATTATTGATATTTTCCAAAAGTTCAGCCATCTTTGCTTCGACATTAACATTACTTCGAGAGTTAAAATCTCCTTTTGCAAAGTTTTTAAGGGTTGTAATGGCATTGTCAAGATTTTGCTCAGATGAATCAATCATATTGTTCATACTGTTTCTCAGTACATGAACATATGGAGTTTTAGTATCAGCACCTACTCTACATGTATAATGTCCTCTTGCTACTTTGTCTGCTAAAAGTACCATCTCTCCGGCAACTTTGGTATCGTCTGAAATTGTTTTAGCATATTTTCTAAGTAAAATATTAAGCTCTTTTTCGACATTATCTGTCGTGTTTTCATTTAGTATTATTTTATTCCTTTCAAATTCTATCATCTCGTCTATTTTTTTCAGCAAAGCAACATTATTATTATTTGACGATGAAGATATCATATTGTGTAAAAACATTGTGACTATAAAAGTGACAAACGAAAGCACTAATCGAATAAGAGAAGAATCCGTTAACAAATAAGAGAGAAACAGTAAGCCAAAAACAACTAGTAAAATGATATTTTTTTGTAATTTATCCATGTCTATATCCTATTTGAGTGTTTTGTAGAGATCTTGTGCTTCTTGGATCTCTGATTTTGAAGGTTTTCTTCTGCATGACATATAGGTTTTTACGTGTTTTACTGCATCGTACATAGGATATACACTTGCATATACCCAATAGTAACCGCCATTTTTTGTTTTATTCTTCACATAGCCACTCCAAATCTTGTCACTTTTTACGGTTTCCCAAAGATCTTTAAACGCAGCTCGAGGCATATCTGGATGTCTTACGATACTATGAGCTTTTCCTACTAACTCTTCAAGCGTATAGCCGGCAATTTTGCAAAAATCATCATTGGCAAAAATGATCATACCTTTTTCGTCTGTTTGTGATACTAAAAAATCATCACTCTTTAAGATATATTCCAGCATATATCACCCTCTTCTTTATAAATAGTATTATTAGGTATTATTATGCATATTTTATTCTAAAAAATACCAATATGAGTGTTGTATTTTTAGTATTCATAGGTCATCTATCTTCAGAAATCTTCTAATTTTTATACAATATAGTTCATTTGTGCTAGAATAATGGTATGAAATCGTTTAATTTTTTAATTGCCATATTTATTATCTTTCTAATCTGTTCTGATGCGGTTGCGGATGATCAAAACTATAAAGATGCAGGTGAGTTTTATGAGATCAATTATCTTCTCTTAAAAGCAATTGCACAAACTGAATCGGGACAAAATCCGAATGCCGTTAATTGTGCAAATAGCAATGGTACATGCGACTATGGCATTATGCAGGTAAACTCTGTACATTTGTCGACGTTGAAAAAAAATGGTATTCCCATAGATAAGCTTCTTGATGAAAAAGTGAATATCTATATGGGTGCTTGGGTGTTAAAAGGTTGTATTGGCAAATACGGATTTACTTCAAAAACACTCAATTGCTATAATGGAAAAATAAATGGCAATAACTACTATTCAAAAGTATTAAAAAATTATGATATGCTCGCTAAATCGAGTGGACAGTAACTCTTTTCACTTCGCAAAATCTTTTATAAAATTATAGACAGAAAAGATAATCTCTATCACGATGAGCCAAATAATAATCCACTCCAAAAATTCACTCGACTTCTGATTGATCATATCTTTTGCAAACTCCACAGACTCTTTTAAATAGGAGATCTTATATTCGATCACATCAAATCTGGATTTAAGCTCTAACTGTAAAGAGAGCTGGTTGTAAAGTGATTCTAGTTCTACATCATCCCATAAGATATCGGGCTTGTCTAAGAGATAAAGTTGATTGAGGATATGAAAGCGTTCTTTTGCGATAGAACTGGCGAATTTCATCAATTTCGCCCTATCCTTCACCTGCAGTGTTTCTATCTTTTCATAGAGCTTTTTACTCTCTGTCATCTTCCTCTCAAGTGTCCGTTCTCGAATTTCGAGTCCAACGCTTTGAGAAAGTGCCAAAGAGATGATGGAAGCTGTGGCTTTATCAAATTTATCATATTTTATGGTATTTGCATCAATAATGGGCTTTATATATTGTTCATGAACGATCATTGGGTAATCTTGGTTGATTAGTGCCGTCTTATAGTGTTCTGCTTCTTGGATATTTAAACGGGATAGAAATGAACGTATCTCCTCATGTACAAAATTACAAAAGGTAATCACACCAAAAGAGGAGACAAAAATAAGCTTATTGTTTGCTATCTCGCCTACAAGAGAGTTTTCTATTTTACTGAGCATCATGCCGGGAAATTCGGCTTCCAACTCATTTTTTGTAACGATTTTTGGAATCTCAACACATACAAATAAGATATTTACACTCATACTATCCCCCTTCTTTGTTTATTGTAACATAAATTTATAATACTCTTCTTGGATCTTTTTTTCTAACTCTTTGGCGTTTATAAGATATTTTGAGACAAGTTCATGAAACCGTTTTGAGTGATTCATATGCTTTATGTGGGAGAGCTCATGGACGATCACATAATCAATAAGTTCGCGAGAGAGCTTTAGAAGATAGATATTAAAGGTCAACTCTTTTTTGGAGTCACAGCTTCCCCATCTTCTTTTCATCTTTCTGTATTTGATGTTTGAAGGATAAAGTCCCATAATACGACTGAAATACTCTACACGCTTAGGGATATATTGTAATGCCATCTCTTTATAGTAGCCATCATAAAGATTTACGATATTTTCGTTTGTGACACTTCTTGATTTGGATAGTTTCTCTCTTAAAATAGAAGCTACTTCATGATCGACACTGTAAAGTTCTCCAAAAATAAGCACTTCATCTTCAAGATTGACATTTACCTTTTGATATTTTTCAATATGATTGATTTTTTTCACAATCCAACTATGTTTGCTTTGTATGAGTTCACGAATATGCTTTTGTGAGTTTATAGGTGTTTTAACAACGATTTTTGCAGATGGGAGAATATTGATATAGCTATTTTTGAGTCTTGGATTATATGTATAGCTTACATGTAAGCCAAGAATCTCTAAGCTATTCATACTCGATTGGGTCTTTGATTCCGGCTTCTTTAAAACCGTTTAGTCGTAGTCTACAGCTGTCGCAGACTCCACATGCTTTATCTTCATTTTTATAACAGCTCCATGTAAGTTCTAATGGGACGTTGAGTTTTTGCGCTTCTTGGACGATCTGAGATTTTTTTAGGTGCACAAGCGGCATAAAGATAGTGATATTTGTCTCATCTTTTGTCCCAAGATTGATACTACGCTGCATACTCTCTATATACTCTTGTCTACAATCAGGATATCCGCTGCTATCTTCTTCCACAACACCGATACTAATAGCACATGCTCCCTCTTTTTCTGCAATAGCCGCCGCCATACTTAAAAAGATGCCGTTGCGAAAGGGCACGTAAGTTACAGGAACCCCCTCTTCTATCCCGCCAGTTGGCACTTCTATGCTTGTGTCTGTGAGTGCCGAAGCTCCGAGTTCTTTAAAAAAACCGATGTCAAGACTGTATTTTTTGCTTCCATGTGAAGTGCCCTGCGGGTGTAAAGTATCTTGCGTCTTTAATGCATCGCAGATATTGTTGAAACACTCGAGCTCTTTTTTTTGTGTACGCTGGTCATAATTAAAATGCACAGGAATGATCTCATAGCCAAGAGAGCGCATCATATAAGCGCTCAAAGTAGAGTCCATTCCGCCGCTCATAATACAAACAGCCTTTTTATTTGTCATATTTTTCATAACCTCATTTTAACATATTAAATCTTTTGAGTATCTCATCTGCGACCCGAAAAGAGTTGGCGTAGATTGTCCATGTATAGGGAACACTGCCGCCTGTTGGCATAAAAGAAGCGTCTGTGATGTAGAGATTATTTAGTGCATGGGCTTTACAATTTTTATCTAGCACCGAGCTTTTTTCATCATTTCCAAAACGGCATCCGCCGGCTACAAGATTTGGAGGCGGTGCTGCTGAGATGGATGAAGTTACATTTACAGCTCCCATCTCTTTTAAAACGTTAACCGCTTTTTGCGCTAAAAATTCACCAACTTCTATGTCATGAGGATGGGAATTTAGCCTTATTTTTCCAACAGGAACTCCCCATTTATCTTTGACCTTATCATCAACACTCACAAAACAATCATTTGTCGGGAGCCAATCGTTAAATACCTCAAAAGTGAATTTTCTTGATTGCATAAAAGCATATTGGATTTTCTTTTGTAAAGCTTCACCCCAGACAAGATTTGAATTTTTATCATAGACCTCTCTCATAGCACGACTTGTAGGATTTGCATGCTCAAACAAAAAGTCTATTGTTCCCCCTTTTATTTTTTTACCATTTTTGGTGTATTCATACCAATCTTGCAAAGAACGATTGACAAAAGCACCACGCAGGAGTAAAACATCACGTTTTTCTTTTGGCAGATTTGTAAATGTAAACTGCCCTTCTCCAGTGCCTCCAGCGGAGAATATAAGATTTTTTCCGACTTGATTAAAATTATTTAATATCCCTCTTGGAAAGTGGTTATTTTTGGAGTTTAAAAGCAGTCTCGCAGTTTCGATGGGCTGTGCGGCTAAGACAAAGATTTTGGCTTTTACGAAAAAAGGTTTATTGTTTTTATCAAAATAGTATATTTTTGTCGCGTTTTTATCGTCCGTATCTATTTTATATACAAAGGATTCACTGAGTATCGTACAGTTTCCTGTTTTAAGGGCTTTATCTAAAAGAGCAGATCTGGCATTGCCTTTTGCTCCCGTGGCACAGCCGTAGCTGCCGCAGAAGTTAGAGTAAGAACACCCTTTTCGCTCCAAAGCATTATGGGGCAAAATAGCGCGAGCAGTGGGAATTGAGTGATATCCAAGATGCTTACATGTAAGGTCAAACCATGAAGCGATAGGATGTTCCCAAGTCGGTCTGAATGAATAATCTTTTGAAGAACGCGGCTCTAGAAACGGATGTTGTACGACTCGTCCCGAGACACCTACGATTTTTTCCACTTTATCATAGTAGGGTTCAAGCGTTTTATAGTCAATCACCCAATCAACCACATTTGCACCCTTGATCTTGCCATAGACTGAAGCCATTTTAAAATCGTTTGGCTTTAGACGGTGAAAATATCCGCTCATGAGATTCGATGAACCACCTACCATAGAGCCGTTCCAGAAATTCCAGTTACTGTTTTTTGCCTCGACACTCTGCCATTGTCCATTTTCATCTTGCGTTTCTATGACATGTTGTTGCTCTTCTAGCGGTGGTGTATAAATATCGCGACGACTTACTGCAAGCTCATCTTTGAAAAAATCTTTTTCAGTATAATGCCGCCCTTTTTCTAAGACAAGCACTTTTTTTCCGGCATGGGCAAGTTCATAAGCAATAGGTGCACCACCTGGACCACTACCTATTATACAAATATCATACATAAGCATTCACCTTTGGCGGACGGGGCAAACCGCTCTCATACTCTACCCATTTCCATCCGATTTTATTGCTATTTGCTCCATAGACTGGATCACTGAACATCGCTTCAAAACTGTAGTTCATGAGATACCACAGCCAAGTATCTCCCCACTGTTTTTGAGATATTTGTTGTAGAAGTTTTTCTTTTTGTGAAAGTGTTAGTTCTTTATAGTTTTTCATATAACTATTTTGTGAAGTTTGATTGAGCCATTTTACGCCATCTTGTAGTATTTGTTTTGTTTCATTTTTAACACGAGGATCTTGCATAAGTGCTTTTAAAAAACCCACTACATTAAAAGAGTGTACAGAAGGCATAGCAATATTTGGAGGAAAAAGCTGTTCTAGCACATGTGAGATGCTCTGAAAGGGTTCTTGAATGATATTTATGTGGTAAGAGTAAAACTTGAGATCACTGGCAAAGGCACTAGAACCAAGTAGCAATACAGAATATTTGATAAACTCTCTTCTTTTCATCTTGTAATAGTAGCATAGAAGATTTAACCTTTTGATTATTTGGTCGATGTAATTGCGTGCAAATACTCTATAAAGGAAATATGATGGATTCAGTTACTAATTCACAAGCTCCTGTTGCAGCACAAGTGTATGCAATGAAAAAAAGTCGTGAAGTCGATGCGCAGTCAATGGCTAAAATTTTGGATAGTGCTACTACTCAAAGTAAAAATATTCAAGATGCTCAAGCACAGCAGATGCAACAATCTACAGCACAGAAAACAGGTTTAGGCCAAAGCTTAGATTTAAAAGTATAGTTATTTACAGGTAGATGATTCTATCTGTATTAACTTTTTTCAACCATTTTACAACTCCACTTCGATATAATCTCTTCATGATTGATTTTGATAACAGAACCCTACTTCATTTTGACCTTACAACTCTAGAACGCATGGCTTCTACCTTTACGGATCAAGAGATTGAACTTGTATTAACAAATAATGAAGAGATACAAGCAATAAACAAAGAGTTTAGAAATATAGACAAACCCACTGATGTTTTAAGTTTTCCCTATGAAAAGATGCCTTTTTCTCCACTTGGCAGTATTATCATCTCTTACGAATATGTGCAAGATGTCGCACAAAAACTCAAGCATTCTGAACAAGAGGAGTTTACACTTTTATTTATCCATGGATTGCTTCATATCTTAGGTTTTGATCATGAAGTAGATAATGGAGAGATGCGTCAAAAAGAGAGTGAGCTTATCAAGCAGTATAACCTGCCTGATAGCTTGATTGTTCGTACAGAGGGATAACGTTTTGTAAATTGTATAAAAAGATTTACTTTAAGTGACTTGCTTTCTTGTTTTCCCAAATAGAGTGTAAAAAAGCAAGAGAGATTAACCCAATTCCTACGGTTCCTGTGATAGCTTCGCCTATAGGCATCATTATCTTTATCAGCATAATAATTGCTAAAACACCTATGGCATAATGAGCACCGTGTTCAAGATATTGGAACTGTGAAAGTGTTTTATGTTCTACAAAATATAAAGTAATACTTCTTACAAACATCGCACCAATACCAAGACCGATCATAATAATAAAGATATTGCTAGAGAGTGCGAAAGCTCCGATAACACCATCAAAACTAAAACTTGCGTCAAGAACTTCGAGATAAATAAATCCTGCTATACCACTTTTAACTGTATCACTTGAAAGAAAATGATCGAGTATTCCCAGTAATGAGTGTAATAATACACCATACATAAAGGCTAAAATAATTCCAAAATCCTGTGTAAGATGTCCAAGAACAATACCTATGATAATTGCAATAATCAACTCAATATTTGCAACTCCAGAAAACTGTTTTAGCATTTTAGAATTTTCAATGAGTTTGAACCATGTAATCTCATGCTCTTGGAAAAAGAAATCTAAAAACACCATGAGTAAAAATGCTCCACCGAATGCGAAGATCGTAGTTTCTGTACTTTTTAGTATGGATTCATACTGATGAGGTTCATTTATCGCTATATGTAAGGTTTCAAATAATCCCATTCCTGTTACGATAGAAACAATAGCAAGTGGAAAGAAAAGACGCATACCAAACACGGCAATAGGAATACCAAAAACTATAAATCGTTTTTGCCAGATTGGATCCATCGTATCTAATATTTTGGCATTAACAACAGCATTGTCAAAAGAAAGCGAAATCTCTAAAACAACAAGCAATGCGGCAATATAAACGCCCTCAAAACCGCCTAAAAAATACCCACCTAATAAGCCGAGACCTAAAATTATAAATGAACTAATGAAGTATTGCATATTAACCTTTTAATCGTTGTTTTTGATGTAACCATTTTCTAGAAGTTTGTCATAGATCTTTGAGACAATTTCTCCAGCAGCATTACCGCCATGTCCACCATGCTCAACTAATACGGTTACAATGAATTGAGGGTTTTTATAAGGACCATAAGTAGTTAACCAAGCATGAGAGCGTGAGTAATAAGCCATATTTAACTCTTCTGTCCTCTTGATAGTATCTTGTGAGATACCTACAACCTGTGCCGTTCCTGTTTTTCCCGCAATGGTAACTTTTGAATGTATGTAGTTTTTCGCTGTTCCACCAGGAGAATTACATACATCATACATCCCTTCTCGGATAATTTCAATTTTTTGCTTTTCAGTAGGAGTTAACACTTCTTTATATTCTGGCGGTAATACTTTGTCCCCAACTTTTTCTACAAGATGCGGCGTTACTAGTTTACCTGTTGCTAAAAGGGCTGTAAATCTTGCTACTTGCATCGGTGTTACTAAAAAATCACCCTGCCCGATTGCTGTATTAAGAGTTTCTCCAATATACCAAGACTGATGATATTTTTTTCTTTTCCACTCACGATTTGGTACAGTTCCGATAAATTCATTAGGAAGATCAACACCAGTCTTTTGACCAAAGCCATATCGGAGCATACCTGCACTCATGGCGTCTATACCAGTCTTAACGCTCCCTTTATAAAAATAATCATCACAGCTCTCACGAACAGCTTTTCTGATATCAGTTTCGCCGTGTCCATCTTTTTTCCAACATCTGAAATTACGGTTAGAAACTACATAACTGCCCGTACAGTTTACACTTGAATGTTCATCAAGTGCTGTCGTAATCATAATAAGTCCAAGTCCAATTTTCACAATTGAACCTGGAGGATACAGACCATTGACAAGTTTATTGGTGAAAGGTTTATCAGCACTGTTGATAAGTGCTTTCCATTCATCGCTCGAAATACCGTTTGAAAAAGAATTTAGGTTATATTCGGGAAAACTACCCGCAGCCAAGACTGAGCCATTTACATCCATAACGACAACAGCCCCCGCTTCATCTTTAAACATTTCGGCGATATATTGTTGTAAGTTCATGTCAATAGCAAGTTTTATTTGTTTATTTTCAATTGGACTTTTATGAGAAAGTTCTTCGATCTCCTCATTTTTTGCACTCACTTTAATTTTTCTCTCACCAGCCTCACCCTCTAAGTAGGTGTTATAATATTTTTCGATCCCATTTTTGCCAACAGTCCCAATGACAGATAGAAGAGGATCTTTATCAATATCAGTTTGATTAGCGTTTGAGACATAGCCAATAATATGGGCCGCGGTATCGTTGTATGGATAAAAACGTTTTGGCGCGGATAAAATATGTAGATTTTCTCTTAAATTTAAAACAGAATAGACAGGAATCATCGCATCATAGGGAATAAAATCAGCTACTTGTATATAATCTTGATTGTAATAAGAATCATTCTGAAGATAAATTTTTTTCATTTTCTCTCTGTCTAAAGAGGGAATATATTTCATCAAAACATTTAATTCCGTATCTAACAAACTGGTGTCATCTCCACGGACTAAATGAGGAACTATCTTTATTTTAAAGCCTAGCTTGTTAATAGCGACAGGATTATTATTTCTGTCTAGGATTTCTCCGCGTACTGGCGCAGTCAAGTCTGTTTTTATAGTATTTCTATCAGAAAGATCTTCATAATAGGCATTGTGTGAAATGGAAAGATAAAAAACTCTTACAATTAAGGCAACCCAAGCTAGAGTAAAAAGTGTCAATATTATTTTAAGTCTCAATGAAAATACCCTTTAGCTCTAATCTTTAAAAATCAATAGTAGAAAAAATTCAACAACAATATAATAGATCACATACCAGCTAAACTCTGGCTCATTTAATAAAAATGTCTGTGCTAGTGTGTAGGAAAAAAAGTAATATCCGACATAAGCAAGTAAAACCATCAGTATCTTTGTACAGGCAACACACTGGATATACTTATCCATTTTGAAAATAAGAAGTCTATATACTAAAGTAAAATATACGATGGAACTAAAAAGTACATAACCCTTTTGTGCCTCAAAGAACATCAAGGCAAAAGAGGTGGCAAAAAGTGTAATACTGTCATGATTTTTGATTGAATTGATAAAGATGACAAACATAATTGCAAAAAAAGGCGGCAAAAAAAGATAGATGTCGCTCAAGCTCTCATAAACTAAAAATATTGCAAGAACGAGAACAATATTTAAATATTTTTGATAAGTGATATTTCGTTGCATATTGGAAAGTGTTTGCATTTTATACAATCAGCCCAAATCTTATGATCGGGTAAAGACTCTTTTGGAATCTCAATAAATCCTAAATTTTCAAAAAAACTTTGCTTATACGTAAGTGCTAAAACTTGCTTCAAGCCAAGAGATGCAGCTTCATCAAGAGCTCTTTTGACAATTTCAGAGCCTATATGTTTAGCTCTATAGCCATCTCTTACTATTAAAGAACGGATCTCTGCAAGAGTGTAAGAGTGTACATGTAAAGCACAAAAACCTACAAGCACTTCTCCATCAAAAGCCAACATATAAGATCTGATATTTGTTGCTATCTCATCATTACTTCTTGGCAAGATAACACCTGATTCAACTTCAGGCTGTATCAGATTTTGCATCGATTCGATATCGCTAAGATAAGCTTTTCTATACTCTATCATCAGACATCTCCTCTTTTACAACTTCATAAATTATAGAAATGAGTTTTGAGATTCCACGCTTTTTACTACTTGAAACCATTAAAGCATCCGGAAATCTCAGTCTTAATGCACTCTGTTCTTTTTGATTGAGTTTATCTATTTTTGTAAATACTCTTAAGATAACTTGTGATTGATCTACGATTTCGTTTAAAAACTCTGAAACCCCTATATCAATCTCAAGATCAGGATGACGACTGTCGATAAGATGAACAAAAAGCTTTATTTGTTCTCTTTGGGCAATATAATCTGTTAAATTTTTTTCCCAGTCATATTTCATGGACTTAGAAACTTTCGCATAACCAAATCCCGGAAGATCCACTAGCCTCGCATATTTTTTTTCATTTATTTCTCTATCCATAAAAGTGATATCAAAATAGTTTATAAGGCGTGTTTTTCCAGGTGTTGAAGAAACTTTCGCAAGACCTTTATGATTTGCCAATGCATTTAAAAGAGAGCTTTTTCCTGCATTTGAGCGAGCCATTAAGACAATCTCATTTTGTTTTTCTGATGGAGGCGCTTTTTCTATATTTGGAGCAGATGTTATGAATTTGGCTTCTACGATCTCAATCATTATTTACTCTCATTTTGATCTTTTAGGTGAAAGATCATAATCACAGGCTCTTTGTTGGCCCCTTGTGCCAATGCTTTACCTGTAATAGTATTTAATATGACTTTATCTCCATCAATTTGTTTATGTTCATTGAGTTGACGTAGATGAACGTTAGTATAAAACTGGTACTCTTTTATCTTTGGCATGTATACTACTTTTTGAGCTTTTCCAGTATATGTCGAATTATTTTCTGTTTTTACAAAAAATGAAGCATCTCCCTCTGCAACCATTTTTATAGGATCATGTTTGTTGTCTGTATAAATAGTCACTTTAGTAGCATTGAGTTCATCCGAACCCTTTGTCATTTTTACATTACCTGTGAATATACCTATTCCTTTTTTCTCGTCACCATCAAAAGAGTTAGAAACAACTTTCAAGTCATTACTTAAAAGAACGGCTGAAGAGAGTAAAAGTAGAGTAAACATTGTTTTTATTTTCATTATTTTCCATTGTTTTTGATTTGATATGTTGCAGATATCTGTTGTGATTGTACGCGATTTTCTTTGCTGTCAAAAATTAGTTTTGTCCCCGTGATTTTATCATCATTTTTGTATAAAGTATATGTACTTGGTGTTTTAAGGAAGCCCGTATCTTGATTATAAGACGCTTTATCTGTTTTAAAAGTCAGTCCATCTGATCTTGTGTAAACAACATGGTCTTGCATATTTACAATATTATCTTTATAAACACCAAAATTTGAGAGAATATTTGCTGTATATTCTTTTGTATTGTCAGTATAATTTATATCAGAAACTTCATATCTGTCTTTAAATTTATACCCTTTTAAGCCACTAAAAACGCTTCTTAATCCATTTTTATCCATATCATAAATAGTAAAATTAAAAAGTTCAAGTTGTGCTATCTCTTTTGTTTCGAATTGTTGTAGTTTTGTAGGATTGAAAAACAGATATATCATGGCAAGGGCCGTAAATATAAATATAAAAAAGAAATTTATATTCATATCCAAAGAGCCAAATACTGATCAAGTTGCTTATTTTCTTTAACGACTATATCTATCATTTCGCGAACTGCGCCCTCGCCACCCTTACATGTAAGGGTTACATCTACAATATTTTTGATATACTCAGCACCATCTTTGGGTGTAAAACTTTTTCCTACGCATGCAAGAAGTTTATAGTCATTAAGCTCATCGCCAATTGCTGCTACTTCGTTCATTGTGAGTTTAAGTTCTTCTAAAAGCTGTTTTAAAACCGCTTTTTTGTCTTTGATACCTTGATAAAGATATTTGACTCCAAGCTCTTTTGCACGATATTCTACAAGCTGAGATTTTCGTCCGGTAATGATCACTATGTCGTAGCCGAGTTTTATCCAGTTTGTGATGGCAAAACCATCTTTTACATTAAAATTTTTACTCTCTTCACCGCTGTTTGAATAGATAATTTTCCCATCAGTCAAACATCCATCTACATCCAAAACCAAAAGCTTGATCATAAAACATCTTTTGTGCTTGGAATACCGACTCTTTCATTGATAGTCGTCGCACGACGAAGAGCAACAGCGAGAGCTTTAAATGATGCTTCTATGATGTGATGCTTATTTTTTCCGCGTTGCTGGATGATGTGAGCACTGATTCTCGCATTGAACACAAGCGCTCTAAAAAACTCTTCCACAAGTTCTGTGTCAAAAGTTCCAACTTTTCCTGCAAGATCTAGTTCATATACTAAAAAAGGACGATTACTAAGGTCTATATCAGCACTTACACAAGCTTCATCCATAACAACACTCGCATTCCCAAAACGTTCCAGTTTAACAACAGGATAGATGGCCTCAGCCAATAAAGAACCTACAACGATAGCCACATCTTCAACACTGTGGTGATCATCTATATGTGTATCGCCCTTACATGTAATTTCCAAGTCCATAAGCGCATGTTTTGCAAAACTCTCTAGCATATGGTCTAAAAAGCCTACACCCGTTTCTATTTTACTCTTTCCCGTGCCATAGAGTTTTAGAGATACTGTGATATTTGTTTCTTTTGTCGTTCTTGTTTTATTTTTCATATTATTCCTTTACGATAAATGCGCCTCTAAATTTTCCGTTTACGCTGTAGTCTCTTGCTTCTGCTTCACTTTGAAACCCTTTTATCCAAACTTTAAAAGCAGTCCTGTCTCCTGGTATATCTTTGATGATTGTTTTATAGCCATCTAAACCGTCATATTTTTTCTGAGTAAAAACTGCACCATCTATATTTGAAAATGAAGCAATTTGTAAAGCAAATTCAGTGATAATTTCCTCTTTTGGTCCTTTATTTAGTTCTTTTTGATTTGGAATAATTTTAGCACCACTTTTCTCAAAACCAAGTATTTTTAAAGAAACTAAAGCAGTTCCTCTTCCGATCATATTGATTCTTGAAGCCGCTTCATTCGAAAGATCGATGATTCTATTATCGACAAAAGGCCCGCGATCATTGATACGCACTATAACAGACTTTCCTGTCTCTCTACTTGTTACTTGGACAATCGTATTCATAGGCAATGTTTTATGTGCCGCTGTCATATCATGCATATTATAAGTTTCACCGCTGGATGTCTGCTTTCCGTGAAAATCTGGACCATACCAGCTAGCCCGTCCGTTAAATTCATCTCCAACACTTACAACAGTCGGATAATAGGTGATACCACGAATCGTGTATGGACGCATTGTTGCTTTTACATTTTGTTGTGAACCTTGATATGAAGAGCTATTCCCTCCGCCATAATATCTTATGCCACGTGTACTACAACCTGACACAAAAAGTAAAATAAGAGTAAATGTGAGAATTTTATTCATTTATATAAAGCCTATCTCCAGCTTTTACGCTGTCATTTTTAATATTGTTTTTTGATTTTATGTACGCTACTGTTACTTTGTTTGCCTTAGCAATTGATTCCAAAGTATCTGTATCTTTGACTATATAAGCCCCTTTGTCTAAAATAATATTACTTTTAGATGCAACTGGAATTATAATATCTTGTTTGGATAAAAGCTTCATTGTATTCAATTTATTTAAATCTTTTACGATTTTTGACTGTATTTTATATTTTCCAGAATTTGAAGAGGATGAATCCTCTTGTTTTGGCGTATAGACAATATACTTTTTCTTTTCGTTATCTCCGTTATATTTATCATTAAACTCAGAAAGTTTAGCAGAAGGAATATAAATATCATAGCCATTTGCATCTGGCGGGGTGAGATCATAATTTATCTGGCGGTTGAATTTTTTCAGGTCATTTTCTGGTAATCCGAGCATATCTGATACTTTTGACAATGATTCACCACTGCCAACTTGAACAGCGGTGAGAGAAGGAGTATCCAAGCCGTTATTAGAATCATCATTTTCATCTCCGAGTAAACGTCCTTCATTGTTTTCCACCATGGCTAGAGCCAAAATTTTTCTTATATATCTGCGACTTTCTGCAGGAATATATTTTTTCTTTTCATCTAAAAGTACATGTAAATTATCTGTACCTGCTTTTTGTATTGCGCGACTAAGATATCCGCTTCCACAGTTGTAGGCTATAGCGGCAAGATACCATTTTCCAAACTGGTTATGTAAGATACTTAAATATTTTGCGGCAGCTCTTGAAGATTTTACTAGATCACGTCTTTCATCAACGTATTTATCAATACGAAGATGATAACGTTTGGCAGTTTGAGGCATAAACTGCCAAACTCCACCAGCATTTCTAGCAGAGTTGGCCTTGGCAGAAAAATTTGATTCGGCGATAGCCACAAACAAAAATTCAGGCGGAACTTTATATTCATTTAATACTTCTCTTACATTGGGAATAAATGCAGAAGCATCTCCCATGTCCTGAAATAAACGATTATTTTTATATTTTATAAATTCAGAAGATTGCATTTTTCTAAGTTGTGAATCATTTAAAAAAGAGGGATCAATATCAAATGTTTTGAGAAGATCAATATCTTTATATTTTTCCGAACTTGTATTTGGACCACCAAAAAGAACATACGGAAGCAATAATAAAACTAAATACTTGAACATATATAAACTTTCTACTTTAAGATAGGGTTAATATTCTATCCTAAAATAGCTAATGGGTCCAAAATAAGCCCACTAACCTCTGAATATATTAAGAAATATGAAATAAATTCATAGCATTTTTTGTAGTTATTTTTTCTATCTCATTTTTATTCATAGCTAAAAGTTCTGAAATTTTTTCTACAACAAAGCTCGTATACGCGGGCTCATTGCGCTTGCCTCTATGAGGAGTTGGCGTAAGATATGGACCATCTGTTTCAATAAGTAGCTTTTCAAGTGGGACTTTTGGTAACACATTGATAAGTTTTTTTGCATTGCTAAAAGTAACGACCCCTCCGATACCAAAATAGAAGTTTTGTTTTGCCAAAGATAGAAGCTCTTCATCAGCATTGTAACAGTGTAAGACACCTCCTACCATGCTAGCATCTTCATCTAAAAGTATCATCTTCGCATCATGAGAAGCATCACGAATATGGATAATAAGAGGCTTCTTATATTTTTTTGCAAGCCGTATTTGAGCTCTAAAAATCTTTTCTTGTTGCTGCTTTTCACTCTCTTTTTCTTGCTCTGTTCCTTCTAATCTGAAATAATCTAACCCACATTCACCAACTGCAACACATTTTGGATGATCTATATATTGTTTAAATATCTCTTCATTAAAAGCATCCTTATCATAAGGATGTACACCGATTGAAAAATAGATATTTTCATGATTTTGAGCGATTTTTATTGCTTTAGAAAGTGTTGAGGGATCAGCCCCAGGGATAATAAATCTTTCTACACGATTTTCATGGGCTCTTTTAAGAACATCTTCAAAATCATCATCATATCTGACATCATCAAGATGTATATGGGTATCTATAATCATTTTTCTTTTCCTTTGTGATCTTTTTTTAAATTCTTTACATGTAAGATATTTTTTATCATTAAAAATATAAAGAAACCAGAGCCTAAAAAAGATCCTATGGCGAGTGCAATATTATTTGCCATAAAAAAGTTATAACTCAGTATAACTAAGACCACAGCGATTATAAAACACATTTACTCACCTCTAAAAGGTCTTTTGCAAAAAGTTTTGCTTCATTTGTGATACTTTCTCCGCTGATCATCCTAGCTATCTCATCTATTCTTTCAAGCGGTTGGAGGAGTTTAGCAAAGCTTTCCCCATCAGATTTATGCACTAAAAAATGCTGATCTCCCATAGATGTGAGTTGAGGCTGATGAGAGATAACAAAAATCTGAAACTTTTTAGACAGATGTCTAAGTACCTTTGCAACGCTCATAGACTCTTCGCCGCTGAGATTTGCATCAATCTCATCGAGCATAAGTACTCCGCCGCTTTCTTGAGAGGATTCTGACTTAATAGCTAAGATTGCTAAACGTAGACGGTTGAACTCTCCCGTGCTTACTTTATCCAATGGAGTTTCACTTAAAATTATCTCAACAAAATCCTGACCGGAATTTCCAAGTGGAATCTCTTTGAGTTTGACGTTCACCCCTCGAAGATAAAGCTGTGTCACATAACTGTTAAGATCTTTTGTAAAATCTGCAAGAGCAGATTCTCTTAGCTGAGTCATCTTATTTGCATCTTCTGTGATGCTACCATGTAAATTATTTTTTAAATCAACTAAGCTGTCTTTTGTAATCTCGATATTATTATAACGCTCAAGCTCTTGGAGTTTGAGTTCTTTATATTCTAGAGCTTCTTTTATTCCGCCGTATCTTCGCTTCAGTGAAGAAAGTGCTTCAATACGGTTTAAAACCTCTTCAACATCAATATCTTCAAGATTGGTAAACTTTTGTGTTGCTTCATCTAAATGTGCTCGAAGCTCGTTCATTGCATCATCAAAAAAAGAATTCTCTATCTCTAAAAATTCAAGTGTGGAAGCAACAACATGTTCATAATCAAATATTTTATTTGCTTCTTCTATCTTTTTAGTTGATTTTTCTTTTTTTGAAAGTTCTTTCTTTATCTCTAAAAGTGCTTCATCTTCGCCTATTTTTGGATTTATGTCATTAATTTTTTGTATTTCAAAAGCGGCAAACTCTTTCAGCTCTACAATACGTTTTTCTTCATCCTCGATCTCTTGCAACTCTTTTGAAACTTCGAGATACTTCAAATAATTTAGTTTAAATCTTTCTTTTATTGTTTGAATGTCTGCATTTTTAACACGATTATCCAAAATCTCTAAAAGATTTTTGTTTTCAAAATCGCTATAGTCTTTGAGGCTTAAATGTCGAATGTAATTTGAACCTATACCCTTAATATCTTTTTTTGAGATACTTTGATTATTAATAAAAAAGCGTACTTTCTCTTTTTTTATTTGTCTAAATACATTGATATCCTCATTTTCTATGCCAAAATCACCACCTAAGATATTCCAGTTTATTTGAGATTCACAAAGTGCCGCACCACCATCGGATAAACCAAATGTACTAAGGATAGAATCCATCAAAACTGATTTTCCACTTCCACTCGCTCCTGTAAAGACGATAAGCCCGCGAGACAGGTTCAGCTCAATATTTTTAAAACTGAGATAATCTTTAAGATAAAAACGCTCAATCACGCCCTATTCTCCCCAACTGAGTTTTTCTTTGAGAACATCAAAGTAGTTAAACTCTTTTTTATGGATCAGTTTTGCCGAGTTTTTAGCAAGTTTGATACTGATGGTATCACCGCTTCCAAATTCGTGCATATCTTGTCCATCAACGATAAGAAGTGCAGATTTATCAGGAGTTTTCATATCTATAGAAAAGTGTCCCGGAAGAACAACTGGTCTTTGTGTGAGAGAATGTGGACAAATAGGAGTGAGGGAAAAAACATTTGTCAAAGGAAATAAAACTGGGCCGCCGGCTGAAAGATTATAAGCTGTTGAACCTGTTGGAGTCGAGACAATAACGCCATCGCCATAGTAGGTATTAAACGCTTTATCATCCACTAAAGTCTCTATACGGATCATCTTTGATATAGAGGGACGAGTAAGTACAATATCGTTAAATGCATAAATAGTGTCTTCTGATTGAGCGGTTTTAATCGTTGCTTGTAAGACAGATCTACGATCAATACGAAACTCATTTATAGTCAAAAGCTTTACAAAATCTTTCATATCATCGATGGAAAGGTCAGCTAAAAAGCCAAGTTTTCCAGCATGGACACCTAAAATTGGAATCTGATATTTATACGAGCGTCGAACAACAGAAATAAGCGTGCCATCGCCTCCAATACTGACCAAAATATCACATTTTTGACAAAGCGTATCAAACTCTTGACCCATCACATCTATCATTCCACCACTGATGCTATCAATAAAAACTTCTATATCGTGAGCTTCAAACAAGTTTTTGATATCGTAGAAAACATCTTTAAGTTCTGGAGTAGAAGGTCTTAAAACAATACCTACTTTTTTTATATTCATTTTTTTCAAACAAGACTCTTTAGGGCTTTTTATTGGTTTATTATACACTTTTTATTTTTTTTGCCAACTTATTTCTAAATAGTAGTCTCAATTCCAATAAAAGCTACAAAGTATGACAGATTGACATTTTTAGTCTAAAGGCTACTTTGCAAACTCAAACTCACCTTCCCTTTTTCTCTGTCAATTGATATGACTTCAATATTTGGAAGGTATTGGTTTAGACTCACTGCTTCAAGCGGATGAGAAACTCTTTTTTCACTGATCTTTGAAATATGAATAAGCCCGTCATTTTTAAGCCCGATATCTACAAATGCACCAAAATCGGTGATATTTCTTACAACTCCAGAAACGATACTTCCCTCATGAAGCATCGAGATATCTGTCAGTCCGCTTTTAAAGGCGATTGGAGGGAGTTCCATCCTTGGATCAAACCCCGGTTTCTTGAGTTCAAATATAATATCTTTGAGCGTTTCTTTGCCTACATGTAAGGCATTTGAAACTACTGCAATATCCACATTATCTAGATCCATACTGCTGAGCTTTTCGGCGATCTTATAGCTTTCAGGGTGGATACCTGTATTTTCAAGAGGGTTTTTAGCGTCTTTGATACGGATAAATCCCGCGGCTTGCTCGTAAGCTTTTTTGCCTAAACCCTTTACATGTAAGAGTTCGGATTTGGTTTTAAAGTTGCCATTTTCATCTCTATATGCGATGATATTTTTAGCCAATTTTTCTCCGATACCCGCAACAAAAGAGAGAAGTGAAGCCGAAGCGGAGTTGATATCGACACCCACACGGTTTACGAGATCAACCGTGATATCGCCGAGTTTTTTCTCTAAGAGTTTTTGATCCACATCATGCTGATACTGCCCGATGCCTAGAGATTTTGGATCTATTTTGACAAGTGCTGCCATTGGATCACGCAGTCGCCCTGCTATGGAGATCGCTCCGCGAATCGTCACATCAAGATGAGGATACTCCTCTGAAGCAATTTTTGATGCACTATAAACCGATGCACCAGCTTCAGAGACAATCGTGTAACTGAGTTGCTCCTCTATTTCGCTATTTATTCTTGCAAAAAACTCCTCCGTCTCTCTTGAAGCTGTTCCGTTTCCAATGGCGATGGCTTTGATATTGTATTTTTTGACAAGCTCTAAAATCTTTCTTTTAGAGTTTTCATAATCTTTTTTTGGTTCAGTCGGATAGATAACCGCAGAATCTAAAAAGTTACCGTTTTCATCGAGAACTGCGAGTTTACATCCGCTCACAAATGCAGGATCGACACCTAAGACCACTCGTTTTGTGACAGGCGGAGTGATAAGGAGCTGAGAAAGATTTTTACCAAAAGTATTGATAGCTTGCAAGTCCGCTTTTTCTTTGAGTTCTGCATGAACTTCACGCTCGATGGATGGGAGTAAAAGACGTTTGAGTCCATCTTTGTAAGCATCAAAAAGCAGTTCTTTGGAGCTTGAAGCGTTGCGGGGGATCTTGTAGCTTTTGATATTTTGTTCGATGCGCTCCATATCGACGCTTATCTTAACACTGAGCTCTTTTTCATTGACTCCGCGCATCAATGCCAAATATCTATGGGATGGGATATAAGCGACTTTTTCGCTTTTGTCCACAAAGTTTACAAACACACCTTTTTCATTAAACCCTTTAGCTTTTTTGATCTCTAAACTTCCATGACGAGACATTGTATTTCGCAGGTTTTCGCGCTCTCTTGGCTCTTCTGCATAACGCTCTGCTAAAATATCCTGCGCGCCTGCAACGGCTTCATCTAGGCTTTTTACTGCACCTTTGACAAAACTTTTAGTAAAATTTAAAAACTCCTCTTTGCTCATCTTCGCACTCTGTAAACTGTTTGCAAGAGGTGTGAGTCCATTGAGCGCGGCGACACTCGCACGAGAACTTTTTTTCTCTTTAAAAGGTCTGTAAATATCTTCTAAAATCCGTAAACTTTCGGCTTCATCGATACTTTTTTGTATCTCCGGTGTGAGTGTCGCTCTCTCTGCTATAAGTCTTGCGATATCCTCTTTACGCTCTAAAAGTTTTTTTGTGCTTGTATAGATATCTTCAAAAGCACGAAGTGTTTCATCATCTGCTCCGCCGGTGAGCTCTTTACGGTAGCGGGCTATAAAGGGAATAGTCGCTCCCTCTTCTAGGAGCTTTAAGATATTGGAGATAATCTCAGCTTTGAGATTTGTTTTTTGAGAAAGGAGATTCAGTAGGTTTGGCATAGTTCATCTTTAGTGAATTTTTTGCGGATTATACTGTTTTTACGATAATGAGGGTGAAAATGCCTTTGTACTGACTTGGACTTTCTGACCGATAGTGAAATTTTTGACCTCATGAGAATCTACGACGACTTCGACGATCTGCTGACCAATCGCGACCACTGCGATGTAAATTACATCCGCTTTAATGATCTCTAACAGCTCACCTGAAAATGTAAACTTCTGGCTTCCTCTGGTGTGAAGCAGTACCTCTTTCGTTGTTCCGTCTTGGGTGATTTTTCCCTGTTCTAAAACGAGGACTCTTGAAGCTAAACGATAGATCTCGCTTGGATCATGACTGACCATAATGGTGGTCGTGCCAAACTCTTTATGCAATGTTAAGATGTCATGTTGGAGTTTTGTTCGCATATCTGGGTCAAGCGCTGACAGCGGTTCATCCATAAGCAGTATTTTTGGACGCTTCATCAAAGCACGGCAAAGTGAAACACGCTGTTGCTGTCCACCGCTGAGCGTATTTGGATATCTGTTTTTGAGTTCACTGAGTTGGGTAAGTTCTAAAAGATGATTGGCAAGGGTTTCATCTTTTTGCACATAAAGCAGATTTTGCATCACCGTCATGTTTGCAAAAAGCGCATAATCCTGAAATACAAAACCGATCCCGCGTTCTTGAGGAGGTAACTTTTTTTTACCATCAAGCCACGCAGTACCAAAAACATTTATTTCACCACTTGCTTTTTCAAGTCCTGCAAGGATGCGTAAAAGTGTTGTTTTCCCGCTTCCGCTTTGACCTGAAAGTGCTACAAAATCGCCCTGCTTTATCTCAAGGTTTACTTGTAAAGCCATCTCACCGTTTGAGCCGTGAAGTTTTTTATCAATATCTATTTTTATCATTATATGACTCTCAATCTACGATTTTGATGTTGGTTGAACATATAAACTCCAAGCAGTACCAAAAAGCTGAGTGCGACCATAATAGCGCTGTAGATATGTGCGGATTTATAGTCCATGACTTCCACATATTCATAGATTGCTACCGATGCGACTTTGGTTTCTCCCGGAATAGATCCACCCACCATTAGTACGACACCAAACTCACCGACCGTATGTGCAAAGGTGATGATAAGTGCTGTAAGAAGTGCGGGTTTGATATTTGGAAGCGCTACATGTAAGAGTGTTTTTATCTTTCCTTTGCCGGCAATATATGAAGCTTCAAGCATATTCTTATTTAAAGACTCAAATCCTCCTTGAAGCGGCTGCACCATAAAAGGGAAAGAATAAAAACAGCTCGCTATCACAAGTCCCGTAAAGTTAAAGACCATCTTGATGCCAAAATACTCATTCATAAAAGAGCCAAAAGGGGAATTATAAGAAAGCGCGTAAAGAATATAAAAACCCAAAACCGATGGAGGCAATACGATGGGTAAAGAGACTACTGCTTCTATCATGGGTTTAAATCTATTTTTTGTCTGAGAAAGCCACCAGCCAAGAGGCAATGCTATTAAAAAAAGGATAAAAGTAACGGTAGCGGCTAAGCGAAATGAGAGAAAAAATGGTTCGAAATTGAGTTCATTCATAGGTTGATCCAGCGTGTTCCAAAGTCTGCCATTTTAGCCTGATAGGGACTGCTAGTGACGATAGCATCCACGCCAGTTTGGGCAAAAAGTGCAACATTCTCTTTGTTGATACCGCCAGCGGCCAGAATCTTTGCATGAGGAAAGTTCTGATTTTTGTACTCTACCAATTCTTTTAAAACACTCTGATCGCATTTATCCATTTGAATCACATCAGCACTTAGACTTAGCATCTCTTTTGCGTCTTCAAGAGTGTCGGATTCAACGACCACTTTTTTCTCGACTGCTTTTCTCTTTAGCTCCATAAATCCTTGGATAAACTGCTCTTTATCCGTAAAAAGAGCTCGGTGTTGATCGAAGATGACTATGGACTCAGAAAGCCCTAAGCGATGAGGCAAAACACCTCCGCAAAGCACTGCTCTGATGGCAAACTTTTTTGCAAAGGGAATCGTTTTTCTTGTAGCCAAGATCTCACAGTTTGGATTGGCTTTATGTGCATTTTGAAGCATTTCATGCCCATAAGTGGCTATGCCGCAGGCATATTCAAGCAATATAGAACAAAGCTTCCAAGCTTGATGGAGTTTGTCTGAATCGCCTTGGAGTTTTAAAACGATCGAACCTGCTTTTACAAATGTCCTAGAAGGTGTGTTCTTTACAACACTGCATCCTAAAAGTTCAGCGATTCGTTGCGCCTCTTCAGAACATGCAACAATGATATCCCCTCTTGTGTAGATCTCAAGTTTTGCAAGCTTTGGTGTTGGTGCCAAAAGATGCGTACTGAGGTCAAAATATGGGATATCTTCTCTGATATATTCGATAAGTTCATGGTCTAAAAGCGGGGTCAAAAAAATCCTTTTACTCTATTGATGCTATGGAAAGATCGCTTGCCTTTATGAGTGCGACAGCTTTGTCGTTTACATGTAAGTCAAGCTTATGAAGTGATTTTGTAGTGATGATACTTTCTAAAATATTTTCCTCTACATGTAAAGTAACACTTGATAAAAGAGTTCCTATTTGTATCTCTTTTATCAAACATTCCAGTTGATTTGAAAGTGAAATATCCTCAACTCTTTTTTTTGCCAAAGCAACATTTGTCGCTTTGACTAAAAGTGTCACAACAGTACCGACTTTGACTCTTTCATCTATCTCTAAAGCTACCAACGCAAGAGTATTTATCTGCGTTTTGAGTTCTAAAAAAGAGATTCTTTCAAAATTTTGTATCTCAGTCACTGTTGCCTTGATTGTATTCATTAGATGATGTATCCATATTTTTTAAAGATCGCTTTTGCTTTTTCACTCAAGATAAAATTATAAAAAGCTTTATATTCTTTGTTGTTTTCTTCATTTTTCATCAAAACAATTCCCTGTTTAATAGGCGTATAGAGTTTCGGATCAACTTCTGCGTAGTTTATCCCCTCTTTGTATTGTGCCATTTTTGGAGAATAAAGCGAAGATTTTGCAACAAAACCAATATCAGCCGCACTAATTGAATATGTCACAACTTGAGAAATACTCTCAGCATAAACAAATTTATCTTTTACTTTATCATAAATACCAGCTTTTTGCATAGCCTCAACAGCTGCTTTCCCATAAGGAGCTGTTGTTGGATTCGCAACAGCAATTTTATTGATATTGCTTGATATCAATATATTGACACCTTGGCTGAAATCCTGTTTTTTAGCACTTAAATATGCCAAAGAACCTTGAGCGTATACAACAGGTTTAGCTGCAGTTAAACCGTCTGTGAATAAAGCTTCAGGGAACTTCATATTTGCTGACATAAAAACTCCATAAGGCGCACCATTTTTGATTTGAGCAACAAGTTTTCCACTGCTTCCAAGAGTAACTTGTACCTTTGTCTGAGGTGAGATTTTAGCAAATTCTGCTTTAAGTTCATCCATAGCATAACTTACGTTTGCCGCCACTGCGATGTTAATCTCTCCTGCAAAAAGTGAAGAGATTGAAAATAATAACGCTAAAACTGTCTTTTTCATTGTGTTTCCTTTTAAAATAAATAGTTAAACTCTAAACGAGAGTCGAGATTATCATTACTAGCTGCATTTGACGTTCCATTGAGAATATCATCATATCCTATTCTTAAACGCCACTGAAACTGTGGTAGTGCCGGTAAATTTTGCATAAAACCTACATAATAATAATTTTCACTCTGCCAGCCTTTTGCTATATCGTTATCTGTATGAAGAGCTGAAACTTCTATATTTAAGTCTTTTAGTACAGGCGTTATATTTGTTTTTGCTGAAAACTGGACGCGGTAACTTCTTGTGTCTGCATACCAGTTATAACGAGCCATAGAACGAGTATATCCAGCTGTTGGAAATGCTCTCCATGGATCTATCAGGTCAGCCTTTCCATAGATGTTAGAATAGCCAAGATTTAATGTATAATTTTGATATTTTGTTACTAATCTCGCAGCAATCATATCAGAATTCATCGAAGTCGGATCATCATATGCAGCTTTGATTTTTGCATCTGTTAATGCTTTTCCGCTTAAAGAAGCTCCGCCTACCTTACCTGCCCCCTCATCAAACTGATGCAGATATCTTACACCCGGATTAATTGAAAAGTTCTTACCCAGCGCGATTTTATAGTTACCTTCTAGCATTGCTTGAGACACAAGCTCTGGAACACTATAAGCTGAAGCATCCAGTTTTAAATTTTCTATTGAGGTATTATGAGCTTCTGCAATGATAAGCGGTGCATCTGTGGACTTGCCATGTTTCATAAGGTTTGTATAAGTCAAACCTTTCGCCATCGCCGTATCATCATTGATACTGTCGCTTGTTGTACTGCTTGAATACACTAAAGGTGAATTTGTATCCGTATGTCCACGCATTTTTTCATCGGCTAGATATGCAATAGTTGCTTTTGTACTTGGGATAGCATTAGTATTAAATACTATACCATCAAATGTCTCTGGAATCATCTTTGTGTCATTTGAAGCTGTAAAAAATGTTTCAACTAACTGACGACCAACTATAATTTCGCTTTTAGAAATGCCACTATAACGAAGGTACGCTTGGCCTAAAACACCAAGGTCTTGACTTCTATTTGCGCGATAATCGGGTCGATTTAAAACATCGGCACCACCTTTGAGATTATTGATAGTCGTAAGAGATGCGTTATCTACAAAACCATGTGTGTAGTAAAGACCTAATCTTGCATCAAAATTATCAAATACTCCACTTTGAAATACGAGAGAACCACCCAGCCCACTTGATAAGGTATCGTTTTGTGTTGACTTGGAATAGTTAAACAAAAAAGTGTTTGATCTCAGTCTTCCAAAAAAATTTCCTTTGCTAAACATATCCGAAAAGCTGTCGACACTTGCAGGTTGAGTATTATATTTAATTGTATAATTTCCTGCCAAGGTAGCTTTTGGCGCTGTATCCCCCGCAAAAGCTTGTGTACTTATACAAAATGCTAGTGCTGCCATAGAGACTTTTATAAGTCCATTTTGTTTCATTTTTATCCTTTAAATTAAATCTATTTTTTGTTGTATCTTTATGTACATAACGACCTATGCAAAAATAATACCTAGCGATATGTGACAAAGTACTTCAATTAAAAACATTTTCGTAGTATATATTTTTATATAACGTAATGTCAATAGTAAAATTGTGAAGATTATGTTCAATAAAATATATATTTTCCCCTCTTGGACGTTTATTTTGCTATCAGTATAGTTGCGTTATAATCGCGAAAATTTTTCTTTAGGAATCTAGATTTGAGAACTCATTACTGTACAGACCTAAGTATAAAACACGTTGGTGAAGTCGTCACTGTCGCTGGTTGGGCAAATAGCTACCGCGATCATGGCGGGATTATTTTCATCGATGTACGCGATAAAAGCGGACTTATCCAACTTGTATTGGATCCATCTGATAATCCAGAGGCACACAAAGTCGCTGACAGTGTCCGTGACGAATTTGTACTTGTAGCAACAGGTAAGATCCGTCCTCGCGGTGAAGGACTTGTAAATCCTCGTCTTAAAACGGGTGATATAGAGATGGTCGTAGATATATTGGTCATAGAAAATAAAAGTGCCCCTACTCCGTTTGTTATCGGCGATAAAAACGTCGGCGAAGAAACGCGTTTGAAATACCGTTATCTAGAGCTTAGAGATCCATCTATGTTTGAGACTTTCCGTCTTCGTTCAAAAGCGGCAATAGCTGCGCGTAATGTCCTTGATGCTCACGGATTTTTAGAAGTTGAAACTCCTATTTTAACAAAATCGACTCCCGAGGGAGCAAGAGATTATCTCGTACCTTCTCGTGTGCATAATGGAGAGTTTTATGCTCTTCCACAATCTCCACAGCTTTTCAAACAGCTTTTGATGGTCGGTGGATTCGATAGATATTTCCAAATTGCAAAATGTTTCAGAGATGAAGATCTAAGAGCTGACAGACAACCTGAATTTACTCAAATAGACGTCGAGATGAGCTTTTGTACTCAAAAAGATGTCATCAAAGTCGCTGAAGACCTTCTTGTGGGAATGTTCAGCGCTTGTGGCGTAGAGATCAAACCGCCGTTTAACCACATCAAATACTCTGATGCTATGGAATGGTACGGTTCAGATAAGCCAGATCTTCGTTATGACCTTAAAATGGTGGATGTTATCGACATTTTCGAGCGTTGTGACAATGAGATATTTACAAATATCGCAAAACAACCACATAAAAACCGTATCAAAGCGCTAAGAGTTCCGGGTGCTGACCTTGTTTTCTCTAAACGTGAGATGAAAAGTTTTGAAGATTATGTACGTAAATTCGGCGCGCATGGTCTTGGATACTTCCAGATGCAAGAAGATGGACTCAAAGGTCCACTCCTTAAATTCTTCAAAGAGGAAGATATTACCCTTCTTATCGAGAGAACTGAGCTTCAAGTAGGTGATGTTGTTTTCTTTGGTGCCGGAGATAAAAAAACAGTTTTAGATTATATGGGACGTTTTAGAATTTTCATCGCTGAGCATGAGAAGATGAACCTTGTCGATAAAGACAGATTTGAATTCGTATGGGTTGTGGATTTCCCTATGTTTGAAGTGGAAGATGGTCGTGTTAAAGCACTTCACCATCCATTTACAATGCCTAAAGATACTGATAAAAATGATGTAGAAGAGATAGAATCAATCGCTTATGACATCGTGCTAAACGGTACTGAACTTGGCGGTGGAAGTATCCGTATCCACAAACCTGAAGTTCAAGAAGAGATATTTAAACTTCTTGGTATTGGAGAAGAGGAAGCAAGAGAAAAATTTGGTTTCTTGCTTGATGCACTCAAATTTGGTGCACCTCCACATGGTGGTTTTGCGATCGGTTTTGATAGACTTATGATGCTTATCTCTAAAAAATCAAGCATCCGTGATGTCATCGCATTCCCTAAAACACAAAAAGCATCTTGTATCTTGACTCAAGCTCCAAGTACGGTTGATAATGAGCAACTAAAAGACCTACATATCAGAATCCGCGAGCAAGTAAAAATATAATGAAGAAGTTATTTCTAATTATCGGAGCGCCAGGCTCTGGTAAGACGACAGATGCAGAGCTGATCGCAAAGCAAAATGACGAGATAACACACTATTCTACCGGCGATATGCTCCGCGCAGAAGTCGCAAGTGGCAGTGAACTCGGATTAGAGATAAACAATTACATAACTAAAGGACTTATTGTCCCTATCAAGATAGCTATTACGACCATTGTAAATGCCATCAAAAATGCTCCAACTGATATCATCATTATTGACGGTTATCCTAGAAGTATGGAGCAATTAAATGCTTTGGATGAATATCTGCGAAACGATTCATCTTTAAAACTCAGTAGTGTCATAGAAGTACAGGTAAGCGAAGAAACAGCACGTGATAGAGTCCTCGGACGCGCTCGCGGAGCTGATGATAATACGGAAGTTTTTGATAACCGCATGAAAGTCTACACTGAGCCCCTAGCTGAGATACAAGCTTTTTATAATACTAAAAATCTTTTACATGTAATCAGCGGCGAAGGAACCATCGAAGAGATCACTTCTGAGATGGGAAGTTTTATAAATTCAAATTTATAGGAGTACATAATGAAAAAATCAACTTTACTTTTAACAATAATATTCTCACTGCTGATAAGTGGATGTTCCTCGACATGGAGAGGTGTAAAAGAAGATTCCAACAATGCATGGAATTCGACGAAAGAGACTATTCATAAAGCAACTGAATAAAATTCAGAATTTGTAAACAGCTTTTTATTGGTTGTTTACATTAGTCCCAGTTGAGTTAAAATGTTAAATTAATTCCCAGCTAACTGTAAAATAAATAAATATTCTTACTCAGTCAACACAATTTTTTTAGTTTCACGATTCGATATTTTTACTTTTTGCATTAAAATACCTCCCTCTTTTTCATTTCCATTTTGCCATTGAACTGATGTTGTGATGAAATACTCGCCATCTCCTACATTTTCATAAGTAAAGTGACCTTGTCTGTCGCATACTCTTTTTACAACATATTGTTCATATTTATCAGGAGTTTTATTAAATTGGGGAATCCCTTTTGAAAATGCCCTATAACCATGCTCTGTGCTAGAATATATATGCTCTATTCGTTCAGATGAATATGGTGTAACGGGGATCATTCCCACTTCTAGCCCTTTGCAGGTTACAATTTTTCCATCATCTTTACGTAAATATGCGCTCCCTTTTATAGTGCTTTTTCCATGATTTTCATAAAGAAATTGTGTGAGTACAGGATTGAATTTATTTGATGTAGCAATAGGTTGAGTGCCTACACACCCTGTTAAAAATAAACTAGCCACTAATCCCATAAAAATATAATGTTTGTTCATAATAGTCCTTATAATATAAAATCTAATCTAGTTTTAGCAGATTTTCATCAGCACGAATGCCTATTATAGCACTATAACTGTTTCTATATTTATACAAGATAAAGGAACTATTGAAAATATAGTTGCTGAGATGAGAGTTTTATCTCTTCTAAAATGTGAGCATATATCTAGAATTATTCTGGATACTATAGTTTACAATGTCTGGAATTGGTAGTACAGTATTAGCTTCCAAAAATTTCTTTTAAGGATATTTTGACCTAGTTGAAGAATTGGCTATTTAAATATCTTTGAGCTCTACTGCTTTACAAAGGTATTTTTTATCTTTTGCAACACGTGCGCATTTTTTGCATATATATTTTGGCTTACTTACGATACTAACGATTTTTGAAAAATCTTTTTCGAGGTCATCCCGTTTAAGTTCACAAAGTGTTTTCATTATATATCCTTTTGTGCAACCCAAAAGGGTTACATGTAACGCTATTTAGTTGAGTCCTGAGACAATAGCTGTTTCAACTTCATCGATATGCGCTGTACCATCGACTGTGATGTATTTGATACTAGAGTTTTTAGATGCTTGTTCTTTGTAGTAGCCTATAAGTGGACTTGTAAGATCATGATAGACTTTTAAACGGTCTAAAACCACTT
>JAQUHB010000048.1 GCA_028683835.1 Sulfurimonadaceae bacterium | reverse complement strand
AAGAGGATTCAAAATTCGTTGAAGATTTAGGGGCAGATAGCCTAGATGTTGTTGAATTAGTTATGGCTCTTGAAGAGAAATTTGATATTGAAATCCCTGATGATGAAGCGGAAAAAATTCAAACTGTTAAAGATGTAATGAATTACATAGAAAGCAAATAATTATAATTTGGGGCCTTGGTGCCTCAATTTATAAGGTATTTTTAGATCTATTTTTATTACAAAAATATGTCTAAGAATATTGAAACAACAGAAAATAGAGGAGTAGAGAATATGAGAAGAGTCGTAGTGACTGGTATAGGGATGATAAATTCACTGGGGAATGATAAAGAGACTGCATTTAAGGCTATGTGTGATGGTGAGTGCGGGATAGACACTATTACTATATTTGATCCAAGTGACTACTCTGTAAAGATCGCTGGAGAGGTAAAAGATTTTGATCCTGAAACAGTTATGGATGCAAAAGAGGTCAAAAAAGCAGATAGATTCATTCATCTTGGACTAAAAGCCGCACAAGAAGCTATGGAAGATGCAAAACTTGGTGATGATATAGATCACGAACGTTTCGGTGTATGTGCTGCTTCAGGCATTGGCGGTCTTCCTGCAATCGAAAAAAACTCTATTATCATTGAAACAAAAGGTCCTCGTCGTATCTCTCCATTTTTTATCCCCTCAGCACTTGTAAATATGCTTGGCGGTTTTGTGTCTATTGCGCATAGTCTTAAAGGACCGAATCTTTCTGCTGTAACGGCATGTGCTGCTGGTACTCATGCTGTTGGTGAAGCTTGTAAGACTATTATGTGTAATGGCGCAGAGCGCATGCTTGTTGTTGCTGCTGAATCAGCTGTAACAGGTGCAGGGGTTGGTGGTTTTGCTGCAATGAAAGCGCTTTCTACAAGAAATGATGATCCAAAACATGCTTCTCGTCCTTTTGATGCTGGACGTGATGGTTTTGTTATGGGAGAAGGCGCTGGCGCACTTGTTCTTGAAGATTATGATACAGCAGTTGCTCGTGGTGCTCATATTTATGCTGAAGTTATTGGTTTTGGTGAAAGTGGTGATGCAAGTCACATTACAACTCCAAGTTTAGATGGTCCACTTCGTGCAATGAAAGCTGCATACAAAATGGCGGGAGAACCAAAACTGGATTATGTTAATGCACATGGAACAAGTACGCCTATCAATGATAAAAATGAAACAGCAGCGCTAAAAGAGCTTCTTGGTGGCAAAGAAAATTGTCCTCCAATGAGTTCAATCAAAGGTCAAATTGGTCACTGTTTAGGTGCAGCAGGCGGGATAGAAGCTGTAACATGTTTAATGGCTATGCGTGATGGGATCATTCCTCCGACTATTAACTATGAAATGCCAGATGAAAATTGTGACCTTGATTATGTTCCAAATGTGGCACGTAAAGCTGAATTAAATGTTGTTATGAGTAACTCATTCGGTTTTGGCGGTACGAACGGCGTTGTCATTTTCAAAAAAATCTAAGGACCATTTTTGGCAACATATCTTGATTTTGAACAAAAAATAAAACAAATACAGGAAGATATTGTGAGCGCAGAGATGCGTCGTGATAATCAAGCTGTTGAAATATTGGAAGCAGACCTCGATAAAGAGGTCGCTAAAACTTATAAAAATCTTTCTCCTTTTCAAAAACTCCAACTTGCACGCCATCCAGATCGTCCATATGCGCTTGATTATATCAATGTCTTGATGCATGATCATTATGAGATACACGGAGATCGTCATTTTAGAGATGATGCTGCAATTGTTTGTTACCTTGGATATATCGGTGAAGAAAAAGTTATGGTTATCGGTGAGCAAAAAGGGCGCGGGACCAAAAATAAACTCAAACGCAATTTTGGTATGCCAAATCCTGAAGGCTACCGTAAAGCGCTTCGCGCTGCACAGATGGCTGAAAAATTTCATATCCCAGTGTTGATGCTTATTGATACTCCGGGTGCATATCCAGGTCTTGGTGCGGAGGAAAGGAATCAAAGTGAAGCAATAGCAAGAAACTTACTTGAACTTTCAAAACTCAATACTCAAACAGTCTCTATAGTTATCGGAGAGGGTGGAAGTGGTGGCGCCTTGGCAATTGGTGTTGCCGATAAGCTTGCTATGATGCGTTACTCTGTGTTTAGTGTTATCTCACCTGAAGGATGTTCAGCTATTTTGTGGAATGACTCGACAAAAGTGGAAACAGCAACAAAAGCACTGAGAATTACGAGTGAAGATCTTAAAGAGTTGAATCTTATCGATGATGTTATTGATGAGCCTCTTATTGGTGCTCATCGTGATAAAGAGGGAGCTGCGGCTGCTTTAGGTGAATATTTTTTAAATCAAATAAAGCACTTGCGTACTCTTAGCGATGAAGAAAGAATGTCACAGCGCTATACTAAACTTGTAGGTGTAGGTGAGTTTTCGGAGTAAGTTTATTCCTCTTCATCCACTTTTAAGAGAGGATCAAACTTTGGTCTTTTCAATCTTCTTTCATTTTTAGAAAAATTTATCAGTTCTTCTGCAGTTTTTATATTTTCACCAACTAAATCCAAAGACTTTGTAAAAAGTTTTGCAGTTGTTATTGCATCTGAAAGTGCTCTATGATGCGTTGCGTCTTTATGGAGGTCTAAAAGATCATTTAAATATGAAAGTCCATATCTATAAGACTCTATAGTCCTCTCAGCTAGATTGATACTACATAGATGACGATTCAAAATAGGGCTTAATCCTGTTTTTTCCATCATAGAAGAAACAAATTTGAAATCAAACTTGACATCATGAGCTACAAAAACACTATCACCTAAAAATATTTTGAAATCTTGCATGACATGTTTTAATGAGGGCGCATTTTTTGTATCTTCAACCGAGATACCTGTTATCTCTGTAATATGTCGATTGATCTCTTCACAATGCACTAGACTCTCAAATGTATCGATAATTTGACCATTTAAGATTTTTACCGCACCAATCTCTATAATCTGGTGTTTATCAGTTTTAGAGCCATTGGTTTCTACATCTACTATAGAAAAGATGGTGTCTTTAATTGGCAAAAACTTTGTAGCATAGTAATAAAGCGCATTGTATCGGATGATATCAAGTCCCTGCGCACGCCACATTTCAAGTGTAAACTCTATATCTTCATTTTTAAGTTGAGATTTTATAATTTCATATGAGAGACCACAAGTCGATAGCTTGGATAAACTTTTTTTATCAAGTATGAAATTACCAAGCATTTTTTATAAACTCTCTTATTTTTTGGTGATCTTTGATCCCTTTACTTTTTTCCACTCCACTACTGACATCTACACCATAAAAGCCATACTTTTTGAGATCAGCTACATTCTTTGGTTCAAGTCCTCCGGCTAAAATAATCTTCGAGCAATCAATATTGTCAAACCACTCAATATTGATACGTTTTCCTGCTCCACCGTAGCTTTCGCAATAAGCATCGATGAGTCTGTATTCATCAGAAAACTTTAAAACATCCTCTTTTGTCTGTGCTCGTACTACTTTAATATGTGGTATTTTAAGAGAATCGTAAAGCTCTCTGGGTGCATCAAAATGGATTTGTGCCAAAGTCGCCTTTACATGTGAGCATATTTCATCGATTCTAGCAGCATCTTCATTCACAAAAAGCGCGACTTTTTCAACAAATGGAGGAAGTTTGTTGATAATCTCTTTTGCATCATCTTCGTTGATATATCTAGGAGAATCTTTATAGAAGACAAATCCTAAAGCATCTGCTCCGGCGTCAATAGCTGCCATTGCATCTTCGTAGGATGTGATACCGCAGATCTTTGTTCTCATATATGAAGGCTATCTATCGCGTCTTTGAGTGAGTCATGTTTAAAAACATAGCTTCCTGCCACACAAACATCGACTCCAGCATCTCGAAGCATCTCAATATTTTTATCTGTTACGCCACCATCAATCTCGATGAGACAGTTTGGATTAATGGCATCTCTAAGCTCTTTTAAACGTTTGATTTTTTTGACAACGTTAGGAATAAAACTCTGTCCTCCAAATCCAGGATTAACACTCATGACCAATACCATATCAAGATCTTCTATAAGATATTCGATAGCTTCTGGAGGTGTATGTGGGTTTAAAACTATGGCAGGCTTGATACCGAGTGATCTAATCTTTTGGATAAGTCTGTGAGGATTTTTTTCCTCTTCTATATGAAAAGAGATATATTCAGGGTTTAGAGGTGCAAAAAGTTCAACAAAGAAAGTATTGTTTTGTACCATGAGATGGATATCTAGAGGCTTTGTAGCTGCTTTTGCGATAGCAGAAACTACAACAGGCCCGATTGTAAGGTTTGGAACAAAGTGTCCATCCATCACATCGACATGAACTAAGTCACATCCGGCTTCACATATTGCTTTTACATCATGTGTAAGATTACCAAAATCAGCTGAGAGTACGCTAGGAGCTACAAGCATAAATCGCCCTTTATATTTTTTCGAAATTTTATCAAAACTCTCTACAGTAAAAGCTTAGAAGAGTTTTGATAACTATCTTGTAAGAAAAAATGTAAAGTTATCATCATTAAAACTCATGTCTACTTGTACACCTTTTTTGGACGATGCAACGTCCAAGAGGCTTTGAGCCGTTGCATAAGTACGTGGAAGTGTGATATCGACACTGATCTTTTTTTCTGAGAGCAAAGTTTTTGTACGTCCACCGATGATGTTGACAAATTCTGCAAGGGCATCTAAAATCTGATTGATATCATCTGTTTCTTCCCCGATAAGTAAAGCACAACTTTTTTTAGCAACCTCTTTTGGAAATATAAGAATAATCATGCCATCTATATCACCATAAAAACCAATAGAACTTGCCATCTTATCTTCTATATTTTCAATAACTAATGTTTGCATGGTTGCTGATTTCTTAACAGCTTTTGCATTTGTCATCATCTCTATTGTGGAAACAGTAGCATCAATAAATTCTGAAAGTTCTTGAACTATTGTTTTGGTAAGTGAACGCTTGTTTTTAACAACAGCTACACTACTTCCACCGAGTTCTTCAAGGAGGTCTTTGTCTTTTAAGATATCATCCATATTTTCAAAAAACATTAAACCAGAATCTTCAAGCTCATTTTTGAAAGTAATAGGTGTTTTTTCAAAAGTCATACCTACAAAACAGATTGTCGCATTATATTCTGCAGCAGAAGAAGAAAGTTTGGCTAAAAAGTTTACTGCATGAACATTCATGGAGATCACTTTATATGCATCAAATATAAAAAGTCTAAAACCTACATTGAGAGAATTCGTATGATATGCGATATTGAAAGTATTACCAATCTCTGCATCTAAAAAGCCTGAAACTGTATAAATAATGGCATTACCAGTGACGCGAGTGGCAACTTTTTGTCCCATAAGGCCAAGTCTTGTATTTTCTATGACGACATAATAGGTGTCTTCATGCATGGATTTTTCATCAAACTCCTCTTTTGTTTGAGCGATGACTGGGTTATGGCCATGATCATAAAGTTCGATTGCTAATGCCGAACGTTGTGAAGGATCAGAACTATATAAAAGAACGGTTTTATCTTTTACGGTATATGAAGATGAAAAAAGCTCTGCAATCTTTGCGGTTTTAAAGAGTGAAAAAGAGAGACTATCTTTATAATAAGTCATAATCGCTTCATATTTTTTTTGGTCATAATCACAAATACCTATAGCGATATGGTTTTTTGTACGCATTCGAAGTAGCAATTTTACAAAAACATCTAAACCATTTAGATTGAAGAAAATCACTTTTTTAAGTGAGACTAAAAGCATATCAACTTTGAGATGTTCTGTCGCGTTTATATCCTCTATTGTAAGATAAGAAGGTGCATTATTTCCATCCAAAAATCCTTGTGGATAAAAAATTCCAATTCCATCTTTTACTATAGCTCTCATGATTGTACTTCCATTAATTTCATAAAATCTTCATAAATATCCATCACATAGTCAGTGTTGAATTCTACAAAATCGTTGAGTCCTGCCTCGATAAACTGAGGTTTTGAAAGCTGATAAAAGAGTAAAAGGTGCATCCACTTTGCTAGTTTATTGAGATCTTCATCTGCTGAGGGTTTGATACCGGATGAAGCTAAAAGAATAGTCCCAACAGATTCTGGCATTTGCCAGACTTTAGAGATATATTTTGATATGTCAAAAAGATCAAGCTTTGTGAGCCGCTTGAGAATAGTGTTATAATCGAGATTTTTCGCACTTCGGAGCAGTTGTACATTTTCTATATTGTCTTTAAAAAGTGCTTCACAGATGATGATGCTTGAGGGCAAGAGTGTTATTGCACTTTCTATATCTTTATCATCAACACCAAGATGAACAAGAATGTTATGCCAGTTTCTACTCAAATCAGCTTGCAAATCACAAAAAAGGTGCTGATTCATTTTAAATAAAACCCATTTCTTCGGTGACAGAAGAGTGAGTAAATAATTGTATAGAGACTGTTTAGCCGCATTGGCACCTAAAATACTAAAGATCTGTGGTAGTTCAGTGATCTCATTTCTAAAACCATATATAGGTCGGTTGACAAGAGTTTTGAGATATGCCTTGAGAGCCAAATCCTCTTCTGCTGTTTTTGCGGCTTTACTAAGATCACCTGCATTTACATACAAGATAGTTTGATTTAAAATAGCAGGAGTAGGCGGAATTTTTTTGACGTATTCTTTGATATCTTCAGGTGTAACCATTATTGTTCCAATCTATGTTATTACAAACGATTTTATCTCTTTGCAGGTTAATAGATAATTAAAAGCAATAAAATATCCTCTTAAGTTGTAGTTTTGTTTTGGTTGGCTATAATTCGCAACTTAAATTTTTGTACAAGGGAGCCTAGATATGGCAAGAAGATGTGCTATCAGTGGCAAAGGCCCAATGAGTGGAAATAATGTTTCTCATGCAAAAAACAGAACTAAACGTCGTTTTTTACCAAACTTGAGAGTTGTTCGTGTTACATTGGAAGATGGAACAACGAAAAAAATTAAAATTTCTGCAAAAGAGCTTCGCACACTAAAGAAAAACTCGTAAGTATTAGGGATTTTAATCCCCGATCTTTTGTAAAACTCTTTTCGAGAGTTTTACTACTTCTGTAACAATTTCTCCACACGTTTTATTATATAATACTCTGCAAAACAATATAGGAAAATAATAATGTATACTTTAAATAAAATTGATACCGGTGTTTGCGCAGCCGATGGATTTTTTGCTGATGGAATAAGTGCTGGTTTAAAAGCCAACGATGCCCTAGATATGGCATTTATCTATAGCGATACAGTTTGTGATATTGCTTCAACTTTTACTACAAATAAGATGACAGCCGCTCCGATTCGTCATTTTAAAAATAAAGGTGATTTCCAAACAAACTTTGTGATGATCAATTCAAAAAATGCAAATGCGATGACAGGTCCAAAAGGGATCTCTGATATTGATGAGATTTTAGGAGCTTTAGAGATCGATGGACTTGTAAATCCAGTGATGAGTTCAACTGGTGTCATTGGTGTAAGGATTCCAAAAGAGAAGATCATCGCAGGTGCAAAAAAGTTTGACCTCACAAAAAGAGAACCGCAAAACGCAAGCAAAGCGATCATGACAACGGATAGTTTTTCAAAAACTATAGCTTTTGAAGTTCTCTTAGAAGATGGAAGTAAATTTCATATAGGCGCAATGGCAAAAGGTGCTGGGATGATTAATCCTGCGATGGCAACGATGCTTTGTTTTATCACAACAGATGCAGATATTCCTCAAAACAAGATGCAAAAGTTCCTTGATAAAACAGTCAAAACAACTTTTAATGCCATTAGCGTTGATGGTGATACGTCTACAAATGACACTATCATGCTTTTTGCAAATAAAAAAAGTGGTGTATATCATAAGGATGCCTTTAAAAGTGCTCTATTTGAAGTGATGAAGTTTCTTGCACTAGAGATGGTGCGTGATGGTGAAGGTGCTACAAAAGTTGTTACGTATAATATAACGGGCGCAAAAAATGATGAGGAAGCTGAAACAGTCGCAAAAGCACTTTCTGATTCTCTTTTAGTAAAAACTGCACTTTACGGCGAAGATCCAAACTGGGGACGTATCGCTTCTACGGTTGGAGCGAGCGGCGTTACATGTAAAGAATCAACGCTAAAAATATCTTTCAATGATTTGTGTGTTTATAACAGAGGTGAGATCTATTTTGACAAAGCGATGGAAATCGATGCTGCAGCGATCATGAAGCTACCAAATTTCACAATCAGCTGTGATCTTGGAATTGACGATGGAAGTTTTACAGCGTACGGCTGTGATCTTGGATATGAGTATGTGAAGATCAATGCGGATTATAGGACGTAAA
>JAQUHB010000047.1 GCA_028683835.1 Sulfurimonadaceae bacterium | reverse complement strand
ATTATTCATATCTACGATTTTTTGCCCTTTTTTGCCGTAACTTTTTTGGATGCTTCCTTTGATCTTGGCTATGGCTTCCTCTCTTGGGAGAATCCCAGAGATAGCAAAGAAACAGGTTTGCATCACCGTATTGATTCGGCGTCCCATGCCACTTGCATTTGCTACTTTCGCGGCATCGATGACATAAAATCTGAGTTTTTTATCGATAATCTCTTGTTGTACTGTTCTTGGAAGTTTTGCAAAGACGATCTCTTTTGAAAATGGGGAGTTGAGTAAGAAAATCGCTCCATTTTGTGCATATCGTAAGATGTCAAATTTTTCTAAAAACACGCTTTGATGACAAGCAACAAAATCACCTTGTTCTATTAAGTAGCTTGATTTTATTTCGCGAGAACCAAAACGCAGATGTGAAGTAGTCATTGAGCCTGATTTATTAGAGTCATAGACAAAGTAGCCCTGAGCAAAGTTGTCGGTCTCTTCACCGATGATCTTGATGGAGTTCTTGTTCGCCCCCACAGTTCCATCACTTCCAAGTCCGAAAAATACTCCTTGAAATATTTTTTCATCTAATATAGAAAAGCTTTTATCCCATTCAAGTGAAGTATGACTTTTGTCATCATAGATTCCGATGGTAAAGTGATTTTTCGGCTCTGGTTTTAAAAGCTCATCAAAGACGGCTTTCACCATAGATGGAGTGAACTCTTTGGATGAGAGTCCATAGCGCCCGCCGATAACATGAGGCAACGCAAAAGGAAGTTCACCGTTTTGTTGCATCTCACTTAGAGCTGTAAGTACGTCAAGATAAAGTGGTTCTCCCATTGCTCCGATCTCTTTTGTACGATCCAAAACGGCAATGCTTTTTACAGTTTTAGGAAGAGCTGAGATAAAGTGTTTCATTGAAAATGGTCGATAAAGTCTCACCTTTATCATTCCCACTTTCTCACCTTTTGAGACAAAATACTCCACACTCTCATCTACTGTCTGCGCTGCTGAACCCATAAGGATGATAACACGAGTAGCATCAACTGCGCCAACATAGTCAAAAAGATGATAACTTCTGCCAGTGAGCGCGGCAAACTGATCCATGCTTTCTTGGAGTACCTCAGGAAGGGCAGTATAATAGTTGTTGACACTCTCTCTGCCTTGAAAATAGACATCCGGATTTTGGGAAGTTCCTCTTATGAAAGGGTTTTCAGGAGAAAGAGCACGTGCGCGATGCGCAAAAACAAGTTTTTCATCGATCATTGCTTTTAGAACTTCCTCATCAAGAAGCTCTATCTTGCTTACTTCATGCGATGTTCGAAATCCGTCAAAGAAATGCAAAAAAGGGATGCGTGATTTTAAAGATGCCGCTTGAGCGATAAGAGCCGCGTCATGTGCTTCTTGAACGGAGTTTGAAGAGTAGAGGGCAAAACCTGTCTGACGTACGCCCATGACATCTGTATGGTCTCCAAAGATGGAGAGCGCTTGCGCTGCGAGTGAGCGTGCGGCTACATGAAAGACGGTAGGAGTGAGTTCTCCGGCTATTTTATACATGTTTGGAATCATCAAGAGTAAACCTTGAGAAGAGGTAAATGTCGTAGTCAGTGCTCCGGTTTGAAGAGAACCATGCACCGTTCCGCTTGCGCCACCTTCACTTTGCATCTCCATGATTTCAGGTACTGTACCAAAGATATTTTTTTCACCCTTCATGCTCAGTACGTCACTCAGTTCTGCCATAGGAGAAGAGGGTGTAATAGGGTAGATAGCTATAACCTCATTTATCTTATGTGCAACACGTGCAACAGCTTCATTCCCATCTATAGTTACTTTTTGATGTTTCATTTATAGCTCCTTACATGTAAGTGTATAGAGCTATTCTACTCTAAAAAAATTACAAAATAGTTTTTGAAACTAAAAAATATTATAATATCCAAATAGAGAGAAGATGTATCGGAGTTTTTTTGGAATTAGAGATAAATAATAGTTTAGAGATGTTTGAAACTACGTTTGAGAAAGCGGGAGTTTCTATAGCTCATGTCAGCACAGATGGACGCTGGATTCGCGTTAATCAACATTTATGTGATTTTCTTGGTTACACGAAAGAGGAGTTGCTTGCGAAAACTTTTCAAGAGATTACATTTATAGATGATCTAGAGTATGATCTCGCTCATGCCGCTTTATTATATTCTGGAAAAAGTGATACTTTTAGTATCGAAAAACGATATATTCATAAAAATGGCACTCCTCTTTGGGCAAATTTGACGGCGACTGCCATTCGCGATGAAAATGGAAATATCAAATATTTTATATCCATTATCAAGAATATTGCTGATCAGATAGCTTTAAGAAAAAACAAGAAAACATTACGAACGCTTTTAGAGATGAGTCCTCTCGCCGGAAGAGTTGTCAATTTAAATGGAAGCAATGTTATATTTGCCAATAAAGCATATGCAAGACTCATACAATCTGATGTCTCAGAGGTACTTGGTAAAAATCCAAAAAACTATTATGTCAATCAATCAGAATATGATGAGATCGTAGATCAGGTAAAAAATAAACAAAAGATCTACAACAAACTTGTAAAACTAAATGTCAATGATACTACTGTATGGGCTTTATCTTCTTATATGCCTATAGAATTTGAAGAAGAAAATTGTATTTTAGGCTGGTTTTATAATATTACCGAACAAAAAGAGATAGAAGCAACACTAACACATCAAAAAAATGAGTTAGAGACTATCTTTAATATTTCAAGAGACGGTATAGCTGTTCTTGATCTGGAATCAAATTTTTTAGAAGTTAATGATTCATATTTAAAAATGACGGGCTTTACAAGAGAAGAACTTTTTACAAAATCATGTCTCTCTCTTACGGCGCCAGAAGATTTAGAACGTGCCAAAGAAGCACTGGTAGATCTTTCAAAGAAAGGGTATCTAGAATCTTTCGAGAAAACGTGTCTTGTCAAAGATGATAAGCGATTGATCATTAGTATGTCTGTTTCAATGATGCCGGATCAAAAAAGATTGCTCATGAGTGTAAAAGATATCACAGATATGAAAAAGCATGAAAAAGAGCTTGAATACATCGCTCATTATGATCCTTTGACAGGACTTCCAAATCGTGTACTAAAATCAGACCGTCTTCGTCAGGCAATGCTCCATGTCAATAGAAAAGGGGGATATGTAGCGGTTGTCTATCTTGATCTTGATGGTTTTAAAGAGGTCAATGATAGGTATGGCCATGGAATAGGAGATCAATTACTTGTGGAGATCTCAGCGCAAATGAAAAAAGCCCTACGAGAGGGTGATACTCTTTCACGACTTGGTGGCGACGAGTTTGTCGCTATAATTGCTGATATGTCCGATCCTTCGATTGCTATACCTATTGTGCAACGTCTTTTGGATACTGCAAGTCGGCCTGTTGTCATAGATGAGAAAATCATAAAGGTCACGGCGAGTATAGGTATTTCATTTTATCCTCAAGAAAATCAAAATGTGGATGGTGATCAACTTATACGTCAAGCAGATCAGGCAATGTATCTGGCAAAACAATCCGGTAAAAATAAGTATCATATTTTTGATTCAGAACATGATAAAGATATACGAGTGCAACACGAAAACCTTGAACGCATTCATCAAGCACTCAGTGATAATGAGTTTGAACTTTATTATCAACCTAAAGTCAATATGAAAACAGGTGAAATTGTAGGTGCAGAAGCACTCATTCGCTGGAATCATCCAGAAAATGGTCTTATTCCTCCACTCGATTTCCTTCCGTTAATAGAAGAACATAAACTCTCAGTTGATATAGGTGAATGGGTAATAAATGCCGCTTTAAAGCAGATTAATGAATGGAAAAAGATTGATTTTGTCTTACATGTAAGTGTCAATATTGGTGCACTACAACTTTTACAAGGCGATTTTTTAGAGAGATTGAAACTGATATTGTCAGTATATCCTGTGGATATCGCTTCTTTGCTTGAGATCGAGATTTTGGAAACAAGTGCACTTGAAAATGTGGCTGGGGCGGCACATATTGTTAATGAATGTCGGGCGATGGGAATACATTTTTCTCTTGATGATTTTGGAACAGGGTACTCTTCACTTAGTTATCTCAAACGCATTCCGGTTGCAACTTTAAAAATCGATCAAAGTTTTGTTCGAGATATGCTTGAAGACTCAGATGATTTGGCGATTTTAGAGGGGATTATTGGACTCGCGGGAGCATTTAAAAGAGGCGTAATTGCCGAGGGTGTAGAAACTATTGAACAGGGCAAATATCTTTTAAAACTTGGATGTGACTTGGCTCAAGGTTACGCTATCGCACGTCCAATGCCAGTATCTCAGTTTATGAGATGGAGAGAAAAATGGCTGAGTGAATCTGATATTTTTTTCAATCTCGAGACATTGTAAGTTCATCAGCACATGAACGATACTAAAAATACGACAAAGTATTTTGTCTTAATGATCATCGCCATGTTGCTTTGGGGCGTTGCATGGACAGCCGGAAAAGTAGCGGCGCAACATTCCAATGCACAAGTCGCTGCATTTTGGAGATATGGTATCTCTTTTATTGCATTGCTTCCTGTGATCTGGTATCTTAAAACGCCCCTTAAAACAGATAAAATCGGATTTTTATATATGCTATTAGCTGGGCTTTTAACCTCGCTGTTTAACTACCTTTTTTTTGCAGGACTCTCGCATGGACAAGCTGGTTATGGGGGAACGATGGTTACAGCACTTGCTCCTATTTTTACTTATCTGATGTCTATAACTCTTTTGGGAACAAAAATCTCAAGAATGCAAGTTATAGCACTCTCTATTGGGATCTTTGGCGCACTTATTTTACTACGAGTTCCATATGAGGGACTTGGATTTTTAAATATTGAGAGTTCATATTTTTTAGAGTGTGCCGTTGTCTGGGCTGTGGTCACAATCCTTTCACAAAAAGCAGCACCAAGAGCAAATCCTATGTTTTACACTCTCGTTGTCTTTGCCATCGCCGGATTTACAAATATGATCTTTGCACTGCCTCATCATCCATTTGATTTTAGTGCGTATGACAGTACGTTTTGGGCAACTATCATCTTTATTGGCGTGCTTCCAGGGACATTTAGTACAGCACTCTTTTTCCTCTCAGCATCTAAAGTAGGAGCACATAGAACAGGTGTGTTTATGTTTATTGTCCCCGTTGGAGCAACATTTTCAAGCTGGGTCGTATATGGTGAAAATATAGCACTCTCAACCGTCATAGGATGTCTACTTGCATTCTTGGCAGTTTTTTTATTTAATATGAAAAGAAAAGTCTAATTTTAAAGCTTATGATTAGTTAATTTACATTTGTAGCTCTTAATGGTATGAGTGCTATAAATTAGGCTAAAAGTATACTTTGGAAGGAGATTTTTATGAAACGGATTATTAGTATTTATACAGATAATAAAAATAGTGTTCAGTTTTATCTTCGTGGAAGTATGGAAAGTTTTCGTGCTCTCTCTTCTCAAACAAGAGATCTTCGTCGTTTTTTTGAATCTGAAAAGGCAGCAGAAATAATTTATCATGTAGGATTGGATTATATACAGTCTACGCCGACTATTGGCAGAAAATATATTGATGAAGAGCGCCTAGGCGCAGATAAATCTTTTTACTTTAAAATGGTGAATTTTGAAGAAGAACCCATATATATTTCTAATCCTTATTTGCATCATATTACAGGACTTCCGACCTTGACAGCTGTAAAAAATGATGCAAGCGGTTTTATCGTTGTCGATTTTGATATGCTAAAACTTTTAGAAGAACTTCGCATTATAGAGCATAACAGTGCTTTTGCAAAAATAAATACTCTTATAATGGCCGGTGGAGGGATATTGCTTGGAATCGTATCTATTTTTTTGATTCTCTATGGAGGTTATATTTTTCTACATATGCTCATATTTTATACGGACTCAGAAGATGTAATGCATGAAATTTTTACTTCTATCATTTCCATTACTATTGGTTTGGCCATTTATGATCTCGCAAAGACGATCATTGAAAATGACGTGCTTTTTAAAAAATTCAATTATGGCAATGAATTGGAAACGAAGACACTGACGAAGTTTTTGACCTCAATCATTGTCGCACTCTCTATAGAGTCTTTAATGGCGGTATTTAAAATCGTACTTGATGATTACAGTAAATTGATAAATGCTTTTTATCTTGTACTTGGTGTGACACTGCTTATTATAGGAACAGCGGTACACTCTATGCTTTCTCGTATAGAAAAATAAATCAAAGGTTAAACATGCAACAAAATATTGATTGGAAAAATTGTTTCGGCGCTATTTGGAGAGCTAAGAAAGAGTATCTCAAACCCGTTATCCACATAGATGAGATCACTTTTGATCACTTAATAGGCATCGATAGACAAAAAAATGAACTCATGATAAATACTGAGCGTTTTTTGAATGATCTTCCCTCTAACAATGTCTTACTTTGGGGTGCAAGAGGGACTGGAAAATCTTCACTGATAAAAGCGCTTTTAAATGCCTATCAAAAGCAAAATCTTCGTATCATAGAGATAGACAGAGACGATCTTGATGATCTTATAGAGATCTCAGATATGATCCGTCATTTGCCCTACAAATTTATCATCTTTTGTGATGATCTCTCTTTTGAGGAAGGGGAAAAAGGGTATAAGGGACTCAAGCGCATCCTTGAGGGTTCCATAGAAACACCACCGAACAATGTCAAGATATACGCTACTTCCAACAGACGTCATCTCATCACAGAATATCGCAGTGACAATGAAGGTACAAAAGTAGAAAATGGTGAGCTTCATTACTCAGACAGTGTCGAAGAAAAGATATCGCTCAGCGACAGATTTGGTCTGTGGCTCTCTTTTTATAGCGGTTCACAAGCAGAATATTTAACAGTCGTTGACAGTTACTTTAAAGAGTATAAAGGAGACAGAGAACTCTTACATACAGAGGCTCTTCGTTTTGCTCAAGTGCGTGCCAGCAGAAGCGGAAGAACTGCGAAACAGTTTTATAATAGTTTCTTTAAAAGCTTAGAAGTGTGAAATAATTTTAAGCACCAAAAATCGAAAAAATGTTAACATAACAATATATAATAACTTTTTTTAAGAACAGGGGAAATATTTTATTGGAATCTAGTAGTGAATTAGAAGTTACAAATTATACATTTAGTGATTTAGTTGATATCCTTGCATTTTCAAAAATTTTGGAGAGTTTTTTTAAAGGGACTGGAGTCCCAAATGCTCTAATAGACGAGAATGGAGAGATAATCTCTCGATCTGGCTGGAATAAAGCTTGTACTTCGTTTCATCATGTAAATCCACAAAGCCATAAAAATTGCCTAGAGAGTAATCTTGAGCTTATCCATAAACTGCATACAAATAAAGTTTCTCATAATTTATGCAAAAATGGTTTGCTTGAGTATGCAACTCCCATCGTTATAGAAGGGCACAGATTGGCAACTTTGTTTTTAGGACAAGTTCTTAACTCATCGCCAGATATTACTGCATTTCAAGAGCAAGCTGACAAATATGGTTATGACAAAGAAGCATACATGGATGCAATCTTGAGCGTTTCCATTGTCTCCAGCCAGCAGATGGAATCACTTATGGAGTGTATGGTGGGAATGGCACAGATGTTAGCTACAAATGGATTGGTAACATTACGCCAAAATATGCTCGAACAGGACTTACATAAAAGTACAAAACAGCGTATTCAATTAGAAGATATTTTAAATTTTTCACCCATCGCAATAGGCTGGTCAAACCTCAATGGGAAAATAGAGTATATTAATCATCAATTTACAGAACTATTTGGATATACGCTCGAAGATATTCCTGATATTGATACATATTATAGTAAAGTTTATCCTGATGAGGATTATAGAAAAAATGTTATTTTACCGTGGTATAACGCAGTAATATCGGCTTATGAAAATGGTACGACTCCTCCCGAGATAGAAGGAAATCTTACATGTAAGGATGGCTCGCAGCGTCATATTGTTATTCGTATTGCGTGGATTGGTGAATTACGACTGGTAAATTTCAGCGATATGACCGCGCATTGGAAAAGTGAACAACGCAATCGTGCTCATGATGCTATGCTTGAGATGGTAGCAAAAGGGTTCCCTTTACCTGAGATATTAAATACCATTGTGCAAGTAATTGAGGCTGAAGAGCCCACATCTAAATGCAGTATACTTTTGTTGGACGAAGAGGGAAAACATCTACTTTCTGGAGCAGCTTTAAATCTTCCTGAATTTTATAACGAAGCAATTAATGGTATTGAAATAGGTCTTGGCGTGGGTTCATGCGGTACAGCTGCCTATCTCAAAGAGCGTGTTGTTGTCGAAGATATTATGACTCATGAGTATTGGAAACATTACAAAGAGTTGGCACAAAAAGCTGATTTGAGAGCTTGTTGGGCAGAACCTATCGTGTCATCTTTTGGCAAAGTTCTCGGAACATTTGCTATTTATTATACAAAACCAG
>JAQUHB010000046.1 GCA_028683835.1 Sulfurimonadaceae bacterium | reverse complement strand
AAACTTTAGGTCTCTTCGTTTGTGGACGGGAATTATAGACAAATCAGGAATGGATGTCAAGAGGTTTTTGGGGGAATTTTAAAGAAATTTGGAATTTATGAGATTTTTGTGGGAATTCGTAATAAATTCCCCCGCTTTTTCATTCGGTTTGCTTATAATAAGTGTACATATCCTGTTTCTGGTTCAATAACAATTCCTATAGAATCAGTTCCTTTATGTAATGTTATTATACATTTTGTAGTTAGAACGCCAGAAATACTGCTTGTCCAACTTGAACTGTTGCCTTTTAATGGTCGTCCTAGATGATCAAAAGATATCCTTTTTGCCGAACAACCACTTTGAGTAACATCATCTATTCCATATTTATAACCAATATTCATCTCTTCGGTTGCCTTAGTATTTTCCCAGTCTAAGGTATTACTAAAACCGCCACTTAAAACTTTAGAGCTATTCAGTGGATTTTTTGCAATCTCGTTTGGGTCAGGGTTGCCTGACTTTGTGCCAGCATCAGAAAATATACTGTATGCATAATAGCCTCCAGTATTCAATGCTCCGGCATTAGATTGACCAAATAAAAGTTGCCATCTACTTTTATACCATGTAGAATCAGCAGGATTAAATTTATCATCCATCATAGCTAAATGCTGAGTGTATCTAATATGAGATATTACTTGATTCGCTGCTTGGGTAAGTTTATTTGAGCTAAATTTTGGAATAAAAACGGCGGACAAAATACCAATCACAACTATTACAAATATGAGTTCTAATAATGTAAAAGCTGATTTTTTCATTTTATCCATATTATTTTAAATGTACATATCCGGTTTCTGCTTCCACTCTTATTATTAATGAGTCAGCTCCATTTGTTATATTAATATCATATGGTGCATGTATCAAACCATCAGTTGGGGAAGGTGTTGGATAAACTGGTGTAGAAGCAAAACTATAAGGTCTACCCAAATGATCAAACGTAATATTACAAAGACCATTACTAGCTGGAGATTGAATATTAACACCATATTTTGTTAAAAGATTATACTGTTTTGTAAAGTTACCATCCATAGGTTCTTTTGTTAAAGGATCTAAAGCGGTACGTGTATCACTCATTATTTTGTATTTCGCTTGACATAAATTTATTGACCATCTATTTTTATACCAAGTCGCATTATTTTCATCGTAGGTATCATCTATCAAAGCAAGATGCTGAGTATATCTGATATTTGAAATGAGTTGATTGGCTGCTTGAGAAAGTTTATTTTGACCAAATCTTGGAATAAATACTGCCGAAAGAATACCAATAACTACAATAACAAATATAAGTTCCAATAGAGTGAAAGCTGATTTTTTCATTGTGCATCTTTTATTATAAAATTATAACGAGCTATATTGTAACGCAAAAGTAATGCAAAGTAGATTAGAAAAAAAGATATTATAAAAAGCGAATAGGCATAAACAGGCTTACATGTAAGGAATCTACATGTAAGCATTTAGATACTAGGAGTTACAATTGTTCTGCTAGTTCAACATTATATAAAATATCATCTGTTGGATGACGATACATTGGCATACCAAGACGTTTTTCATCTAAAATATGACCGATGAAACCAATAGAGCGACCAACAACGAAGAATGCGTTTAATGCACCAGCGTCGATAAAACCATCAATATCTGCTTCAGAATATCCAAGAGCACGCCACATATCAACCATTAAGATACCGATAGTACCATCAACGTTTAGGATAAGGTTGTCTTTTTTACTTGTAGTCAATTTTTCTACTTCAAGTGCATAATCAAGAAGTGGAGTCGCCGGAAAATTCTCAGCTGCAAATTTTTTGAGTCCGCTTACACGAAGATCCGGATTACGAACTGATTTGATACGGTGACCAATACCAGAAATCGTTTTACCTTCTCTTTTCATATAATCGATAAACTCAGTTGGGCTCATACCGTTGTCATTCGCATATTTGAAGTAACGCGCTGCATCATCAATAGCTCCGCCAAAACGTGGACCGATTGTCAGTAAACCAGTTACAAGTGAAGAGATAACATCTTTACCAGCACGAGCTGTAACTTTTGCATTGTGTGCACCAGAAACCGCTGGACCATGATCAGCAACAGTTTTTAGAACAGTTTCAATATACTCAGTTGCCCATTTTGGATAACGTTTTTTGAACCATAGAAGTGAAATAACATCACCGATTCCAAAACCTGTTTCTGGAGTCGCTACAGAAGAGATCGGATATCCAGCGTATGTTGCTTCATCACCACGATCATCAGAGATCGTACAGATAAACTCTTTTGCACGACGAACCGTAGGAACAGTTTTAAGTGCCGGCTCAGCAATATCTGTAACAATACCTTCAGCTTTTAATTTCTCATATACTTCTTTGATTTTATTTGGAAGATCATTGAAGCTCTCTGGAACAAATATACCAGCTTCAGCCATTGCTTGATTTTTAGCAGCTGCAGTTTCAGCATCAGCGTTTGCGCTTGCTCCAGCGTGACCAAACTGTACACCTGAACTAAAGTGTTTAGCAATCGTTCCGATACACCATGCAATAATCGGTTTTTTGATCTGGCCATTTTTAACAGCTTCGATCACTTTGTACTCTTCAGTACCACCAACTTCACCAAGAAGAATCATATATTTTACTTCTGGATTATTTTCCATTCTTAAAAGGTTGTCAATAAATACTGAACCAACAAAACGGTCACCACCGATAGCAACACCTTCAGAGATACCATCTGCATTGATCGCGATAATGTTAGAAAGTTCGTTAAACAAACCACCTGAACGAGTCACAAGTCCACATGAACCCGCGCGGTGAAGTTTAGAGTTTACGATGTTTTCAATAGTTCCACCAACGTTTGCAATTTTAAACGCACCCGGAGCGATTCCGCCAACAGTTGCAGGCCCTATTACTGTAACACCAGCATCACGAGCTGATTGGTTCATCTTTCTTGCAAGTCTCTCAGGGATACCTTCAGCCGTAACCATAACAGTTTTGAACTGTCCTTTGATCGCGATAGCTTCCATAGTTACATCATACGCTGTTCTAAAAGATGCGAAGTTTAATAAAACATCCGATTTTGGGAAAGCTTTTGCAGCTTCGCCAGTCGTACGATATACCGGAACCATGATCTCATCTGGACCATAGAAAAATTTCTCAAATTTATTATTTGAAGTTGGAGCTACGATAGCTGCAACTGATGGTTTTGCACGAGAAATAGTGTAATCATAATCAAGCATACGTTGAATCGCGCTTGTGTTGTTATTCCAAAAAATTGCTTGTGTATCTTTAGTAAATAATGCACCCATTAATATCTCCTTACTTCTCTAAAGCCATACGAACGATGTCAGTAACGTGAGTTTCTGGTCCGTAAACTTCTATATATAATCCTAAACGATCTGCAGCTGCTTGAATATCTTTGAGACCTTTTTCATAGTTTGGTCCGCCACGGCGTACATAAATACGTGTATTGTGAGCTTTTAATTTTTCTGCATACTCTTCAAACGACTGGATAATACCCGTAAATGTTTTTGCAACATCAGTAAAGTTCGCAATTGCACCACCAATGATTAATATCTTATCAAGTCCTTTTGGATCTTTATGACGAGTCATCAAATCAAAAAGTGTATCTGCATAGAATTTTGTTTCGCCTGTTGTTGGTCCACCAGAATATTCTCCGTAGTTTGCAAGGTCGGAAACATTTCCAGAAAGGTCAGCAATAGTATCAGCATAAACAACTGAAGCGCCACCGCCGGCAACCATAGTCCAGATTCTTCCCATTGGGTTAAGGATTGTAAGTTTCAGTGATGCACCAGATTTTGCATCTGCTTCTGCGACAGCTTTTTCCTCAGGAGACTGATCTTCCATACCAAATGCAGTAGGATATTCTATTTCGCCCCAAGCATCTCTCATCATAAAACCTGCAGTATCATCTAAGCGAGCAACAAGGTCAAGAATAGCCATTTCATTGTTGTCAAGCATAACGATCGGATTAATTTCAAGGTATGCAAAGTTTTGATCTCTGTAAAATTTAAAGAATTGGATTGCAAATGATGCAAATGCTTCTCTATTTGAAGCTGGAATATCTGCAGGAATATTTGCCTTAACAGCATGTTGCATATCAGCATCGCTCATGTTGATCGGGATGTGAACTTCGTTTACTTTTTCATCCCAACCCTCTTCAACTTCCATACCGCCCTCAGCAGACATATAAAGTACGTCATCTTCACCAACAGTTGTTGCAGAGATGTAATACTCTTGTTCTTGAGAGTGTGGAGTAAAAGGCTCAACGATGAAATGAGTCAATTGACCGTGTTGACCTGTCAACAGCGTAGTTGTGTTTGCCATTTTAGTATCAATCCAAGTAGCTGCATCAGCCAAAGTAACGTCACCTGGCTTATTTGTTCTAAATAGAACAAGATCATTTTTACCACGTTTCCCAAAAAGCATATCTGGTTTTGCAACTAAAGGTTCTTGTTTTAACCATTCAAAACCATGTTCCTCTGCTTTTGCTTTTAATTCAGCTCCGCTTGTTACCAGAACAGACTTAAATCCATAATGAAAACCGCTGAAATACTTTTCCCAGTGTTTTGAGAAAATTGCTTTACCGTCGTACTCACGAATCGCTCTTTGAGCCATTGCAACTCCTTAGTTGATTATTTGGGTTTGATTGTAACATAAATTATCTTTTTGAGCTCTTGTTTTTATGATATTTGGAGCCATTTATTCTCTTATTTGTTTAGTTCTGTAACATATGCTTGATATACTTTCGCATCTTTGTAACGTATAGTAACACTATGTGCGTTCTCACTCATATTATGGAAAAGCTTATTTTCAGGACAATATCCAACTCCGTAGAAGTTTAATCTCGTCTGTAATTTTTTATCATTTGCATCTATACATGTAAGCTTCTTTTCTTTGAGTTTTTGTGCTAAATCTTTTGCAATATACATCTCGTATGCAAAATGCTCTTTTGGATCATCAAGTACACGATATAAATATTTATTGAGTAAAATCGCCGTTGCGTTCAAAAATAAAAATAAAAGCGACAAAACAAAAAATAATTTATATGTTCCTCGAAACTGTTTTAGCCGTACTCTATAGGAATGATAAAAAGTTTGTGCGGCAAGAGGAAGAGCTAAAAGGATATAAGGAGCAAAATCTTCTAAATGCAGTCTTTGTCTAAACGAAAGTATTAAAGATAAAACAAGTGCTGTCGCAGAGATATACCATAAAATATCCTCCTGCGATGTGATGTATCTTCTATATAAAATATAAAATATATAGACAAAAACAATCGGAGTAAAAATCGCGGAGCAAATAGCTAACGTATCTAAAAAATGTCCTTTGGGAAGACCTGTCGTGTCAAATCCAAAGATAGAGAGAGAGGATACAAAAAGCATAATATTTAAAAAGCTAAATTTATAATTCTTTTCTTTGATTGAATGAAAAAAAAGTCCTAAATAAAGAAAAATCATACTTGGACTCACAAACCAAAGTGGAAGTAATAACAAATATCTAAAATAATCATTGATCTTGTAAAGGTTGAAATATAAAAAGAGTGAAAAAATGACAAGCCCAGCGTCATTGACGACGATAGATGAGCTTAAAACTCCCGGTAAGAGAATAAAAACTGCTACAAGCCACAACCGGTCTCTATCATACTTTAAATAATGTTTTGAAAGATTAAAAAGTAAAACTGCACTTGCAAGATGCAATATAACCATAGGAACTCTAAGTGCGAAATCATTTTTTCCAAATAGATATAAGGAACTGTTCTCTATATATTTTAATAAAGAAAAATTACCATATAAAACAGTAGTTTCTGCATAGCTTATTGATAATTGCGAAGTCTCATACAGTAAAAAAAGAGCATCTAATCCTAAAATTAGGAATAAGATGAAAAATTTATTCATAATTTTAAGAAGTTGCCTATGATCTCGTAGCCAAATTCACTCATGATGGATTCTGGATGAAACTGCACGCCGTATATCGGCTTATCTTTGATGCGAAGCGCCATAATTTCATTATCATCTATACTGTATGCCGTAGGTTCGATAAGTTCTGGAAGTTGATCTTTTTCAACGATTAGTGAATGATATCTTGTCGCACGAAATTGTTGTGGCACTTTTTTAAATAGTTCACATTCACTGCTTTGTTCCATAATGGAAGTCTTGCCATGCATCATATTTTTTGCACGAACAACATTTGCACCAAAAACTTGAGCAATACTTTGATGTCCTAAACAGATACCAAATATAGGAAGTTTATCTTTAAAGTAGTCGATTACTGCGAGCGTAACACCAGCGTCATCAGGAGTTGCAGGACCAGGAGAGATAATGATCTTTGCGGGATTTAGTTCTATAATCTGATCAAGCGTGAGTTCATCATTTCTAATGATTTTCAGATCTGCACCCAACTTTAAACAGTATTGGACAATGTTATATGTAAAACTATCATAATTATCGATCATTAAAATCATAAATTTCTCTTTAATAAAATGCTATAAGATCGCAATTATAACATTTTATTTTTTACGAAGTACTACTTGTTGTTACATTTTCCAACAGTAAGATCTTTTTTATTGTTCTCAACAAATTTATCACCAAGACCTTTTACACCTGTTATATCTTCAACTTTTTTAAAGCAATGACCTTTTCTGTAAGCTATGATTGCATCAGCCTTTTTATCACCAACACCCTTGATACTCATCAATTGATCTTTCGTTGCGTTGTTAATATCAACTGCACCAAACAGTAATCCTGCACTAATCGCCAATATCGCTAAAATTTTCACTTTAACTCCTTTTATTTTTATTGCAAATTATTATACAATAAAAAATAGTGGCTTTAGTTAAGTCTATGTTCAAACTCTGGCACAATTGCTTTGAGTTTTTGAAGTTTATCCTTACATATAAGCAAATCTTCAATATCATGATTGAGTTGTTCAATACTATACAAAGTCGGTGCTGCAACAGTGATAGACTCATACTCCGTCTTTGCATCGCTTTCATCTATAAGCAGTTCTTCATAGAGTTTTTCTCCAGGACGCAAGCCGGAATACTTGATTTCTATATCATTTTTACCGCTAAGTTCACACATCTTTTTCGCAAGGTCTACAATTTTTACAGGTTCGCCCATATCGAGAATAAATATCTCTCCGCCTGTTCCTATTGCGCCAGCTTGAAGTACAAGTTCACACGCTTCATTAATAAGCATAAAATATCTTGTAATATCAGGATGTGTGACAGTGATAGGACCGCCCTGCTCTATTTGAGATCTAAATTTTGGTATCACACTGCCACTGCTTCCAAGAACATTTCCAAATCGTACTGCCACGATATCTGTACCATTACCATTCGAGTTTTCTGAAGAAACTACGTTTTGTGCATAAAGTTCACAAATGCGCTTGGTTGTTCCCATCACATTTGTCGGTCGCACAGCTTTATCTGTAGATATCATCACAAATTTTTGTACTTTATATTTTATGGAGATATCGATCACATTTTTAGTGCCTAAAATATTATTGATTATCGCTTCTTCGATATTACTTTCCACTAATGGAACATGTTTATAAGCCGCTGCATGAATGACGATGTCTGGGTTATGTATCTGAAAAATTTGTTCTAAGCGCTCTTTATTTGTAACACTTTGCATGACTGGAACTGTCTCAACTTTTTGAAGTTCTTCCACAATCGTATAAAGATTAAATTCACTATTGTCCACAAGGATAAGCTTTTTAGCCCCAAACATCTGACATTGACGGCTTATCTCACTACCTATACTTCCACCCGCTCCAGTGATTAGCACCACTTTATCTTGGATGAATTGGCCTATTTTATTTGTGTCAAGATCTTTTGGATTTCGAGCTAAGAGATCCTCAATCGTTAAACTTTTTAAAGTAGCATCTTTGTTTGTCAAAGATATCATCCGAATATCCGTGATGCCACATTCTATTAACTCTTGATATATTTCATTCAGTTTATTAATCTCAAAAGCTTTTGCAATAATCACCGAATCTATATTTTTATCAGCCACTATGTGCGAGAGGTTCTTGATCGTTTCTATTTTCATATTTGAAAAATAAGTTCCGATGATATGTTCATCATCATCAACAACAGAGGCAACAAAATAATCATTTCTCTCTTTTATGATACTCTGAGAAAATGCATTTGCACCTATCATGAGTGTTTTTTGTAAATCTTTATTGGAATCATTTTCAAGTATAAGACGTTTTAAAATTCTAAAAAATCCTAAAAAAAGTATAGACAAGGAAAAATCTATAATTAAAACACTTCGTGGGAATGGTGCAAAATATTCTGGAACCATATAATAAATAGCCATCATCAAGGGATACGCGATAAGATGCGCATAGATAATCTTTTTCAAATCACTGAGCGAAAAAAACCTCCACGAAACTTCATAAAGATTAAAATATGCGATTGAGCCTATTTTTAGAAAAAGTAAAATTGAAAAAACAAGAAAAAAATGTTCTAGATAAGTACCATCAACAGTAAAATTAAATCGTAGATTATAGGCTAGAAAAAGTGTTCCTAGAGAGATGAAAATATCAAAAAATACAAAAAATAG
>JAQUHB010000028.1 GCA_028683835.1 Sulfurimonadaceae bacterium | reverse complement strand
TTAGAGATAAAATTTCTCTCATTAGCGCACATATCGATTCTATGATCGCTGATGAAGAGGAGAAGAAACCATACCTTGACTCACACGAGGAGCTTGAAGACCATACCGGATATCACTCTATTTTAGAAGCTCGCTCCCGCAAACTTCAGAACAGAGTCTCAGATATCATCAAATCGTTAGAGTTCGATGAAAAATCATCTGACAAATCGATAATAAAAGCGATTGAGTTTTTTAAAACAACCGGAGCAAATGTCACTGCTAAACTACCTATGGAGTTTTTGGCAGAGGAAGAAAAGAACTCCCTAATTCAAACCAGTGTAGATGAACCGTTTAGAATCTCTCTTTATAAGATGTTTCTTTTTATCGCTATTGCAGAGGGAATCAAATCTGGATCACTGAATCTCAAAAACTCTTACCGCTTTCGAGCATTTAACGATTATCTCATTGATAGTGAAGAATATGAACGAAATAAAGATTCATATCTCAAGCAGCATCATATGAAACTGTTGCATACTCCTACGAGCACACTCGGTGATCTAAAAGGTGAACTAGATGGAATTTACCGAAGCGTCAATGGCAACATTGTAAAAGGGATCAACTCTTTTTTTCATGCAAAAGGAGATGGGTCATTTGTATTACAGACTCCAAAGGTTGAAAAAGATGAGAACGATGATACCATAGGTGTATATCTGCCCAAAGAAAGATTTATTCCTCTGATCGATGTATTACGACAAATCGATAATCTATCAATCTATAGTGCAAAGTTTTTACATCACACTAAGACTTTGCATCACCGTGCTCCAAAGCCTAATGCACTCTATGCTTCACTCATAGGATATGGATGTAACATCAGTATCCCAAAGATGGCAAAAATTTCCAAAGGAATATCAGTTCATGACATCGATCATATTCGTACATGGTATCTCTCATCCGATATGTTGCAAGAAGCTAATGATGCCGTACTGGTATTTACTGAAAATCTTGATATACCAAAACTGTTTCGATCTAATCCTAATAAGAACCATACTGCAAGCGATGGACAAAAATTTAATCTTAGTGTCGATTCACTCAATTCAGGTTATTCATTCAAATACTTTGGACTTGGAAGAGGTGTGAGCAGATACAGCTTTGTGGATGAATCTCACCGCCTATTTTATACGACCGTAATCAATGCGAGTGAACGTGAAGCTGCATATGTCATAGATGGATTGATGCATCAGGATGTAATACAAAGTGATATCCACTCTACCGATACATTTGGATACAGTGAAGTGATATTTGCATTGACGCATCTTTTAGGATTTGAGTTTGCACCTCGTATTAAAAACTTTAAAGATCAGCAGCTCTATGCATTTGAACCTAAAAAACTCTATAAAGAAAACGGCTATACACTTTTGCCTATCAAACAGATCAACACGCAGATAATCGAAGAGCAGTGGGAGCAGATACTCCGACTGGTGATTACGATCAAAGAACGCCGAGTCAGTGCATCACAGCTTCTCAAACGGTTAACGTCCTATTCACGTAAACATAAACTCTATCAGGCGCTTAGAGAATTTGGGCGTATTATCAAGACACAGTTTTTACTCAACTATATCGACGACGTTAGCTTGCGGCAGCAGATTGAAAAACAGCTCAATAAAGTGGAAAGCGCAAACAAATTTTCCAAAGCAGTTTTTTTCGGAAACAGTGGTGAATATTTCTATGCCACCAAAGAAGAGCAAGATATTGCCAGCAATGCTCTTCGCCTGATTCAAAACTCAATCATTTGCTGGAACTATCTTTACTTTTCAAATCTTATTGCCAAAGAGAAAGATCCCGAGCAGCAAAACAAAATCATCAATGCTCTCAAAAATGGTTCTATCGTCCACTGGCAGCATATCAACTTTTATGGTGAATATGACTTTACAAAAAAGCCGATTGAAGATGAATTTGATATGGAAGCGATAAAAGCGTTATCGGTATCAATGAGAGAGACTGAAATGGAAAAATGATTTGTAAGGGCTCTGAGAGTTAATTTAAGCTAAGTTTAAAACGCATGGGAATAAAAATCCCTTTGTAGGTGGAGGCCCATGGTTGGTCTTATCGTTAATCTTGTTTGTGCATGGCTACTAGGAGATCATCATCATGATCACCATCACGAGCATGATCATCATCATGATTTAAACCTTCGTTCGGCATATATCCACGTTTTAACAGATGCGGCAACTTCGGTGTTAGCAATTATCGCTTTGTTTGCAGGAAAATTATGGGGTGCATCATGGCTTGATCCTGTTATGGGAATTGTTGGTGCTTTTTTAGTGAGTGCATGGGCATTTGGTTTAGTACGTGATACGGGAAGAGTGCTTCTTGATGCAAATATGGATGATCTCGTTGTTGAAGAGGTTCGCGAAGTAATAGCCGAGGTAGACCCAGATGCACGCATTAGTGATTTGCATGTTTGGCGTGTTGGTAAAGGAAAATATTCCGTGATTCTCGCATTAGAGAGTCAAAATGGCATGATACCTCAAGAATTTCGTGATGCTCTTTCTATACATGAAGAGCTAGTACATATAACTGTGGAGATTACTTCAAAGGTATGAGTAATATTTTACAGAACCTTGTAGAAGTTTGATAGAGTAGTTTAAGCAAATTTTAAAACGTATAGGGAAAAAAGTTTCTTTGTAGGTCGGCTCCCCACTTTATGATTCATCTGCATCACACGGATATAAACAAGCCCTAGTGAGAAGAGAAATTATCGTAAAAAAAATGTCACCCAAACAGATTGAGACTGCCAATCAGTTACATGTAAAAATGCAAACCAACAAACTGTCAAATGTGATTCATGAGCATCTTTCATCAACAAAAAAACATGAATATAAAAAAAAGTATAATCAAACTGTTAACAAATAAATGTTACCTAATTAGATATATGCCTATAAAATTAGTTATTCCATTAAGATCATTTATATTATGTTCTAAGTATAAAATTAAAAATAAATCAAAAAAACTGTGCCACTAGGTTTATTTCTTTCTATTTTAATTTTTATATTATATTTTTTACAAATTTCATTTATAATTGATAAACCCAATCCACTCCCAGTTGTTGTATTTGAGACACGAAAAAAACGTTCAAATATTTTTTCTCTATTTTCAAGTTCTAAACCAATCCCTGTGTCTTTGATTTTAAACACACAATGCCTTTCATTAGTAGTAAAACTAATATCAACTATTCCATTTTTATTTGTATATCTTATTGCATTATCAATGAGATTAGAAAAAATAGCTTCTACTTCAACTGGATCCATCGTTCTAGTACATTCGTCCATGTGTGTTACTCCCAAATCGACTTGCATTTTTTCGGCTAGCGGTGCAAAATGAATAATAACTTGCCTTAAAATTTTATCAAGTCTCACAGGTTGATCTTTTACATCATTGGAATGATTTTCAGATCTTGCTAAAACAAGTAGTTGCCCAACCAATCTATTAATTCGTTCAAGACCAAGCTCAAGATTCATGATAGTATTTTCATATTCTTGAGTACTATTGGCATTTTTTACACGATCTATTTGTAAACTCAAAGCCATTATTGGTGTTCTTAATTCATGCGCTGCATTGGCAATAAAATTTTTCTGTTGAGTTAATGTTAAGTTTAGTTTATGAAATAACTTATTTAATGTAGACACTAAAGGAATCAATTCTAAAGGAACTGATTTTAGCTTTAATGTTGATAAATTATTTTGATCAGAAGTTTCAAGCTGGTTATTGATTTCTGAAATAGGTTTTAGTCCCTGCGTAACAGTCTTATGAATCAGATAAATTAGAATTGGCGACATTAAAAAAAATAAAAAAGTTATTTTGAATGCAACTTCTTTAATAAAGTTATCTTGTACAAATTTAGGCTGAAGTGCTTCAATAGTTCTATCGTTTGTACGAATAACATATGCTCTCCAAACTTGATCATGGATAAATATGTTGAAAAATCCAATTTGTTTTGGTTGCGTAATAAATTTTTTTTCAATTCCTTTTATATGTGTAATATTATGATCTTGATTCCAAAGTACAATCGCAAAATCATCTTTAGAATTAAACAACGGCCCGTTTGTAAGAGGTAAAACTTTATTAGATAAATCAATATTTATAAAAAGTTCCGCAACCTGTTGTAGCTCAAAATCGGAAAAAATATTAATTTGCTTTTTATCTATATAGTATATTGCCAATGCAGAGGCTAATAATAAAGCAAATAGTGCCGATAGCAAATAAATCTGAAGTTTTGTATTAATCGAATTAGTCATTTTTTTGAACATTTAAAGGAATATAATAGCCTAAACCTCTGATGTTTTTAATCCATTCATTGCCAATTTTTTTGCGTAACGTGTGGATAAATACTTCAATCGTATTACTTTGTAGAGATTCTTGATAGCTATATAGTTTTTCTTCCAATTGTATTTTTGAAAAAGGAACACCTGGTGATAAGATAAACATGCGTAAAAGAGTAGACTCTTTAGAGGTCAATTGAATAGTTATATCATCAATTGTAACTTCACATCGTAATGGATCTAATATTAATCCTTGATATTCATACAGAGCGCCAATTTTATTATGTTTTCTTCTTAGAATTGCACGAATTCTGGCTAATAATTCCTCTGTTTTAAAAGGTTTTACAAGATAATCATCGGCACCACTGTCTAAGCCCGTAACAATATCTATTGTTGAGTCTCTTGCAGTGAGAATCAGAATGGGCGTCATTATCTCTTTATTGCGTAACAGTTTAATCACCTCGACACCACATATTTTAGGAAGACCCAAATCTAATAAAATCAACTCATAATCATTTATTTCGGCTAAATATATAGCATCTTCACCACTTGTAGTCCAATCAACAACATAACCATTTTTGTTTAAAGCTTCTTTTAGGCTATTTCCTATCATCGTATCATCTTCTACAAATAACAAACCCATCTCTAGACTTTCTCAAGCTAATTTATAAGCAAATAATACAAAATATAAATGAAGTGAAACTTAATAAACAATCATTATTTAATATATAAGAATTAAGTTTGACTTCATTTTCATATTTTAGTATTCGCCGTCCCATTGCAATATACCTAACCAAGGCTGAAAAACGACAGCATTTTTTAAAATTTAAACCGAAGGATAGAGATTGAATATATTACGTTTGAATATTTTTATATTTCTTATTGTTTCACATTTAAGTGGAAATACACTTACTGTAGACGATGCAGTGGTTCAATTTTTGAACTATAACTACGATCTGCAGATAGCTAAACAAGAGATTGATAAATCTAAAGCAGATTTAATTACTGCAAAACAACGGCCGAATCCAACTCTTTCAGTATCATATGACTATTTAGATGTAAAACATCACTTTAATGATGTTTCATCAGCAACACCGGCTTTTTTAACAGTTCATTTAGATCATCCGATAGAATTGGGAAACAAACATAATAATCGTATTGAAGCGGCTAAACAGGGGATCAATTATACATACGATATGTTTGAAGAAACAAAACGAGAAGCCCTTTTCACGCTAATTCAAGCATATTATCAAGTGCAGGCGGATCAAGCGGATTTAAATGATTCAGTATCGGATATGCAGGATTATAAAAAGCTATTGATCATTGCAAAAGCAAAATTTGATCATGGTTTTTTGAGCCAAATTGATCTTGAAAAACTTCAATTACAAGCTCTTGATTATGAAAATGCTGTTAATTCATATAAAGCTGCTTTTTTATCGGATAAAGAAGTTTTGGCATTTTTACTTTCAATGGATGCTAAGGAGCTAAAAGTCTCTTCAATAGAATTGGAAAATCATTTTGATAAATCAATAGAGGAATTAATACAGTTTGCACAAGCGCACAGAGCCGATTGTATAGCCGCAGATCAAAATATTAAATATTTAAAAGCAAATGTATCTTTAGAAAAATCTAACGGAATCCCAGATGTCACAGTAGGCGTTGAAGTTGAAAACTATGCTCCTTCTTATTCAAACCCTCTTGTAGGTATCAGTGCTTCGATACCGTTACCTGTGTATGATCGTAATGAGGGAGCTATTGAAAAAGCAAAAGTCACAGAGTTGCAAGCACATACTGCAAAAATAAAAATTTATGATCAAGCATCTTCTGAAATTAGACAGGCGTTTACTCAATATCAATCACAGGAAACCATTTATACGGCTATGGAAAAAGGTTTGCAAACTGCGAAGATTCTAAAAGAGAAACAGGAAAAAATATTTGCACTTAAAGCAATATCCATCCTTGATCTATTAGATGCACAGAAAAGTTACCGTGAATATGAGTTAAATAAAATAAAAGCACTCATTAATCTCCATATTTCTTTAGCTAATTTAAAACTCTATTCAGGATTATCTCTTATTAATTCAAAAGGAAATTGATGCGTCTTTCTCTATTTATATCTATGTTGGCTACGAGCACTTTTTTAATAACAGGATGTCAAACGGATTCTAAATCTGCTGATCAAAATGAAACCGTTGCAGAAACTACTGTTGCGACAGTTATGCCTCACTTTGGTAATTATGCGACACAAATCACGGCAACGGCTTCTATTCAGCCATCACCGGACGGCATTGTTTCTATCACCGCTCCAGCAACTGGAACTATTAATAAAATACACGTTGCTATTGGTGATAACGTTCGTAAAAATTCTAACTTATTGACAATACGTTCAGCTGATGTAAGTGATATTCACAGTAATGAAGTATCTGCAAAAGCAGCATATACACAAGCTAAACAGACATATACTATGAATCAAGAATTATTTAGACTTGGAGCAATTACAGCCAACGATCTTGCTATATCTTTGAGTAATCTTCAACAAGCTCAAGCATTACAGGCGGGTTTGTCTCAAAAATTAAGTTATTACGGAGCATCTTCAGATCAAACTTTTAACATCAAGACACCAATCGATGGAGTTGTATATGACATAGGAACACATTTAGGGGAAAAAATATCAACCGATACCGGACAGCCTCTCATGAAGATTGCAAATATACATAATAAAGTAATTGTTGCGACAGTATATGAAAAAAATTTATCAGCTTTTAAAATCGGTAAACAGGTTGAAATTAAGTCTGATAACGATAACAAAATAGTACATGGCGTTGTGAGTTATATTAGCGATGTTTTAGATTCTGATAACAAAACAATTAAAGTTTATATCAAACCAATGGACAATATTGACTCATTACCAATTAATATGTTTGTAAGTGTTGTTGCAAATGTTGACTTAAAAAATGTATTTCAGGTGCCAAAAAAATCTTTAGTATTCAAAGATGGAAAATTTATTGTGTACATTAAAAATAATAAACAATTTTCTCCATTATCAATCCAACTTGTTAACGACGACCCAAAAGATGATTTTTCCTTAGTTACAGGAATACCGCAAAATACCCCGATAGCACAAGAAGCAATTGCTATGGAGAAAGAATAGTATGCGCAGACTTGCCAATTTTTTCATAGAAAACTTTTTAGCAGTATTACTTTTTACAGCCATTAGTATCATTGTGAGTATTACAATTGTTCGTGATCTCAATATTGAAGCATTTCCCGATCCCGCACCACCAATTTTGGAAATTGTCACAACGAATGAGGGACATTCGGCTGAAGAGATTGAAAAACAGATAACAGTACCTTTGGAAATAGCGCTATCTGGTATGCAGGGTTTAGAAAATATCAATAGTGTTTCCCTGTATGGCTTGTCAGATATAAAATGTAAATTTTCATATAACAGTAACTATAAAGAAGCACGACAAGAGGTTTTAAACCGTCTTAGTCAAGCACAAGGTGATATTCCTACCGACGTAAATCCCCAGATTACACCAAGTGCAATTGGTGAGATCATGCGTTATAGAGTGGTTGGAAATCGTAGCATGACAGAATTACGTACCTATCAAGACTGGGTGGTTTCACGCTATCTTAAAACTGTTCCAAATATTGATGACATAGGAAGTTACGGCGGAACGATTAAAGCATATTCTGTTGTAGTAAGACCAGATGATCTCATTAAATACAAAATTTCTTTAAGCAATGTTATACAGGCATTATCTAGAAGCAATGCCAATGTTGGAGGAAGAGTTCTTGAATTTGGAGATCAATATTATACGATCCGCGGAGAGGGTTTGATTAAATCAGTGGGTGATATCGAAAACACTATCGTAACTACAATAAATAATCAACCAATATATATCAAAAATATTGCAGATGCTTCAATTTCTACTATGCCGCGTACAGGAATTGCCGGATTAAACAACTCTAATGATATCGTTATGGGGGTTGTTGTCCTTCGAAAAAATGCACCGAGTGTTTCAACGATGAATGAATTGCATAAAAAAATTGATGAACTAAACAATGGTATTCTTCCGAAAGATATCAAAGTTGTACCCTTTTATGATCGTCAAGACCTCCTTCATACTGTTGTTGATAAATTAAAAGATACTGCATCTATCGGTATGATATTGGTTTTTGCCATTATTCTTGTATTCTTGGGCGATCTTCGTGCTGCAATAATCGTTGCGGCTATTATTCCTATGTCTTTGTTATATACACTGACTTTAATGGCTTATCAGCAGGAATCTGCCAATCTGCTTTCTTTAGGTGCAATCGATTTTGGAATTATTGTAGATATTCCTCTTATTGTAATCGAGAACTATTTCCGACTAAAACATCAAGGACATGAACATATTTCTGCAATACAAAATACAGCTTCGGAGGTTGGAAAACCAATTATATTTTCTATTTTTATTATATTTTTAGCGTTTATTCCCCTGTTTGCTATGAAGGGAGCTGAATCACAAATTTTCTTACCAATGGCTAAGACATATGTATATGCTATAACTTTTGCAGCTCTTTTAACATTTAGTTTTCTTCTCGCAAGCAAATATACATTTCTACTCCATTCACATGAAAAAGTATTTTCATTCTTTGTATGGCTAAAAGAGAAATATCTTAAAACTATATCGTTGGTAACAAGCAGAATTGCTTTAATAGCTACTAGTGTTATTTTTGTCTCTACTGTATTGATATTTACTTTATTGGGCTCTGAATTTTTACCAAAAATGGATGAAGGTAATCTCTATATACGGGCAATTTTTCCATATTCTATTAGCTTGAATAAAAGTTATGAGAATTCAATGATTATCCGAGATATTTTAAAAAAATTTCCAGAAGTAAAAACTGTACAGTTTCAAGCTGGACGTCCTGAAGATGGCACAGACCCATCCGGTCCGTTTAATACGGAATATTTTGTGAAATTAAAGGATTATAAAGAGTGGCCGCGTGGAATAAATAAAGATGATCTTGAAAAGGAGATAAGAACCGTACTAATTGCCCGATTTCCAAGAGCTGATATTGGTATCTCACAATATATAGAAGATAATTTAGAAGAAGCAATGTCTGGTGTCAAAGGAGAAAACTCTGTCAAAATTTTTGGTGATGATCTTTTCGTATTAGACAAACTGGCAAAAGAGGTAGAAAATAAAATTAAAAATGTAAAAGATGTTTCAGATGTAGGTATTTTCAAAGAAGTAGGACAACCAAATCTAATAATAGAAGTGGATCGTGAAAAAGCTGCACAATATGGAGTCAATGTTGCGGATTTAATGGATGTTGTATCTTCGTCCCTCGATGGAAAATCCATAAGTAAAATTATTGAACAAGACAAACGTTTTGATTTAGTTGTTCGTTTTCCAAGCAGTTACCGAAAAAGCATTGAAAACATTAAAATGATCCCTGTCATACTTGATCATGGCGGCATTATTCCATTGTCCAAAATAACAAATATCTATTATGACACAGGTGCATCTTTTGTCTATCGTGAAAATTTCAAACGTTTTATTCCAATTAAATTTTCAGTTACTTCAAATGATTTGGCTGGAACGGTTTCACAAGTTCAAGCTCAAATTAATACAATAAAAATGCCTGAAGGATATACAACAAATCTTTCAGGACGTTTTGAACAGATGCAAAGTGCATTTGGAAGACTAGCTATCATGATACCGGCTTCAATTTTCTTAATTACATTGGTTCTTTTTATCTATTTTGGATCGATCAGAACAACTATGATTATTTTCACTGCCGCTCTGTTTTCTATTTTTGGTGGATTATCCTTTTTAGCACTCTTCCATGAATCCCTTAGTGTATCGGCTTCCGTCGGATTTATTTCTATACTTGGTGTAAGTATTCTAAACGCATCTATTTTCGTAATTCATTATCTTAAATTGCGATTTGAACAGGCCATTCCAATGGAAGATGCTATTACCCAAACAGCATCAGATAAATTTAGAGCAATCTTAATGACCGGATTAACAGCGTCTATTGGTCTTTTACCGGCTATGTTATCTACAGGTGTCGGTTCACAAGTTCAAAAACCTCTTGCTATAGTTGTAGTTGGAGGAATGTTAATTGGAACGTTTATTTTATTAATTCTTATGCCTGCATTATTGAAATTTATCAAGTTGGAAAAAATATGAATATAAAAATTTCAAAATATGCATTTTTTTTAGTACAAAAAAATTATCTAAACAAATTGTTTATTATATTTGTCTTATTAATATTTTCTGGCTGTATGATGCCATCGCTAAATATTTTATCTACTAACCAAAAAGTTTGGAATATCTCTTCAGAAGATTTTCATAGGAAGATTCAATCTCTTTCACAATCTTCTTCGTCGACTATTCTTGAAAAAACAGAGTTTGGATTTAGTATCAACGGTGAAAATTATATTGATCAAGATGGCAAGATAGAGGAAGTAATGTTTAACCAACGAACAGGTTTTATCAATTATTTAGTGCACAAAGCAAACGAAGATTATTTAATAAAAATTTTAAAAGTTGGATCTAATATTGAACCTTTTATTACAGCAAAAGTCAATTTTACTAAAGATGTTTGGCATGTTACTACCTTATCTAAGGAATCATTTTCTGGAAAAACATTAATCTTAGGTTCTAAAGGATTTTTGTTAGCAGATAATCATAACAAAGTAGTTTTCTTTGATTATACCACTGGTATCCACTACATCAATCTACCATCAGAATATCAAATCTCAAAATTTCAAAATGGTGATGTGTCAGACACCAATCTTATTCTTCTCAGACATTTATCTATAGAAAATATTAAAAATTCTAATGTTCTTTTATCTCTATTAACCGTTGTAAAAACTTTTTTAGATATAGATACTCATTACAATTATTATTTATTTAATATAGACACACAAAATTTAAAATTTGTAAATATTTCCAGTGATGGATCATTTGGAAGAACATGTACTAAATATAGTGGTAGATGGAATGATCGAACATGTGTCCAATCAAAAAATCATTTTAGTCCTATATCATCAAGCATAGAATGGATGGATTCACAAGTAGGAACTATCGTTGTAACTCTTGAGAATGATTCAACACAAATTTATGTAACCAATATACAAACTGGGAAGCGCGACTTACTAGATACCTGCAAACCAACATATTCTTTTCAAGGATTTAAAATTAATGTTGATAAATTAGATGTAGTCTATATCACAACTGTACGTAATAATGGAATTACGAAAGTTTTTTTTATCACAACATCTAGCATGGATAACTAACTATTAATAATATTGACATTTAGAAGAAACTTTTATTATAAAAATAACTATCTCGAATACTCCAGCATGTAAAGCATATTTTAAACTCAAGCTAGTTTTGTTATCATACCGTGGGTATAAGGTTGACACCTAATATCTTTCAAGAAGAAAGTCTTGGCTACTGTAAGAGAGGGTTCGATTTAACAAAGGCCGCAGTAATTTGAGGGAAAGTACGACAGAGAATGAATTGCCTTTTTCAGATGGTAAGGGTGAAACGGCGGTGTAAGAGATCACCAGTATTTATAGTAATATAAGTAGCTTGTAAACCCAACCTGGTAGCAAGAAACAGATGGTTAGCATCTTACAATGCTACTGTTTCGCTAGAGTTGATTTGTAAAAAGCAAAATAGATTAATATCACTACAACAAAATACAGCTTACCGTTATACCTTCCATTGTGACTACAGATTTACTTCAAACAACTTTACATGTAAAGTATAAAAAGTGTTTTTAAACTCGTCAGCTTAAGCAAGAGAAAGTAAAATAATAAATATATTAGTATGGATAAATTATGAAGAAAGATAAAGAACAGCATCTTCTACCTATCTTAGGACTTGGTACGGCAATTTTGTTAGTTGCAGGAAATATGATCGGTTCGGGAGTTTTTAAAAAAATAAGTTCAATGTCTACTTCTATCGCTGATGAAAAACTTATTTTATTAGCATGGATTATAGCAGGTCTTATCTCTATGCTCGGAGCTTTTAGTTTTGCGTCATTGGCAACGACCACAAAAGAAGCCGGAGGACAATTTCAATATTTTAAAAATATTTTTGGAGATTTTTTTGGATTTATCTACGGTTGGAGCTTCTTTACCGTAATAAGTACTGCTTCTATCGCTTCAATTGCCTATGTATTTGCGGAATCTTTTGTCAATCTCTTTCACATTCATGCAAATACAATTCTGGCAATTAATAATGGAGATGTAAAATTTATTGCAATCATAACACTGCTATTACTTACACTTTTTAATATTTTAGGTGTTCAAGGTGGGGGATGGCTCAGTAATATAGTCACAAGTGCGAAAATTATCGGTATTTTATTGTTGATTTATCTAGGATTATCCTTTAATTCCCAAAATACACATCTTGCTATAAAGACGAGTAGTTCTATGACAACCAATGAACTTTTACAAATAAGTGCTTTCTTTACGGCAATGTTAGGTGCTTTTTGGGCTTATGACGGTTGGGTCAATATAACGAATATGGCAAGTGAATTTAAAAATCCTACGAAGAATATTCCAAGAGCAATCATAATGGGGACTGCTTTAACTACTCTTTTGTATGTCTTGGTAAATTATGCATATTTGAGGGTTTTCTCACCTACAGAGTTTGCATTGTTATACTCCCAAAACGGAAATATCGCAGCAGTTGCAGTTGCCAATGCCACATTAGGTACTATAGGCGTTACAATTATTTCAGCTTTGATAATGATCTCGACTTTTGGAGCTACACAAGCAAGCACTATGTCTGCTGCGAGAGTCTATTATCAAATGTCAAAAGAGGGATATTTTTTTAAACCTTTTGCCCGTGTTCATCCTAAATATCATACTCCGTATATCTCGTTACTCGGCCAGATGGTATGGGCATCTTTACTTATATTAAGCGGTACGTTCGATCAATTGACCGATATGCTAATATTTGCTGCATTTATATTCTATGCAATGGGTGCAGTCGCAGTAATAAAATTGAAAATAGAGAAAAAAATTGAATCTAGTTTTGGATATCCTTATATACCCGTTTTATTTTTTGTCAGCTGTATCGTAATCGTAACAAATGCTATCTATTCTAGACCGGCTGAATCTCTCTTCGGGCTTTGTTTGATTCTTATAGGAGTGCCTTTATATTTTTATTTTAAAAAGCATAAAAAGGATTGAAATTATTGGAAATATCGTGTTCAAATTGTACAAAAAGATCTAAAGTCGTAATTTTTCAGCTTGAAACAAGTAGTGAAGCCAAAATTAAAAAGCCTGAAAGATTATAAAAATAGTAGTATAACCTACGTCAATCACTGGTATCAAGAGGAAAAAAATAATGACAACAATATATGCTTATTTGCGACTCGATTATCGATATTTTAACACCTGGAATGACCTCAATTTTATAGACACATATCCATTCAGTTAACACCTACTAATTTGTCAACATTTTGATTATACCTTTTTTCAAATTCATTTGGTGATATATAGCCCAAATAACTATGTCGTCTTTTTGGATTGTAGAACATCTCTATATATATTCAAATATTTTAGATGCTGCGACCTCTCTTGTAGGTGGAAGCCCTATAATTATCGTTCTGATTTTTGGATACTACTAATGTGTCAAAAAAAATCTATTTAAGTGTATGACATTTTTAAAATAGTTCTTGAGAATTGTTCCTTTTTAGAGCATCAATAAGCGTGCTACGTTTTACCCCAAAAGTTCTACACACAGCAGCCTTGCTCATACCATCAGCAAGAGCTTTTTTTATTGTTGCAAGTTTTTCTTCATCTATAGCTTTTGGTCGACCACCGATTCTACCTCTAGCTTTTGCAGATTCAAGGCCAGCCTTTACTCGTTGTTGAATTAAGCTTTTTTCAAATTGAGCCAATGCTCCAAATATATGAAAAAAGAGTTCACCACTTGCGGTTGTTGTATCCATCCCTTCGGTAATGGAAACAAACGATATACTTTTTTCTTTTAAAGACGTAATTATAGAAATCAAATGAGCCAAACTTCTGCCAAGTCTGTCAAGCTTCCATACAACTAAAGTATCTCCACTTTGAATATACTCAAGCGCTTTGTTTAATCCATCTCTATTATCATTCGCTCCGGATATTTTATCTTCATAGATATTTCTATTATCAACACCATATTTTAAAAGTGCATCTTTTTGTAAAGAAGTAGTTTGATCTTCAGTTGACACTCGCATATAACCAATTAACATACGAAAAACTTCCTAATCTATATTTTCGTATTGTATCACAATCCGATAGAGTTTTACGTACACAATATGCTATCTTTTTTCAGATATTTCAATGAGAATTGTAGAGTATACGAAAAACATTTGTTTTCCGACTGTAGGTTTATATCTCCTTTGGGTATAAACCTACAAAGGGATTTTTTTTCCCTATCCGTTTTAAACTTTGCTTAAATTCCTATTCAGAGCCTCTACAAATCATTTTTCCATTTCTGTCTAAGTCATTGACACCGATAACGCTTTTATTGCATCCAAATCGAATTCATCCTCAATCGGCTTCTCAGTAAAGTCGTATTCCCCATAGAAGTTGATATGCTGCCAGTGGACGATAGAACCGTTTTTGAGAGCATTGATGATTTTATTTTGCTGTTTTTGATCTTTCTCTTTGGCAATAAGATTTTAGACATAAAGACAATTCCAACAGATTATCGAGTTATTTATTGCACATTGCGCAACATGTGATACAATACACTATGATTAAGTCGTTTACACATAAAGGTCTTCAAAAGTTCTATGAAGAGGGCAGTACAAAAGGTATTATCTTTGAACATTCTAAAAAAATTAGAATGCGTTTAGTAGCTCTTGATACTGCAAAAATTATTGAAGATATACAACTTCCAGGTTTTGAACTACATCAATTAAAAGGTGATAGAGCTGATATCTGGTCTATTAAAGTCAATGGCAATTGGGGAATAACATTTCGATTTGAAGATGGAGAAGTTTATATTGTAAATTATGAGGATTATCACTAATGAAAATGTTTAACCCGCCACATCCTGGTGAATTTATAAAAGAAGTTTATTTAGAAGAGCTTGGTGTTAGCGAACGAGAAGTGGCTTTAAAACTAAAAGTATCACCATCTACACTCAATCGCTTAATAAAAGGCACAAGCAGTCTTACTCCAGAGATGGCACTTCGTCTATCAATCACTTTGGGTAGAACCCCTGAAAGCTGGCTGGCTATGCAGGATAATTATAGTCTATGGGTTGCTGCTAAAGAGATTAATTTGGATAATGTAGAAAAGCTACAGATTCCTGCCTAAAAATTATGTAAATCAATTTTACAAGATGGGAGAAAATATGAATTATGTGAGTAACATTATTTTAGAAGTTATGCAAGAGAGATTTAAAGATGATCAATCATATTTAGGCGACCTTATTGAAGATCTAAAAAGCCATGAAAATAAATATGATGGGCTTATGTACCTTTTCAAACTTGATACAACATCCAAAGAGATGTTTGCACAAAAGATAGGTGTTTCACTAGAAGATATTGAAAGCACGTTAGAGGTTTTAAGAGCTTTGTAGCATGTAGAAATGCTAAAAAGACAGACAGTAAACAATCTTGATGCTCTTATCCTTATTTTTAAAGAATCTTATATGCAAAACACAGCCTTAAATATATTAAAATCTGGCAGTAATGTTTTTATTACTGGTTCTGCTGGAACGGGTAAAACGCATCTTTTAAATACATTTATCTTTTATTTAAAATCAAGAAAAATCATACCATCTATCGTAGCTCCTACCGGTATCGCCGCATCACATTTACAGGGACAAACAATACACTCCTTCTTTAATCTAGGTATTCGTGAGACAGTAGATGATTATTATATTGAATCTTTATTAGAAAAAAAATATTTACAAACACGTTTTTCTAAATTAAAAGTGCTTATTATCGATGAGATTTCAATGGTATCTCCTGAAATCTTTTCTTCAATAGATAAAATACTAAGAGCTTTTAAAGAGAATGATAGACCATTTGGTGATGTTCAAGTAGTTTTATCTGGAGACTTTTTTCAGCTACCTCCTATTTCTAAAGTGCCAAAAGAGAAGCGCTTTGCATGGCAGTCCCAATCGTGGAAAGAGTTAGATTTAAAAACATGCTACCTAGAAGAAAAATTTAGACAAGATGACAATATTCTTATTACCATTTTAGATGAAATTAGAAGTGGTAATGTTTCAAATAACTCCTATGATATTTTAAATTCAAGATATCAAAAAGATCTTAGTATAGATTTTGAGCCAACAAAACTTTATACGCACAATATAGATGTAGATAGAATCAATAATGATAAGCTAGTGAAAATTAATTCTACCGCTCACTCATTTGCTTACAAATCTGAGGAAAGTATTGCAAATATTGAAAAAATCTTTAAAGCTTCTCTTGTGTTAGAAGAAATAGTCCTAAAGAAAAATGCTGTAGTGATGTTTATTAAAAATAACCATGAACAGGGCTATATAAATGGCACTACAGGTGTTGTTGTAGATTTTGACAAAGAAACGCAACTACCCATAGTAAAAACCTCTTATCGAAAACTTATCAAGCTTGGTTTAGAAGATTGGACAGTTGAAAATGAGAATGGAAATATAGTTGCTAAAGTCTCTCAAATACCGTTAAAACTTGCATGGGCCATTACTATTCATAAATCCCAAGGTATGACTCTTGATGCTGCTGAGATAGATTTATCGAAAACTTTTGAAGTAGGACAGGGCTATGTGGCACTTTCTCGTATTAAAAATATAGACGGACTGCGTCTCATGGGCTTAAATGACACGGCTTTAACTGTTGATCCTCTCATTTTACATATTGATGATAGAATCAAAGCGGCTTCAAAAAAAGCTAGTGATGAGATATCGGCCATCTTGCCCAAAAACCTTGAAGAGATATTTGACGCTTATATTAAAAGAGTAGGTGGGACAACTGATCTAGCTCAAATTCAAGCACAAGAAAAGTTTCTAGAATCTGAGAAAAAAACTCTTTCCGTAAATACTGTTCCTACTCATATTCAAACAAAAGAGTTGATTGAAACGTCCAACTCCATTGTGGAATTGGCGAATAATAGAGGCATGAGTAAAGCAACCATAATCAAACATTTGAGTATCTTAAAGGAACAAGATCCTGATCTAGATTTGACTAAATTTTTACCAGATGAAAAAACTATTTTACTTATTCAAGACGCTGTCTTAAAAATCAAAGCAGAGAATAACAAAGAGAACTTCTCAGAAAATGGTCAACTTCGATTAAAACCTATTTTTGACGCCTTAGATGCTCAGGTTGACTATGATGATATACGAATTACTCTTTGGCAGGGTTAAACACTTTTTATCTACATCCTCTAGATCAACTTTGTATTTGTACTCCCTCAAACATTAGTTTTACTACAAGGTAGATATTTTAAAATGATCCCAATTTTATAGACAAAAGGTTTGGTTGAGGCTCCCATCAAGCTACCAAAAGAGTGTTTTTGTATGAACCGTTTAGAAACTCTTTTTCATACATACGGATGATGTTGTTTAAACTTTCATCTTCTAAGCCTTGCATCTCCAATGCAGATGTGCTTTGAACAAGTGAAGCTAAAAAAAGCGCTTTTTCATGTGCTCTTTTGCGTTCTAGTTCTTTTAATGGTACTTGTTCATTACCTGCAAAGTCCAATCCTAAAAAGTTTGTTACCTCTTCGATAGTGCTTAATTTCACATCTTGATTTTTTAGGAGTCTATTGATAGTTCTAACACCGACACCACTGAGCTTAGCAAGGTTTTCAATAGTAATACCAAGTTGCTCTTTTCTAGCAATAATTTGATTTATAAGTTCAATTCGTTTCATTTAATAACCACTTCCAAAGTGGAATAAATTCTATAAGCTTCGTTCCGACATTGATAGTACCTTCTTTGTCTTTGGTAATAAGTAAACTATAGTCACACCCGACATAGTCCATTCCCTCAGATAAGGAGTTGATTTCTCTATCAAATGTTTTACTATTATCAATCTCATAACTGACATTAATAAGCTTCTTTTTTCCGTTAATTACACAGTAAAAATCCGTTTCTTGATTTTCTTTCACGTAATAGACTTCAGATGTTTGTGAACGAAGTGCCAAAAAAACGAGATTTTCATACAGTTTTGAATAATCAGGTGAGAAAGATGCATCATAGACTGCCCGAAGTCCATTATCAATAGCATATATTTTTTTTGGATTACGCTGCTCTTCACGCACAGAACTTCGAAAAATCGGAATACTAAATAAAGCATACGCATCTTCAAGGTATCCAAAATAATCAAAGAGCGTTTCTTTACCTAGTTTAAAACCATTGGATTTGAAATCATTATAGAGCTTCGTAATACTTACAGAAGTTGCAATATTGACAAAAGTATATTTGATAAGGTGCTTGAGTAAAACAGTATTTGAAATATTATAGCGCTCAATAATATCTTTATATACTATCAGATTGACATAATCACTGAGAATTCTTTTTTGTATGCTGCTATCTTGACCTATCGTTTCAGGAAATCCTCCACTTACAAGATATTCATCAAAACTATGTTTGATAAAACTTAGCGATTTTGAAGAATCAAGATTGACCTTTATATTTTTAAAACGAAGATATTCTTTAAATGAAAAAGGAAATACTTCATAGCTCAATGTTCTTCCTCGAAGAGAGGTAGCTATTTCACTGCTAAGAAGTTTGGAAGAGGAACCAGTAAGAGTAATTTGAACATTTAAAGTGTCATATATACGACGTATGAAGAGTTCCCATCCTGAAATATTTTGAACTTCATCAAAGAAAAGATAGACTCTTTCATCTCTTTTAGCTGGATATAGCTCAAAATATCCTTCGATCAAATCATCTAAGTCATGAAGTGTCGTTCCAAATAATCTGTCATCTTCAAAATTGATATAAACAATGTTTTGAGGGTCAACACTTTCTCTTAGTTCCTCGATCATTTTATAAAGGATAGAGGTCTTACCGCAGCGACGTACTCCAATCAGGGTTACTATCTTATCACTTGTTAGTGGTACTTTAATATCACGTTTGATTGTCTGACGCAAAGTGCGTTCTTGAAAGTCAATAATAATGCGACGGAAAGTATCTTTCATATTCATCCTTTTGTATAAAGTTAATTATATATATTTTTATACCTATAGTCAAGTATTAAATATATATAATTGAATTCCGAAAGAAATTGTACAATCAATAGAAGACACGGAAAATAAAACGGTTCAAAAAACAAAGGTGGGTTAAGTTTCAGAAGGTAACTTTTTTATAATTTAATTGCCCAATTTTATAGTTCGTTTGACACAAGGCGATCTTGTTAATGAAATCACTATTAAAGTGGGTGAAAAAGAGCTGGAAATACTCAGTAGAAAAGCTGAAATTTTAGGTGTAGATGTAAGTGATTTGTTGCGTGATTATGTTTGTCAAACTGGTGCATTTGATGGATCTGTTTTTGCGGAAAAGAAAGTTAAAAAAAGTGCAAAAGGTGAGGATAAAAACTAATGGCAAAGTTTGAATATAACACGCCAATGGATATTGGTTCCGCATTTAAAACGCAGTCAGAAGTTGGAGAATTTATTGAATATATCATTGAGAAATTAGTGATATTAAGCGATGGAAAAGAAGATGATTTTATTCCGCCAGTTGTATATTCTGTACAAGGAAGAGCGTTCAATATTGATTATAATTTTATGATAAATTGTATCAGCGAATGGTTGGGAAAACCAAATATAATTGGTGATTTTGAGCTAAAAAAACTTGGTAATCCAGAGAATATTAAGAGCGGAATGTTTTTAGTTTCTGGCATTTTAGAAGAGTATTATGAGATGGTGAGAATCAATAATAGCAGGGTAAATTTAGCTAAGTATAAGAGCAGTAAGAGTATTGATATGAAGCGCAGATTTTACAATGTTGTTGTCATACAAAATGATGAAAATGTAAGACGATTTTCCGCTGTTCCTTTTAACGAAAGTGCTATAAAGAAAACGATAAATACTGATCTTTTTTTGCAGTTGGAAACAGTTGCAAAGAATGATAATTTTAAGCAAATTGCTTTTGGTATAGGGCAATATAATACTTATGTTTCTGAAGCAAATTCAACTCCAGAAAGTGTGTAATTTAAAGATTGATGCTATGGATAACATATCTTTTTGAGTGTTATCTATCGGCATATATATAGATGACATTTATATATAGATAACATCTATTGATCTTTATATTTATATATAGATAATATCTATAAGTATATGGTATCTATTGATCTTTATATTTATATATAGATAATATCTATATATAAATAACATCTATAAGTTATTTCTTTAAAGAATATATTGTATATAGTAAAATACTTCGTATTACGCGAGGCAAGAAAAAAAAGGAACAAAATGGAGCATTTTATCGATTTGGCATTTCTGTTGGCTTTCATAGCGGCATATTATTTTTACATGTATCTGCCTGAAAAAAAAATAAAGAAGCGCATTTTGGAGCGTGAGCAAAACGGACCAGTTACAGCTGAAAAAAGAAACAAAATGAAAGAGTTGGATTTTTATGGCGTTAACAAAATGAAAGAAGATCCAGCCGCTTTTAAAAAAGCTGTTGAAGAGAAAAAAAAGATGGAATCTGGAGAAGAAATTGCAGTCGATGCAATGCAAGCATTTTATCTGATTTGCAACAGCAAACATCATGATCTTATCGTGAGTGAAGATGGAAAAATAAATTTCAAAAAAATTCAAACGGATACTGAAATTGAAGAGATGAAAAATAAAATTATGAGTTTTGAAAGAGAAGGAAGAGATCCTCAATTATCTTTTAAAGTTCCAGGGTATGTTGAAAGGGTAGAAGATTTGGAATGTGGTGGTGTTAAATGGGTATTTACAAAAGAGCATGCGGAATGGTGTAAATTCGAATCGACTTGCTACGATAAATACAGTCGTTCAATGCCGGATCCAGATAAGGTTGAAGTGGAAGATAAAAGAAGCAGTAGATCTTCAAATGGCACTCTTGAAAAAGAACTCAAAAAATATAACGAGAACCGAGCAGAAGAAAGATACAAAGAAGACCTTGCTAAAAATGCTCCAACACAAACTAAAAAAAGTAAAAGAACAAAAACCGCCGATGAGCGAGTAAAAGGTGATGCTGATATTCTAGAAGAACAATATCCTATCCCAGCTTTTTTACAGACAGAACAATGTGTGCAGGAAGAACCAATTATTGAGGAAGAAAAAGTTGAGGATATAGAAGTTAATAATGAAGAAATAATTTTAGAGAAGACAAATTATCATGACATTACATCACTTGTTTTATTTTTTAAAAACAATCGTCATCTTAATGACCTACTCATCAATAAAATATTTTCAGAAAATGGAATTGGTTTTGTTTTTTTAGATTTTGTAAAAAAAACAGCGCTCATTGAAAAAAACTATTTTGTTCAAACAATAAAAACATTTTTGGATAAAGATGGACACTTGCGATTTGACTCAGATTTTTTAGCAAAAGACGCGATAAGTATTTTTGACGGCTATGTCGTGAATGATTTTATTGGTAACATAGACTTCGAAAAATATTTTGAAAGCTATCCGTCCAAAGACGGCAACAAATATCTTTGGAATGTATTGATTGAAAGTGTAGATGTCGCAGATGTATTTTACACAGGATGGTTTGTGAAGATTCAATTCAAAAACATTGAAGTGTTAGAAACCTTTATTGAACAGCAAGTGAGAGGTTTTGAGGTGCAGATAACTGCGGAAGTGCCAAAAGAGATCAAAAGATTGTCTAAACGAATCGAAAAGATAAAGACATTCTATTAAATGCAAATTGCATTTAAAAGCATTTTAAGTATGCTAGAAGCGATTTTCTATGTTAGGTGAATACCTAGAGTCACATTTTGTATTTTTACGTTTTTTTGAGCATCTTAATTGGTTAACATAACGTAAATTCTCTCAAATAATAGTTCTATCAGTAACGTTTCCAAAAAAGTATTAAAAGCTTCGTTTAGTAAATATTAAGTCGCTTAGTGAGTTTACCCTATTAAGAGATTTTCACACTCTGTACGATTAAAGTGCCACTATTTTTGTCTTACTGCACCAAAAACCTGATTAAAAGCTTTCATATCATCAGGTGTGAGTGTCATCTTCTCTATCTGGTTTGACTGCAAAAGAGGATTCATAAGTGCACCTTTGTTCTTAATATGATTGACACCGACAAGATGCCCTATCTCATGAGCCAATACAGCTTTGAGCTGATTCATGTTTCCATCAAACCCGTATATCTCTATTTTTTCCATATCACTGTAGTTCTCTTTTTGTACGATCTGTTTGCCATCTTGAGTGTAAGTCTTTACAGTAGTGATATTTTTTCCGATGGTTTTACCTTTAACCTCTAGGATACTATCTGAAAGTGATTCGATTCTAATTACTAAAGAGTTGTATTGTCTTGTCAATGAGTTATGTCTACTGATCATTCTATTAAACTCCCTAATATCTCTGTTGTGCCCTGCCCTCATCTGCTCAAAAACTTTTTTTTCTTTTTTTAAGTTTGACTGCTGAGCATCTATGTTTTGTTTCAGGGTTTGATACTGCTCTTTTGAGAGAGAGGAAACAGTGGAGTTTGTTTTTGCAATATAGCTATTGAGATCTGCAATAGATCGATTTAATCGATCTGAGACCTCTTTTAGAGTTTGTGTATCTTTATCAAATAACCCTCGCTCATCTGCTATGTGTTTATCGAGCTGTTCTATCTGATTTTGAGTAGAAGTTAGGTCCTCTTTATAGCGTCTGAGCAGCTTTTTTCTTTGTGATTCGTTTGCAAAAAGAATATTGATAGGAAGGCCGCTTGGGGAATATTCAAAGACACTGTATCCAAGCTGACGCTCAAACTGTACTTTTATCTCTTGAATCAGATCATGAAGCTGTTTTTGAGAGAGTGAATCTTTGTATTTACTGCTAATCTCACCGATTCTTACTTGCTGAAATTGTGCTATTGCTATACTACCCAAAACGAGTATCAGAAATATCTTTTTTATGGGTAATTCCTTTTCTTAGAATTATAATTAAACCCTCTGAACAAAGTCATGTTCATGGCTCTGCTTTGAAGATTAATCTTTTCTAATCTTTTACTTTCAACTTTTATAGTTTTTCAACTACTTTTTGTCAAAGAAACCTCTTTTTTCGTCATATTTAAGGCTTTAGGCACACCTTTGTATCAGACTTGGTATTCGTCTTAGATTATAGGCAGCTGCAATTAGAAATACATGTTGGCTATTTTTATGCAGTCCGAGATATTTTGTCTCTGTAAGCTTCATAAGTTTTTTAATAAAAGCAAACGGCAGTTCAACCAGTGCTCTTACTTTTGAAAATCTTGTATTGTTTTTTGATTGTTTAGCTCTTAGTTTAGATTGTCCTCGTACTCTCCGCTCTGTTATTCCGTTGAAGATACCTTATTCTCTGAGTACTTTTTTTACCGCCTTGATACTGTAATGCGTAATCAAAAAAACTCGCTTGCATCACTTTCACCTTTGATATGTAGTTCTTTTATTTTATCTAATTGGTTCTGAAATCTTGATAATTAATCAGAGGGCTCTATTATAACTTCTGCTTTATCGCTTATCTTTGCAAATGCTGTAAATACTCATGCATCTGAAAATATCCGATCATAGCTTCAAACATCATTCTCCAGATGATTTCGCAAAAAATGATACAAAGTAAAAAGATCACTTTCATGCGTACCGACGCTGAGTTGTTTAGGGATTGCATCAGATTTTCTGTAAACGGATATCTTTGAAAAAAATAAGCTCTCGAAAAATACAGCAGCAACGGAAGAACAAAAGCCCCAAGATAGTAAAAGAGTATGAGCATATCAATCGATATGAATCTGTCAAATGTTAAGAACTCTACCATCTCTTGATCACCTTTATCTGTTTTTTTAGTTTACCAGCTGAATATACTGCCTCTTAGATTAATCCCGCCATTATTTGTACCGCTATTATAATGTGCGTTTCCTTGCATAGAAACACATCCGCTCAGTGCTATTAGTAAAAAAGATTTTATTATAATTGAGAAGGTTTTCATAGTATGATTATAACTCAAGTAGTTAATTTTTTTTAAACTACCATCGCTATAATTTTTACAGTTCATGCCATAAAGTGCCCTTCCCTTGTATGAGAGTAAGAGATTACTTGAGTATTTTATAAAAACCAAAGAGGAGATACCAATAGTATGCAGCAGGAGCTTATGAATCATATCTACCTCTACTATTTTTTCTCCATCAATCTGATTACTATTTTACTTTATGGCTATGACAAAGCTATAACGCTTGTAGAGACTAAAAAGCTCTCAAGAGTCTGAGAGTTCACATTATTACTTCTAAGCCTTCTAGGAAGCTCTATTGGAGCTCTGATAGCTATGCTTGTGTTTCGTCATAAGATCAAAAAGCAGTCATTTGTTTGGAAGTTTGTTGGAGTGATGATTTTACAAGCAGGAATTATTGGAGTTTATCTTTATTCTTAAGCAGGATGGTAAACCACCCTACCCTTTAAAAAGATTAGATTTTTGCTGTTGCAACTATATCTTTGAGCGTTTGTCCAGCTTTAAATTTTAGACTAGCATGAGCTGCTTTCGTGTAAGTCTTATCAGTTCCTGGAACTATTCCGCTTTTTTCTGGTACATCTACAGCCATAAATGTTCCAAAGCCTACTAGTGTAACACTTTCTTTTGCAGCGAGTGCTTCAGTTACAGATTCTGTAAAAGAATTGATTGCTGCTTCTGCCTCTATCTTTGTTTTATAGTTACCATCTTTTTGTACTAGTTCTACGAATTGTGCTTTGTTTATTGCTTTTCCTAATTTTGGTTGTTTTACTAAATAGAATTATACTACAACGCTTAAGAATCAAGAATACTTTTTAATTTATTAAGTATTTTATTAACTTCATCGCGTTTTGTTAAAGAAAGACCTTTTGTATTGATATTTATACTATTTTTAGTCTGTTTAACTCTATTGTCAATATATGCCATCTTTGTATTGTCTTGAAGATTTTTAATATAGTGTATCGCCGCTGTTCTTGTTAAATTAGTTATCTTTTTGTATACATCAAAATGATCTGATTGAATTTTATTAAGCGCAGATAAAACATGAATATCATTGTATCCATCAATTTTAATTTGTTTGATAATCTCTTCTGGAAGTTTTAAAATTGAGAGAACTCTAGAAAGCCAACTTGTTGAATAACCTAATTTATGAGCCAAGTCTACTTGAGAATTTACAATTTTTTCATCTAATATTTTTTTAATTGCTATTGCAGTTTCTATTGGATTCATATCCTCTCTTTGCAAGTTTTCAATAAGAGGTAATAAAGAAAGTTGCTCATGAGCAACTTCATCTAAAATGATTGCATCAATATATTTTTTGTTAAGTTTTTTTAATGCAGCTGTTCTTCTATGACCATAAATGATTGTATATTCTTGATCATTAATTTTTACTACTGTAATTGGTTGTAATAAACCATTTTTTTCAATTGAATCCGCAAGTTCAGTTAAAGATTCACTATTTATTTCTAATCTTGGTTGATATGGATTTTCTTGTAAAAAATCGATATTAATTTTAGAAATGACATTTCCTTTGAACTCATCTGTATTATTTTCATTAAAATGTGCAGAACTTGATACTAGTTTTGCTAAATTTAAATCTAATTTTTTTTTAGCCATTTAATATCCCTTTAGAAATAATTTCTTGTACTAATTGGTTCATTTCTTTTGATGATTCAGAACTTGCATCAAGTTCATTGACACTAAAGCCGTGTCCAACACTATTTGCAAAGTCTACTCTTCTCCTTAGGACAGAGTCTAATTTCATAAAATGGTCTGTATTATTAATAAAGTCTATTAATTCATCAAAATGTTTTTGAGTGGGGTTAATTTTATTCAATACAACATTAGCAATAATTGTGTTTCCAGTTTGTTCAGAAATCTGTTGAAGAATTTGATTATATTTTTCTAATCCTAGTAGTTCCGTAAATTCTGAAGACACAGGAGTTAATATAAAATCTGCTGCTAAGATAGATAATCTATTTAGAGCAGAATCAAATCCTCCACTATCTACAATAACAATTTTATTTTCATCAACTATATTAAAATAATGTACTAACTCATCATGATCTGTGAATATTTTAACTTTTAATGGTTCTTGTCCCATTATTTTTCTTATTCTATTATAAGAAGAAACAGTTTCTTGAACATCCAAATCAATTACTTCAACATCAAACTTTTTAGATAATTCAACTGCTAAGTTATAAGCTAAAGTACTTTTACCAACACCGCCTTTTTGGTGACTCACACTAATAATTGGCATATTGTGCCTTTTTAAATTTTTAAGATTTTTTATTATATCATTTTTTATAAAAGTTGCTCATGAGCAATTTTATTAGAATTTCATAAAAATTGACAACTTAACTTGTAATATTGTTAATTAAATTTCCCATATTGAGGATTTTTTTCCTATAATGAGGACAATAATTTTTTAATCATAAAAAGAGGTCTTATTGTGAGCAATATAGAAACCAATAAAAAGATTGCGTTGTTAGATAAAGCAAAAAAACAGCATTTCGATTTTTTAAAAAAAAATAATGCTATAACTGATGCAAAAAATGGAGAACTGTCTCTTGGTGCGATGAAAGCATTAGATGTCATATTACAAGTTTATGAAGATACACAAGAAACAAAAATGCAATTAGAACTTTCTTATTTAAGGAAAAAACTCGGATTAGTTAATAATAATGACTATGTTGATAGGATTAAAAATTATTTATTAGAATTAAAATTACCTTTCGAGCTAAGGGATTTTAATGATTTAAAAACTGGAAAAAAGGTCTTATGGGCTTTAACCTCTTTTTTGAATGATGTTAAATCTTTTAAGGATTCTCAGCACCTTGTAGAAATCAATATTTCAGAAAATTTTGTGGAATACATGATTGAAAAAGCAGGGTATACAAAAATTGATTTAACTTTATCGAAAAAATTTAAAACTAAATATGGTTACAAAATATATGAAATGTATTTACGCTATTACTCAATGCCAAATAAAATTGATAGAAGATTAGGGACAATAAAAAAAGACATGAATGAATTAAATGCTAAATTTGGTACAAATCATAAACATGCTTCAAAATTATTGGAAGGTATTCATAGAGGCTTAAAAGAAATAAATATTATTACTGCAGAAGAAATTTATTGTATATTTGACAAAGCACATAGACAATTTATTTTTTCATGGGCAAAAGATTTAGAAAAAGTAGAATCAAAATGTATGATACCTAGTGCAAGAATAGATGAGTTTATAGATTGGCTGATATTACATTCAAAGAATAAAATTAATGATTCTGAGCTTTATAAAAGAAAATTAAAAAATTTGATTATTAATAATGAATTAGAAGAATGGGAAGAAAGTTACCGAGGAATGTTAATATACAAATATGGTTATAGTTCGAATGAAATTGATGATTTTAAAACTGTAATGGGTAAGTATAAAGATTTTTATAAAACAAAAGAACAAAGCTCTCTCTTTTGATTATTTAAAATTACTATACTAGATAGTTAAATATGCTAGAAAGTAGCGCAGTAAGGTGCTTTCAGAGGTTTTTTTTCTTATCATGAGGACAAAATTTCCCATCATGAGGACTATTAATTTCCCATCATGAGGACAAAATTTCCCATACTGAGGTAAATTTTCCCATCATGAGGACTTGTAAATCTTTAGAGAAAATAATCTACAAAATTTCTCATCATGAGGACATTATTAGAGTAATTGCTGTACCTTTTTTATAACTAATCAATACAAAAAACTCCTATAATACAAAAAATAGTGAAATGAAAACAATTTTTTTAATTTGAAGATAAAAATTTAGTTTAAATATCCTCAATATGGGAAAAAAAAATTGACAAGTATAACAACTTTTGTTGATTTGTCCTCAAGATAGGAAAAAATCTATTTTGTAAATAATAAAAAAGACACCTCTATTAGAAAAGTCCTCATGATGGGAAATAATTAGTCCTCAAGATAAGAAAAAAACTGGATAAACAAATTTTTTTGATTATCTTTATAATAAGTCCTCATCATAGGAAATACAATGTCCTCATGATGGGAAAATAAAAAAAATGATTGATATTTTTCTTACTAGTTAATGACACTACAATAGAGTACCTCATTGTCTGTATGCACTAATATCAAGGGTAGGGTAGTATCAAATCTTTAGTTATTACATCAGCAGCACGCTAAAACAAACTCTCAAATCTCTCCCTAAGGGATTCATACTTTGGATTCATCAACACGATTTTAAAGAATCCAAAAAAGAGTATAAAAAATAAAACACCAGTAAAATCATTGAGATAGATCGATACTAAAACAAGCAGTATTGCAAGTGCAACAAGCATTCTGTGCTCCATATCCATTATTGATTCTCCTCTACCATGATATGATCATCCATTCTCTTTTTATAGTCACTCAGATAGGTATCTAAACTCTCCCTTATCTCATGAAGGTGTTTTATGAACATCTTATCATCTTCCATTGTTTGGGGGATATCATCGTTTTGCAGATAGATCCGAAGCATCTCTTCATACATCAAACGACCTTTTTGCTCTAAAGAGCGCATATGTGATGCCATACGGCTTATCTCATTGTAGGTGTCTATGCGTCCATAATAAAGATCTTTGAGACTATAAGGGTTTTGATGCTCCTCAAAGTAGGGAATTGGAAGATCTAAAAGATGAGAAGCACTTAGAGGCTGTTTTTTCTCTGATTCTTCAGTGATGGAGTTAAGATGAGAACGGACAAGATGCAGTCTTAGATATGCCTGTATAAATAAAGGAGTATTAACTTTTCTATCCTGTGCAAACTGTATACGCATCATACTGTTTTGAGCGATGAGGGGATATTGATCATATCTTCCATCAAACAATCCAAGAGTAAGGGTCCTCGCTCTATGAGAGAGCACAATATCTCCAGGATTTAGAGTTTGATTAGCAAGCGCTGTCGCATTGGCTTTTCCTAACTCTTTTTGATTACGAGGAGGGTGGATGATTCCATAGCTGTCTATATCACTCAGTGAGATCTCTTGGTAAAACTGATCTGTCATTCTTTCTTCACTGCCGATACGCACCTTGGAGACAATAGCGATCTTTTTAACAAGATCGCCAAGGGTTACTAATTTAATATCACCAAACACTTCATAGAGCTTTTTACAAAACTTTTCATTTAACTTCTGCAATATATCACCTTGTCCTCGTATAACTAAAGCAATTATAACAGCGGTACTCTAAAGAAACGTAAATACCCACTTGCAAAACGTCATAAAATCTGTTCTATGACTATAAAAATATGTAAAATGTAGTTATATTTAAAAATTTACTCATTATTTTAAGTAACTACACTTGTTTTGATTTAGTAGTTATATTATACTGTCCCCTGAGAAATGAGAGCTTCGCTCTACAATCTTACAATTTCTACAAATCAATATAGGAGAAAACAGATGAGTATGACGAGTAGTGCCAACATTAAAAACACACAGGTGCTGATCTCTAAAATAGAAACAGAGCTGCAATATTTAGCTTCACAGATGCATCTTGTGCAAGAGAACATCTCCGTAAAAAACAAACAGCTCCAAAGCTATAAAGAGCAGCTTATGAAACTGCAAACCTCTTCAAAAGAACTTATCGTCAGTGAACACGCAACTCTACGATATCTGGAGAGAGTCTACAAGTTGGATTTAGAGAAGCTGCATCGCGAGATAGTGCCGGCATCTTTAAAAAAGCAGATCAGCTCTTTGGGAAACGGTACCTACACCAGCGAGGGGTTTCGTATTCGTGTAGTGGACAACATGGTTGTAACGGTGCTAGAGAGTGAAGAGATCTATTCTCATAAAAAATCTCCTCTTAAAAAAAGAGGCAAGAAACAAATAGTCAAAAAAGCAAGTGAAGCGATCAAAGAGGAGTTGGCACATGTTTGAGTATCTTGATCGTGAAATCGTAGTGGCAAGTATCTTTGGTTTCATTACAATCAGCCTTGCTCTTGTTTACTGCAAACACGCATTGAGATATATCTTTGGATCGGTATTTTTCTGGATTGGTTTAAATCTATATGTCTCAAGTGATATCAAATCCACTATAGAGAGTAATATCGCACAATTTAAAAAGGGAACAATCTTTATATGCAGAGGTGTTGACAGTAACAGATACAGAGTCTCAAATAAAGAGTGGCAGCTTGAGGATGATACTTTCATCAAAGACTCTTTAATGATACGAGCTGATAAATGCGAAGTCAAATAATAAACAAGGAGAATTAAATGAGTACGTTTGCCATTGTGATGATAGCTCTTACTATTGCTGGAGTAAGTGAATCATATTTTAGAAGATGTAATAGGGATGAAAAGAGCAGAGCCAGAATAGATGCCCTAGAGAAGAAATTAGATGAACTACAAAACAAGATAGAAGCACAGAGGTTTTAAATGGATCTGTTTTTAATAGCCAGAGATCAGTTGATGGGGTTTGTAATGATAAGTATGATGGTCATGCTCTTTTATGCATTGATGTATATGACCTATAAAAAGGGGCTGTGGATCATCAAGCTTATAGCATTTTTTTTCTTTACAGCACTTGCTATAGATATCTGGGGCAATCTAGAGACTCTAAGACTCCTGCAAAACGATTTTAATGCAGGCCATGAGCTCATCTGCTACAACGATACAGCAGGGCTCTTTAGTAATAAAACCTCAGTGATTAAAGAGAACAAACTCCTCTTTGTAGGTGACAGAGGGTTTAATATGATCGATGAGAACTGTGAGTCACAGCTCACCCGTGCGAAGCCATTTAATAGAGCGGAGATCCTCTTTATATCTTTGGGTGTCCTTTCTATGTGTATCGGGTTTTATGTGATTTGGAGAGTTGAGAGATCACAGAAGATTCAAAAACAGTTACTTCAAAAAGGAGACAACCATGATAACGGATAACCTGGAGATCATATCAATAATCCTTATGGGATTCTCAGTACTGATGCTCTTCCAGTTGTTGAGAGAAGAGAAAGAGGATGACGCATGTCAAAAGCGTATCCAAGAGTTAGAGAAACAGTTGCAAGAGGAGAAAGGAGAGAAAAGATGTTGATGTTATGGATAATAGGGATCATAATCACAGGAATGCTGATCTACGGATTTATTGAGTGGTTCAATACATACTCTATGAGAGTAGGACACTACCAGTTCTTTACCATCGAGCATCTAGGAGCCTATTTCATCTCCTATGCGATGTTGCTGTTCTCAGTGAGCGGTTTAGTGAAAAAAACATTTGAAGATCCCCTCAATGGATGGGTGATACTGATTATCGGAGCAGCAGTGCTGTTTTTTACACTGCTCAATAACTTTAAAAAGACCACCTTTAGCTTAGCGCTCAAAGGTTCACTAGCGCAGGTGGTTCTTTTTATCCCCATAAGTGTCGCAGCTGCATTTATTCTCTTTGCGGTGTTTGCCTTCTTTGCACAGACCAAACCTGTGTATAACATCAATGGGAAGGATTAGATATGTTGGAATTTACCTTATACAGATCTGTCAAAGAACGTATCAGGTATTACAGCTTTGCAATACACCCAAACCTCTTTGGCGAGTTTTTATTAGAGAGAAGATATGGCTCACTTAAAAACAAACGAGCTACCGGTGTGCTTAAAACCACTCATGCGACACTTGATGATGCAAAGGCTTGCACACTTCGCTGCAGCCTTGAAAAGCAAAGAAGAGGCTATGCACAGATTCAAAAACATATAGCTGTATTTGAAGATGAATGCGCAATTGAATAGATCTAATAAGAAAGAGGAGAGATAAAAGATGAAAGAGATTATCTATAAAGATGTTGATATCTATGTCAACGAACACGCTAAAACGATGAGTGTAAACCCAATAGGTGAGAGATTTTACTTCTTAGATTGTGAGGATGAGGCATATATATATCATGAAGCAACTTTGACCTATGACACAGAGACTCAAAAGTACAGCATAGAGGGAATTAAAAGATTCACCACCAAACACAAGGGTTCAAGTTTTAACTACCACACACTGCTGTGCCAGCACCCAGAGGAGCTGATAGTCAAAAAAAGGTTCCTAGGGTTCTTGTGGCAGTACTACAGCGTCGATGGCAGATATAAAAGAGAGTTTCATGCCATCTATGCATGTAAGCATCAGCAGTATGTGATTGAAGAGAGAACACAGATGATCTCTCAAGGAGTAGTAGAAGATGAAAAATGAAGATGAAGAGCTGAAGTTTGTATTGGCTCTTATTGGACTGATAGGTGGGATTGTCCTGCTGGTAGCTTATCCTCGTCATATAAAATCTGAACAAGAATATAGAGAAAAAGAGCTTATTAAACTGTTTGGATCAGGAAAGACAGTGGTGTGCGGCGGTGGCTATGCAGGAAGTTATCTCGTTTCCAAAGAGAGAGGCTGGAGTCTTGATTTAAAACAGGAGCATTTTATAAAAGGGGACTACATGAAAGATATTAAGATATGCGAGGAGGGAAGATGAGTGATATCTATACAGCTTATGGACTAACACTGTTTTTTAGTATTTTGACATTTGGTGGTATGCGTATCTATTTCACCACAAAAGAAACACTTCTCTTTATGGGAGGTGTGACTTTGTTTTTTATCATAGAGTCCTATTTCTATCCACCCTTTTACAAGATGCTACTGCTTGACAGTATCGTGATGTTTTTAATGGCTTCTTATCTGGGGCTTTTTCGGGCATATAAGCAAATGAATAGCTGTTTTAAAGAGATAAAGGAAGAGGATGACAAGAGTAAGTAGGAAAATATTTCTTTGTACTATATTTCATTGGAGGAGAGGTAGATGAGCAGTTTAACGATTACAGGTCTTATTTTTACAACTAGTTTAATACTCATTGCACTGTTTGCCCATTATGGCAGACGATTGCATGAGAGTAAAAATGAGGAAAGATCACACAGTGATACAGCAAATAAAAAGGAGACATAGATGGATGATCCGACTTTAGGCTTTGAGATATTAGGTTCCATTACAGGAGCTTTACTTCTTTTAGCCATAATCTTAAGAAACGGCCAAGAGATCCATGAGAAAAAAGAGGCAGCTAAAAAAGAAGAGTTCCATAACAACTTTTTACATGTAAAACCCTCCAAACACATAACAAAGGAGTAATGATGCATTTAACACAAATAAGAGAGGCAAGATGGACTTCAAAGAGTCTGTTTATAAACAATGAGATGATGAACTTTTATTCTCCTGTGTTGTATCAGGGCGAGGATCTTTTTATTGAGACAACATCTCTTCTACTCTTTGAGATTGTCTGTGAGCATTTTTTTAACCAATATCCAGATATTAAAATAGAGATCTTCTTGCAGGGCTTAAAAGGAGTTCTCTTTGCAAAAGAGTACAAGATCTATACCTATGATCTTATCCATGAAGCACTGAGCGGTAAGCATGAAGAACGCGACATCTTCAGCCTTGATGCAAGCCAAGAGGATATATGTGATCTTGCAGTTATAGAGGCTCATACCAAAGAACATCATCAAAAACTCAAAGAGATCGTTGAGCTTTTGGGTATTGATTTTAAAACACAAAGAGATGTGAGATGCAGAAGACTCTTTGATACAAGAGACAAAGAGAATCTAAGGGTGGAAGAGATTTAATGCGATCCTTCAAGTACACAACCATCTTTATGAAAGACTCTTGAATGATCCGTGCAGATAAATGCGAAGTCAAATAAGAAAGATGAAGAAACATATTATTTAAAACATAAAGGATAAATCAAATGGATGGAAGTCTTGGTTGGTTAGTAGCCATGGGCATCTTTGCAATAGCAATTCTCTCTGGCGTGCGAAGAGAGAATGAAAAAGAAGCTAAGAAAAAGAGAGAGCAAATGCAAAACTCAAAATTCACAACCCTCGAAGTTTGTATTCCGCGTGAGCTCAAAGAGAGATTGGAGCATTATAAGAACGAGAGCGGAGTCTCAATAGATGAAATATTCAAAGAGGCATTTGAAGAGTATCTGGAACAGGGAAAAATATATCTTACAAACTCCAAAATGAGTTTGATAAAAATAAAAAGGGAGATTAAATTATGAATGAAACGATGCAGCTTATAGCGGGTGGAGTGTTTTTTGCGACACTTGGAGTATTCTCACTATGGTTAAAGGGAATGACAAGAGGAACACTGAGT
>JAQUHB010000027.1 GCA_028683835.1 Sulfurimonadaceae bacterium | reverse complement strand
CCTGCAAGCTCTTTGCTCGCCATCCCCATCACTTTTCCGATATCTTTCATAGACTCGGCTCCGACTTGTGCGATGATTGCTTTTATGGCAGAACTTAGCTCCTCATCGCCAAGCTGTTTTGGCAGATATGGCTCATAAAATGAGATTTCAAGTATCTCTTTTTCTATCAGATCATCACGTCCCGCAGCTTGGTATTGAGTGATAGAATCGTTTCTTTGCTTGATCTGTTTTTGGATGATTTTGATGACATCTTCATCACTGAGCTCTTTTCTTTCATCCACTTCTATTTGCTTAAATGCACTGCTTAAAAGTCTCAGCGCATCGCGTTTTGCATTTTCTTTTGCTTTCATAGCTTCTTTTATTTCAGTATTGATCTGTTCTTTTAAACTCATAAATCTTCCTTGGAACTTTTTTTGCTAGTATTATAGCAAGAGCGGGTAAAGCTGCCCTTTAGATTGTTTAAAAGAAGAGATTTATGATAAAAATTTTGATTATTGGTTTATATGTTATACTCACATTCACTGGCTGTACGGCACATCTTGCAGATCCGGAGATTAATTTTGAGCCACCTAAGTATGTTGAGGAGATGCCTGCTAAACAAGAACAACAGGATTTTTCTTCTGCTGGAAGTATCTTTGGAAAAGGAGATAATCCTCTTTTTTCAGATCATAAAGCGATGCATGTAAATGATATAGTTACGATTGTTATCTCTGAAGCAGCGACCAGTAGTAACACCGGAACAAAAGCACTTTCAAAAAGTGATACGAGCAGTTTAGGCGGCGGTATTGTTGCAGCAAATGGAAATCCAGCAGTTTCGGCTATGGCAAGTAAGCTTAATGGTTTAACCAATATCGGCTTTTCAACAAATTCTACTTCTACTTTTGCAGGTAAGGGTGCGGCGACCAATAATGCATCATTTACGACAACTGTTTCTGCGAGAGTGATTAAAGTTCTGGAAAATGGAAACTATTTTGTCTCAGGAAAACGTGAAATTTTGATTGATGAGCAAAAACAGATTATCCAGGTAAGCGGTGTGATACGACCATACGATATCAGCCAAAGTAATCAGATAAGCTCTTCACAAATAAGTGATGCAAAAATACTTTATAAAACTCAAGGGGATGTGGACCGTGCAACGCAACAGGGATGGGGAACGAAAATCATGCAGGCTGTTTGGCCGTTTTAACAGTGTTCTTTTTTTCACTGTTTTAACACTGCATGCAGGTACATTTGAAGATTTTAAAACATCGCAGAATGAATCATTTCAGAGGTATAAAGATGAACGAGACGAAGCTTTCAATACTTATCTAAAAGAGCAGTGGAAAGCGTATCAAGAATACACAGGGGAAACTCTGTATGAAAAACCAAAGCCAAAAATCTTACCAAAAACTATCTATGTCACACCACCGAGTTTGGGTCCAAAAATTATCGTTGATGTCAAGCCTGAACCGAAATCTAACATCGAGCAAAAAATACTTATCATTCAAAAGCCTGTATCTTTACATAAAGATATCACTTTCTCATTTTACAGCTCAACACTTAGTTTTCAAACGCCGTATGGACTCAAACAAGCAAGATTTTATCCAAATACTCAAGAGGGAATCGCTTCATTTTTTGATAAAGCCGCTTCTAGTGAATATCAAGCTTTTGTAGCAGATCTTCAAGCGACAATTACTCAGTTAAATCTCAATGATTGGGGTGTTTATCTTTTGGTCAATCAACTTTCAGCAAAAATATTCGAAGATACAGATGATGCAAAACTTTTCAGCTGGTTTGTGTTTAATAAGCTTGGATATGCAGTAAAAGTAGGCTTGACAGAGAACAATCATGTAGTTTTACTGACTTATTCTAAAAAGATGATCTATTCTACGCCAAGTTATATGCTGGATAATAAGAAATTTTATGCGCTTAGCTATTACAATAAACGTGGAGCGGGAAATATTTATACATATAACCAGGATTATCCAGGATCTGTGAGACCACTTGATTTGGCACTTCTTACTCTTCCAAATTTTCCAGTTGTTAAAAAATCAAAAACATTAGCGTTTAATTATCAAGGTAAAGAGATCAAAGTAGCGTTTGATTATAATCAAAATATCATCGATTTTATGGCCTCTTATCCGCAAGCTGATTATGACACCTATTTTGATGCGCCAATGGAAAATGAGACTTATGTTCAGGTGGCTACGGCTCTTAAAAAGTATATGGATGGCAAACGCATAAGTGATACTATGAACTTTGTACTTTCCTTTGTACAACACGCATTTGTTTATGAAACAGATCAGCAGCAGTTTGGACGAGAAAAGTCTATGTTTGCGCAGGAAACACTTTATTACCCTGGAAGCGACTGTGAAGATAGAGCAACTTTATATGCCTATCTGATGGAGAAACTTTTTCATGTAAATGTGGTCGGAGTAAAATATGCAGATCATATGACAACGGCCATTCAAGTTCCGATGCCCGGAGATGCTTTTTATCTCGAACATCGACGATATGTGATCGCTGACCCGACTTATATGAATGCGACAATAGGGCAGAGTATGCCACAGTATAGAACTGTTGTTCCAGAGGATTTCATCATTGTAAAGGCGCATTGAAAGTTTACATGTAAGAGCTTTACGGATAAAATCCATAAAGCCTTGAACTTAATAGTTGTAAGCTACTTTATATTTTGGATCATCGGCAGCTTCTACAAATGTGCAGTGTCTTCCAGCTTTCATAAGTAATTCTTTACAGTCACGGCTTAGATGACGCAGTTGTAAAATCTTCCCGGCATCTTCATATTTTTTGCTAATCACATTGAGTGCTTCTACACCTGAAGAGTCCATTACACGAGCATTTTTAAACTCTAAGATCACTCTTTCACTATCTTTTTCGACATCAAATATATCCATAAATGAGGCAGTTGAAGCAAAGAAGAGTGGACCATCAAGTTCGTAGATCTTTGTACCATCTTCTGTGAAAGTGACTTTTGCAGAGATACGTGCATGTTTCCATGCAAAGACAAGAGCTGAGATAATAACTCCGGCGATAACGGCAGTTGCCAAATCTGAAAAAACCGTGATAAGAGTGACGGAGATGACAATAAAAGCATCCTCTTTAGGCATATATTTCAAACGAGAGACACTGCTCCACTCAAAAGTTCCGATACTCACCATAAACATGATTCCAACAAGTACAGCGATAGGGATGATATTGAGCGTATCCGTAAGAGAAGTCACAAGGATCATAAGCCCGATTGCCGCCGTAACACCTGAAAGACGCCCAAGACCGCCGGAAGTAAAGTTGATGATAGACTGACCTATCATCGCGCATCCCGGCATTCCGCCGAAGATTCCACATGTCAGATTGCCCGCACCCAAAGCGATACACTCTTTGTTCGCACTGCCTCTTGTATCGCTCATCTCATCAAGGACTGAGAGTGTCAAAAGGGATTCTATAAGCCCGACCATCGCGGCTATGAAGGCATAAGGCAAGACCATTTGAAGCGCTTCAAGACTCAAAATCGTGTCAGGAATATGAAAGGTGGGTAGTTGTCCTTTAAATGCGCTCAGATTCGCCATATCGCCGACAAGCATAGTGTTTACATGTAAGAAGTAAACGCCTAAAGTAAGCGTGATGATAGCGATGAGTCCTGAGGGCATAGCTTTTGTGAGTTTTGGAAGAAAAAACATGATCGCCATCGTGATAAGGACAAGCACAAACATCGCTGTGTCGTTTGAGTGAAAAAACTTGAACTGCGCCATTGCAATGACGATTGCAAGACCATTGACAAAACCGTAAATGGCAGGAAGCGGTACTAAACGGATAAATTTACCAAGCTTAAGCACACCAGCTAAAATCTGAAAAACTCCCGTCATGACAGCCGCAAGTGTGATGTACTGCATAATTCCAAAGGCGAGGGCGTTATTGCTTGCACCTTGAGAGATCAAAAGCGCTTTTGCTTCTAAAGCAAGACCGACCAAGACAACGGCAACTGAACCAGTCGCACCGCTTATCATCCCCGGTTTTCCACCAAAAAGAGCCGTGATAAGACCTAAGATAAAAGCGGTATAAAGCCCGACAATAGGACTGACATCGACGATAAAAGCAAATGCAATTGCTTCAGGAACTAAAGCGACAGCCACGACAAGTCCTGACAGTAGATCATTTTTGAGATTGGAAGTGTCGTATTTTCTTATATCAAACAAATTTTTAACCTTTATGTACTAAAAAATGTCGGTATGTAGGGTTATCCTACATACGATGAAGATTGTGAAGGAGTTAGTTCTGAAGTGAGTGTAATTGTTCTTTGACTTTTATCTGTTTGGATGACGCATCTTCAAGAGCTTCACGATTTTTAGCCAAAACATCTTCTGGGGCATTTGCGACGAAGCACTCATTGTTTAACATTCCAGCGAGTTTATCAATCTCTTTTTGAAGTTTTTCATCCTGTTTTTCGAGCTTTGCTATGATAGAACTCAGATCGATCGAATCAGTCGGGATAAAAGTCTCACATTTGTCGGCGATATCGCTGACCGAGTTTTCTATTTTGCTGTTCGTAAACTCAACAACTTCCACTTTCGCAAGTCTTGCGATAAATGGAATCATCATCGCTTTTGCAGACTCATCGATATTGTCGATTTTGACATACGCTTTTTCTATTTTTTGGTTTGCAAGATCGACTAAGACTTTTGCACGTCTGATAGAGACGATTGCATCCATGATGATTTCAAATTTTACCTCTTCTTTTTCACGTTTTTTCGTTTTTGTCGGATATGGTGTAATCATGATGGAATCACTTGACTCCAGAGATGTACCAGAAAGCTCGTGGTAGAGATACTCAGTCACAAACGGCATAAATGGATGAAGAAGTTTTAATGCTTCTTTAAAGATCGCGCCAAGCTCGATGATAGCAGATTTATCCGCTTTACTGAGCTCTATACCCCAGTCACAAAACTCATTCCAAAGAAATCTATAAATCGCTGTTGCGGCATCGTTAAATTTGTACTCATCAAGAGCAGCGCGAATCTCTTTCGTTGCTTGGTTGAGACGAGAGACCATATACTTTCCAAGATCAGTATCCATACAAAAACCGTTCAGGTCTGGGAAAGTCTCTATGTTCATCTGAAGATATTTACTTGCGTTGTAAAGTTTATTTGTAAAGTTACGGTTGAGTTCAAGTTTTTTCGCACTCATTCTAATATCGCGCCCTTGAGCCGCTGAGATAGCAAGAGTAAAACGTAAGATATCTGCACTAAACTCATTGACCATATCAAGAGGATCGATAACATTGCCTTTTGATTTACTCATTTTTTGGCCGTTTTCATCTCGGACAAGTGCATGAAGATAGATATGCTTAAACGGAAGTTCACCCATAAAATTTTCACCCATCATCATCATTCTTGCAACCCAGAAGAAAAGAATATCAAAACCAGTGATAAGAAGGGCATTTGGATAGAAATCTTTTAAGTCGTCAGATTTGAAAAGTTTATCCATTTCCACATCGCCATTTCCCCAGCCTAAAGTAGAAAATGGCCATAAAGCTGAACTAAACCAAGTATCAAGAACATCCGGATCTTGGGAAATATTTTTAGAAGCACATTTTGGACACTCATGCTCTTCCTCTTTTAAACTTGCCCATTCATGATCACAATCGCCGCAATAAAACACAGGAATCTGATGTCCCCACCAAAGCTGGCGAGAGATACACCAGTCTCGAAGATCGCCCATCCAAGAGTTGTAAGAGTTGATCCAGTTTGAAGGGAAAAATTTTGTTTCACCAGTATTTGTTTTGTCGATAGATTTACGAGCCACTTCACTACGAACAAACCATTGTCTTGAGATATATGGCTCTACGATATTTTTACATCTGTAACAGTGTCCCACTTGATGTTTATGATCTTCTATCTTGACCATAAATCCCTCTTCATCAAGACGTTTGACGATGATATCACGTGCTTCGAGACGCTCTAATCCTTGGAACTCACCAGCATATTCGTTTAAAATACCTTTTTCATCAAACACAGTGATAAATTCTAAATCATGACGTTTTCCAACTTCGTAGTCATTTTGGTCATGTGCCGGTGTAACTTTAACTACGCCCGTTCCAAACTCCATATCCACATGTTCATCAGCAATGATTGCTACTTCACGATCTAAGAGTGGAAGTTTGATTTTTTTGCCTACAAGTGCTTTATAACGCTCATCATTAGGATGTACCATTACAGCACTGTCACCAAAGTAGGTTTCTGGCCTTGTCGTAGCTACTTCAACAAATCCGTCTCCATCAGCAAATGGATATTTGATATGATAAAATTTACCATCATGATCTTCATGTTCCACTTCGATATCTGAAAGAGCGCCATCGTGGGTGCACCAGTTGACCATATAGTTTCCACGAACGATAAGACCTTGGTTATAAAGATGGACAAACGCCTCTTTGACTGATTTTTGCAGACCAGCATCCATAGTAAATCGTTCTCTTTCCCAAGAGGGGCTAACACCCATCTTGCGAAGCTGACTTGTCATAATGCCAGCTGATTCTTCTTTCCAAGCCCAAACGCGCTCTAAAAACTTCTCGCGTCCGAGCTCTTCTTTAGTCATTCCCTCAGCTAAAAGCTGTTTTTCAACGACGTTTTGAGTTGCGATTCCAGCATGATCGGTGCCTGGTTGCCAAAGTGTTTTATACCCATCCATACGTTTGTAGCGGGTGATGATATCTTGAAGAGTAAAAGTCAATGCGTGACCGATATGTAAACGTCCTGTAACATTTGGTGGAGGCATCATGATGGCAAAGTTCTTGCCCTCTTGTTGGATAGCCTTATTACTATCGACCTCAAAATATTTTCTGCTTTCCCAAATTTTATAAAATTTCTCTTCTACTATGCTTGGTTCATATTTGTTTTCGGACATAAAATACCTTAAAATTGGGATAAAAATTGCGCGATTATAACAAAAGTGATGTGAAACTATCCTTACATGCAAGGCTCTGTATTTTTGGAATAAGTTTTGCTTTTTATATCTAACAATAGAATTGAAGGATAGAGAATGACGTATCAAGTAAAAACTGAGATATTGGGATTTGAAGATATCAAAAGTGTAGAGTTTAATGAGATAGATGAGCTTTTTGCGACGATTAAAAGTAGTGATAACAGTTCGATCTCTTTTTCTTTAGTGAATCCATATCTTTTAAGAGAATATTCATTTGATCTTCCAAAATCGGCAAAAGTATTGCTTGAAATCAATGAAAGTTCAAATGTTTTAATTTATAACATTATGGTTGTTCAAAATCCTCTTGATGAGTCAAAAGTAAACTTTTTAGCTCCATTGATCTTCAATCAAGATAAAGGCTTAATGGGTCAAGTTGTTCTACGCGCATCTGAGAATCCTGATTTTGGACTTGCCGAGAGTATTAATAGTTTCAAAAAAGTCGCATAATTTTCAAATAAATAAATCTGGTATAATCCGCTTTTTAAATAAGGATTATACCTCTTGCCTCTTTCACGCCTCAATGATCAGCAACTCTCAGCAGCCACAGCAGAATTTGGACATAATCTTATTATTGCCTCTGCAGGAACGGGAAAAACATCTACTATTGTAGGACGTATTGGTCATCTTTTAAGTAATGGCGTTAAGCCTCAAGAGATCCTTCTGCTCACCTTTACAAATAAAGCTGCAGCGGAGATGGTTGAGCGTGTCGCACAATATTTTGGGAATGAGATTGCTACAAAGATAGACGCTGGAACTTTTCACGCCGTTAGTTATCGATGGCTTAAAAAAGAGGATAAAAGAGTGGTCTTAAAACAGCAACGCGAGCTTAAAACTCTTTTTCGTAGTGTACATGATAAGCGTAGTTTTACTCATATTGACGCTGAGACTTCCGCTTATGGAGCGAATTATCTCTATGATTTGTACTCTTTTTATCAAAACACGGAAATGGCTCTTGATTTTGAGACTTGGATCAAGCAAAATCAAAGGGAACATGAGACATATTCAATGATTTATGCGGATATCGTAGACGAGTTTGAGTCCTTAAAAATCCAGTATGGTTTCTTAAACTTCAATGATTTGCTTATAAAGATGAGAGATCTTTGTAAAAGTAAGCATTTAGGATATAAAGAGGTTCTTGTTGATGAGTACCAAGATACAAATGCCCTGCAAGGAACGCTAATAGATGCGATGAACCCTGATTCTCTTTTTTGTGTTGGTGATTACGATCAGAGTATTTATGCATTTAATGGAGCAGATATTTCGATCATAGGAAATTTCGATAAAAAATTTAATGATGCAAAAGTTTTTACACTCAATAAAAATTATCGTTCAACAGTTCCTATTCTTTCCCTTGCAAATAAAGTAATCTCATATAATGAACGTATTTATCCAAAAGCTTTGGAGTTTACAAGAACGGCACCAAGTGCACAGCTTCCAAAACTTATTACTTATGATGAACTTTTTGATCAATATCATGGGATCGCTGCATCGATTCGTGATTCTATGACTGCTCGTGAAGAGATCGCTGTTATCTTTAGAAATAACTCCTCAGCAGATGGGATAGAAGTGGCTTTAAAGGAGCTTGGTATTGCATGTAGACGTAAGGGAGGGACAAGTTTTTTTGATTCAAAAGAGATAAAAGTGCTTCTTGATCTTTATACACTTCTTGTCAATGAGTCTGATATGATGGCTTTTATCCATCTCTTTGAATATGCCAAAGGGGTGGGAACTTCAATGGCAAAAGAGATTTATACAGCCCTCAAAACCCTTGGCAACGGTTCAATGTTTTATGGACTCTATGCCCCTGATAGTGCTATTTCAAATCCTTTTGAAAAAAGAACGCTTAATCATCAGCTTGGATTATTTGATGATTTTTTAGAACTCGGTGCAATAGGGCGCTTTGCAAAGCTCGGATTTGAAGAGAAGTTTTTAAGAAATGCAGTGTTAAAACATCCAAAATTGACAAAAGAAGGTGCGACTTTTTTACATCTTTTTTATCAACTTTTTCGTGATTTAAAAGGGATAAAACAGCCTCGTACAATAGTGAAAAAAATGGGTGAGTCTGAACTTTATAAGATGATTATTACCCATCTTGCGCAAAAAAGAGCACAGCAAAAAGATGGTTCTATAGATGAGAAGCAAGAGAGTGAAGCAAAGATCAGAATTACAAGAAAAGCTGCACTTTTGGAAGAACTTTCAAAGCCATACAAAGAGCATGAAAGATTTTTAAATGCGATGATTTTAGGCTCGCAGGATCTAACGCAAGGTGAGGGTGTTCATCTTTTGAGTATCCATGCGTCCAAAGGTTTGGAATACAAAGAGGTTTATGTTATTGATCTGATGGATGGAAGATTTCCAAATAGAAAATTGATGGCAAGAGGTGGCAATATTGAAGAAGAACGTCGTCTTTTTTATGTTTCTGTAACAAGAGCCAAAGATATGCTGTATCTCAGTTTTGCAAAATATGACAAGATCAAGAAAATAGATTTTGTGGCTTCACAGTTTTTATATGAAGCTGGGCTTATTGAGATGGACGAAAATTATAAAAAATTGGTAAAAAAAGGTTCAAAAGAGGAGGAAGCATAGGTTTATTACATGTAAGTTTTTTTTCTTACATGTAAACAAAATTTTCTTAATGACTCCCGTTGACAGCTTGACCCAGATTCCACATCGGTAAGAAAATACCAAGAGCAAGTAAAAGTACCATAGATGCGATGATAATTAGCATGATCGGTTCTACTGCTTCTGCTAGTCCATCTATGATAGCATCAAACTTCATTTTATAATACTCTGCAACTTTTTGCATCATTGAATCTAGCTGTCCACTTGATTCACCTGCTGAAACCATCTGAATAATCATATTTTCAAAAAGATCGGTTTCTTTAAGTCCGTTGTGAAGATTTCCACCTTTTTCTACAGTCGCTCTAACACTAGAAAGTTTATCTTTAAGCGGGAGGTTATCAACCATAGATATAGAAGTATCTAAAGCTTCTGCTATAGGGATACCAGCACGTATTAGTTCAGCAAATACAAGTGTAAATCTACTTAAAGTAGCATACATAATGATATTTTTAATCAGGTAGATTTTAAGTAAAAATTTGTGAAAGTTATATCTCACGTTTCTATAGTTATTAATCATAAATCTAAAAATCATAAAAGAGATGAAAAGAGCAGCTAAAACATAAGGTCCAAAGTTATTAAATATATATTCTAGTTTTAAAAGTATGATGGTAGGTAGAGGTAGCTCTGCATGAAGTTGTTCAAAAATCGCTTTAAATTTTGGTACAACATATGAGATAAGTATTGTAAAGGCAATTGCCATGGCTATCATAACATTTCTTGGATATGCCATTGCTTTTTTAAACTTGATAACGTTTGCACGTATCTCTTCAAGCATATTTGAAAGTGAATATAGCGCATCTGCGACATTTCCCGTTTTTTCTCCAAGTTCGATCATGGCAAGTGTTAGATTACCAAGTTCAAAGCGATAATTACCCATTGCATGAGATAAACTATGACCAGAGTTAATATCATCTGCAATAGAGAGAAAAATATCTTTTAAGCTATTATCACTCGCAGAACGTGCAATTTCTTTTATTGAATCATTTATTGGGATTCCCGCATTTGTCATTACAGCAAGTTGTCTTGTTGATGCGATGAGAGCATCTTGTTTTATCTTTTTCTTTCGCATGTTTTTAGTCAAACTTGCTTTAAATTGCTTAAATTTTTCCTCCAAAGGAGGCTCTGATTCAGCGACCTTGATAATTATCCCAGAAAATTTAATTTTTGCAAGGTAATGCGCTTCTTTTTTTGTTTCCGCATAATAGCCATAATCTTCCTTCTTTCCTTTGGAAAGAACTGTTGCAATAAAATAAGTCATCCTTTAGCCGCCCTTAATATCTCTTCGAATGTTGTTATACCATTTATGGCTTTTTGCATTCCATTTTCAAACATACCCATAAAGCCCTCTGTCACTGCTTGTTTGTGTATATCCTCTTTTGACGCACCTTTTGCGATCATACTTGATAATTTTTCAGTGATAGGAAGTACTTCACAAATCATTTCACGTCCCATGTACCCAGTTCCATTACACTCTGCACACCCTTCACCAACATAAAAGATCGTATCTTTTGGAACCATATGTCGGTATGGTTCTAGAGAAGATTCTGGGATGATAGCTGCAGTTTTACAGTTTGGACAAATCTTTCTCACTAGTCTTTGTGCTTGAACGGTTACAAGTGCGCCACTTATCAAGTAAGGTTCTATTCCCATATCTATCATACGAGGAATTGCACTGATAGAGTCATTTGTATGTAGTGTAGAGATAACAAGGTGCCCCGTCAAAGCAGCTTTTATTGCAATCTCGAGCGTTTCCTGGTCACGAATCTCACCGATCATGATTTTATCAGGATCTTGGCGTAAAATAGAGCGCAAGGCTGTTGCAAAAGTGAGTCCGACAGGCGCATTAACTTGAACTTGTTGAATAAGATTCATTCTATACTCAACAGGATCTTCGACCGTAATTACTTTGTCTTCAACATTTCGGAGTTCATTTAAAGCACCATAGAGTGTGGTCGTCTTTCCTGAACCGGTAGGTCCAGTGACTAAAATAATTCCAAAGGGAGAAGACAAACCTTGTAGTAATTTATTATAACTTACAGTATCCATTCCTGCATCTTCAAGTTTTACAAGCGCTTTAGTTTTATCTAAGATACGCATAACGATAGATTCTCCGTAGAGTATTGGCAAAGTTGAGATACGAAAATCAAATTCTTTTGCATTCAAGGTTGCAGAAAAACGACCATCTTGAGGTTTTCTTTTCTCTGCAATATCCAAATTGGCCAAAAGTTTGAGACGTGAAGCAAGAGGAGGATAAATATCTTTGTCAAAAATGAAAATTTCACTTAGTTTGCCATCTATACGCGTACGTACCACACAGTTTTTTTCAGTTGGTTCGACATGGACATCACTAGCTCTACTTTTGATACAGGCATTGAGTATGACATCGATGAGCTGAAGGATTGAAGATGCTTCTTGCTGTTCTTCTATACTGCCAATGGTTCGTAATTCAGTTCTAATGTTTGTGACAAGTTCTTTTACACTGTCTTTAAGAGCAATTTTAAAGAGATATTCTTGTATCTGTCTTGATGTGGCAAGATGAACTTTAAGCAATTTTTTTGGGAAACTTCTTTGTATAGCTTCTTGAGCTTCTATATTGAATGGATCTTCAAAAACTACAATAATATTGAGTTCATCCTGTGTAATAGGGAGAACATTATATTTTTTCAATTGATTAAGAGGCACTTTTTCAGCTAGTTTATAATCCATATCAATAGAATCTAAATCCAAATAACCAATATGTAAAATTTCTGCAAGAGCTTGCAAAACTTCAGATTCTTTGATAAATGGATAATTTTTTAAAATACTGAGGCTATATTTTCCTGTTCTAATTTGCTCTACTATAAATCTTTTGATAAAATTAATTGAAACAGCACCCACTTTTATGAGTGTATATAAAACAGTATCCTCATTTACTCCACGTGACACAAGTCTGTCAATTTGTCTCTGGGTAATATGGTTTTGTGTCAATAAATCTAATGTTATTCTATCCATATTCGCTACTTCCTAAACTTATCTATAAATATGCTTTTTGACTAAGACCGACTCATAAAATTCTTCAATAACAATATTGTTAGAGTTCCTATCACCGATCAGATAGAGCCTGTATCTTATTTTAGCATTATTTGGATCAATAAATTCGTATACCGGAATCTTTTTTAGTATAGAGAGATTAGAATAAAGATCAAATACCTTAGAAAGGAGATTGTCAGTTGTCGGAATTTTTAACGGTTTAAGGTAATACTCATCATTTAAAGAGTGTTCTAAAATTTTTTTTTGCATAAGGATGACAGATAAATATGCTGCATTTGAACGAGATTCCGGTGTATTTTTTAAAAGTGTGATAGGTACGCTTAATCTATCAATATAATCTGCATTAAGGCAGGAAAAGGCATAAATAGATACGAAATTTTCATCTTTTCTATTCTTATTTAAGTTGATTAAACCTAATTGACATGCTTTATCATATTCCTTAAGCTGATATAAACTAAATATATCTTGCCGTTCGTTTGCAAGTAAAAGTATGGCTAATGATACAAAAATGACTAGAAATTTCATTTAAAACGTCCAGATTCTATTTCTTCTAGAAGAGTTACCGCTTGTTTGGAATTAGAATCTTTTATATATGTTTGTAGAGTATTTACAGCCTTATCTTTTTGCCCAAGCTTTACAAGGGATTTAGTGAAAATTATCCAACTCATATCAATTTTACTATCTATCTGATTTGTTAAAAGGGCATAGTTGTAAGCAAGGTTATATTGCTTCATATCATAATATCTTTTAGCAAGAAAAAGACCAAGAGTAGGATTGTTTGTTTTTTTAAATCTTTTTATAACATCTTGTAAATCATCATCAGCACTATGAATTTCAATGTTTATTTTTTTCGCTTTAACCTCTTTTATAGGTGCATTTACACTAGCATTATTTGAAGTTAAAAGGGGAAAAGGTGGTTCTTTTATTGCTACAACTTTCTTTTCTGGAACACGTTTGATTTCAGGTTCTACAACATCTTCAATTTTGGTTTCAGGAATACTGTTTGGACTCTCATTATAATAAGTATTGACAGAATTACCCATATTATCCACAAAGCTGAGTGAAGGACGTAACACCATTTTATCCTCAGAGAGATTAGTATCACTGATATTGGCTTCTGCTGTTTTTAATGGGGTATTGAAGTCTGTAGTTTTATTGCCTTCAAGAGCTGTGAATGTAGTATTTTTATCATTTACATGTAAAAGTACAGGATAAAAAATAATTGTAATCAACATTAATATAACAAAGAGAGTAGATAATAAAATAACTAAGCTATAAGATTTTATTTTATATTTTATCCATTTTCTTTCTAGTTCTTGGACATTAAGCATCTAAAAGTCCTGTTGAAATTCCAGCCATTTCAATTATTTTGTTTGAAATCATTGTTTTATCAAGCTTGTATGGCTGATTGATTTCATACCATTCATAAATTTCAAAGACAGAGTGTAAAAGTTTATTGGTATCTCTATAATTACCATTCGTAATTTTGTGTATAAGATTTGCACTGCTATCACTAAACATATTTGCAATATCAAAACAGTTCTCTTTCATTAATTTCTTTTGTATATAAGCTTTTATTTCACTGCTTTGCGCATTTTCTAATTCAATACTTTCCCATATTCTTGTCTGAAAATGCTCTTTTGCAATGAGATCTTCTTTTTCTGTTTTATGTAAGACAATAACGAATTTGACAATCCTAGAATCAGAGAGTAATCGTATTTTTTCCATAAGTTCAGGAGGATAAAGTTGTGCTTCATCAAGTAAAATAAGTGGAACTTCATTGTGAAGATAATTTTTTGCTATCTTCGTGAATTGAGTAAGATTGAGTTCTCCGTTATACCTTACATTAAAAAGATCAGCTGCTAAAGATTTGAAAAATTCACTCTCATCTAGTAATGGTGTACTATAAAGATGAATTTTTTGTTTTTTTAGGAGGTCATTATAAAGCTTTGAAAGAAGCATACTTTTGCCTGTTCCCGGTCTTCCAAATAAGAGAATCATTTTTAAAGGTTTTTGAACAGTTTCTTTGAGTGACTGATAAATTGCAGAGGAGCGATCCATATGAACATAATTTTTTACGTCCACAGTATCAAGAAAAACCATTTTAGGTTTTTCATAAATACTTAGGTGATTACTCATTATCCCTCGCTTTAATCTTTTTTTGAGCAATTTCATTGTCTTTGTCTATTTGGCCGGAAGTAGCTCCGTGTTGGAGAAGAGCATCACCTATCCCTTCATATCCTAAATCAGAAAGTGAAGGATTTGATTTACCTGTACGTATAATATGTGGCTCTATAACAATAACAAGCTCTTGAATCTGTTTAGAATCTTCATCACGTCCAAAGAGGTAGCTAAGACCTGGAATATCTCCTAAAAGAGGAATTTTATTACCCGATTTATTTGTACTTGTTTGGATTAGACCACCTAAGATAATTCTATTTCCATCTTTTACAGTTACCACAGAAGAAAGTTGTCTTCTATTTAAGTCTGGCGGAGTTGTCCTACTAGCTGAGGTAGTAGCTGACATATCAGTTGTTGTTTCTGAAAGAGATGGATTTATCTTGAGTGTAATCATATCTTTATCTGAAATTTCAGGTGTAATATCTAAAAGTACTCCAGCAAAAACAGAACTAATAGTGTCATTTTCTGCTGTTGTAGTCGCAGTACCTGTTGTGCTCGTAGATGATTTTAATGTATAGAAATACTCTGTTCCGGCAGTCACAAGTGCTGGTTGATTGTTGAGTGTTAGTACTTTTGGATTAGAGATAGAACTTACATTTCCTTGAGTTTTTAAGAACTTGATAACTTGATCTAAGCTACCTCCAGCTTGTACTGTAAACAAATTGGCAGCTTTTTTAGCTCCATCCCCTATAGTTGTTATAGTTGAATCCTTACCAGCAAATGTTCCATCGACAACATTATTAGAGCTTACATAATTTAATCCCAATGAGCCATTTTGTAACTTATAAAGTTGTGACCAATCTATACCAGTACTTTTTGATTTACTCATTGTAACAGTTAAAATTTGTACATCCATAAGAACTTGAAGTTTTACTTTTTCTTGAAGTTTTTTGATGTAATTGCCGAGTCTATCTATTTGTGTTTTTGTTCCAGTTACTGTGATAAGTCCCGCATTTTTATTGATTACCGGCGCCTTTGCTATATATTTATCTTCCGGTCTATTTAAAATACTTCCAAGTTCAGTATCAAGTTGTGACCAAAATATAACTTCATCAGTTGATTCAATTTTAATTCCAGAATTTGCAGTTGAAGGAGATGTCCCAGTTCCTGTCGAACCAGATGTAGAACTACCTGTTGTACCAGTATTTCCTGTTGTACCAGTACTGCTTGTTGTAGTAGTGGATGCAGAACTTAAAGTGACATCGGTACTACCAACTCCTTTTCTTTGTGAAAGAATATAATCGATATTAAAAACTTTAGTCTCTAAATAAGATATTCTTAACGTATTGTTTTCAAGAGTATAACTGAGATTGTTCTGCGACAAGATTAAGTCAAGCACTTCATTGATTGTAAGATTCTTGATATGTGTTTTGTTGAGAGCAGAGTTAAGTATTTGTTCGGCCTGAGAATCAGTGACAACAACACTAAATTCACACTCATCACTTAGTTGATCAATAAAATCTGCAATTTTTGTACCTTTTGCTGAGCCTATATTAAATAACTCATATGTACAATCTGCCCAAGCAGAAGTAGATAACATAAGTGCTGCCACCGTACTTACAACTGAAGTTTTTAATATATTTTGATATTGTGTTTTCATATTATTGTTCCTACTTGGTTTTAATTTTTAGATTTAAATTATCAGATTTAATTGATAAAACTTTTACGCCTTTTTTATTAGCAAGTGTTACAGACGAACTTTCAACAGATTTTACAGTGTAACCATCTACTGTATCGCCAACCTGATACCATTTCTTACTAATAAACGCTTTTTTATTTATTATTAAAGTAACAGTTAATGGTGGTTTTGGTATTGCTATAGCAGCCTTATGTGATTTTAAAGAAAAATATTTACTAAGATCACTTGCACTCGCATTTATGTCACGCTTAAATTTGAATGGTTCTGCGAGTGAATTTATTTCTTGATCAGATATTCCTATTCTTGAAGGAATAATAGCCTTTATTTGCTCATCAACCCAGCCAAGTTCGCTGGTATGTGCTTGATTTATATCCATTGGTGTCACATCAGCCAAAACAACTGAGGTGATAACCACTAAACCAAGTATTGAGATTATATTTTTCATCTTAGTTAATCCCCCATACTGATATATTGAGATCTGTATATAGTTTTTTGTCTGCTTTCATAGTAAAATCATGTAAATCTACAACTAAAAAGCTTTGTTCTATTGAGTTGATGAATTTTAAAGTGTTTTTATAACTTCCATCTACTTTTACATGAATATCTAATACATGTCCGAATCCAGAACTATTAGTTTCATAACTATTACTAAAATTAAGCACTTTTAAATTATATTTTTTTGCATTTTGGGAGATTGAATTAAGATACTGTCCCCAAACTTTTTCATTATAGTATAAGGAAGATATCTTTTGTATCTGTTCTATAATATACTTATTATCATCTTTGAACATTCCATATTGATCTTGCAGAGATTTGATATCTTGATCAATTTGAACAATTTTTGTTTCAGGATTTGCAGTGAGATAATTTTTATCTACATTGAGTGTCACCTGCATTTGCTCGGCTTTAGCATGCTCATCGTCAAATGCTTTTTTGGAAGGATCAAATAACGTGCTATACGACATTCCAAGAATAGAGCAAAATATCATTACATAAATAAGGTACAGATCTTTTTTAGATTTTTGACCCATTATATGGTCTATTTTATAAAGGTAGTCTTCGATGTTTGTTTTCATAATAATTTTACCTTCAATTCACTAATATAACTTTTCTCTTTTTCATCAAAATCAATATGTTGGAGAGAAAATTTGTATGTATCAGTTTTGGTTTTCGTTAGATACTCAAGAAGTTCCGTGATCTTTTTATCACTTGTTGAACTAAGTGAAAAGACAAATGTTTTATTACTTTCATTTTCGTCATAGGCAATATTTGTCAGCATAACTGAGTATTTATTAAGATCTTTAGTCAAGTATGTTAAATGCTTTGCCTTCATAGGATAATTTACTTTGACTTCATGAATTTTAATAAGGGTATTTTTCTTATTATTATATTCATTTTCTTCTGCTTTTTTAATATTATCAGCTTCCAGTTTTTGTTTTTCTTTTAAGTTGATAGTCGCTTCTCGTGTCATTTTAATAGGGTGTACAGAAGTATAATCTTGGTTTAGCATGGAATATCTAATAGTTTCAGCATAAGAGAGTGACCAATTTACAATGGGATAAAGTAAGCTGATCGCTAATGCAGCAGAAGTCAGTAAAATAAACTTACCACTTTCTCTTTTTGTGAAAGGAGGTGGTCTATGAAATATAGAAAAATTACATTCGTATCTTTGGGTACTTGGCATAGTCGTATATAAATGCATTAATGCATGGAGTTGATTTAAATGATTTTGCTCAGTGGTGTATCCATAGTTAAAATCAAATTCACTTGATTTTATAGCTAAATACGTTTGTGAATATTCGTCAAGACCAGCAATCTTACCAAGTTCACTTCCAATATAGATATGGTCAATTTTTTCTATTTCAAATGCTCTTTTTACATACGTCAAAACATCATTGATATGTACAAAAGTTTCAGAAAACAGTTTAATAAGATGCTGTTGGTACTCTTTATTTGAAGTGGCTAAACCTTCGGTAGATAAGAGCTGTGAAAATAGTTGAAGAGAAATCTGTTCACCAAGTAGTTCGCAAAAGCGTTGATGCAGTTCTGTGAGAGAAAATTTTATAGATTTTGTATATATAAATTCACTGTCACTATAGATAGTTAAAAAAGCGTCATTTTCTTGTAAATATATAAAACAGTCTACACTATTATTATCAAGAATCTCTTTCGTATAAAGAGTTTTTAACAAAAGTGCAACAGGTACAATCTGATCTATATATTTTATATCTTCTATAACGTATTGAAAATCTTCATCTAGCGTAAGCGGGTCTACAACAAAAACATGAAAGAAGCGATTTGTTTCATCAATATTATTGTATGCCTCTATATAGCTTATCTTATAAGATATTGCCATATCAAGAGCAAGATCTTCATAAACCTTATTTTCTATAATGTCAGGTAAATCGTCTTCTGGTATGTTTTTACTAACGCTTATCAGAGAACTAATAAAACTTTTTGCACCAAGATAAGAGAGCACATACTGAGTTTTTGAATACGTAGGATCTAGTTCTCTTTCGAGATGACTCGATATACCTTTAAAATATTCTCTCTTATACGGGTCAACAGATATAACGCTAGTAAAACTCTGCTTGTTCTTTAAATTCATTTTTCCACCTACTTAAAATTAACTACAAACATCTCATACAATGCATTTTACCTAAAGATTTATAGTTTATTTTTAAATTACTTTCATCTGTAAATCTTATGATACTCACCCTTAGCCCTTGAGATTTAGGTACAGTCAAATCGTCATCTAAAAAAATATCTGAAGCAAATGTTATATTTTTTCATCTGCTATAATAAAAATATTTATGTCACAAACCGTACATCTATAAAACTTTCGTCAATGCACTATCATAACTTATTTTATTTTCAACATATAAATCAAAAGACCCAGTGTCTAGCTCTGTACCTCTTATAAAGCTTCAAAATATAAAGTCATTATTAAGTGATTGTAGCGGAATAAAACTTAAAGATTTTTTGATATTATTTAAATTGAATAAAATATCATTATTTATTGTCACATTTTTGCTGTCATTAATAAATTTTGACACTTTGGTAACTTATAGTACTTTTTGCGTAATGCATGCAAGTAGATACGTAAAATTTATTTTAGATAACCTTTTACAGACCCGCATGGCGACGAAGTTTAATCAAAGTTTCATTTATTTGTTTTTATTATTCTCAGTAATGATATTTTTCTTATTTATAGCCTATCTCCTCTAAGAATTTTTTATCTGTAGTCCAGCCTTTTTTTACAGAAACAAAAAGTTCCAAAAATGCTTTTTTCCCTGAAAGATGTTCAATCTTCAATCTTGCAGATTTTCCAATTCTTTTGATTGTATTGCCACCACTCCCTATAATAATCCCTTTTTGGCTATCTTTTGCAAGGATAATAGTGGCTTTAACATGATCGACTCCTTTTTTCTCATCTATTTTATCGATAAGAACGTCTGATTCATATGGGACTTCATCACTTACATTTTCGAAGATTGCTTCGCGGATAAACTCTTTGTAAATATCACGTATCATCTCTGTTGTAATATCTTCTGGATCATAAAGATACGGCGACTCTTCGAGATATTTTGTGATAGTATCGAGAAGATCTTCATGTCCCACTTTTCTTGCAATACTTACAGGAATTAGCGCTTCAAATTTGTCTGCATATTTGCTATAGTTCTCTATACTTTTAAACAGTTTTTCTTGGCTTACCTGATCGATTTTGCTAAGGACGATGATATGCTTTTTTCTACCATTATTTATTTCTAAGAATTTTTCATAATGTTCAAGTGAGTCTGTAACAGGTGCAAGATAGACAATAAGATCACAATCTCCAATCGCTTTGAGTGCTTCTTCAAGCATAAACTGGTTCAGCATCTTCTCTTTTTGGTGTAAGCCTGGAGTGTCCACGAAAATAATCTGATCCTCATTATGCATTACAATCGCATTGGAGCGCTTTCTTGTAGCATTTGCTTTTTGAGAGACCATTGCTATTTTTTCACCCAAAAGAGAGTTCATCAGCGTACTTTTACCTGCATTTGGACGCCCGATAAGCGCTACGAAACCACATTTACTCATATTATTCCTTAAAGTATATATCTTGAAAGATCTTGGTTTTCGACGACCAGATCAAGTTTTTCATGAACAAGTTCTGGCGTAACTAAATATTTTTGCCCTTGAAATTCATCAGCATGAAAGCTAATCTCTTCTAAAACTTTTTCTAGAACGGTATGTAAACGTCTTGCTCCTATATCTTCAGTAAATTCATTAGTTTTATGTGCAAGTTTGGCGATTGCACGGATCGCTTCTTCGCTAAATTCTAGATCTACACCCTCTACATGCAAGAGTGCTTTATATTGACGAAGTAAGGAATTTTTTGTTTGCATCATGATTTTATAGAGTGATTCTTCATCTAAAGATTCCAATTCGACTCTTAGAGGAAAACGTCCTTGAAGCTCGGGGATAAGGTCGCTTGGTTTACAAAGATGAAATGCACCTGCTGCGATAAAAAGTATATGGTCAGTTTTGATAACTCCATATTTTGTAGTGACGCTGCTGCCTTCAACAATGGGAAGCAGATCACGTTGGACTCCCTCTTTGCTTGGATCATTTCTACCTTCACTTTTTGAATGAACGGCTATTTTATCTATTTCATCTAAAAAGATGATACCGCCATCTTCCGCGCGGTGTAGTGCTTCTATGTGGATGCTTGCCATATCTAGAAGTTTAGCACTTGCTTCTTGACGCAATAGTTCTTTTGCCTCTTTGATACTAACTTCCATAGAGTTGTTTTCTTTGGAAAGTGAACTAAACATCTTTGTAAAAGACTCTTGTACTTTGACCATTTCCGGAGGAAGATTTGTATCATTAAACTCAATAGATGCTTTAGCAATATCGATTTTGATAATGGTGTCATCGAGCTCTTTATTGGAGATTTTTTCTTCCATTTCAAGTATAAGTTTTTCTCGCTCAGCCTTTTTCTCTTCTGATATATATCCAGCGATAGGAGGGAGAAGTTTTTCGACTATTTTATTGAGAATATAGTCTTCTATTTTTTGGGCATTCTCTTCCTCTTTTTCAGCTTTGACGATAGATATTGAAGCCACTACAAGGTCTCTTATCATCGATTCAACATCGCGTCCTACAAAGCCGACCTCGGTATATTTACTCGCTTCAACTTTAATAAAAGGAACTTTCATCATCTTTGCCAAACGTCGGGATATCTCTGTTTTACCGACACCTGTCGAGCCTATCATCAAAATATTTTTTGGCATGATATCATCTTGTATTGTTTGGTCAAGCTGCATTCTTCTATATCTTGTACGAAGGGCGAGGGCGATACTTTTTTTTGCATCTTTTTGACCTATGACATAATTGTCTAAGTATGCAACAATCTCTTTTGGAGTCATATCCATTATGAATCTTCTTCTAAAATGAGCGTTTTGATATTGTGATTTGTGTAGATGCAGAGTTCTGCAGCAATAGTGAGACTCTCTTTTACAAGAAGTTCTTCATCCATATCAGCAACATGACGTTTGAGTGCGCGTGCTGCAGAGATTGCAAAATTTCCACCACTTCCTATGGAGGCAATTTGACCATCTTCTGGTTCTACGACATCACCGTTACCTGTAAGAATAAAAATGTGTTCCGTATTTAGAACAATCATCATCGCTTCTAAACGGCGTAATACTTTATCTTTTCTCCAAGCTTTTGAAAAATCGATAACAGCTTTGAGAAGGTCGCCTTTTTTGTCTGTAAGATAATCTTCAAACATCTCAAAAAGGTTAAATGCATCCGCAGTGCTTCCGGCAAAACCAGCCAAAACCTTCCCGTTATTGAGCGTTCGGATTTTGGTTGCATTGCCTTTTAATACACTATTTCCAAAGGTAACTTGGCCATCACCGCCGATGACGGCTTTGTTCTTACCTTTGTATGCAAGGATAGTTGTAGCGTCGAACATTATTCACCGACAACGTCTACATGTAAAGTTGCATGCAAACCGTGCCCAAGTTTGAAATCAATATCATGTTCGCCGACAGTTTTAATATTCTCTTTTGAAACAATATGTTTCTTATCGATCTCTATATTGTGCTGAGCGAGCAGGGCGTGTGCAATCTCATCTTTTGTAACAGCACCAAAGAGATGCTTGTTTTGACCCAGTTTTTTTGTTATGACAATCTCTAATTTATCAAGTTTTAAAGCTAAAGCTTTGAGATCTTCAATCTCTTTGGCTTCGATCTCTTTACGCTTTCTTTCTTGTGCTGCATGTTTAGCTAAAACATCTTGAGTGGCATGTACTGCAAAACCCTTACCAATAAGAAAATTTTGTCCATAACCGTCTTTTACGTCTTTGATTTCGCCGGCTTTACCTAAATCTTTTACATCTTTTAATAATAATACTTTCATTGTGATCCTAATTTTTTAGCGTTCTATTTTTCCGCCGTAAGAAACGATACCGTGGGAGAGGTTTCCTATCTTTGTATAACCCATGTCTTTTAAGATTCTTGCGACATGTGCACTTCTGCTACCAACGTGACAATAAACTATGATATTTTCATTTTTATCAAGTTGTGATTCGTTAAGAGTATTGAAAAAGCTACTTGTCGGGATAAGTTTATCTGCACCGCTAATATGACCCATTTGCCATTCCATATGTTCACGAACATCAACAAGTTTAAAATTTACCATACCTAATTCACGAGCTTCGAGAAGTGAAACAAGTTCATCAGAGTCAAGTTCGCTATTGTTTACAAGAAGTTCACATTCCTCTTTTGTTAATCCGCGAGAGTGTTGATGTACAACCTCTTCCATCCCCATCTCTACTCTTTTTTTAGCAGCATATTCTGGAGTACAGAAGATTTGACAATGACAAACACCTTCCTCTGGAATCTCATGTTCGATTGCCGGAGTACAAGGACAAGTTCTGTCTTCGACACTTCTTGGCGTGCCATCTACAACTTCGACCATATAACAAGGACAAAATCTTTTGTTGTACATCATCTTGTTACGAGCAAGACCCATTTGTACACCTTCATTGATCATATCTTCAGGATTATATTCCCAGTTGAATTGCTTCACAACCTTGTCTGTGAAACGAACTGTTTTTTCAAGCTCTGCTTGAAACTCAGGTGAATTCATATCTATCTTGATTATACTCATAATTATTTCCTTTTTAGTTTCCTCTAGCTTTACCGGCGATGATAAAACGAAGTGCATTTAGGCGAATGAAACCTTCTGCATCTTTTTGATTATAAACAGTGTCCGCTTCAAATGTAGAGTGAGCTTCAGAGAAAAGTGTTTTTGGTGAAGTTCTACCCACAACCATAACATTTCCTTTGTAAAGCTTGAGTCTTACATCACCTTCAACAAATTTTTGTGTATTGTCGATGAGTGCCTGAAGTGCTTCGCGTTCTGGTGAGAACCACATACCATTATAGATAAGTTTTGCGTAACGAGGCATAATCTCATCTTTAAGATGTGCAGCTTCACGATCAAGTGTAATAGACTCGATGGCACGGTGAGCTTTTAACATAATCGTTCCACCCGGAGTTTCATAACATCCACGTGCTTTCATCCCAACATATCTGTTTTCAACAATATCAAGACGTCCGATACCGTGTTTATTTCCATAATCGTTTAGTTTTTTTAGGAGAGTCGCAGGGCTCATCTCTTCACCATTAACTGAGATTGGATCTCCATTTTTATAGCCGATAGTGATATATTCAGCTTCATCCGGAGCGTTTAGGGGATCTGTCGTCCATAACCACATAGAATCTTCAGGCTCTGCATTTGGATCTTCTAGGTGCAGTCCTTCGTATGAAATATGAAGAAGATTCGCATCCATTGAGTATGGACTCACTTGAGGATTGCCATTTTCATCCATATGTTTTTGAGCAATCTCTATGCCATGCTCTTTTGCGTATGCAAGAAGTTTTTCACGAGAGTTGAGATCCCATTCTCTCCAAGGAGCAATAACAGTGATGTCAGGATTGAGTCCCAAGTATCCAAGCTCAAAACGTACTTGGTCATTTCCTTTTCCTGTTGCACCGTGACTTACTGCATCGGCACCCATTTTATTTGCGATCTCAATTTGTTTTTTAGCGATAAGCGGTCTCGCAATTGATGTTCCCAAAAGGTATTCGCCTTCGTAGATTGTATTTGCTCTAAACATTGGGAATACGAAATCTTTAACGAACTCTTCACGAATATCTAAAATAAAAATGTTTTCTGGTTTAATTCCCATCGCAAGCGCTTTTGTACGAGCAGGTTCAACTTCTTCACCTTGTCCAAGATCCGCTGTAAAAGTGATAACTTCAGCATTGTATTCATCTTGTAGCCATTTTAAGATTACGCTAGTATCAAGTCCGCCAGAATAAGCTAAAACTACTTTTTTTACCTCTTTTTTCATAAACAAAACCTCGTAATAGTTAAAATAATAGCCGAGATGTTACAACAAAAAAGATTAAAAAGTAGTTAGTAATAAGAAGATATATCAAAAGGATAAGTAAACTTATCCTTTTGTGTCAAACACGATTCCCGTTAATTCTTGCATTTTAGGTAAGATAGTTGTAGCTTGTTCCGCCGGAAAACGACGAAGCATTTTGTCAGTTTGTGTATCTATAACAGAAACATAAAATGTATCATGATTGTCTACACCAAATTTTATTGATGTATTAAAAGGACTGAGTGCATCATTCATCTTTTTTACTAATTCATTTACATCATTTTGTGAATTTATCTTTTTAGTAGGACTTAGATCCTCTTTTTGCATCTCTTGTACGACAGTTGCCTGTTTTACTTGTTGTGTATCAGCTCTTCCCTGAGCACTCGGTTGAGACAATTGCGCATTTTGATGATTTGCAATATTTTGTAAGCCGTCCATGGCAAACTCCTTATCAATTTAAGAATATTACTCTGGAAACGATATCGACTAGTTAATTAAAAAACTTTAATTAATATATGATGTTTTTTTGTCAAGATCTTTTTTTGCAAGACTAACAAGAGTTTCGAGTATTTTTTTGATACTATTGCACGATGAAACAGTATATACAGTTATTAAAAAATGAAGAGGTTCTCAGACGCCTCACTTTAATTCAGCTTATTTCCTACTTTGGTGCTTGGTTTAGCAATGTTGCCATCTATACTCTTTTAATTGAGATGCATGTCTCAGCAGGTGTTATTGCGTTTGTCGCAGCACTTTATTTTATTCCCGGAGTGATTCAAGCTCCTATAAGTGGAACACTCATAGATAGGCTTGATCCAAAAAAGTTGATGCTTTTTTTGTTGTCAATTGAAATTTTTTCTACCTTCTCTCTACTTTTAGTAAATGACCATTCTTACTTGTGGATTTTATATCTTCTTATTTTTATCAGAATGGGTGCAGCGAGTTTTTATTTTACAGCAGAAATGTCACTTCTACCGAAAATTCTTAATCATAGTGTACTCAGACAAGCAAATGAGATCCACTCGATTATCTGGTCTTTTTCATACACAGTTGGTATGGCGATTAGCGGTTTTGTTGTATATCTTCTCGGGGTCAAAGTGGCTTTTATTTTAGATGGGTCACTTTTTTTGATTGGTTGGTTTCTTTTAGTTGGAACACCTTTACATGTAAGTATTAGTAAGTCAGGTGAATCTATCATGAAAATGATACAAAAAACGTTTATATATCTCAAAGAGAATAAACATATATTGCATTTTATGTTAATCCATTCCCTTGTGGGGCTTACCTCTTATGATGCACTTGTCGCACTGATGGTTGATAAATATTATTCTAGTGTTATTGCAACAGCTCTTGCTTTGGGATTAATTCATGCATCTCGCGCAGTTGGGCTTGTTATTGGTCCGATGTTTTTGGCAAAATGGATAAATGATAAGCGACTTTTTTATATTTTTATTTTTCAGGGTATTGCTTTACTTATCTGGGCAGCAGTAATGAAATATTTTTATCTTTCTCTTGTGGCTTCTATCTTAGTTGGTTTTTTTACAACAACACTTTGGTCTTATAGTTATACACTTATTCAGCATAAAACAGATAAAAATTATTATGGAAGGATCGTCGCATATAATGATATGATCTTTCTTTTAGTTGCCGCTTTGACAGCTTTAATCACAGGAGAGCTGGCAAAAATCGGTCTTTCGCTTGAATGGATAGTTGTTTATCTCTCAGGTGCATTTTTTCTCAGTTCTCTTTATTATCTGTGGATATATAAAAAATATATGGAGTTTCAATGATAATATCTTTTGCAGTTATTGGTGGAATTCTACTTAACTTTGGAGCCTTTTTAACTTACAAAGGCAAGATCTATGAATCGGTGATTATTTATCTCTTCGCTGATCTTTGTTGGATTATCATGGCTTATCAGAAAAATGATTATTGGGGTCTATTTTTTATTCTCATGGGTGTTATTTTTGGCTTTTTGGCTTTTAAAAAGATGCAAAGCGGTAAAATGCAAAAAAATTTAACTAAGGATGACAATGATGATCTATAAATCTCATGGATATGATTTAGATTTGAGTAGGATAACAAGACTTTATCCTGCAGTAACTGTTGATGTTCACGGAGAATTCGCACAAGTCTCTCTGGAGTGGGCTGAATTAAATGGTGATAAAGTAAAATTGGATTCTTATATTTTAGTTTTTGATTTTGATCCGCTTGGTGAAGTTGTCAAAAGTAGGGTAGAGCTCACATTTGCTACAAAAGATGAGCTCTTTTTGGAGATGCGAAGAGTAGATGAGTTTGTAAAAGCACAGAAACGTTAGAAAAGTTCTAATGGATCTATATGAGAATCTCTTTGTGTTACTTCAAATACAAGCTCATCATTCACACGCCCAATGACAGAACCCTTAACAATTTTTGAACCTTTTTGAATACCAGGTGCTATTTGTGTAAGATTTGCATAGATCGTGTGTAAACCGTTGTCATGTTCAACAATCACGACATTGTCCAAAAGAGGTGTATTTTTTGCAAATATAACCTTTCCGTTAAAGACATTTCGTACTTTTTCACCTTTTTGATTTGGTGCTAAAGAGACTGATTCGTTAAAAATCTTGATATTATAGATTGGATCTGTGTAATTTCCGTATTTTTTTGTAACCCTATACCCTTCAAGTGGAGCGATTGTTTTTTCACCTGAATAATGTACAGTTTCTAGACTTTGATAACTGCTGCCAACTTTTTTCACTTTGTCTGCTGCCGTATTTACACCTTTTCCAAGTTTTTCTTGAGGTGTAGTTTGAGATGTACTTTGAGGTTGAGGTGCATTGCTCATGGCTTGCTTTTGACGTTCTTTTTCTTGAGCTCTTCTTTTTTCATCTATTTTGATAATATTGAGACTTGCAAGTGTCTGTTTGAGTGAATCTTGTTGTTGTAATATTTTTTCAAGAGCTACTTTATAGTTTTGTTTGTTGATTTTGAGTTTTGCCAACTCTTTTTCATTATCCTCTTTTGCAACTTTCAGTTCTTTTCGCTTTTGATCTATAGATGAAATTTCATCTTTGATCTGAACACTTCTTTGCTGCAAGGTGCTCATTTGTTCTCCAGTCTCAAAAAACTTTGTATTAAGCTCTTGGATATCACTTTTTGTCTGTTTTGCTAAGACTCTAATAATCTCTTCACTCATGATAGAATCAAGATTTGCACCGTCTTGTTTATCTATAAGTATTGTCAAAGATGCCATTCTGGCAATATTAAATATGAGCTTTTGTTCCGTATCTTCTTGATCTTTTTTGAGTTTAGCCTGTGTCTTTGAAAGACCGTTGAGTTCGTTAATATTGCTCTTATATATAGTTGCTTTAAGTCCAAGAGCTTGCTCGAGTTCTTGTAGTCTTGCTTGTTGTTTTTGTATAGTTAGTGTTTGATCAAGAATCTCTTTTGCATTTTGTTCCATTTTGGAATAGATGGATGAGTACTCACTTTTTGTGCTGTTAATGGCAGACGTTGTACTTTTTATCTTTTTATCAACGGTAGAAGCGTTGGCAAAAAGAGAAAAAAGAAGTGCAATAAATAAAAATCTCATCATGCCTCTTCTTTATATCCCACAACTATTAAACTTGCTAGCAAGATAGAGATAAGAACTGCAACACCCAGTAAAATAGAGCCATCGCTTAACCATTCAAAAATTGTGATATCTATACCGATGACGTTTAATTGATCAGCCGTCCATGTACTCACAGAAATACCATAAAAAAAGAAAATTGCCATAAAAGATGCAATAAATGCATCAATGAGTGCAAGTCTGAACAATACAGCAGACCTTAGCCAAACTGGTGCACCAAAGAGTCCCATAATATTCATGCGTTCACTATGTTTAAATTGCCAAATTCTAAGCTCTTTAGCGATAAGTAATACTGTTACTATCAATATAACAATTGTGAAGAGTTGTGTGATCTGTTTAAACAATAACAGTAATTTATAAACAGTGTCATGATTATTTGAAAAATCTTCAACTCTCGTTATGGAACTATTTTTTTTCAAAGTCTTAGTCAGGCTTTGTACTTCATAACTTGATGGAAATGTTTTAAGATGAATACGATAAAACTTTGGCAATGAAAGTTTTAGCAGCTCAATATTTTTTTTACTGATATTTTCTTGTAGTTTCGTGATGATTTCATCAGCAGACAGAATGTCAATCTTCTCAATGTTTGAACTATATGTTTTAAATGTATCACTAGAAATAGCGGCATTTGAAACGACAATCATCGAGTATGAAGATGAAAGTTTTTGTTCATACGCTTCGAGTGCTCTATCATTGATAATAAAAATCTGAACGGCAAACAGAATTGAAAAGAGTGCTAAGATAAGAGAAAAATGGTTTTTAAGTGACTTCATAGATTGTTCCAAATTCGATGTGGAGATGTTTGTACGGTATTTTCATATTTTCAGGAATATGGTGTGTGACTACTATAATGGTTGTTTTTAACTGAGTATTTGCGCCCTCTAGAAGATTCCAGATAAGCTCTGCTGAATAATCATCAAGATTTCCAGTCGGTTCATCTGCTAAAATCAAGATAGGGTTGTGAGAGAGTGCTCTTGCCATCGCAACGCGTTGCTGTTCGCCACCGCTGAGCTCAAGCGGATATTTTCCAGATTGGTGGTTGAGCTTTACATGACTTAAAAGTTTGTGAACTTGTTGCTCGCTGACACTTTTTTGAAAACCGCCGATAATGAGAGGCAACATCACATTTTTTTCGATTGTCCACTCTTTGATGAGTTTATAATCTTGAAAAACAATACCTATGTGTTGTCTTAGAAAGTTGAGTTTTTTAGAGCTTATATTTTTAATTTGTGCTCCGCCGACAACGAGACTTCCTTGTTTTGGTTTGATTGCACCGTAGAGAGACTTTAAAAGTGTAGATTTTCCACTTCCGCTAGCCCCTGTGATAAAGGTAAAACTGCCAGAGTCAACAGAAAAATTTGCCTGATTGATAATCGTTTCATCTTTGTTGTACGAGAGTGTTAACTCTTCTGCTATGATCACTTTATCCATGTAACATCTCATTTAAAATTTTGTGGGCTGCTAAATTTGCAGACGATTTTAAAGGCATTTTTGGAAAATATCTTGTTTGTTTGCCATTGATAATAACATATAAATGTTCAGGTCTATCAAAGCTTCCCATCGATATTCTAAAAACCATTGCGTCTTTATTTTCGACATTATATACTCTTTCGATATGAATAAATCCATCATCGAATTTTTTTATGACACCGTTGAGTTCTACAAGCATTTGTGGCGTTGCTGATATCTCTATAAAATCAAAATTATCACTCACATGTAGGAGTTCACTTTCTTCATCATTAATCATCGTGATATCATAGATATTTTTTTCCATCTTACGCCATCTGTCTTCGTATTTACTCACTATTGCGATATCTTGGTTTTTATTTATCTGAAGTTTGACTTTAGTCCTTGAGATAAAAGTTTCATAAGAAAAAGCATAATAGTTTTCACTGTCGGTTCTGAGTTCTAGCTGTCCGCCCACTTTTAAAACTCTTGCAGCTTCATCAAGAAACTTTTTAGAGATAACGCGGCGATGCGGTTTTTTATCCCAAGGTACTGGAAAATGCACATAGATCTTTCCGACGATATTTGATGGAACTTGTTCTAAAAAGAGTCTTGCATCATAATCTAGGATGAGTAAATTTTCAATATTTTGGATACTGATCTGCTTTAAAACCTGTTCTATCGATGGACGATGAATCTCGATACCGATAAAAAGAATGTCAGGATTATTTTTAGCTTGGTGAAGGATATGTCTTCCCGAGCCAAATCCAACTTCTATATACACTTCTTTGTCAGTTGGGAAATTTGTAGCAAAGTATTCTATATCTTTGAGTGCTGTGATACTCTCAAGATGCATATTTTGTTTGCCATTTACTACATTGGAGGAGAGAATTTCCATTTGAGAAATTTTTGCATAAGATAAAAGCGCTTGGTGTACCAAATAAGTAGACGAGGGGCGCGAAAGTTTATCGGCTTTAAGAAGACTTCTTCCTTCCTCCTCGATTGAAAGGAGGAAAAACTCTGTTCCTTCTATATTGACGCTTACAAGCTGTTCTTCCGTATGTTTGATATTTTTAGCTAAAAAATCAAATGTAACATTCCCTTCATGTAAAGGGAAATCTATCTTCTTAAAACTGTTTATATGTAAGTGAGGCATATTAGAGAGAGCCCGTATCTAGATCTGGTGCTGCCTCTATTGTGCTTTTTACGGGCTCTGGTGCATGTGTTGGAGCTGTTACAACTGACTTCTTAACTTGAGTATTTTGCAAATCATTTTGTAACACTCTTTTTTGTTCCCCTTGAAGAGGAAGTGCGTCTGATGAGATAGTTGCTTCAATACTTGGTTCTGAAGAAATATTATATTCATCTACACCCATAACTTGGTATTTGTAAACTGTTCCTGCATAGATATTAGGATCTGTAAATCTTGTATCTGTAATCCCTCTTATCTCATCTACTTGGGAGTTGAACCAACCTTGTCTTGCTGTTTTGATAAGTGTATAACTTTTAATTCTTCGATCACTGCTGATCCATCTGAGTTCAGCTTTATTATTTACAATTTTTGCTTCCATCATGTCAGGTGTTTTTGGTTTTTGAAGTGTGATTCCCTGTAGCGCAGGTGTAGTCATATCACTTTCTAATCCATCTTTATCAACGGCAGTTACACGGTAAAAATACTGTTTTCCATCCTCTTGGACATCATCAGTAAAATTATTCGTGATAAGTTTTCCATGATATTCCAAAACCCCAGTCGCGCTTTCACCTCTGTAAAGTTTGTAATAAGCAAAATCACTTAGAGTTGAGGGTTGCCAAGAGAGCTTGATCTTTTTTGGAAGATTGTTTGTAACCGTAAGTCCCTGAATATCCGGCGGAAGTTGTTTTGTCACGGCTTGGACAACTTGACTTGGTGTAGATTCGATATTGTCATATGTTACCGCTCGAATTCTATACTTGTATATCTGACCATCAGCCAAATTTTTATCGATATACTCAGCATTTAGCCTTCCGTTAATATGAGAAACCTCTTTGAAATCATCATCTTTAAGAGATTTTCTTTCTAAAATATAGCCGCTTACTCTCGGGTTTGTATGCGGTCTCCAAAGTATTTTTACACTTCTTGGCATATTTTGTATGCTGTCTATCCACGCAACAGATGGAAGTATTGGCAGTGTACTGACTGTGAGAGTTTCTGATTTTTGGCTTTGAGCTTTATCTGAAAATGTTGTGAAAAAATATTGATATTTTGTGTTTGGAACGACACTATTATCTTCATAATGTGTTGCAAAACGGTTATCAACGGTTGCATATCTGCTGATCTGTGTATCATCTTTTTGCGGATCATTTCTATAAACATATATTCCCGCTACTCTCGGATCTTTAACATCTTTCCACTCAAATGCAATAGACTTCATGTCTTCCATATGCCCGTTGAGGGAGATTACAGGTAAAGTTGTGTCTATAGCGTCTTCCGGCGGTGTTGGTGTTGAGCCGTTACATCCGCTCAAAAGAAGCGCTAAAACCGAGCTTAATGTTATCAGGTTTAATAGTTTCATTAAAATTCTCCATATCAAAGTTTTTTTCTATAAATTGTAACATATCTTTATCTAATGGAGCAATGAAAGACTCCGTATTTTTCGTAGTTGGATGGATAAAGTACAGTAAGTAAGCATGTAGCAAAATATGTTCCGATTTCTCTTTTTTCTCTTTCGTACCATACAAATGATCGCCGATAATATGACGGTTGAGTTTTTCTAAGTGAACACGTATCTGATGAGTTCGGCCTGTAAAAAGCTTACATGTTAATAATTCACAGCTCTCATCAAGACTTAAAAGTGTCTTTTTGAACTCTGTTTTTGCAGATTTTCCATGTGAAAGTATTGCCATTTTAAGGCGGTTGTGAGAACTTCTAGCAATAGATCCCTCAACAACTGTAATATCATCTTTAAGTGGTGGCGTTGAGATAGCAAGATAATATCTTCCCATTGTTTTGTCTTGAAGCTGTAAAGAGAGAGCTTCGTGAGCTTCGTTTGTCTTTGCGATAACCATGGCTCCGCTAGTGCCTTTGTCAAGTCTATGAACAATTCCGTGACGCTCTTCACCACTTATAGTTGAGAGTCTGATACCTCTGTGTTTAAGCCAGTCTACAAGTGTCGGTTCTTTCACGCTTGGGGCAGGGTGAACGGTGAGTCCAGAGGGTTTATTAATAACGAGCAAGTCGTTATCTTCATAAAGAATTTCTACATCAAAATCTATTTTTTGAGGACGAGTTTCTTTCGCTTCTGGAAAAATAACAATTACTTGTTGACCAGCTTTTAACTTGACCCCTGGCCTTGAAAGGACCTTTCCATCAACGCTAACGGCATTTTGTTTGATGAGTTGTACTATTTGAGAACGAGTTTGACCGATCTGCTCTGTCAAAAAACTGTCTAATCTTTGTTCATTTTGGATTGTATAGGTTTGAGTGTTCATTAGTTAATTACGACCTTTGTTATGTTACAATCTCATAGTTTTTTTAGGAGTTGTGTAGTTTGTGGAGATTTGATAAGCGAATTTTAGCACAATTTGATTTTATTACCATTATCTTTATTATGCCTCTCATATTTGTTTCCCACTGGCTTATAGGTGAAGTCGTCCCTGCACTTGCACAAAAGCATACTGCCTATGTTTTTTTCTCTTTCCTTGCTTTTATAGGAGTGTTTTTTCTTCCTATTAGACGTATGAATTGGCTTATTCCTCTTATTTATTGGATCAATATTATTTTACTGCTTGGGGTTGAATTTGTAGGGCATTCACGTCTTGGTGCAAAACGATGGATCGATATTCCTTTTATCAATGCGACGATCCAGCCCTCAGAGTTTGTAAAGCCTGCACTTATTTTAATGCTTGCATATCTTATCAGCAGGACCCCGCCACCTCCGGATGGTTATAGAATCAAAGATTTTTTAAAGATATCGATGTACATTATGCTTCCGTTTCTTCTTATTGTCAAAGAACCAGATCTTGGCACGGCTCTTGTACTGGTGCTGATAGGTTATGGAGTTTTATTTCTTGTGGGTGTGCATTGGAAAATTTGGGTGAGTATGCTTGGGGCAGCGTTGATTATATTTCCTTTAGCATACACTCAAGTACTGCATGATTATCAAAAACAGAGACTTTTGGACTTTGTGAGTGAAAAACCATCTTATCACGTTCAACAGTCCATCATTGCTATAGGCTCTGGTGGTTGGAGTGGAAAACAAAAAGATGATGCTACGCAGACACAAATGAAGTTTTTACCTATTGCGACGAGCGATTTTATTTTTGCTTATGTAGTTGAAAGAACAGGCTTTTTGGGAGCTTTGTTTTTGATCACTATTTATGTAATTTTAATCTTGCATCTAGTTACTTTAAGTATCTATCATAATGATTATTATATAAAAGTCGTTGCATCTGCTATTGGCTTGATGGTCTTTGTTTATATGAGCGTGAATATCGCCATGACAATGGGACTTGCCCCAGTTGTTGGGGTTCCTCTGCCCATGTTTAGTTACGGAGGAAGTAGCTTTTTAAACTTTATTATTCTCTTTGCCGTTATGGAAAATTTGATAGCTTTTAGATTCAAAGACTCCTATGACGGGCGTGGTACGAAGAGTTTTGTGTAAAATTACCCACTTTCAATTTTATTTAATAAATATTAAGTATAATTTCAGCCTCAAACGTACTTCGTATGTTTGTATGGAGGGTTTTTAGCTCAGCTGGTTAGAGCTCCCGGCTCATAACCGGGCGGTCCAGGGTTCGAGTCCCTGAGAACCCACCA
>JAQUHB010000005.1 GCA_028683835.1 Sulfurimonadaceae bacterium | reverse complement strand
AAACGCCTATTTTATCATAATCCATTACCCCACATATGCATCTTTTTCGCAATAATTAAGTCATAACCTTCTAGCAAGTCTATCTCATTGGCTGCTCGAAATTCATGAGATTCTAGGTACTCTTTTATCTGCACTATATCCATCACACCTTTTTTCTCGATAATGATTATTTGACCTGCGTTGGCGAGAGTCATGTAAGCATTTTTTAGTATTCTATCTTTTTGGGAATGACGACTAAAAATATCATGAAAAATTACGATGTCATTGTCACGCGGAAGCACCCTAAAAATCTCATCGAAACTCTCTAGTTTTTGCACGTGTACATTTCCACTCAAAGATAAAGTTTTGCTATTTTGGTACAAAGCCAAGTTAAATTTTCCTCCAACTTTTTCCAACATCTCTAAAAGTGTTTCTGTGACATCATCTACATGTAAGCTTACATGTAAGATAGTGTATCCGGGAAGTGGATTTAATAATTCTTTAATACGCGAGTTCATGAAGTTCTTTAAAGAGATACGCTTCTACGATATCATCAATATAACGCTGAGTATGTCCTACTAATACTTGCATCTGCTCCTCTATGAACGGCCAAACATATTCGTTATCATCAATCACAACGACTGTTTCACCTTGTATCTCAAACTCTTCTCGTTTATCTTCAAATAAGATTTCCACAACTTCACCCGCTTCGACAACGATCATCGCCCATTTCTGTACATCATTCAGCTTACAAAGCTTTGCTTCTTGGACATCATCGCCATCCATTGCAACAAGTATATTCATATTTTTATCCTCATATTTTTGATGATTTTATCATCATTTACATGTAAGCATTACCCAGACAAGAGGTTAGCACAAGAAAAAAAAGAAAGTTTAAAAAAGAAAAGAAAATTGTAAAAGTTTTAGATTTGCAGTAAGTTGTGTTCAAAGTGAACTAAGGTAGCACTAAAGTGCGCCGAAACGTCCATTTTGGACGTAAGGCACTGTGAAGCTAGAAGCTTTTATTAAACGCGAGCTTCTTCACGGCGTTGTAGATATGCCCATTGAGCATCTACACGTTCTTGCCACTCTTTGATAAGATACTTGTACTCATCTTTAAAAAGGTGTTTAAAACGCCCTTGAGCTGCAAGATATTCCTCAACAGGAACAACATTTTTAGGACGGTAAGTGATGTTTAGCTCATGACCGTCGATGATCTCATACAATGGAAATACAAGAGAATCTGTCGCCAAATCCGTAATCGCCATAGTATCTTTAGGATCAAATTTCCACTCAGTTGTACAAGCAGAGATAGCATTGATAAAAGATGGTCCCTCAACACTAAGACCATGTTGAATCTTTTTGACCATATCTTTCCATTTGTTTGGAGAGACTTGTGCTGCATATGGGATACCATGAGAAGCCATGATGGAGACCATATCTTTTTTATTTTTCTTCTCACCGTAGCTTTTACGACCAGCAGGTGAAGTTGTAGCGCTTGAACCGATAGGCGTAGAAGATGAACGTTGTCCACCTGTATTTGCATATACTTCGTTATCAAGAACAACGTGCATCATAGTGTGACCACGTTCCATACAACCAGAAATCCACTGAAAACCGATATCGTATGAAGCACCATCACCTGCAAATGATACAAACTTCGGTTTACGATCTGGCTGTTTTAGACGACCTTTAGTTTTAAGTGCTTTATACATTGACTCAGCACCTGCAACTGCAGTAGAACCATTTTCAAAACCAATGTGGATCCAAGAAGCATCCCATGAAGTGTATGGATAGACCGCAGTACAAACTTCTAAACATCCCGTAGATGCAGAAAGGATAAGATCATCGTTTGTCGCATTTAAGACTTCACGAACAATGATAGAGTGTGCACATCCCGGACAAAGAAGGTTTGCACCCTCGAAACGATCCGCTGATGTTGAAAACTCTTTTAAGTTTTTAATTTTTTTCATTTCACTCATAAGAATCTCCTATAAAAATGCCAGTTTCGGACCACGAACGCCGATAAACTGTTGTAGTTGAGTTGTCACTTTGCCAGCATCAACGTTTGCCTGAAGCTCTTTGTAAAGATCTCTTAAATGAGCTTTAGTAAGGTCACGACCGCCTAAACCATAAACATAACCTGAAAGCAATGCTTTTGTATCTGTATTGAAAAGTGCACCTGCGATCTCATTGAAAAGCATACCTGCAGCACCGTTTGGAGATGAACGATCAAGTGTAGCAATCGCTTTAATATCTTTTAAAGCTGCTGCAATTTCCATGAATGGGAAAGGTCTAAATACACGAATACCTACGACACCAGCTTTAATTCCCTCTTTTCTCATCTCTAATGCTACTTCACGAGCAGTTTCAACAGATGTTCCCATACATACAACAGCAACATCTGCATCTTCCATCTCATATTTTTCTACCATATTATATTTACGGCCTGAAAGTTTTTCAAATGCATCAAATGCTGCTTGAATTTTTGGAGCAACATTTAACATCAAATCTCTGTGCTGACGAGCTTTGTGCTCAAAATGCCAATCTTCTTCAGTTTGAACACCATGTGTTACCGGATTGTCAAGATCCAACATATCATTCATCGGTTGAAATTCACCTACAAAACCGTATGCACTGTCATCATCTAAAGTTTTTACACCCTGTGCAGTGTGAGAAGTCATGAAACCATCTTGGTGAACCATACATGGGAGGCGTACATCATGATCTTCTGCTACTTTAAAAGCAATAAAGTTTAAATCGTACGCTTCTTGAGGATTGTAAGCATCAAGCTGAATCCAACCGCTGTCACGACCAAGATACATATCTGAGTGGTCACCATTTACGTTTAGTGGAGCAGCAAGCGCACGGTTTACAACATTAAGAACGATTGGTAAACGCATACCAGAAGCCTGATATAACGTCTCAACCATAAGAGCAAAACCTTGAGACGAAGTTGCAGTTGCAACACGTCCACCAGCTGCAGCAGCACCAATACATCCTGACATTGCAGCATGTTCAGACTCAACCATAACAAATTCACCCTCGACATAACCATCAGCTAAAAACTTAGCATAACCCTCAACAATAGGAGTTGATGGCGTAATCGGGTATGCAGCAACAACATCAATTTGACACTGTCTCAAAGCTTGAGCAGCAGCAAAGTTACCATCCCAAACTTCGATATCACGTAATTCTAGTTTATCAAATGCCATTATTCATCTCCCTTACTATCAGCTTTACTTGTGTCTTTTGCAGGCCACGCAGCCAATGCTTCTTCTTCATCTACTTGTTCTGAATACATTAAAAGTGATTTTGGATTTGTAGGACAAACCTCAACACAGATCCCGCATCCTTTACAGTGATCCATATCTACGCCGATCATCTTTTTATCACGAGAGATAATTGAGATATCTGGACAGTAGATCCAACAGAATTGACAATCTATACAGTAATCTTTGTTGAAAACTGGTTTTTCTATACGCCAGTCAGCAACACTCGCAGTAAACGAGTTACTAGCAGAATATGCTCTGTCTTCTTGATGTACAGTCGAAATATTAGGTATAACCCCATCAAACGAACGAAGCATTGCGCCAATTTCGAATTCATCCCATCCTTTATTTGCCATCATTCGCTCCTTATTTCACTTCATCATATGCACGTTGAATAGCCAACATATTTGCATCGATGATTTTTTGAGGTAATTTACCTAAAATACGTACCATGTTATCTTTAAAAAACTCTATATCATACATTTTAGAAATCTTCATAAATGCACCAAGCATTGGTGTATTTGGAATCGCACGACCAATAGTTTCTTGAGCTATTTTAATACAATCTACCGTATAGACTTTTTTCCCCTCAAGTCTTGGTTGAGAAGCGATAAGCTCCTCTTTGCTCATATGCGTGGTAATGATATAAACTGTATTATCTTTGTCATTAATGGTTACATCAGTCGTGTAAACTAAAGCTGGATCTATAACAAATACGTAATCCGGTCTCATATATTTTTCATGATTCATAATCGGTTGATCATCAACACGGTTATAGGCAGTCATCGCTGCCCCACGCTTAGCAGATCCGTAAAATGCAAAAGCTTGCACATCTTTCCCCGTTGTCGCAACAACATCCGCTAAACCTTTTGCCCCAGTAACAGCACCCTGTCCCGCACGGCTGTGCCATCTGATTTCTAGCATAAAGTCTCCCTAAAAATTAAAATTCCAAAAGAATTATCTTACGTTTGATGTATTTTATGAAAGTTGCTCTTAAATATAGCTTGTTTTCTTGATGTTGTTTGTTAAGGTGATACAACTGTGTGATATCTACCTATTTTAGGATGCTCTGTACTGCTTCTAAAGCATTTGTTTTAATTATATCTGTATGTTTTCTCAGCTCCTCTAAAAGCTCATATTCACTTACTACTGCTGCACTTTTGATACCTGCACTTTTTGCAGATATAAGATCCATTCTTGTATCTCCTATCATCCAGCAATCCTCTTTTTTTACCTTTAAGAAATCGATCGCTTTATTGATAGGTTCTGGATGCGGTTTTGGATTTTGGACATCTTCTCGTCCTATCAAAACTTCAAAGTGTTGCATCAACTCAAAATGCTCCATTAAAATTTTAGAATATCTTCCGGTCTTTGTTGTCACAATACCAAGTCTTGCATTTTTACTTGCAAGTTCAACAGCTTCTTTTGCAAAGGGAAGAAGCTCTGTTTTTTGAGTTGAAATCTTTCTGTAATGTTGTTTGTAAGTATTAACCATCTCCCAAACTTTTTGCCCTTCTACCCCAAGTGAAGCATACATCACATCGAGTGGATGTCCGATAAGAAGTTTAATCTCCTCATCGCTTGGATGGGTCATCTTAAATACATCATACGAGTTATGAAAACTCTCTAAAATAGCTTCGGTTGAGTCTATAAGCGTACCGTCAAGATCAAAAAGTATGGTCATTTTTTTGCCGTTAATAAAAAGATGCCATACGGCTCTTTGCCCTCTTTGTTGACATCAAAAATTCTTTGATATTTCACATCTGAGAATCCATGTTTTTGAGCTAATTCAATAAGCTCATCTTCATCAAATCCAAAGTGATGTACTCCATCGTTATCATTATGGAATGTCCCATCTTCGCTCATTAAATCGGCAATGGCAACAAATCCGCCCTCTTTTAAAAGTTCATTCATTTTTGTGAATAAAAGATCTAAGTTTTGGACGTGATGCATTGTCATAGAACTAACAATTCCATCATACTTTATCTGTGTTTCATACGCACAAATATCAATATGTAAAGTGTTAATGTTTTCACGTCCTAGTTCATCAAGTTTTGCAAGCATTCCACTTGAAGTATCTACGCCTAAAAGACTTTTTACATGTAAAGCAATATTACGACTTAAAAGTCCTGTTCCAGCACCAAAATCGATCATTTCCATATCTTGACGCAGTTCTATATTTTTCACTATAGCCTCATAAATATTTTGCGCAAGCATCACCCTTGTATCTGATGTATCCCAAGTTTCTGCACTTTTATCAAAACGGTTTTCTTTATTCATTTGTAATCTCCCAATCTTTATAGTTGTACCAAATACCGCTCGGGCTTGGTACAATATTTTTTATTTTTTTATTTGCAACACTGATATCATTTGGAATGAATAAAAACAGATAGGCATTATCTGCGACGATATCTGCAAAGATAGTTTTCCAAAGTTTGGAAAGCTGCTTCGTACCTACGCTGTCTTGCATCACTTCAATCTCTCTATCAACTTTTTTGTTATGATACCCGATAAAATTAAATCCGCCAGCTTTGTCGTTGTCACTGTGCCACAAAAGATAGGGATCAGGCGTCGAAGAGAGTGACCAGCCAAGAAGTACCGTCTCAAACTTTCTAGGAAAAACGACCGTATTTAAAAACGCCTGCCACTCCATGATACGAAGGCTTACATGCACGCCTACTTTTTGAAGCTGATACTGCATGATCTCTGCGGCATAAGGACGGATAGAATCAGAGTTTGATGTAGCAATCTCAAAGGAAAGAGGATGTTTTTCATCATATCCGGCCTGCTTTAAAAGCTCTTTTGCTTTTTGGATGTTTTGCTTGGGTGCTTTTACATCTTTGTTAAATGCCGCGCCTGTAGGTAAAAATGGCCCTGTACATACTCGGCCGTGACCTAAAAAAAGTATTTTTACCAGCTCATCTCTATTGATTGCAAGTGAGAGTGCTTCTCTAACGCGAGGGTCTTGAAACTTTTTATTGCGAAGATTGAAACCAAGATAGGTATAGGCATGAGCGATATCTTCATACTTGTTAAATTTTGTAAAGAAATCTTTATCAAGCTGCCGCTCATACTCCATTGCACCAAGTGAGCCAACATCTATTTTGGCAGATTTGAGCATCAAAAAGCGTGTCATCGGATCAGGGATCACATGAAAAATAATCGTATCTATCTTGGGTTTACCTAAAAAATAGTTCTCATTGGCACTTAAAATAATATCTTTTGAGTGCTCAAGCTGGGTGAGTTTATAAGCACCCGTTCCGATTGGATGGGTGTTAAAAGATGCACTCATCAGATTTTTTTCATTCTTTAAAATATGTTCTGGCAAAATTCCCATCATCCACGTTTCAAGCGCTTTAAAATAGGGCTTTTTATAGACTACTTTGATGGTTTCCTCATCCAAAGCTTCTACGCTTTTTACCATGCGAAATTCTGCCGTATAAGGGGAGATGACATCTTTGGAGTTGATAAGATTGTAGGTAAAGACCACATCTTTTGAAGTGAATTTTACACCATCTTGCCACTTAATATTTGGGCGAAGTTTAAAGATAAGTGTTGTGTTATTCTCATACTTAAAGCTCTCTGCAAGATCACCGATAACAGTAGAAGAATCTTTGTCATATTTCACAAGCGCATTAAAAATAAAATCACTTATCTCAGCCGAAGAAGAGTCTGTCGCTAAAAGAGGATTGAGTCTTGAGGGATTTGTAGAGGTTGCCAAGTGCAAAGTGGAAGCATGCAAGGAAACAAAAATTAGTAATAAATAAAAATAGCGCATAAAGAATCTTTTTGGGCAATTATATCAGGGAAATGTTGAAGAAAGTTTTGAAAAATATTTGAGAAGAAAAATATGGAAAAACCCAAGGGTTTTTTCCATAAAAACGATTAACGTTTGCTGAATTGAGGTGAACGGCGTGCTTTTCTGAGACCTGGCTTTTTACGTTCTACTGTACGAGCATCACGAGTCATCATACCTTCTGGTTTCAAAATAGCTCTGAAAGATGCATCAAATTTTACTAGTGCACGAGAGATACCGTGACGTAGTGCATCTGATTGACCACCAAAACCACCACCTAAAGTAGTAGCTACGATATCAACTGATGTATCTTGTTTTGTTAATGATAAAGGTTGTTTTACACGAAGTTTTTTCGCTTCAAGTCCACCCAACCATGCGTCTAGTGAAAGACCGTTGATTGTGATTTTACCTGTACCTGGAGTCAACCATACTTTTGCTATTGAAGACTTACGGCGTCCTGTTGCGTATATTCTGTTAGCCATCTATATCTCCTTACTTCGATAGTTGAGCAGAGTGAGGATGTTCCGCACCTGCATAAACTTTTAGCTTTTTGATCATTTTAGCACCAAGTTTTGTTTTTGGTAACATACCGCGAGTTGCTAATCTAAATAGTTTCTCAGGATTGTTGTCTAAAAGTTCAGTCATTTTAACGCTTTTTGTAGAACCGAAGTATCCACTGTGAGTAAAATATTCTTTGCTAGCGATTTTACCAGCACCTTTGAATACTGCTTTAGAAGCATTTACTACTACCACGAAATCACCACAATCAATGTTTGGTGTATAACATGGTTTATCTTTTCCACGAAGACGAGTAGCGATCTCAGTTACGATACGCCCAAATGTCTTCCCTTCAGCATCAATCAAAACCCATTTTTGATCGATTTGTTCAGGAGTTGCAATTTTTGTAAATTTCATTCTCGAACCTTTCGTCGAATTAAAGTGCGAAATTATAGCTGTATAAACTTATAAGTAACTTAATTTAAGTTTTATAAAAGGATTATTTTCAGTTTACAACTTTCAGCACAATGCCCTCTTCTCGCAGATAACAAAGAACTCCTTTGACTTCCTTACATGTAATCTTTTCAACAGCTTTCATATAGCCTCTCACTTGCTTTACATGGTGATCACTCAGATGCTCAGAGCTTTTATAGTCGATGATGTTATATCCGCCATCTGCACGCTTTACAAGCAGATCCATATATCTAAGCTCACCATTGACGAGCATTGCTTTTTCCCGCATACACTCGCCATCGGTCAGTGCCAAAAACTCTTGATGTTCTAAAAGCATCTTGACTCGTTTTTGAATGCTCATCAGCTCCTCTTCATCCAAAAGTGAGCCGTATCTATTAAGCATCGCGCCGTAAGCTTTTTGTATACTTATCGGCTCAAATGAGTGCATCATTTCCAAATGATAATGCAGTGCCAAGCCAAAGTTTATCGCGCGAAGATCCTCTTCACTCTCTTTTGCCACGGCAAGAATATCGCTTTGCGTTCCGTAATATTGGGCTTTATAGTGAAATGGTTTTGTTGGTTCTTTTTTCTTTACCTCTTGAAGCTTTACATTCAAGGTTCCATAAGTTGCCGATGCTAAATCAAGCTGGGTAAATGTGGAATCTTTCTCTTTAGACACTATAAATAAATTTTCCCGTGCTCTTGTAAAGGCAACATACAAGGCATTGAGATTATCTTCTGCAGAGAGTTCTTTCTCTTTTTCTAGTGCTCTTGCATACGAGGCATCAAGTGCGTCGCGTCCGCTCATACGAAGATAGATATTTTTAAGCTCGATCCCCTCATATTCGTAAATGATCGGCGCTCTTGAAGCGGGTGCTTTTTTAAGTCTGTCCATCACAATAACGTGTTCATACTCTAAACCTTTGGATTTATGGACTGTCAAGACCCGCACTCCGTTTAAATCAGAAGCCGCGGCGGTCGTATCATCTCGCTCGTACTCAAATAAAAACTGCTCGATATCATCATAAGATCCAAGCATCTCCATAAAACGAAGTAGATGAAATTCGCCATCATATAGAGCATATCTGTCAATAGCATCTTTGACTATCTCTCTGAGTGAAAATGCGCTGACATCCTGTTTTGCAAGGGCAAACTCCTCACGCCCAAGAAGCGCGAAAAAGTTGTGTTTGTAAAGTTCTTCTCCAAAATAGAGAAATTTAAGATACTCTATCAATGCTTTTACAACATCCTGATTGATCAGCTTTGTCGTGGTCTCCGTCACTACTTCGATACTGTTTTGTCTCAGTTGTGTTTCGATCTCCGCTCCATCGCCGTTGGTCGCACTGAGTATGGCTATCTCATTGATATCCGCGCCGAGCTCTATAAGTTTTTGTACCTTTATAAGCGTTGTTTCTAAGATATCATCGGTTTTTATGACCTCGACATAGCCCCCTTTTGCACTCTCTTTGACGCTTTGGTCTTTATAGCCTTTTATCTTTTCACGAAATACACTGTTAACAAAACTGACGATCTCTTTTTGTGAACGATAATTGACCACCAAAGGAGCCACTTCGACATCATTGTCCACTCTTACAAAGTCAAAAAGCGCGCTCACGCCTCCGCGAAATCTATAGATGGACTGTTTGACGTCGCCCACAAAAAAGAAACTTCCGTTTTCGTGAATACCGTGCCCTGAAGTAATCTCCTTGATAAGCGGACGCAGAATCTCATACTGAAGCACGCTTGTATCTTGAAACTCATCGAGTAAAATATGCTCTATCTTAGAATCAAGCCTGAAGTACAAAAATTCGCTGTCTACACGGCTTGTAAGCAGTTCATGCACGAGGGCTGAAATATCATCAAATCCGAGTTCACCGATCTCTTTTGCCAACGCTTTTTTACTCTTGACATAGGTGTCGAGCAAGACATATAAAGAGCTAAAAAAGCTCTGTTCGCGTGCTTGCATCGTAAGCGCACAGTTCTCTTTGACAACTGAAAGCTCATGATCCATCGCGCTCTGATAGCATTTTTTAAATGTCGAGTAGTCTAGAGAGTCTCGCGAAAGCCACGCTTTTGATAACAGACTCTCAAAATCTTCGGCATCGACAGCACTTTTGACAGTGCTTGAGGCATCCTTACATGTAAGCACCATTTCACGTATTTTATAAAACGCTTCCATCGCTTTTTTCTCATACTCCTTGTATGGCGCATAGGTAAAGGAGAGTTTTTTTATCTCTGTGAGTTTTGCATAGAGTTCGTTCAAAAGTGAAAAAATTCCGCTGACACGCTTGTCCATCATCAAAGAAAGGTCTATAAGAGTCTCATCTTTTGAAGCGACACTCACCTCGTCTAGGAACCTTGCAAAAAGTTTTTGTTCATGCTGAGATGCGAAGGTGGTAAAGTTTGGCATGAGTCCAGCGTAAAGCGAGAACTTTCTCAAAATCTTTGCAAAGAACTTATCGAGCGTCATGATCTTGACATCCGCATTTAAAAACTGCGCCAAAATCTCTTTTTTCTGAAACAGAATCTGCTCTTTTGAAATACCTGTCACTTCACAGATAACAAAAAGTTCATCTCTATTTTCAAGATCTTTTAGAGTTTCCACTATGCGCTCTTGCATCTCTGAAGCGGCTTTGTTCGTAAATGTCAGTGCCAAAACTCTTGAGGGGGATGCGCCCATAAAAAGTAAACTCAAATAGCGTACGACGAGATTAAATGTCTTTCCGCTGCCCGCACTTGCTTCATAAGCTAATTTGTTTTTAAACATCAATCACGTCCACAAAGCGTTTTGAATTCACAAAATGTACACTTACTCTCATCTTCTGTTTTGCAAAAATCAAAACTTTTTTGCTCTTGTAATTCATTGAGATGCGTTTGTAGCAGTTCAAGTTTCTCATGCAAAAATGTCTCATCGACAACTTTTCCACTTGAAAGATCATAATATCCGCATCCTGCTACTTTGCCCAGAGTCGAGGCTAAAAGATAGTAAAACTCCAACTGAAAATCTGTCGCTTTCTCTAGAGTTTTTGCTGTATAAAGAGGATATTTTCCGCTTTTATAATCTAGTACATAAAGTCCATTTTCTTGGACGTCAATACGGTCTATCTGACCTGTGAGTTCCATCCCCGCATAGTTACATGTAAGCTCTTTTTCGCACTCAAAAACTTTCGTCCCCTCAGTAAATCTTCCTATCTCATTTTCGACAAAAGAGGTGAGTTTTCTATTCCAAAGTTTGAGCTGATAAACCTCCAAAGAGCTCGCTCCAGAGATGCGTTCAAGCTCATTGTAAATCTCACTATGAAGCTCTTTTGTATCGCTAAAAGCCATTTTTTTCATATATACATTTTTTAGCGCTTCATGTAGATCCAAACCTATCTGATGCTCTGTAGGAAAATCCTGAGGCATCTCATGAGATTTAATATGCATAATATATTTGTAGTAATATTTTCTTCTACAATCCAAAAAAGTTTTTAGAGAGGTCGCAGAAAGCCGTACATGACTAAAATCATAATCTAGGACTATCGGCTCGTCTTGCACATCTTTCTCTTGACTATGTGCTTTGTGAAGTATGGCAGCGTATGAGAGTTCATCTTCTGCTTCTTTGGCTTTGATACCAAGTTCGGTTAAAAATCTTGATGGGATCGTGGAGCTTGATTTGACGTATGAGATGCTTACATGCTTGGCTCTGTTCATCAAAAGGGCATAATAATGTTTTTGAAGATTTTCTCTGTCATTTTGAGTCGGAAGGTTTGCCAATGCTCGGATATCGGAGTTTAAAAAGAGATCTTTTTCGCTTCTTTTTGGAACATTGGAATCATTAAAATCTACGATTATGACACCTTTATAATCTACGTGTCGACTCTCCAGCACTCCCATAACGGTTATCTTTCCACCTCCTATATCATCCAATGCACGCCCGGAGAGTCGTTGCATAAAAAGGTGCAGAGTTGATTTAAGATTTAGCTCACTGTAGATATTTTTGAGTTTTACAAAACTATAGAGTTCCTCTTCGATTATCTTTTTTTCTGCTTTATTATGTAGACAAATCAAATGCGCTTGCATCAACTCAGAAAAATCAATCTCATCCATACTCTTATAATACAAAGGATAGAGCACTTCGTAAAATGCGGATTTGTATCTTTTGAGTCTTGCGCCGTTTTGTACACTCGGTGTTTCTATGTATTCACACACGGCATTTAAATGCCCATATGCCTCTGAGTGAGTAAACTTTTGCCCCATAGCGAAGTTAAAGTTCCCCTCTTTATCATAGAGCTTTAAAAGTGGCGCAAAAGACTCATTTGGCAAGATGACCACTATTTCTTCGCATTTGAGACCGCTTTTTATATACTCATACACTTTTTGTTTTACAAAAGCGACTTGTAAAATATGTTCACTAAAACTGTAGCACTCGACATTTTTATTTTCAGAGCTATCATCTTGCTCAAGAATCTCTAATCTATTAAGATCCAAAAGGTATTTGTGATCCCTCTCAAGCATAAACCCTAACGAAGCAAATCTCTCTCTTACTTTTTTATTGAACTGCGTTGTAGTGAGTTCTATTTTGACCTTTGCGACCTCTGCGCATTTTTGCAGTATCTCAAGCTCAAATGCCGTCAGATATCCTTCTACTATAAGTTTTATCTCTCCAAGTGATTTTACATACTCAGCATTAAATTCGTACCATTTTGGCAAAAATATCGGATCAAAGATTTTTCTTTTTAAGCAGAGATTTTCATACCTACCATGTAAAGCTTTTAGTATTGAGATATGCTCTTCATAATCGCCATAAGTATCTGCTAGTTCGAGCTCTTGGAGCTCAACTTTTTCTCCGCTAAGCTCTGTAAATAGTGTAAATACATATGTGCTGTTTTGAGTAAAAGTAAAGAAGTTTCTCTCTATCTGCAGTGCTTCAAACTCTTTGAAATCAGATGCTTCCAAAAGCAGTAAAACTCTCGTGTCGTTATCAATTTTTTTAAATCCCTCGACAAGACAAACACGTTCGATGAACTCTGACATAGTGATGAAGTTTGGTAAAAAAATTGTTGATTTTTGAAGGATAAGAAGCTCGTGCCGAATGGCACGAGAGGTTGGAAAGACAACTGTCTGCGTTTGCATAACCTACTAATATACTACTGGTTTAAGATCAAATCTTGTATCAACTTTTAAGTTGTAATATCGTTTTAAGGACCCAATTTCTACGCTGGCTAAAATATCCCATCTTCCAATACCTGGAAGTTTTGTATTAAACTTGTAAATGCCATCATTAATCTTTGGATTATTAAGCGTAACGTCCTGACTATGAACTTGAGGTCTAGTTACAATAATACTCAAGTTTGCATCATTAACCGGTTTTCCATCTTTTGTAGTAATTTTATATACTATTTCTGCATCATTTACATTTAGCTGTTTACTTATATATTGCATATCATACTGTTTATTAAAAGCAATTCTATCATTAATAATATCATTTGCTTTCGCATCAGCATCTTGATAGTTTCTCATATAGAGATTACTCTCTTCAACCGGTTCTTTTGCTGTTTCAACAATTGTCCATGCACCCATGCTTATAACACACATAATCGCTATCGCAAGACCAATAGGCCAATGAAGACCTTTATTTTTTTTCATTACTGCTCTTTTTCATATAGATTTTTCTTTTTATATATAAATAAAGCCCAGACAAGATACCTAGATAAAATATTATTTTAACTATCTCTATGGCATTTCGGTTTGTATTTCCAATTGCTGTATCTAACTTAATATTTTTTGATGCAGCAACTTGTTCTGCAATATCAGCATATCCATTAAACAGTGCAGCACTATACTTATTAATAGTTTCATTACCTTTTGATTTTTCTGCCAATAATGGAATAATTGAACCGCCGTAGTCAGTTAAATTATTTTTAAAATCATCAAAATTTGCACTAAAGAAAACAGCCATAAAAAATGCCTGTACACCCGTAGCAGTCGGAGATAAAATCTGTCTTTTATCAAAGTATTTATATAAAGATTCTGGACGACAAAGTATATCAACTTTTTGGTTTAACTCAGAAAACGTTAACAATATAGTTGGCTCATTAAAATTCTTTATAAGATTTTTTTCATATTCAACTATTGTTTGATTTTGATCAAACTCTTTTATTACAACCAAGCGTAAAGCGATTCCAGTCTTATCATGGAGTTCTTTACCCATTTTTTCGACATCTTCTGTCAATTTAGGGTTAAATAAAACTTCATCTTTATATAAATACTCTGCAGAAAGTGAAGAAAACGTAGAAAATAAAAGGATGAGGGCAAAAAGCCCTCTATTAAACTTATTCAAGTTCAATTAACCTAAATATAGGTGATTTGGAGTGAATACTGACCATAATGTAATTGCAGCTAAAACAACCAATCCCCATGATAAAATTTTATCCATAACTAACTCCTTAGTTTAATACACGGTGTGTACCGTTTGTAGGATCAATCATTTTAATAGACTTTTCATCAACAACTTTATAAAATTTTTGTTGATTCGCTTGTTGAACACCCAAGCCCCATATAGTTAAACCTGCCAAAATAGATAGTAATAATACAGTAGCTATTAACATACCTGTAATTCCATCAAGTGAAAATACACCAGAACCTTTGAAATTATTATCTACCATACTATTCTCCTTTACTTATATCAGTGATGTAAGTTGAAACAGCTTTTACTTGTGTAGCATTTAAGTTTGTAAACGCTGGCATTGAACCAATAGCACCTTTTTTACCATGTGATAACATATCTGAAACAAAAGCTGTCGTAAAGTTTGCTATGTTTGGAGCAACCCCATCCATACCTTTACCATCTGGTCCATGACATGAAGAACAAGTGCTAGCAAAAATATCAGCACCATCACCTTTCATACCACTTGCAACATAATTTGCAACTTTTTCGATCTCAGCATCAGTAATCAATGCATTTGTAGTTGAATTGAACAATCCATTACGATCAGGCATTGCACTTGTAGTTTTAGTTCCATTTGCATCTGTTGAAACAGCGATATTGTTCATCGAACCATGATTAATTACATAAACAACACTCTTAGCTTCTAAACGTTTTGTAAGATTAGCTGCTTTTCCATCCATACCGTCAGCTGCAAGGCCGTGACACGGTGCACAATTTACCAAGAAAACAGATTCACCCATACTATGTAGTTCTTCTGCCGATAAGTTTTTATACTTTTCTTCAAATTTTGCATTTACTTTTGCAGAGTCTTCATTATACTCGCCAATTTGAGAGTAAGCATTAACTGGATAGCCAGCTAAGAAATACCAAGCTGCCCAAACAATTAAACCTAAAAATATAATTGCCCATCCCATTGGAAGTGGGTTTTTATATTCACCAATGCTATCCCAATTCTCTTCTGCAAGTTCTCCGCCTGCAGTATCAGATTGCATTTGGCGAACATACTTAGTAACAACAAAAACTGATACTATGACCAATGCAATAGCACCAAGAATAGCTAGCATGTTGACTATGTCACCATTTAAACCACCCTTGATATCCATCGCAACATATGTAAAACCTAGCATCGCAGCAACAAAACCCGCACCCGCTAAATAAAGCTTATTCATATATGCCTCCTACTTATTTTTTTTCATCTTTAGAGATTTTTTCAACCGGAGCATCATCAATCTCATCATTTAAGGCCATATTTCCATACTTCTCGAAATCTTTAGTCCCTTTTTTTTCACTACTGTAAAGATGATAGATATAGCTATAAAGTATAACTACCATCAATGTAACAAGTCCAAAATAAGCGTACCCTTGAAGTTGAAAAATATCCACCTTACACCCCTATTTTAAACTGTTTAAGTATGCAATTAAAGCTACGATTTCAGGAATTTTACCTGCTGCAACCATATCTTGAACATCTTTATCTTTCATGTCAGCACTAATCGTTTTTGCTTCTTCTAATGCCATTGCATTTGCTTCTGCTACTGATTTTGCCATAGGTACAGTTAAAGTTGTTCCATCTTTCATAGGTACCGGTTTATTGTATGGCACATTGAAAAATTGTGCATTTGTTAACTGATCTGCATATGCAGTATTGATATCAGCCAAGTTTGTAAACATCCACGTATAAGCTGGCATAATAGACCCAGGAACAACTCCCGCAGGATCTTTCATATGGTTTTCATGCCAGTCAGTCGTACGATAATCACCAACACGGTGAAGATCTGGACCTATACGTTTTGAACCCCAAAGGAATGGACGATCATAAGCATACTCTCCACTTAAAGAATAATGACCATAACGGTCAGTTTCAGCTTTAAACGGACGAATAAGTTGTGAGTGACAAGCATTACAACTATTTTTGATATAAACTTCGCGTCCAGCCATCTCTAACAAAGTATATGGTTTTGTACCAACAACCGGCTGAGAAGCTTGTGCAAAGTTCGGAAGTATTTCAACCAAACCTGCAAACGCAATTACTAAAAATACACCTACCGCGAAAAAGAACGGATGTTTTTCTAACCAATGAAACATATTATTTTCCCCCTCTTTCTATGCTGCCATAGGAGAAGCGCTTTGTAGCTCGCTCTCTTCAACACGACGACCCGATGTCATAGTTTTATAAATGTTATATGCAAACATAAAGAAACCTATTAGATATAAAAGACCACCGACAGCACGGATTGTATAGTAAGGATGAAGAGCTGTTACTGTATCGATAAATGAGTAAGCTAAGTTACCATATTCATCGTGAGCACGCCACATCATACCTTGTGTTATACCAGCGATCCACATAGACGTGAAGTATAAAACAACACCCAAAGTTTGAATCCAAAACTGTGTTCCCATCAATGATTTTGAATAAAGTTCACGTTTAAATACACGTGGAGCCATATGAAATAATGCTGCCATAATCATAAATCCAACCCATCCAAGTGTACCATCATGTACGTGACCAACAATCCAGTCAGTAAAGTGTGCAATTGCATTTACAGATTTTATAGCTTGAATTGGACCTTCAAGTGTAGAGAACATATAGAAAGTTGAAGCTAAAACCATGAATTTAATTAATGGAGATGTTGCAACTTGTTGCCACTCACCCTTCATTGTTAGAAGCATGTTAATCGCGGAACCCCATGAAGGCAGAATAAGAACTACAGAGAAAACAGATCCCATAGTTTGCATCCAGTCAGGAACTGTAGAGAAAAGAAGGTGGTGTCCACCTGCCCATAAATAAACAAACATTAATCCCCAAAAAGAGAGTAAAGAAAGTTTATATGAATAAACTGCTTGACCAGATTCTTTTGGCAGGAAATAGTAGATCATCGCAACGATAGGCACTGTAAAACCAAATGCAACTGCATTGTGACCATACCACCATTGAACTAGTGCATCATTTGTACCTGAATACATAGAAACTGAGTGATACCATGCACCTATACCTGTTTCACCAGCTGGTGATGTTGCCAGTATTGTAGGAATTTCCATATTGTTAAATAGATAAAGCATAGCTATACCTAAGAAAGTAGCAATATAATACCAAATTGAGATATATAAAGATCTTTCACGACGAATACCGATAAGACCAAAAATACCAAGACCCCATGTTACCCATACGACAACAACAGCGATATCTATCGGCCATTCAAATTCTGCATACTCTTTTGAGCTTGTAATACCCATAAATAAAGATACAACTGCAGCTGCAACAACTAGTATATATAGCCAGAAATGCATTTTTCCAAGAAACATTAGTAACTTAGATTCTGCCATTGAGACTTTTAATACACGTTGACCAACGTAATACCAAGTAGCAAAAATACCACTTAACGTAAAACCAAAAATAACACTATCCGTATGTAACGGACGCAAACGACTAAAGTTTGTAAATTCGTTCAGACCTAAGCTTCCAAGCATTGTATTAACACCAGGAAAAGCCATTTCCGAAGCCAAAATTACACCAATAAGCATACCTACAGCTCCTAAAAGAACTGTTGTAAGCATGAACATCTTAGCAACTGTATAGTCATACTCTAATGGACGATTTTCCATATATAGCCTCCTTAAAGATTCAAAGCGTAACAATCTATACTTAATGTATAGACTATAGACGCTGTATCATAGCAGAAGAAATATAAAAATTTAATTATTTATACGTAAGAAGTTTATAGAAGTAAAATTTAAGCTTAAATTTATTTTTTTGTATATTTTAGTAACATTCACCCAACTGACCACTAATTTGGCTATTGCTGCGAGCCGCATTTACCTGTACCGCATTTACCTGCGGCACATTTCATGGCTGGGCCACACTTCATTTGAATCGGTTCGACTTTATGTACCACTTTATTTGTATTAATCCAAAAATCAAATTGAAGGTACGCTTTATAAATTGTCCAAATTCCAAAAATAATCACGGTTAATGCTGCTAACTGAATCATCAAAGCACGAAACTTTTGTCCAGAAAATAAACTTACCACAAAAGCAAAAGTAAATAGAGTAGGTATTGTAAAAATTCCAAAAATGAACATGACAAGTGCACCATAAAGTGCCGAAGATGTCGTTGCAGCGGTAACTAACATCGTATATACCAAACCACAAGGGAAAAGACCATTTAGCATACCTAGAATAAAAAAGCTGCTTTTATTGCCAGAATTCATCTGATACATAAACATTTTTTTAAACCAGCTATAGTTGCTAATTGGTACTTCAATCGAATTAAGGAACTTAAGTTTTCCTGCAAAAGAAAGTCCCATAACGACCATCAAAATACCAGCTAATGAAAACATTATTGATCTGACAAGCGGATTTATTTCCCATAATGAACCAAAATATCCAAAAAGAGCACCCAGTATAGTGTATGTTGCAACGCGACCAAGATTATATGAAAGATGATAGAGAGATTGTACAAATTTTGAATCCGTAGGTTTTACTTTTGCCATCGTGTACGTCATTATAAAACCACCGCACATACCAATACAATGACCAATGGAACCTAAAAATGCAAAACTGATAATTGCTGTTAATTCTATAGCATTCATGAAATTCTCTTTTTTAGATAATTATAATAAGAAAGTGTTAATTTAGTGTTAAGTAGAAAGATAAGAGAAAACTCTTATCTATTTGATTTCAAAAGTGAAAGAAATTCACCGAAGATATATCTGCTTTCTTTTGGTCCTGGACTTGATTCAGGGTGATGCTGTACAGAAAAAACTGGTTCATCCCTATAGTAAAGACCTTCAATAGTGTCATCAAACAGATTCACATGGGTGACTTCTGCTACCTCTACGATACTTTCTGGAACATTGTAGTTATGATTTTGAGCTGTTATCTCTACGACACCTGTTTTTTCATTTTTAACAGGATGATTCCCGCCATGGTGGCCAAATTTTAGTTTAAATGTGTCATATCCGTGAGAGATAGAAAGCAATTGATGTCCAAGACATATCCCAAATATAGGTACTTTTGCTGCTAGCAATTTTTTAATCTGTCCTTGCTCATACTTTAAAACAAGAGGATCTCCTGGACCATTTGATAAAAAGACACCGTCAATCTCTTTATTTTGATATCTTGTTACAAGTTCATCACCGCTTATCGTATTAGGTACAACTTCAACTTGCATACCTGCTTCTGTAAGTTCATTTAAAATATTTCTTTTTACCCCAAAGTCTATAGCTACTATCTTAGCTTGAACACTTGGCACTTCATTATATTTAAAATGAAATGGATCATAAATCCCATTTTGATGTATGTAACTCTCTTTTGTACTTACTTGTTCTATATAGTTAACATCTTCAATGCGTGGTGAGTTTTCAAGAATATTTTTAAGTTCCTCTTTGTCGCTTACCTCTGTAGAAGCGACCATCATCATAGAACCTTGTTCTCGTAGCATTTTTGTTAAATATCTTGTATCAATATCACAGATACCAATAACGTTATGCTTTTTTAAAAAATCTGAAAGTGAACCCTCAGCTCTAAAGTTTGAATAGCGATCTTGATACTGACGTACAATCATCCCTTTTGCATGTGCCGCTTTACTTTCCATATCTTCATCATTAACACCGACGTTGCCAATCTCAGTCATAGTAAATGTTACAAACTGCCCTGCATAAGAGGGATCAGACATAATCTCCTGATATCCACTCATCGAGGTGTTGAAAACTATTTCGCCAACACTTGTCGTGCTTGCACCAAAACTATTCGCTTCTAAAAAAGTTCCATTTTCAAGATATAACCAAACTTTTTGCATCATGCCATTCCTCTTCTTTGTATCTCTTCATAAAAAAGTTTTTCATAAAGAATATCATAATCATCCGTACCTGGAAAAATATTACGTTTGTATGAAGCAATCTTTTCTCTAACTGCTTTTTCGATCTCATCATTATCAGCTATAAACGACGTCATTGAATTGTAAATAATATTTTTTATACGATTTTCCGCTACATCAAAATGAATAAGATCCTCTTCATAAAGCTCATCTAAAATTTTATGTGCTATATCCGAATAACGCTCTTCATAATTGAGTATCACTCCATATTCTGGTGCAAGTTTTTTCTTTATCATATAAAACAACTGACGTTCATCTGCTAAATAAAACTCAATTTGGTCTTCATTGTCATCCACAATATCATGCACTTTTTCTTCTAAAGCCATCTCTTGCTTAATATTAGTTATTAAAATTTTTTCTGCCTCATGTGCTACATTCTCAAGGCCTTTTGTCATAGTTACAAAACCACTTTTGTTTAAATCGATCGCTATTTTATTTGATATATGTGGTACAGTTTTGAGTGAAACTTTCATATTAAGCCCTGTTTAAAATTTTATTATTTTACAATAAATAAAGTAAAGATTTGATTATACGAGCCTCAGTCCCTAGCTCTTTTTTCTTCTACAATAACGATTACCCTCTTTGACTGTCGGCATAAATCCATTCATAACCAGTAAGATTAAGCTTCCAACATATGGAATAAGCGTAAGAAGATAGAACCATCCCGACTTATTATTATCATGAAAGCGTTTGATAGATGTTACGACACTAATATATATCATGGGAAGCAATATAAACATAACAATTGCCACAGTAACGATAACATTTTCGTCTGGAATTTCATTACTGTCCGAATTTGACATGACCATATAAAGTCCAAATAACATCCAAATAACAAAAGTTATGAGGGTTATCTTCCAAAATTGAGCTCTTGTGTAGCACCCTTTTGCAGAAAAAAGTTCCTTGAAGCCATATTTTTGTTCTTCATAAAAAGGAAGACCATCATCACAAAAATGAGAACTATTTTCTGTAATGTAAATCTCTTTTGCATTGTGAAGTTCTATATTAAACTCCGCATACATACCCTTTTGAATTTGAATAATACTTTTTATGTCATTCTTTTTAAAACTATAACGATTCCCATCATTTGCAGAAATAATCCCATCTTGCGTTGTACTATCGTAATGTAGTATTGTGCCTCTCATTCTTATTCACCTTTCACTTTGCTGAGTGATGTTGTTATTTTTGAAGCCTTCAAAGGCTCCATTTTTGATAAAATTTTACCAATGACACTTGGTTTTAAACCTGTTAAAATTTTTACGGCATCTGCTTCATCCATACCAGATAGTACATCCGCTGCAGCGTTTGGTTTCATCTTTGCATATGTTTCTGTTATTTTGTCCATTTTAAGACTTTTTATTTGTGCAAGTAGTTTCTTATTTTCTTCAAGCATTGCTTTAACTGACTTTGCTTTTGCATCAGTATCTTTTGACTTTGTATTTACTGCACTCTCTCTTATATTTAAGTCATTCTGCTTTTTCTTTAATAGATCTTCAGTTGCTATCTTTAGAGCATCAAGAGCCTGTTTTTGCTCATCAATCCTATCCAATTCGACTAAAAGTTCATTTTTTCTATTTTCGAAAATTTTTGTACACTCATACATCTTACTATCAGCACTCGCTAGATCCATAAAAATTAACATAAATAAAAATATAACTTTCATTCATTCCCTTTTTTATTATGTGTCATAAGAGCTATCTCATCAAGATCTTTCGCTTCTTGAAGAGTTCGAAGTTGTATAATTTTTTTTATCTCTTCAAAGTCAAGATACTTAAACTTTTCATATTCAATATTTGATAACTTTAGTTTCCCAATAGCAAGAGTAACTTGTTCTTGTGCAAACTCAACCCAATTTTTTTTATCTTTTACAATCTCTCTTTGAGTAGAAATAAAACTTCTAGCAGAGAGCATCTCTTGTATCGTGCCGCTACAAGGTAACTCCAAAGTTGCAAGAAGTAAATATGCATCATGCAGAGAGTTTTTTGCACTTAAAAGAGTATGATTAGCTTTTTGAAGCTCTCGTTCACACTTGTCTAACTCATTTTTTTTTAATTTAAGAAGAGGTGTATAACGAGTTTTCATACTCTTATCCCATATCTTTTATAAGAGAATTGTATCGTTTCTATCCGGAGAAGTCGAGATCATCCCTATTTTAGTCTGCGTCAACTCTTCTAAAAAATCAAGATATTCTCTCGCTTCTTTTGGAAGCTCTTCTAAAGTTCTAGCCCCTACAGATTTTTCCCAACCTTTGAAAGTTTTATAAACCGGTTTTACACCATCCAAATCAATTGGCATATAATCGATCTCTACACCATCTACTTCGTATGCTACACATACTTTTATCTCTTTAAAACCATCTAAAACATCAAGTTTCATGATACTTAAAGTGTCACAACCATTGAGACGGCTGGCAAATTTACATGCAACACCATCAAACCAGCCACAACGTCTTGGACGTCCAGTAGTTGTTCCAAATTCATGACCATTTTTTCTAAGTATCTCACCCGCTTCACCAAAATCTTCAGTAGGAAATGGTCCATTGCCAACACGCGTACAGTAAGCTTTGACAATTCCAGTAATATGTCCGATGTCTTTAGGATTAATACCAAGACCTGTACAAGCACCTGCACTGATAGTTGAAGATGATGTAACAAACGGATATGTTCCATGATCGATATCAAGGAGCGTTCCTTGTGCACCTTCTAAAAGAACTTTTTTATTCTCATCTAGAAGTTTCCAAGTCATCTGCGTTGTATTTGCTAAAAATGGAAGAAGTTTCTCTGCGTAAGCTTCAAGTTCTTCTCTTAGTGAAGCCTCACCTTGACACTCAACACCAAGCGCATCAAAAACAGCTTTATTTTGCTCAAAATATTCCATTGCTTTTGCAACAAGTTTATCAATATCACGAAGTTCACCAAGTCTAAAACCTTGGCGTGCAACTTTTTCACTGTATGCAGGTCCTATTCCACGACCTGTCGTACCAATAGCTTTTTCACCTCGAAGTTTTTCTTTTGCCTGATCTATAGCAATGTGAAAGCTCAAAATCATATGAGCAGATTCACTGACAAACAAACGTCCAAGAAGATTTTCAAACTGTTTCATCTCTTTGATCAAAGCTTCAGGAGAGACAACAACACCGTTACCGATAATGTTGATAGCTTTAGGATTTAATATTCCAGATGGAATAAGGTGAAGTGCATGAGTTTTACCATCGACCACGATTGTGTGTCCCGCGTTGTGTCCACCTTGATAACGAGCAACCGCGTCGTACTTTTGCGCCAAAAGGTCAACAATTTTCCCTTTTCCCTCATCGCCCCATTGTATACCTACTATTAAATCTGCTTTCATTTTTTCTCTTCCTTACTCAAAGTTTCTATTAAATTATCCGTATATATCGCAAAACCTACCGAAGTTAGTTCATCATTTTTATATCTTCCGCCGTTTGCAAATACTTCATTTTTCTCAATCACTCTAAAATAGAGCTCATCATAATAAAGCATACTTGCATAGAATAAAGGCGATAAAACAGTGTTCTTACATGTAAGTTCTCCACATAGTTCTTTCATCTTCAAAAGTTCTACTTTTATAGACTCAGGCACTAGTTCGATGACCTCATCGATCTCTTCAAAATACTGAAGATAAACCAATTTACTCAGCCATTCTACTTTTAAGTTAAGCATCTTTTCGATATTTATATGACGAAAATCATCTAAAGTAAGATCGAATATCTCACACAAAATCATCGGGATTCTCATATTTGAGATCTGTACAAGCGGTTGAAGGTCAAGTGCTTTAAAGATATTCATCGCGCTGCTCATCACGCGAGAAAGTGAACTCTCGCCTAAAAACTCTGCACCCACTTGGTAGCGCTCAGTTGAAGGATAACGAAATACAGGCTGAATATAAAACCACTTTTTATGTGAAGTGTTACGTCCAAGTCTTTTATCGATAATATGTACGACATCGATCGTCGAATCAGCTCTGAGCGTCATCTTATGATTTTGCTTGTCATTAACACGAACAAGCTTACGTTCATCAGAGATACTCAAGTGCTGATGGTATGAAAATAGTGGAGTAACTATCTCATCAAACCCTTCTGCATCAAGTATATCTGATGCAATTTTTTCTATTTGGCGCTTTTTCTTTGCAGACTCACCAAAATAGAGTTTACTGCCATCGGGAATCTCATGTTCAAAAATCATAACTGAAAAAACACCTCATTAAAGATACGATTTGCAGTACCGTCATATTTTCTGCGACCTAGTTTATCAAGAGCAAGTTCCACACTGTTTACAACCCAAGCAGCTTCGTAAGGAGCAATTAAACCCATTTGGTTGATTCTAAAAATCTTTCCAGCTAAGTGATCTTGACCCCCTGCAACATTGATATCAAAATCTTTTTGTAAGATTTTTCTGATCTCATTTGCATTTTCATCATCGATCGTCGTCATTGATTTTGCCGCTACTTTTGGATATACATGTAAGCCTAAAGCTTCGAGTGCTTTGATATTTGCATCTGCGCGAAGTGCCGTATCTGAGTAGAGTTTTTCTAATCCGCCCTCATCCTTGATTCTTTGTAAAACTGATTCTAAACCAATGATCAAAGTCGTTGCCGCAGTCCAAGCCGTCGTGTTTTTCTTTTGATTTTTGATTTCAGTCGCAAGGTTAAAATAGTAGCCTTTCCCGCTTCCGATTTTATCCAATGCAAGAGCGCTTAAACCCATAATAGAGAGTCCCGGAGGAAGCATCAATGCTTTTTGGCTTCCAGCTAAAAGACAATCGATATTTGTAGTATCTATCTTTTCAACACCCACAGCCGTAATACCATCAGCGATAACGATGATATCTTTGTTGATCGCTTTTACTGCCGCTGCGATCTCCTCAACATTGTGACGAAGTCCACCCGCTGATTCGCTAATCTGAATTGCGATAGCATCGATAGAAGGGTTTGCTTTGAGTGCTGCTACAACCTCTTCAACAGTTGCAGGAGTATCCCAATCATTTTTGATAGTGATATTTTTAAGTCCGGTTGCGAGAGCAATCTTTCCAAAACGCTCACCAAACTTTCCTGAGTCAATATTCAGCAAAGTATCTTTACAAAGATTTGTTACAGCAGCTTCCATAGCTCCCGTTCCACTAGATGAGAGCATAATAACCTCATCCATACCAAAAAGTTCAAATAAAAGTCCGCGAGTTCTCTCGAAAATAGCTTCAAATTCTGGAGTTCTGTGGTGAAGAGTCTCATCACTCATAGCGTTTCTGACACTTTGAGGAACTGGAGTAGGCCCTGGCGTAAAAAGTAACATTTGATGTCCTATGTTTAATAATTTAAAAAACCGTGTATTATAACGAAAGAAGTATAAATCTTAAATTTAATTGCTCTATATGTAGGATGTTTTTTGAAGTTTTCGGCTTACATATTAAGCCGAAATTGAAATATTAATGTGCTACTTTTACCAAAGACTCATCGAGAGCCAATTCTGCATTATTCATCACACCAATTCCACGATCAAGAACTTGTTTTGAGATCGCTTTTGCTTCATCTAAAGAGTGCATTTCATAAGTGCCACACTGATAAATATTGAGTTCTGGGATCTCTTCTTGACTTTTTACATGTAAGACATCCTGCATACTTTTTTCCCATGCTTTTGCGACGGTTTGCTCATCTGGAGTTCCAAAAAGACTCATATAAAAACCAGTACGACAACCCATCGGCGAGATATCAATGATCTCTACATCTTCACTATTTAAGTGATCTCGCATAAATCCAGCAAAAAGGTGTTCTAATGTATGAATTCCACGAGGAGGAATATTGTCTTCTGCATTTGGACGTGTAAAACGAAGGTCAAAAACTGTCACATCATCTCCACCTTTACTCTTCATAGATTTTGCGAAACGTACAGCAGGAGCTGTCATCTTTGTATGGTCAACTTTAAAACTGTCTAATAATGGCATAGATATTTCCTCGAAATTAATTTTGCAAGATTGTAACAAACCAATACTTAACAACGATGATGGTAAAATTTTACTTTTTAAAACAAAGGATAAACTTAAATGACGATTTTCGACTCCATAATACTTGGAATAGTAGAGGGTTTTACAGAATTTCTACCCGTTTCCTCCACAGGTCACATGATAGTAGCTAGCCAGTTTTTAGGTATAGGTCAGACGGATGTAACAAAAGCGTATGAGGTTATCATACAGTTTGCGGCTATTTTAGCAGTCGTCTTTAACTATAAGGATAAGTTTTCTCCAAAACATCTTGATTTATGGATAAAACTCTTCGTAGCATTCTTACCTATCGGAATTATTGGATTTATATTTTCACACCAGATCAAAGATATGTTCAATTTACAGATAGTCGCCATCATGTTTATCATAGGCGGTATTGTTTTTTTAATCGTTGAAAAATTCTTTATCAAAGACGATGCCCATATGATCCAAAATGTGGAAGATGTGACAATGAAACAATCTCTGATTATTGGCTTGGCGCAAGTATTTGCACTTATTCCAGGAACAAGTCGCGCGGGTTCTACAATCATTGGTGCGCTACTTGTAGGTTTAAGCAGAAAAGCAAGTGCAGAGTTTAGCTTTTTACTTGCGCTCCCTGTTATGAGTGCTGTCACTGCTTTTGATCTGCTCAAACACTATAAAGAATTTAGTGATGCAAATCTAATGGTCTTAGCTGTAGGATTTGTCGTAGCCTTTATCATGGCATATGCTACGGTCAAACTCTTTTTAAAGTTTTTAGATAACTTTACATTCGTAAGTTTTGGTATTTACCGTATCATCTTTGGTATCACACTTTTAACTTTTTTTAACTAATGGAATAGTTCTTGCTTAATCTTTTATATATGTCTCTCAACTAAAGAGACAGTTAAAAGGAGAGCACATGAAAACTTGTACGGGCATCAGCTGTAAAGTCACAAGCTTTATGCAACGTCTTGAGGCCTCGTTATACCGTTTAAGTCAAAAAATCTTATAAAAAAGATTTGTTGATTATCTATATTTTGAAATGGAATGAAGCACGGACTTGGTATGCTTCAGAGCTTGTGAACGGTGAGAAAGTGATTTTTTTATCTCACTATCCATTTCGCCTAAAGTTGTATTATATCCCTCGGGCATGAAGATGGGATCATAACCAAAGCCATTTTCTCCTCTTGGAGTTGTGATAACTTCCCCATACATCCAGCCATGAATCGTAAACTCTGCGTTTTTTGTCACTATTGCAATAGCGGCCGTGTAATGTGCTTTTGAACATGTAAGCCCTTTTTCTTTGAGTGATTCAACTAATTTATTTAGATTATCTTTATCACTTGCGTCCACTCCGGCATATCTTGCACTGTAAATTCCCGGTTCTCCACCAAGTGCATCGACGCTGATACCACTGTCATCTGCTATTACTATAAGATTTTCATCATTGAGTGCTTCATAAACAGCTCTTGCTTTGATCAAAGCATTTTCTTTAAAAGTAAAACCATTCTCTTCTATCTCAAAAGGCTCTATCAAGTCACTATACGCGACAACATCCATATCATCATAAATATACTTTATCTCTTTTACTTTACCCTTGTTAGATGTTGCTAGAACCAGTTTCATGCGCTTCCCTTATTTTTATCTTTAAACTTTTTAACTTTAAAATCATTTACATTCTATAAACTATTTGTGGATTATAATTTGAAACTTCTTAATAGTTGATATAAAGGTTTATTGATGTTCAAAAAAGTCCTTCCGCTCTCCGGAATCCTGTCTCTCCGCTTTTTGGGATTATTTTTAGTTCTTCCCGTTCTCTCAGTTTATGCCATGACACTTCCAGGTGCAACACCTTTACTTGTTGGCATTATTGTTGGTGGTTATGCTCTCACTCAGACTATTTTTCAAGTTCCATTTGGTACTATGAGTGATAAAATTGGTCGTAAGCCGACTATCTTTATCGGCCTTGTTATCTTTTTAATCGGTTCAGTTGTCGCCGCTTTGAGTACAGATATTTATATGCTTATGATTGGTCGTTTTTTACAAGGTGCCGGCGCTATCGGTTCTGTTGTAACAGCTATGATCAGCGACCTTGTAGAAGAGGAAGTTCGCGGTAAAGCAATGGCTATGATGGGTGGAACAATCGCTCTTAGTTTTGCTTTTGCTATGGGGGTTGGACCTGTCGTAGGTGCTCATTACGGTGTTGATACTCTCTTTTGGATTACTGCTCTTTTATCGCTTGTCGCTATGGTCGTACTTTTTACAAATGTTCCCACACCCCCAAAAATAAAACATATTTATCACGATTCTACTAAGACATCGGATATTTTAAAAGATTCGAACCTCTTTAATATGATCATTATTAACGGTATGCAAAAAGGTCTTATGACTATGGCCTTTGTGATCATCCCTATTATCCTGACAAGTGATGTTTTCAAATGGCATAAAGCTGACCTTTGGATGGCATATGTTCCGGCCATGATTTTAGGGCTTGTTGCTATGGGACCTGCGGCTGTTTTTGGTGAAAAGTATAATAAACCTAAGCAAATCTTTTTGATCTCAATAGTGCTATTTATTACATCATTTTTACTCATGGGCCTTGCTACCTCAAGTATTCTTTTCGTTATAGGTGTCGTAAGCTTTTTTATCGGATTTAATATGATGGAACCACTTGTTCAGTCTATGATCTCAAAATTTGCAAAAGTACACCAAAAAGGTGCTGCACTTGGAATCGCGAACTCTTTTTCATACTTTATGACTTTTGTCGGCGGTACAGCGGCGGGAATGTTCTTAGATTTTTCAAACCGTGAAGTACTTGGTCTAAGTGCTGCGGCAATAGCATTTTTATGGCTTTTATGGACTTTTAAACTTCAAAATCCAATCAAACACTCTCATCTTTATATCCCTGAGGATCATGTTGATATGCAAAAATTAAATGCTTTAGAGCATGAGCATATCGCAGAATGGTATATCAATGAAACAGAAAAAGTGGTAGTTGTAAAATACGTAAGTGCAAGTATAGGTGAAGATCAGATAAAAGCGAAGATTTTAAAATAGCTTTTATCCGTTTCTAGACGTAGAAACGTCTAGAAATAGAACTTTATAATTTCTCTATAGGGATAACATTCACTAGCATTCCCACTTCCAAATCTCCATCTTCTTCACCACTTATCATCAGCGCTGAACCATTTAAAAGATTTGTAAGTATTGCAGATGTACCTGATTTCTTATCTTTAAAATCAACTTTATACGTGCCATCTTCCAAAAAAAGATTACAAGCCGTAAACTCTGTTTTTCTCGATTTTTTATAAAAATTTTCACTGAGTTTTGCTTCAATAATAGGCAAATCCGCATCCATTCCCAAATATCTATAGATAAGAGGCACTGCATATAAAAGTGCTGTAACAGTTGAAGAGTATGCAAATCCTGGAAGCGCTAAGATAAATTTATTCTCACGCTGTGCCAGTATAATATGCTGTCCCGGTTTAATATTTACACCTTTATATATTACTTCTGCGCCAAGACGAGGAATAATATCTTTAACAAAATCGTAATCCCCTACACTCACACCGCCTGTAGATATCACAATATCCGCAGATCCTAGAGCATTCTCAAAATTTTCCATAATAGAAACTCTATCATCTTTGACAACACCAAGCTGAACGATATCTGCACCAGCCATTTTTGCCATCGCTTCAATCGTATAGTTATTCGAACTTCTAATTTGAGAAGATGTTTGCGCAGATTCTGCTAAATCCAAAATCTCACTTCCAGTAGAGAGTACTGCTACACGAGGTTTAACAACAACTTTTACCATTACCTTGTTCAAGCCAGCCATCACACCTATCTCAGCAAAAGAAAGTTTCGTGCCTTTTTGTATAAGGATATCGCCACTTTTATAACTTTCGCCGATTGGACGCACACTCGAGCCATTTTGAACAGCACGATCTATGATGATCTCATTGCCCTCAACTGTAACATTTTCGATCTGGATAAGAGTATCAGAACCTTCTGGCATCATCGAACCTGTAAAAGTCTTGATACAACATCCAGTTGTCACAGTTCTTGTCTCATCACTTCCGGCTGGATTATCACCAAGAATCTCAAGACGTCCAAGTTCTTGATCATCTGATATAATCGCATATCCATCCATAGCACTTGTAGGAAATGCGGGCGAGAATTCTGTTGCGATGATATCTTCATACAAAATACGCCCAAGCGCATCAGATAAAAAAACATTTTCATAACGCAAAGTGCCTACATGTAAGAGATGCAACATATTTTGAGAGGCTTCATAAGAGATAAAACTCATTGTATCACTCCTAAAAGTCCACTGCCTTTGATCTGTGTTGAACGCTCTTTTGCATACACTCTTAGACCATCAATAATATCATATTTCCAAATAGGTGCGCTTGCTTTAAAGTCTTCAACATACTCATCAATCAACTCTAGTGCAACACGTCTTTTAGGTGAAAAAACCGCTGCGATGTAAGAGGATTCATGAACCATAACATCTCCGATGGAATGCGCCATTACGACTTTGGCACCTTTATTATTTGCTTTTTGTTCCCACGCACTAAACCAGCTTTGCAATATTGGCTCATAGATATCAAAACTAAGTCCTTCGATACCATCTTCAGCTCTGACTGTTCCCACAAAAGGGATGTAAGCACCATAATTATTCGGCGATTCTTCTTCATACCATCTTTTTAATATAGCTGGAACATCGAGGGCACCATTATAAAGTTCTAACATTCTCAACCACCGCAAACTGGAGGTAAAAGTGAGATTTTATCTCCATCTTTTAAAGAGATATCAAGAGAAGAGACAAGCGTGTCGTTAACAGCTACTGCACTTGTCGCAATCCACTCTTTGAGTTCCTCATCTTGGCTCAAAATTTTTGCAACATCGCTAAGAGTATTTGCTTCTATATTTAGCGGTTCTTTTTGAATCGGACCTAAAAATTCAACTCGTACCATATATAACCTTCTTTAGTTTTTAAGCAAATTATATCGAAAAATGTTGATATAATTCGTTTACATGTAAGTGTATGGAGGGATTTTTAAGTTGGTTTTTGGAAAAATAGAATATCTCAATCTTTTACCTTTTCACGTTTTTATGAAACGCTTCAGCCGCTCTTCAAGAGAATCTATGACCATGGAATATAAAAAGAGTGTTCCTGCAAAAATAAACACTCTTTATAAAAAACATCTAGTGGATGCAGCCTTTATCTCCAGTATCAGAGCAAAAAAACAAAAATATGCAAAGCTTGGTATCATCGCAAAAAAAGAGGTATGTAGTGTCATCGTCATCCCAAGTGATGAAAGTAAAAAAGATAAAGAGTCGGCAACTTCAAATGTCTTAGCAAATATTTTAGGAGTTCACGGTGAAGTGCTTATAGGTGATAAAGCACTTAAATACTACCTGAGTGGAAAACCTCATATTGATCTTGCAAAACTCTGGAATGAAAAATACCACTTTCCTTTTGTCTTTGCACTTTTGTCCTATCATAAGCACTCAAATCAGATTAAAAAGATTGAAAAAAAATTTTCTAATACTAAAGTAAAAATACCGAGATATATACTCAAATCTGCTTCTTTAAGAACGGGAATTGAAGAAAATGAGATTCTACATTATCTTGAGAAAATCTCTTATACACTCGATCAAAAGGCAGCAAAAGGGCTCAAAAAGTTTTATCAACTCATCTAAAAAGTGTGATATAATCACCCAATTATGAGATATTTTGTTTTGACGTTATTTTTTGGCCTTACTGTTTTTGCTCAAGAGCCCGTTTCACCGATTCCACTCATTGCACAATATGATAAGCAAAAGGCATTGCTTGGTTATCGTTTATTTATCGATCCTATTTTATCAAGCACAAATAGCGTCGCATGCCTTAGTTGTCATGATATATTTTTCGGTGGTGGGGCGGACAGGAATAAGATCTCATTTGGTGTTTATAATAAAAAAGGAAATATACAGTCTCCCACTGTTTTAAACGCACGATACAATTTTAAACAATTTTGGAACGGTCGAGCACAAGATCTTTATCAACAAGCCAATGCTCCAATCTATAATCCTGTAGAACTCAATATGACAAATAAAGATGTAGAAAAAAAGCTATCTGCTTCGCAACTTTACAGATCTCTCTTTCTTCAGATATATAAAACTAATTCCATACAATTTTCACAAGTTATTGATGCCATTGTTGAGTTTGAAAAAGCTTTAACAACTCCAAACTCAAGATTTGACAGATACCTAAGAGGAGAAAAAAGCTTATCTCAAGATGAAATAGATGGATACACTCTTTTTAAACAAGTAGGCTGTATAACCTGCCACAACGGCATGAACCTCGGGGGCAATTCTATGCAAAAAATCGGTTTATTTGAAAAATACACAAATCAAAAAAATTATCCTGACCTTTACTCTATTACGCATGATCCAGATTATAAAAATGTCTTTAAAGTTCCGACACTAAGAAATATATCACAAACGGCTCCCTACCTTCATGATGGCAGTGCAAAAACACTCAAAGATGCCGTCAAAGCAATGGCTAGGTACCAACTCGGGAGTAAGCTTTCAGATCAAGAAATAGACAAAATCATAAAATTTCTTGAAACTCTCGATGGAGAAACTCCAAAGATTTTAAAAGAAAAAATATGAAACTTTATAAAAATATCTTTTTTCTACTGCTTATAGTCAGTGGATTATTTTATATAATTTTATCATTTTACTCGTATGAACAAAAATTTTCATCCGAAATTAAAAGTTTTAGAGCATCCATCAGTCATATCGAAAGAGACAATTCAGATCTGAAATATAATATACTCCAAAGCTCTATTTATGCTTATTATAATCAAGACGCAACAGCAAAATATGTCAACCTACTCCAATTGGATTACGATCATCTCAAAAATGAGTCCATTTTAAATGATAGCAACTATGCAGATGTCAAAAATCAAGTGAACAAACTTAATCCTATCGTGAATGATAAAATCAACAACATACAAAAATATCTTATTATTAATGCAGGAATCAAAAACTCTTTTATCTTTTTATTAAGAGAAGCTTCTAAAAGTAATGCTCTTTTTCCCTCCAATAATCCCATCCACTCGCAAATAACATCATTAATCACAACCTTTTCAAATGCAAGAAGAATTCTTGACTCAGATTATATAAATTCAAATATCATATTACTTGAGTCTCATAAAAACTATACTCCGAAGCAAAAAGAGTTTGTTGCAAAATTTAATCTTCATGCTAGTTATTTAAAAAATAATTTTAAAGAATTTATCTTACTTGCAAACGTTATTTTAGAAAATAATATCAATACAGAACTAAGCAGCACCAATAAAGTCTTTGATAATATATCCACACATGACACGCAAATACTTAATTATTTTACATTTTTTATTATCACTGTCTCTTCAATTTTATTTGGCATTATTATCTTTCTTCTTATCAAAATAGCAAATGAAAACAAGACACTCAAAATTACGCAAACAGAACTGGATTACTTACTCACGCATGATAAATTGACATCGTTATTCAATAGATACGAATTTGAACAATTAGTGGCATCTGGAAATACTCTCTATACACTTTTGCTTATCAATGTAGATAAATTTAAACAAGTGAATGACCTTTATGGCAATAGTATTGGCAATAAGCTCTTGCAAGAAATATCTAAACTTATTCAATTAGAAATGTTAAGAGTATATAGTCCAAAATATTTTAGAATTGGCGGCGATGAATTTGCTATTTTACTACAACATATATCTTCTCATGATGCTAAAATAGTTGCCAATTCCCTCTCCAACACCATATTGTCTCATAACTTTGTTCTTTCTGACATCTCAATACATGTCTGCGTATCTATAGCCATTAACCATGAATATCCATTGCTTGAAAATGCAGATATGACTCTCAAACATATCAAAAAACTGCCAGAAATACGTTATATGTTTTTTGACAAAAAGATGAATTTCATAGAGACCATCAAAACAAATATTGATACTATCAACCTCGTTGAACATGCAATAACTGAGGATCGAGTCGTTACTTTTTATCAACCAATCCTCAATATAAAAACTAAAAAAATAGAAAAGTATGAAGCACTTGTAAGGATCATAAATAAAGACGGATCTGTTTTAGCTCCTTATGCTTTTTTGCCGATCGTCCAGCAAACGAGTCTTTATCAAGATATTACAAAGATTGTGATTGAAAATACTTTAGAAAAGGCAAAAGTCAATAACTATAGGTTTTCAATAAATTTCTCCATGCAAGATATCTCAAATATTCCGCTTATGGAAATCTTTTTTTCACAACTTGAATCCTCAAAAGTCTCAAATCTTGATATTGAACTTCTGGAGACCGAACATCTTTATAATTTTCATATGATTAAAGATTTTATCTTGAAAGTTAAAACGTTTGGATGCAATATTCTTATTGATGATTTTGGAACTGGGTATTCAAACTTTTCTTATTTCTCAGAATTCGAAATAGATATTTTAAAAATAGATGGCTCTATAACAAAAGAGATAAACAACAATAGTAAAAAACTTCAAATATTCAAAGCAATCTCGAATTTTTCAGATGCTATTAGCACAAAAACTCTTGCTGAATTTGTTGAAAACAGAGAAATATATAAAACAATTGAAGAGATTGGTATCACATACGCACAAGGATATTTTATAGGAAAGCCCTCTCCAACTCTCCTTGAGGACGATGAGATTACAATTTAATTTTTAATTCAAGTGACTTTTTATAAGTAGAAATATCAAAATCTTTCATGATGGAAGATCCACTTTTTATAGCTGCCTGTGCAACTGCGGCACTTACTTCAACAATTAGTCTTTTATCAAATGGCTTTGGAATAATATAATCTCTTCCAAATGAAAGTTTCGTATCATAAATCTCGCACAGATATTCTGGAACTTCCTTGCATGCAAGCTCTGCAAGCGCATAAGAAGCCGCTACTTTCATCTCCATGTTGATCTTTTTTGCTCTGACATCCATAGCCCCTCTGAAGATAAATGGAAAGCCTAAAACATTGTTAACTTGATTTGCAATATCACTTCTTCCTGTTGCAATAATCGCATCTGGTCTTACAGCTATAATATCTTGCGGAAATATTTCTGGAGTTGGATTCGCAAGTGTAAATACAATAGGATCCTTGGCCATTAATTTTACATCTTCTACCGTAAAACTTCCCGGTTTTGAGAGTCCCACTACGATGTCGGCATTTGTAAAAACCTCTTCATGTGTCATTGGATTTAAAGCTATAAACTCTTTTTTATATTCATTGATATCATCTCTAGATACATCTACAACACCTTTAGAATCGATTAAAAAAATATTTTTCACACCTAAATGTCTATAAAGTCTAGCACAGCTAATAGCTGCAGCACCAGCACCTACAACAACAATTTTTAATTCTTCTATTTTTCTGTTTGTTATCTTGCAAGCATTGATAATACCAGCCGCACTTATAACCGCTGTACCATGCTGATCATCATGCATAACAGGAATATCTAAGCTCTCTACTAAAATACGTTCTATTTCAAAACATTCAGGTGCTTTAATATCTTCTAAGTTTATACCTCCAAATGTTGGAGCTATCGCAATAATAACATCACAAAATTTTTGGATATCTTTTTCATCTACTTCTATATCAAAAGAATCGAGTCCGCTAAACTTTTTAAAAAGTATCCCTTTGCCTTCCATAACAGGTTTAGATGCAAGTGCACCAATGTCGCCAAGTCCTAAAACAGCGGTTCCATTGGAAATAACTGCAACAAGGTTCGATTTAGCGGTATATTTATATGCATTATCCGCATCTTTTTGAATCTCTAAACAAGGAATTGCAACTCCAGGAGTATAAGCAAGACCTAAATCTCTTTGTGTATTCATCGGCTTTGTAGGTTCTACAGATATTTTTCCAGGAGATGGGAACTGATGATAATCAAGTGCTTCTTGATCAGTTAATTGAATAATTGGCATAAAGATTCCTAAATTGATTTTTTTATTTGAAGCCTTGGATTAGTTTAAATGAAGTATACAGCTATTCTCTTCTTGCAAAAAACTATATTTGTATTGCCCATCAAGCTCAAGAACGACCCTATAAAATCCATTATGATTTCCAATATGTATAGACTTAATTATATTATTTAAAATTAATTTAGACAAAGAGCGAAAATTGTATTCTCCCTTAAAATCTATAACAATTCTATAAGGATTTACAATGAGAAAATTGCGAATATACTTATCTTTTGTATTTAGTTTGATTGTTTTACCTTTAGAGTCAAAAGATATGAATTTAAAATCTGCTAATTCTTTGTATTGAGTCTCTTGTTTAATCTGTCTAGATACTGTGGGAACATTATTCATAACAGTATTGTTTACATTTGCCTGTGACAGTACAAGTGGAATATGCCAATCAATACTATTATCAAGCGTGATAGATTTACGTTCGGTGGAGCCATCTAAGTTAATATATTCCACAGTGACCTCTTTGATTATTCTGGCACTTGAAGGAAGTGACAATGTAGCTTGTCTGAGAGGTTCATGTACTTCTGGAGTATTTGTTGTGATAGAGAGAGATTGATCATCTTTTGGCGGGAAGAAAGGGTTTACTCTTGCATCCATTACAGCAATTGAGAGAAGAAATATAACTATATATTTAAACAACGTACTACCTTTTTTATATGAATGTCAGCCTATTGAGCAGTGATCTCTTTTAGTTCAAAATACTCTTTTTGTTTGTTGGCATTTTGCTGTTTTAACGTTACAATTTGTGCTTTTAGATAACCATTGTAATCTTCAAGCTTCATATATACCTGCAATGAGTTCGTTCCATAAAGCAAACTTCCAATATAAACACCCGAAAATAAAACAACACAAAATGCAATGATAAATTTACCTACAGACAAACCAAAATATTTTTCTGTAATTGACTGTGACCTGTCTATGTCATCGTAGAGTTCATCTTGATTCACAATTGTACCTTATATGCAGAAGCTTGATAGAAATATTTCTATCAAGCTTATTTAAAAAGTTGTGAACCTAAATATTCACCATATCCTACTTCGATCTCTATCTCTAAAAGACGATTGTATTTTGCCGTTCTCTCTCCACGTGCAGTAGAACCTGTTTTTATCTCTCCACAGTTAAGTGCAACTGCAAAATCGGCAATAAATGCATCTTCACTTTCACCTGAACGATGACTCATAACACATTTATAGCCATTTCTTTGCGCTAAACGTACTGTTAACATTGTTTCACTTACTGAACCAATTTGATTTGGCTTAATCAAAATAGAATTTGCTATTCCTTTTTTGATCCCTTCACTTAAAATATTTGCATTTGTTACAAACAAATCATCACCAACAATCTGGATCTTGTCCCCAAGTTTTTCAGTCATCAATTTAAATCCATCCCAATCATCTTCACTAAGACCATCTTCAATAGAAACGATAGGATATTTAGAACATAGATCAACATAGTAATCTACGAGTTGTGCAGATGTTACTGTACGGTTTTCTGAATCAAGACGATATCCACCATCAGTAACAAGCTCAGAAGCAGCAACATCAAGTGCGATAGCGATATCTTTTCCAGCAACATAGCCAGCTTTTGCGATTGCTTCCATGATAATTTGTATAGGCTCTTCATTTGAAGAAAGATCTGGTGCAAAACCACCTTCATCACCAAGTGCAGTATTATGGTTTTTAGCTTTTAAAATAGCTTTTAGATTATGATAAACTTCAGAAGATGCTTGAAGTGCATCAGAAAAATTTTCAAATCCAATAGGCATAATCATATATTCTTGAAAATCTACAGAATTATCAGCATGGCTTCCACCGTTAATAATATTTAGCATCGGAGCAGGGATAACCATAGCATTGGCTCCACCTAAATAACGGTAAAGTGGCATTTTTAAACTTGCCGCTGCTGCACGAGCAACTGCCATAGAAACACCAAGGACAGCATTTGCACCCATATTTCCATAGTTTTCAGTTCCATCAATCTCTTTCATTGTAGCGTCAATCATTGCTTGATTGAATGGACTCATCCCAATCAATGCATCAGCAAGATGAGAGTTTACATTTTCAACCGCTTTTAATACCCCTTTACCCATGTAACGAGATCCGCCATCACGAAGTTCAAGTGCTTCGCGCTTTCCCGTACTTGCGCCTGATGGTACAATAGCGGTTGCTACAGTTCCATCACTTAATTCTACCGTTGTTTTTACCGTCGGATTCCCACGAGAGTCCATTACTTCAATTGCATTTACATTATCTATAAAAATCATATATCTAAATCTCCTTCTTCTATATCTGATACGTCCATAGTCATAAGAGAACTCATGCCCATAGCGTTTTTAATTTTTTCTTCTATTTCACGAGCTAATTCCGGCTCATCTTTAAACTTTTGTTTAACGTTTTCACGTCCTTGACCAAGTTTTTTATCCTCATATGAGAACCAAGCTCCACTTTTATCGATGATGTCTAATTTTACACCATAATCGACTAATTCACCCTCTTTTGAGATTCCCTCGCCAAACATAATATCAAATTCTGCCTGACGAAATGGTGGTGCTACTTTATTTTTTATAACTTTTGCTTTTACACGGTTACCGATCTGACTTTCACCCTGTTTTAGAGAAGCGATACGTCTAACATCAATGCGCACGGATGCATAAAATTTCAATGCATTTCCGCCCGTTGTCGTTTCAGGAGAACCATATCCCATCATCCCAATCTTCATACGAATTTGATTGATAAAAATAACCGTACAGTTCATTTTGTGTAAAACACCCGTTAATTTTCGAAGTGCTTTTGACATCAAACGCGCCTGAACTCCAACATTTTGATCAGACATTTCCCCTTCTATCTCAGATTTTGGTGTAAGAGCCGCAACTGAATCTATAACGATAAGATCAATCGCTCCACTACGTGCAATAGTCTCAACGATATCAAGAGCTTGCTCGCCATAATCTGGTTGAGAAACTAAAAGATTATCTATATCAACACCAAGATTTTTTGCATACACAACATCAAGCGCATGTTCAGCATCTATAAATGCGCAAACGCCCCCATTTTTTTGACATTCTGCTGTTATCTGAAGTGCTAAAGTAGTTTTTCCAGAACTTTCAGGTCCATAGATTTCCACAACACGACCTTGAGGTACTCCGCCTATTCCTAGAGCTAAATCTAATCCTAAAGAACCTGTACTAATTGCTTTAATTGGTTCAAATTCTTTGTCTCCAAGGCGCATCAAAGTGCCTTTTCCAAAAGTTTTGTCTATTTGTTTTAACGCTAAGTCTAATGATTTTTGTTTATTTGCATCCATTGTATTGCTCACTTATTGGGGCTTTCCCAGAAATTTATTAGACTAATCATATTTCATTTTGTAATATGATTTAAAAAGTATTGCATTTTGTCATACAATATCTTACATGTAGTGTTTACACATAAAATAGTGTGCAATTTTAGCGTTATTTGGTTAAAATTAAATTGATTTATTTACTAATGGATGTAACTTTGAAAAAAATGCTTATTGCACACTCTCCCGATGCTGATGATATCTTTATGTACTATGCCATTAAGTTTGGCTGGGTAAACATGGACGGTGTCACATTTGACAATGTTGCCCTCGATATAGAAACTTTAAATGTTGCCGCTATGGATGGAGTTTATGATATTGCAGCTATCAGTTTTGCACTTTATCCGCATATTAGTAATGAATATGCACCTCTTCGTACGGCTGTGAGTTTTGGCGAGGGTTATGGACCCAAACTTGTCAAAAAGAAAGAAACAAAACTCAAGACAAACTTCAAAGTAGCGCTCAGTGGTAAATATACTACAAATGCGATGCTTTTTCGCATCGCCTACCCCGATGCTCGTGTTACTTATATGAACTTTCTTGAAATCGAAGAAGCTGTTATTAGTGGTAAAGTTGACGCAGGCGTCTTGATACATGAGAGTATCCTTACTTATTCAGATGAACTTGAAACAGAACGCGAACTTTGGGATATCTGGCAAGAACTCGCAGGAAAAGAGCTTCCTCTTCCTCTTGGCGGAATGGCAATTCGTCGTTCGATCCCTCTTAATAAAGCCATTGAGTATGAAAAGACATTAACAAAAGCTGTCGATGTTGCCCGACTTCACAAAGAGAGACTCTCCAAAATGCTTATCGAGCGTGATCTTGTTCGTGTTGACGCGCCTACTTTGGAAAAATATTTGGAGCTTTATGCCAATGATGATTCTATCAGTATGAGTACCCTTCAATTAAAAGCTATAAACAAACTCTATGAGATAGGTTATGAATACGGATTTTATGATATTCCACTTAAGATAGAAGATTATCTCATCCCTACGCAATATGAAAACTTGAGAAACTCATAATGGATGCACAACTCATCGCTTTAGGGATCCAAACTTTCAAAATTGCTCTTTTATTGTCTCTTCCAAGTCTTTTAGTTGGGATGCTTATCGGTTTAGCAGTGAGTATCTTTCAGGCAACAACACAGATCAATGAGATGACTCTCTCTTTTATTCCTAAAATTATTGGTGTTGTCGTCATTATTATTTTGACAATGCCTTGGATGATGAATGAAATGGTAGACTTCGCAACAAATATTTTCAATCAAATTCCAACATTTGTACAATAGTATGAAAAAAACTATCAATTTTAAGCAATTTAGCTCTATCAAAATCGGTCAAGAAGCTGATGTTTTTATGATCGAAGATTTTCAATATCCTCATGATCATTATCTTCTAGGAGCTTCAAACAACGTCCTTATAGGAACAAATCCGCCACCGCTTATGATGTTAAGCAAAAAGTATGATTACATTAAGATAGAAGATGATTTTTTAGTGATCGGTGCAGCAACTCCAAGTGGAAAGATTGTCTCTTTTTGTAAAAAAAACAATATTGCCAACTTTGAATTTGTATCACGTTTACCTGGAACTTTGGGTGGCATGCTTAAAATGAATGCCGGACTCAAAGAATTTGAAATCTTTAATAACCTTGTCTCTATTCTCACATGTAAGGGTCAAGTAGTAAAAGAAGATATTGATCATGGCTATAGATTTACAGCAATTGAAGATGTAGTCTTTGAAGCAAAATTCAAAATAGAAGATGGATTTAGCGAAGAGAAGATGGATCTTTTCAAAAATATGCGTTCTAACCAACCCAAAGAATCAAGTGCAGGAAGCTGTTTTAAAAATCCTGTTGGAGACTACGCTGGCAGGCTTATAGAAGCTGTCGGTCTCAAAGGAAAACGTATCGGAGATATGGAGTTTAGCTCAGTGCATGCAAACTTTTTAGTCAATCACGGAAACGGAACATTTGAAGACGCGATGGAGCTAATCTTACTTGTAGAACAAAAAGTGAAAGCAGAGTTTGGCATTGAACTCCAACGAGAGATTATCATTGTTGACAAAGCTTACATGCCAAGTGTCTAATGGATGTAGAGTGTTCTTTAGGGTAAAGAGCTTGAATCGCTTACCTTAAAGAACTTTATCCAATCGAACAAAGGTATAACCTTTTTTCTGTAAAGTTTCCACGATCTCTGGCAGTGCTTTTGGCGTTTCATACCCACGACCATTAATATGGAAGATCAAAATATCGCCTAATTTTGTTTTATTTGTCACCCAAGTTATCATCTTCTCAGCCCTCACATTTTTATCTGGATCACCACTTGCAAAACTCCAATGTACAACTTTATATCCCATTGATTCAACAGTTTCTAGCGTTGATTCATCATAATTTCCAGCAGGAAACCTGAAGTATTTTGTTCGTATTCCTGTTATATTATAGATAATATCTTCAGTAGATTTTATCTCCTCATGAACCATTGAGGCATTAAGATCTTCCATATGTGCATAATGGTGATAGGAATGGTTTTCTATCTCTAAAAATGGATATTTTTGAGTGATTTCACTTAAAATCTCAGAATTTCTTAGTGCAAATTTTGCACTCACAAAAAAAGTCGCAGCAATTTTATGTGCGATAAGATATTCCAAAATCACAGGATCAAAATAAGAAGGAGTTTTTGTTTCACAAGCATCAAAAGTCAAAGCTATCTCTTTCTTTCCGTGCGGATCAAAAGTTGTAATGACATCAGCAAAAGCAGTCAAACTAGAAAATATGGCTATAAAACTCAATAAAAAAAACTTCATTCTTAAAATCTCAACATCAAACCGGTATAAAATCCAGCAAAATCTATATTTGTTTTAATATCCTCACCTGATTCATCAATTCTTATTTTTTGTACTCTATAACCGACCTCTAATGCAGGTTGAAGCACAAGAAAGGATCTAAAAGTATAGTCAAATTTCACCCTTGCATCAGAGATAATCGAACTACCGTCTGTTATATATTTTATATCTGCTTCCCCGCCGAGATTACTTCTTGGAACTTCTACTCTTACTCTTGCATAAGCCATTGGAAGGGGCACTGTTTTTTTATATTCATAAGAAGCTGATGCAATCTTATAAGCTAAATCCACAACTTTTATATCGATTCCAAGATCTAACGTTGTCCAAAAAGTATTATCTAAAATATTATAATAAGGGATCAGATCAATCTGTCGTATATCGAGAGTACTTTTGCTCGACACTATCGGTGTTGATCCCCAACTTCCATTTGCAGTACCATCTGAAGAGATCTTTACATACTCTACACGAAAATTAGGGATAGTAGAAAGCGGATGTTTTACAAGTGCCCAAATATACCCAGAACTATCTTGTGTTTCGTTCATCACATTGAAACCGTTTGCACCGCCATTATAATTTACAGATCCACTTGGAGTCTGCATCCAAATACCTGCGCCCATCTCGACTTTTGTGATATCAGCATAAGAGTTTGCACTCATAAAAACGGTAAGAGTTAAAATAGACAATATCTTTTTCATAAGAAAGCCTCTGAAATATTTAAAAAAGCAAGTTTATCGTAGAAATGTTTAAAAAAGCTCAGAGCAGGCAATGCTCTGAGCAAGTAGGAGGAGTAGTTTAGTTTTTTTAGTTAAAATTATTTAACAGCGTTAAGAGCTGCTTCGTAGTTTGGCTCTTCAGTAATTTCAGGAACGATCTCTTTGTAAGTTACGATACCTTCTTCGTTTACAGCGAAGATTGCTCTACATGTAACACCAGCAAGTACAGAACCACCAAGAAGTACACCGTATGCGTTTGCGAAATCTTTATTACGGAAATCTGAAGTAACAGTTAGATTTGAGATACCTTCTGCTTGACAAAAACGACCAGCAGCAAATGGTAAGTCTAAAGAAACGATAGTTGGTTTAACACCTTCTAAACCAGCAGCTTTTGCGTTGAAATTACGAGTTTCAGCAGCACATACACCTGTGTCTAATGAAGGAACAACAATAATAAGTTGTTTGTGCCCTTGAGCTCCACCAACTACAACGTCACCTAAACCGTCTGAGTTTACAACTGTAACTTCTGGTGCTTTATCACCAACATTTACTTCATTTCCTAATAATTCTACGTCTGTACCTTTGAATTTTGTAGTTGCCATTTTGGCTCCTTGTATTTGATTTTGATTTTTTATAGCGACAGTTTACTTAAATCGGATAATTTTTGTCTTAATTAGCTTATATCACTTTTGGCATAAGCTTCATTTAAGACTACAGTACGCTTCTCGAACTTACATGTAACTCATTATGCGATGTAAACATCTCTTTATTATACATATCTATAGCTACTCTTCCGATCATTGCCGCATTATCAGAACAATATTTGAGTTCAGAGAGTAAAAGCGTAGCACTATAAGGTGCTAATAATGTTTCAATCTGTTTACGAAGATAAAGATTCGCACTTGCACCGCCGACAATTGCAAACTTTTTAGGAGGATTCGTCTTGAAATATTTTTTGAGTTTTTGAATCAAATGCGCAACTGCAATATATTCAAACGACGCGGCGATATCTTTATAATCCTCTTTTGTTCCTTCTAAAACAGCAAGCCGTACAGCGTTTTTAAGCCCCGAGTAGCTAAAAGCGATAAGCGGAGATTGATGCAGAGGAACTGTAAAAGCGTATCTTTTTCTATCTCCGCCTAAAGCCAGTTTCTCGATCAGTGGTCCTCCGGGATAACCTAGCTCCATCATCTTTGCCACCTTGTCAAAACTCTCGCCGAAGCTGTCATCCGTCGTCGTTGCAATGACTTTCATATCTTCAAAACTCTTTGCTTCGATCACCTGTGTATGTCCGCCAGAGACAAGTAATACTGTCAAAGGAAAAGCGGTCTCTTTTTCGATAAAAAGCGAGTAGATATGCCCTTTGAGGTGATTCACGCCGATAATAGGAATTTTCAAAGCGATGCTTATCGCCTTTGCCATTGTCACACCTTCCACAAGTGTTACGGCAAGTCCCGGAGTCGTCGTTACTGCTACAGCTTTAAGCTCTGAAAAGTATGGTTTACAAAGCTCTAATATACGCGGTAAAGCCTCGGCATGAAGACGAGAAGCCAATTCAGGAACGACACCGCCATAAACTGAATGTTCTAATTCTTGAGATATCTTCTTGTGAAAAAGAAGCTTATATGTAGCGATCTCGGTAATCGCTATCGCGCTGTCGTCACATGAGCTTTCTATGGAAAGAATCAATACGCATCCTTTATTAATATATGTAAATATTCATAGGTAGAAGTTGCTGTGTGATTTCTATTTTCTGTTTTATCTGCTTTAAATCTTTGGTACTCTTTTGTCGCAAGCTCATACTTACCGTACTTCATCATAATATTTTTAACCTCTTCCTCACTCATGATTCCCTCATTGTTATAACTCAAAAAAATGTATTTGAATTTTGCGTCTTTTATGAGCTCCTCAAAACTTTCATGAACTGTTTTCTTTTTACAATAATCAGAGCGATTATACTCTCTCAGCCCTGTCTTTCCTTTTGGAATAAACTTATCGTAGAGTGAAATCGTATTTAAGATATGATAATTTGCGCTGTATTGTCTTTCGTTGTACGGAGGATCAAGATATAGGATGTCACCTTCTATTTTATTTGTAAGTTCGTTTGCATCCTCATTATAAACTTTATGTTCGGATTCATCTATCTTAAAATCTGCTGCTTCAAGTACCAACTCTTTTGCAGCAGATTTTTTAATATGTTTTAAAAACGCCCCATAAACCGAAGCAGTGTTCGCAACTTTATCTGCACTCTCTATCAGAGAAGCAAGTAAAAAATAAAACATCGCATCATCTATCTCTTTAGACTCATGAAGCTCTTGTATCTTGATTCTAATCGTATCTATCTTTTGCCCGTTTAGATCACTAAAATACTGCCGACCGCTTCCGCTTCCCATGCAATAATTTTGATAAATAAATCCATCTTCCATGAGTGGTAGGCTGTTAAGCCTCTCAATATAATCCTCTTTATTATCCAACACGTTGGAGTTTTCTATATAGTTTTTATTTAAAACAAAACTATAATGCTCCAAATCATTACTGATAACACTTTTCACATCTTTTTTAAACGTCCTACCAACTATTCCCGTTCCTGCAAAGATGTCGCAAAAGATCTTATCAGACAACTCTCCATCTAGCACTCGTAGGATTTCATCTTTTAAAAAACTTGATAATTTTAATTTTGAGCCTATATAATTCATCTACTGCTCTTTTTCACCATTATTATTTACGTTAAAAGTCTGTTTTAAAATATCTAAAAATACTTGATTTCTTTTATTTGCATCTTGTAAAACTTGAAAAAATTCTATAACATTTAAATGTGCATTAATAGCCCCATCTTTGCCACTAATATATTTATAGAATGAACTGATTTTATTTGTACTATCCCCAAAAGAATATTCATCAAAAGTTTGTGAATCAGTTAACCATTCTCTAAAGGGTTCATCAATATCAATAATTGTATAAGAAAATATGCTTCTAACATTCTCTATATTTTTTCTAATGTACATTGGATAATCTTGAAGTTGCATAATTGCTTTTTTCTTTTCTGACAATTCATTATTTAAGCGTTTAAATTCTATCAATAAAACATCTTTATACTCGCTATCCTGATTAGAATAAAACATAACCAAATCAGGTTCTTGATTTCTGTGATGTTTAATAACTTCATCTACTGTTTTTCCTGTAACATCGCTTACTATTTTGGCAATAGTTTTATCACTTGCACAATAGTTATAGGACATAAATTTATCATCAAAAATCCAAACATTATTGGCATAAGTAAATAAGTCTTGACTTGTGTTACCTTTTGGCATAAATAAATTATGAATATCCTTTTCTTTGAAAGCAGATTTGTTTTTTGATGTTTCATCATAAATTTCAATTAACATATCAATAATAGTTTGTCTATATCCAATATAATCAGCAAGCTGTTCTCTTCCTACTTCAGTAAAATGACTCGTTATCTCTTTAAATTTTTTTTCACTGAAATTAGTTTTATCTTTTTTAAGTGCATCCGTAAACTTTTTAACTTCTTTTCTGACTTTTTTTGTCTCTTCAAAAAATTCTTTTTCTGCCTTTTTTAAGATATTAGATTCTGAAATAGTCAAATTCTCAATTTTATTTACATACCGTGTTAAATGTGGAAATTGTTCTATTATTTTCTGCTTTCTTTTTTCTAAATTTTCTTCTACTTGAGGAAATGTTTCTTTTAATATTTCATCTAATTTCTTTCTCAGTAATTCATTAATTTCTGGAAATGTAATTGGATTTTCTTTCGTTGGATTGCTTTCTCCAAAACCAATAACAAACTCATTCCTTGAATCTTTTACTCGATTCTCCTCAAAATAGTCTGATGTTAAACAAAAGATTCCACTGTATCCTGAGTCTAGTTTTTCTAACCTTACACCTTTGGCAAATTCCTTTATATACCTATCTGAAGCACCATAGAACTGTTCTAAAGTATTTTTATCATCTTTTTGAACTCTATAAAGTAAATCGAATGTATATGTTTTTTCATTTTTTATATCATTGTTTTCTTTATCAAACTTAGATAAATCCACAGTAATACAAAAATCTTTATTTAAAAAGTTATGCTCATCAAATCTTTCTTTTAAATTTTTTTCATTTAACCATTTTTCTTTTTCAATACTTATTGAAAATATTTTTTCTTCATTTTTAAATCGAATAAACATAGGTAATAACTTAATAAATAAATCATTTTTTATTTTTTCTATATCGTATTTTTCGTGTCCGTTTTGTTTTATATATTCTTCATTTATATTTTGAAATGTAGTATATGTATAACTCGTAGTTGAAGCATTTTCTACTTTGTCTATTTCCTCTATTGAATTAGCTGTAAAATTTTTATTAAAGTCAAATTTGACTTTTTGTCCATTTAAGTTTTTCGTATTTTTAGTCTGACTTTCAACTAAAATATCATCAAATACTTTTAAACACATAATTCTACCACTACCAAGAGCACCTAGTTTTATTTTATAATCACTCCAAAGTGTTAAATATGATTTTATATTTTCATCTGTAAAACCATCTCCATCATCTTTTATTTTATAGCCTAAAATATTTTCATGTTCATCTTTAATAAAAGAAATCTCTATATTGTTTGCATTTGCTTGAAAAGAGTTTATAATCGCTTCATATAAAGGTTGAAAAAAACCAATTTTTTCAGTAATACTTTGTATTGCTCTTTGTAAGTTTACTAACATGCTATATTCCTTTTAATATAGAGAAGCCCAGTGATGATTTTACTGCAATAAAACTTCAAATCTTTAAACTGATTGAACCAACGAAATAATTTCTTCCCATGCACCATAACCGCTTGCCGCGTTAATATGTCCGGCATCTGTTAAAACAGTATGATTGACCTCTAATGCTTTTGCTAAAGATAAAGCCTCTTCTTGATTTAAATATGGATCATTTGTGGAAGTGATAAGCGTGACATTTTTTGCATATAGCTCTTTTGGAATTGCAACTGGAAAAAAAGTGGAAAGTTCTTCGAGCTTACATGTAAGACTTGGGGGTGCGACTAAAAAGAGTTTTTTGATTTGCGTATTTATCTTTTTTTCATTGCAAAGATGAAACCAGAGAATATTTGCCAAAGAGTGACACACGACGATATCAGGTTTAAAATCCTCTAAGATTTCTTGAACTTGCGCCATCCAAACATCTTTTTGCGGAGTATCTTTATCTTTTAAAAGAGGAAAACTCACCGTGCCGTAATCTTTAGCCAGTTCACTTGCAAGATAGCTTTGCCAGTGAGGAAAATCACTTCCGCCCCAACCATGCAAGATAAGAGTTTTCATCCAAGCATCTCCACAAATTTACGTACTTCTTTGTCAATGGCAAATACCTCTTCTACGTTTTTTGGCTCATGATCAAACTTCTCATACGCTGTGATGATATCTTTTGAGATATCCATAAACCCTTTTTTTCCTGCGATGAAGTTCGCAATCGCCGCTTCATTCGCGGCATTGACGACTACGCCGCGTTTAGGATTTTTTAAAAGCTCCTCTTTGATCTGCCAGATCGGATAACGTCTGACATCTATCTCCCGAAATTCCAAACTTCCGGCTTTTACGAGATCCACAGGCTCTAAAATCTGCTCATCAACTCTGCTCATGATCGCATAAGAGATAGGAAGCTGCATCGAAGCGTTAGCGATATGCGCCGTAGTAGAACCGTCTTTGAAGTTGATAAGCGCATGAATAAGTGATTTCGTCTCGATGATAGCATCATATCTGCCCTCGCCAAAAAGCCATCTTGCTTCTAAAAGTTCAAACATCTTATTGACCATTGTCGCAGAGTCTATGGTGATCTTTTGTCCCATCGACCAGTTTGGGTGTTTTTGAGTGTCAGATAAAGTCGCGTTTGGTAAATCTCGCAGATCCCAATCTCGAAATGCCCCACCGCTTGCGGTGATAGTCATACTCTCAATAGCTCTATTTTGCAGAAGATACCAAAGTCCGAAATGCTCGCTGTCTATGGGTTGAATCTTCGAAGTGTCTATAAAAGCACCTGCGGCGACCAAACTCTCTTTGTTTGCCAAAGCCACACGTTTACCGCATTCTATGGCTTTAAGTGTTGGACGAAGTCCCAAAAAGCCTACTAAAGCATTAACGACCAAAGTACTTTGAGAATTTTCTATCGCCTCTAAAATAGCCTCTTCGCCACATAAAACATTCTCATGTTGGACATTTTTACAATCTTCTATATCAGAAACAACAACAACACGAGGTTTATGAATTTTTATCTGTTCATTTAAAAGAGTGATGTTTTTTCCAGCAACTAAAACATCTATACAGAGATTAAATCGCTCGGCAATAGCAAGCGTATTGACTCCAATGGAACCGGTACTTCCAAGAAGGATCAAGTGTTAAACCAGACCGCGAAGCATAACAATCATAACCACCGATGCAAAAAGATAACCATCTATTCTATCGAGTATGCCGCCATGACCGGGCAAGATATGTCCACTGTCTTTCACACCGGCTCGGCGTTTGAGATAACTTTCAAAAAGATCACCAAAGATAGATGAAAAAGCAACAAGAAAAGAGATAATAACCGCCAAAGGTGTTCCAACTATTGCAACACCAAAATAAAAACTCGCACCCGTACCGATGAGAACTCCACCCACAACTCCCTCGATTGTTTTCTTTGGGCTTGTAGGAGAAAATGGTGTTCTTCCTATCGTTTTACCAACGGCAAAAGCGCCAATATCTGTAGCTGCAACTGCAACAACAAGCCATAAAAGTGAGATCATCGCATATTCTTGATACAGTGTCCAGATATAAAGCATCCCAGCCGTTGGATATAAAAACGGTAAAAAGTTTTTCCACGGGATATTTTGAGTGTACGCAACAGCACCGAAAAAGATAACACCGGAGATAACTAAAAGGTCATCACCATAAGGGTAAAAAAGAGCCGCAACCCATAAAAGTGCCGCATAAAAGAAAAGTGAATTTTTTTCTAAACCAAAGAGCGCATTTGCTTCATAAAATGCAAAGAGATAGACAACACCAAGAACAAGCCAAGTCAAATAAAAGTTGTCTACATACCCAACTCCCGCAACACCTGCGATAAGTGCGACACCTGTTAGGATTCTATCTTTCAAAGAAGCATCCGTTTTTAATATACTCATAAGGAATTCCATTTTTAAAAATTTATACTTCGATTATATCTAACTTAGACTTTAATATCTAAATGGTAGAGTGGAGAATCATCCTTTTTTTCATCTTCATGGTTCTTTTTTGGAGATCTTTTTTGCTCTTCATTGTGCTCTTGTCTCTCATGCTCACGATCTTCATCAATAGAGTGATTTGCCTCTGTTGGACGAACTTCAATGACCTCTTTTTCTTCTGTATTTACAGCAATGGCTGCTGTTACATTTTGCATCTCGATACGATTCATCCTCGCAGTATGTTCACTTGAAACACTTGCCATTTGCTGATTAACATAAATTGTACTTCCGACTGCATCTAGTGCCACAGTAACCTCCTAAAGAGTGTTATCTACCTCTATTGTGTTATATTTATTGTAAAGGACATTTGCGCCCTCTTGCATCTTTACCTCACGTCTTGGAGTAAAATCGACCAAATAACGTCCTTTTTCAAATACGGAAAAATCCACACAGAGTTTTGCGGCTTCATAGATTATATGATGAGGAAGCGACTGTTTATCTGAGACGATAATCACATGCGCTGATGGACGATCTTTGAGATGCAACCATGTATCTTTTGCTTTAGCTTTTTGCAGAAGTTCAATATTTCCTTTTTCACTCTTCCCTATCATTACTTTATAGCCATCAATGAAAAACTGTTCTATAGATTCGCTCTGTTTTACTTTTTTCTCCTGTTTTTTTGCAGGAAAAAGAAGCTCTATTTTTGAGATATCAGTTGCATTTTGCACAGTCTGAATAAAGTGTTTTAAAAACTCCATTTTTTCAAGCAGTGAAGCACGTTCTATATGAAGATTTTTCGATTTTTGTTTAAGTTTTTTAGAGGTTTTAAAAAAATATTTGGCAATATCCGCTGGTACACCAAAAAGAGAATCGATCTTTATCTCTACGTCGTTACCTTCAAAGTCCTTTACATGTAAGTGCTTTTCATAGGGTTTGATAAGATGCAAATTTGCCAAAATGAGATTGCCTAAATACTCATTTTTTTCTGCCTCTTTTTTTAAGATTTTTTCATCATCAAGTGCACCATACAATTTTCTTAGACGTGTCAATTTCTTTTCTAAAAGTGCAGATTTTTGCTCTTTTAACACTTTGAGTCTTGAGTTCATTCTTTCTTGATACGTCTCTTCAAGGAACCTTTTTAGATCCTCAAGTGGATATTCTTTTGCCACAAATGGCGCAGTTGGTGGAGGAAGCAGTTTTTGTCCCACGCGCACTTCACGAAATGAGGAAAAAAGATCGATATGGCGTAAAGCTTCAAGAACGACCTCATCCTCATCTAAAATGATAATATTGGTATATTTTCCTGTAAACTCAAACTGTAAATAGGTTCTTATCTCTTTATAAGCACCTTTTTGTACGGTTGTAAAACGGAGGATTTTGTCATCACCGACGAGAAAAACATCTTCCACTTCACAGCGACTAAAACGCTTTGAAAGTACGACATCAAAAGGGGCATTGTAGACCTTTGAGCGGGTATAACTCTTGCATTTAAATATTGCCGAATTGGAGCGTTGCATATCAAAATAGATCTCATCATCTCTGTCAAATGCCACTTTGATAATGGTGTCTGAGACTCTGTATATGGCGCTAACCTTTTGAAATTTTTTAAAATAATCTATGAGTTGTTTTAAGTGAGATAGTTTCATAGTTGTATTCTAGCCTACATTTATGTACAATTCCAAAAAAAATCACCCCAAATGAGAATCATGAAACTGCCTAAGGGATTTGGTAAAAACTATTTTACCCTCCGCGCTATTACCGCTACTGTCAATCAAGTCACGCTTCATGCACAGTGCTCAAGAGTGCAAAGTTTTTATATGGTAAATTTTTTAGATGAAGAGGTAGAGACCGAAGAGGAGGAACTTGCCGCCACATCAAGCGTTCTCGAACTCTCTTCAAAGCCTTGCTCGTGTAACTGTTTTTACAAAAAGCGCACCCGTAAAACCCTCAAACTCCACGCACTCCAAAAATCACGACCTCAGATCTTTGTCACGCTAAATACCTCTATTTCACCGCCTTGAGACTCTTTATCTCTTACATATAAACAAAAAAATATCAAATAACTCAAGGAAACAAATGAACAATTCTATAAAAATATCACTAGTTTTAGCATCATTAATAAGTTCGCTTTGTGCGCAAGACAAGGTTACACTTGAACCTTTAACAGTAAATTCCACAGCCATCAAAACAGATGAGCTCAAATCAACTGATGCTGTTGAAGTTTACACAGCACAAGATATCCAAAAAGCGCATGTACAAAATATATATGAGTTTTTAAATGAGCAGACATCTGTCGTCACAATGCCTACTTTTGGAAATCCGTTTACACAGAAATTAGATATTCACGGATATGGTATCACTGATGGATATCAAAACATAGTCGTGACTCTTAACGGCAGAAAAATAAACAATATCGATACCGTTGCTCCTCTGTTGAGCAGTATCTCACCTGCTTCCATAGAACGTATTGAGATCATAAAGTCCGGTGGGATCGTCACAGCGGGTGATGGTGCGAATGCAGGTGTCATCAACATAACGACTAAACAAAACAATGACAAAGAGGTTTCATTTTACGGTGGAACCTACGGTGTGGCAGACGGCTCTTTTTACTTTGGACACAGCGATGAAAAATTCTCGCTCTCGGCAAGCGGTGAAGCGCAAAAATCTGCTGGTATCCGTACGACCGATGCAAATGGAGGCAAAGACGAAAACAGACTCTCTACAGGCACGTTTAATCTCTCCTATTTCCCTACAGAAAAGCTGGAGCTTCGCTTAGGTGCGAACTTTGCAAGAACGGATGTCATCTATGGCGGAAGCATGACAAAAGATCAGTATACAAGCAATCCGGCACAATTCGCTGGCTATACATCTCACCAGCTTTACGATACAGATTCACTCAATGCAGGTGCAAGTTATGCTCTGAGTCCTTCCCTCTCTTTACACATAGATGCAGGGAATGAAAGGAAAAAATCCGACTATGTTCCATCATATTCAGGTCCATCTCTTTACACCTACAATACAGGCAAGATCTCTTTGGATTATACAACCGACACACTTTCCCTTGCACTTGGATATGAGGGTTTTTTCGGTAAAAGAGAGCAAGCAGATAATACATTTAACAAAAACAACAATGCAGGTTTTATCATGAGTGCCTTACATCTCGGCGACTCGACATTCAAACTTGGGTACAGATTTGAAAGAGTGGACTACTCTTTTGCGGATCAGGGTCTCAATACAAGCAAAAATCTACACGGCGTAGAGCTTGGATATAACTATGTACTGGACAAAGAGAGTTCAGTTTTTGCAAACTATGCCCACTCCTACCAAGCACCTGACATCGACAGATTTTTCGGTTTCAACTCCTCGACATGGCAAACCTATTTCAGTGGAGCAATAAAACCAATGGAGGCAAATAACTATACGCTTGGATACAACAACATCCAAAAAGAGAACAAATTTAAGCTCTCTCTCTATTACATTGACCTCAAAGATGAGATCTTTTATTATGCGGATTATTCGGGACCGACTAGTTCTAAAAACACAAACATAGATAAGTCCCACAAATATGGTTTTGACCTCTCTGACAAATACATAATCAATGAGAAGTTTAATGTAGTATTGAACTACAACTACGTTCAAGCCATCATCGATAAAGAAAAAAATGGAGTCAATGATTATGCAGGAAATAAACTCCCGGGAGTAAGTAATCACAATGTCAAAGCGGCACTGAGCTATCTTCCAAACGAAGCGACGACATTCGCTCTCACAGAGGTTTACAGAAGCCAATCTTACGCGGCGGATGATTTTGCAAACAACGCAAGCCAAAAACAGGATGCTTATGTAAGCACGGATATCTCTGCTACATATGCAAAGAAAACTTGGGAGATTTTCGCTAAAATAAACAACTTATTCAATCAGAAAAATGGTTTATGGGTCAGCGATAATGCTATCTATCCTGTAAACTATACGACAACTGCGATTGCAGGACTCAAACTTAAATTTTAAGGTAAAAAATGAAAATAATATTCAGGGAGTTTTTAAAATATAAGTTTCTAAACTCTTTGTTTATGGGATTGAGCATCGGGGGTATATTTATTATCTATACTCCGCTCTCTCCCTCCGTCTACTCTGCGGGCGGAATTATCTTGGCTTTTTCTATGCTCACCATCGCCAAACTCTATTATAAAATCTTACATATAGAGTATTTTTATAGGATCTCTTTGTTCGTAGAGCTAATCCTCCTTTTTGCTATGGGCTATTTTTTACTCTTTGGACAAAATTACACAACCGCGCTTGTCTACTACATCAGCTATCAGGCGACTTTTACTTTTGGCTCTTATCTTGTACGCGCTGAGACGCTTTTTTTAAAAAAAGCGAATTTACTCACACTTGTGGATGTTATAAAACAAAAGGGCTATCTCGCAGGAATGCTACTCTCTTATCTCTTTTACAAACTCCTCGAAAAAGCCTTACATACAAGCGATAAAAACCTCCAAGTGTATGATATGAATTTACTTCTTTTTTTTGTTGAACTTGCTATCATTATATATTTATTACGATCATTTCAACGAAAAAGAGATTGATGACTTACTCTGAATGGTTTGACTCACATGCACAAAAGCATAAAAATATCATAGATAAACTGCTCTCTCAAAACTTCACACAGGAGCAGATTATCGAGTATTTCGAATTTTCGAATATGCTCAAACATGAAAAAGAGTTTTGTCTTTTGTATGAAACACAAAAAAAATGCCACGATATCCCTTATCTTAACTGCTATTTTTGTGCTTGTCCCCACTTTCGATTTAAAGAAGATGGAATAAAAAAAATCGAAGAAAAAACTAAATACAGCTTTTGTGCTATTGGTGCAAAAGCTGGAACTTTAGTGGCTTACGGCGATGCGATTCATCAAGACTGCTCACGTTGTATTATTCCACATACCAAACAATACGTCGAAAAAAATTTTGATTTAAACTGGAAAAATATAATGAAAGAGTGTAGATTATGAAATCTTTGAGTATATTTGGTACAAGTAGTGATGCGGGAAAGTCAACGCTCTCTTTTGCGCTGACCTATCTTCTACATAAACGCGGAGTGAAGGTTGCTCCCTTTAAAGCGCAAAATGTTTCAAACAACTCTAAAGTTTGCGATGATGGCGGAGAGATCGCTATACCTCAACACTTTGCCGCTGAAGCCATCAGTATCCCAACATCTCACTTCATGAATCCTATTCTCATAAAATCAGGCTCAAACAACAGCGCCTATCTCATCATCAACGGCGAGGCTGTCAAAGATGTAGAGGTGCATGAATACTATAAAAACATCAACTCTCTCAAACCCCATGTCAAAAAAGCATTTAAAAAACTTTCTAAGGAATATGAGTGTATCGTCGCTGAAGGCGCAGGAAGTCCAGTTGAGCTTAACCTTATGGATAAAGACCTTTCCAATATTTACATAGCCGAAGAGTTTAAGACAAAAATCGTACTTGTAGCAGACATTGAACGAGGCGGTGTTTTTGCCTCCATCGTTGGTGTTATTGCTCTTCTTCCAAAAGCTTTGAAAAAAAATATTATCGGTGTTATCATCAACAAATTTCGCGGAGATATCGCCCTTTTTGATGATGGGATCATGATTTTAGAAGAACGCTTTGGTATTAAAGTACTCGGCGTCGTTCCATACAAACCTTTCAACCTTGGTTTTGAAGATGCGCAGTCTCTGATGGGTTATACACAAGACCACTCAAAAACCATCATTAAAGCCGCTGTTATCAAGCTTCCGCATATCAGTAATTTTACCGACTTTGAGCCTCTTGTTGCAGATGCGCAGGTGGAGCTAAGTTTCATCACAAATCCGAGTGAAGCTTCTCATGTAGACCTTCTTATTCTTCCAGGGAGTAAACGTGTTGTTGAAGATCTGCAATGGCTTCGAGAAATAGGTTTTGAAGAGATTTTAAAAAATAAAAAGAAAACCATCGTTGCCATATGTGGCGGTTATGAGATGATGTTTGAACGCATCCTCGATCCCTTGCATGTAGAATCCCAGATTGAAGAGATAAAAGGTTTTGCAAGGTTTGATGGCGATGTTATTTTTAAAGAGAAAAAAGTGCTCAAAAAAGAGAACTACGAGATCTTTGACTGCAATGTTGCAGGCTATGAAATCCACAATGCCGTGGCAAAAAAGGGTTCAAAAAAACATAAAAATCTTTACGGCACTTTTGTACACGGGTTTTTTGAGAGTGACGAGATACGCTTCAAACTCTTTTCCAAAATCAATGCAGACTATCGAGGCTACAATTTTCAAGAGTATAAGAAACGTTCTACCCTAGAATTTGCTTTACATGTAGAGGAAAATGTAGATGTCGATTTCATCTACAAAGCACTGCTAAAAGGTTAAAAAGATTCTTGAAATCTGTCTTTATAGCTACATTTCAAACACAGTTCTTCGACTGCCTTCCCCTTTTCAAAACCTTTGATCATATCTTGTGCACGCTTTGAAGAAAGTATCTCTTCAAGCGAGCTTTCATATAAGTCTCCAAGGTTTATAACACCCTCGCCATCAAGGCAACATGGTACGACAACTCCATTTGCCAATATGCCAATATGTGATTTTAAACCATAACATGTTGCGTGGCTTTCATGAGAAGAGTTCAAGGACGGCCATTCAAAATAGCTGTCAAAATTGAGGAGTATTTTCGAAGCGAGTCGAAAAGATTTTATCTTGTTTTTGACAATCTCATCCATCTGCAGTTTCTGTTCAAAATGCTCTCTTAAAACTATAAAAAGCTGTTCATTAAATGAGAGTTCCGAACACGCTTCATCAAGATTCCAGACACGCAGATTTATAAAAGGTTTTGGAAAGTTTTGAAGTTTTGCATCGCATACTTCCAAAACACCCTGCATATATGTTTCAAAACTGAGATTTGAATCATTTTTATTATAAGCGTTGAGCGAGATATTGAGCTGTCTTACAGCGGGATGAAAAAGTGTCGAAATAGGATTTTTTTTGAGATAATATCCGCTTGTCGTGAGCTCTACTTCAAAAGCATATTGCAAAGCCAGATCAAGATACTTATCGAGATTTGAAAGAGTGAGAGGATCACCCATTACATGGAAAGCTAAACTCTTTGTATAGGGCTTCAACTCTGCTAAGATTTTTTCAAAAAACTCCAAAGTCATTGTTTTTGTGGGTTGGAGTTTTGGGGGACAAAAGCTGCATGCAAGACCGCAGATATTTGTGATCTCTACATGAACACGATGAAAATAACTCATTGTTTAACCTATCAATCCTGTATGCTCCGCTAAGATCTTACAGCCAAGACCGATGAGGATGATCCCTCCAAGCATCTCCGCTTTGCTCTCAAGCAGTGAACCCAATTTTTTCCCGACATACACTGCCGCGATACAAAGAACAAAAGTCACAAGGGCAATAATAGATGACGCAGTGAAAATATCGGTTTGTAAAAAAGCAAATGTCACCCCGATTGCCATGGCATCGATACTTGTTGCAATCCCCAAGGTGATAAGTGTTTTATTCGACAGATCCGTAACCTCTTCGTCAAACTCATTTTGGTAGGCTTCATAGAGCATTTTACCGCCTAATCCTACCAATAATACAAAAGCGATCCAGTGATCGTACGCTTGAACATAATCAGCAAAACTGATTCCTATGAAATAACCGGCAATCGGCATCACTCCTTGGAAAAAACCAAAAACTCCGGCAACAAAGAGGGTACGCCAAAGAAGAAGATCACGGTATTTTGAGCCAATCGCAATAGAAACCGCGACAGAGTCCATGGCAAGGGCAATGGCAAGGATGAGAAGAGTTTCGCTCATGAAATATCCTGAAAAAAATTGGCGAATTATACCGCGTACGGCTGAAGTTTTGGCAGACAAAAGCTGCAGGCAAACCCGCAGTTTTTGTAATTTCTACATGAATATGATAAAAATAACTATAGTTTATGTGCGATAAATACTGATTTTTGTACTCAAGTTTTGTGTCATCATATGGAGATGTTCTGCAGCGCCAGCTATCTCTTCAACATTTTTTGCATTAGATGTGCTGTATGTACGAATATTTTCTATCTTCATAATGATTTTTTCTATTGCAGAAGCATTCATCTGAGAATCCGTGGCAAGCTCCTCAATATTTTCAACCGCTTGAGAAAGTGAACTTACGGCCATTTGTGTATTATGCCCAGCCTGCTCAGATGCTTCGGCGAGATTTTCGATACGCTGCGTATTGGTAGTGATCTGTTCTGTGATTTCCATGATCGACTGCACTATGACATTGACTGTTGCATTTGTCTCTACAAGACTTTTTTGTGTACGCTCAGCAAGCTTTCTTACCTCATCGGCGACCACGGCAAATCCGCGTCCATGTTCTCCTGCACGCGCCGCTTCTATGGCTGCATTGAGCGCTAGAAGATTTGTTTGATCTGCAATATCCGAGATAACAGTCAAGACCTGTTTTACTTGTGATGCTTCTTGCGAAAGAGAATGAAGCTTTGCATTCATCTCAGATTCCATCTCTACAGTAAGTATCAACTCAGAATTTGTTTCACTAAGAGTATTTTGCGCTTCTTGAAGGCTCTCTCTGGCTTGTAATGCTTTTATTTTTACATTCTGTGCCTTAGACGCTGAGGCAATAATCGCATCTTTTGTCAAAAGCGATTCGCTTGTTGTCTCTGAGACTATCTGCGCTTCATGTTCCGCTGCTTTTCCTATTGAATGGGTTGTAGCTGAAAGTTGTGTAGCTACAGAAAGGTTTTCATGAGATGTACTTCCAATCTCACAAAATGATTCACGTAATACAGTAACTAGGTGATTGATCTTTTCTCCCATCTGAGAAAGCTCATCATTCCCTTCAAATTTAACATTTTGAGTAAAATCATGGTTTTGAGCTACGACTTCAATAACATCACCAAGTTTTTTAATCGACATCAAAATATTATTGGAAAGCAAATAGCCCACCAAAAGCCCCATCATAATCGTAGCTATTCCGATCATAAGTGAAAAATATTTTGTAAAATTTGCTTTTTCCATTGTCTGCTCTGAATTGCTTATCGCTTCAGCAACCTGTGCTTTTTTGATCTCGTCGACCTTTGACATCAGTTTTGCACTCGCCGCATCAAAATCTTCCATCACTTTGTCGCCATCAGCTTTGCTCACACCATAACTTGCCATCATCTTTTTGCCCACTATAAAAAGTTCTTGCATGTCATTTTTTGAAACTCTCACCATAGAGAGGCTTTTGTTGTTATTCTCTTTTTGAAACATCGCTTCAAATCTACCCATATCTTTCATAAAAGCATCATTGGCTTCTTGTGCCTCTTTTACGGAATCCTGATTTTGTGTCAAAGATGCATCTGTCAAAAACTGCTGGACTTGTGAGACCTGATACTTGGCATCTGTAGCGTCAAGCGCACGAGGAATCGATTCATGTGCTGCTGATTCACTTAGTTTGTATACATTGGAAATAGTCACACTGCCCACTAAAATATTTACTATAACTCCCACAAATATCAGCGTAAGACCTAATATCAATTTTTGTTTTATACTCATTCCTGCCTCCATTTAAAATTTCATTTTTAGTAATGCACGAACACGATTATTTGTTGTGACATTACCTATACTATCTGTTTCATTGAGACTAGATAACTTCATATCCGCTTCTATATTTTTATACAAAGTAGCTTTGAGCGTAAGATCGCTCTCACTTTGATCATATCCATCCCCTTTGTGAAACAAAGCATGCGCCACACTAAGAGAAAAATCATCCGTTGGAGTATAAGAAATCTCTCCTTTATAAACCTTAACTCCGCCGAGCTGATTTGGAACAAGCAAGTCCATAGAAGTAAAAAATGGATCGTTAGCCCCTCCAAAAAAATCAGGAGTTCCACCATCAAAAAGAGTATTTTTTCTTTTTAAGACCTCGTCATAAGCCAAAGTAAACCCCACTTTGTTAAGATTGACACATCCGCGCAGGCCATAAGCAGTAGAATCGATAATGTCGTTTCCGCCGAAATTTTCAAGTCTACTATCAGATACACTTCTCAAATATTGAGCACCTAGCTCATAAATATCAGCTTTAAAAGAACTCTCCATATATAACTGATTCATCACTTTCTGCGTCAAATAATCATATACACGGAAATTAAAAAGATTTTTTTCATCTGCAAAAGTAACTCCGGCAAAGATGATAGAAGATTTTCCTACATGATAACCGCCTGAAAAATTGCCGGAAAGATCTATAGCATCCCCTATGTTTTCAAACTTTGCATTATCTCCAAGATTTTCCCATCCTGCAATTGCATCGATATATCCACCATCCAATATAAAGGCGTCCAACATCTTTACAGAAGCATGAACACCCTCAAAAAAATCGGGTGTCATACGCACATCATCAGAATTTAAAAGTGGAGTATCAAGCCCAAAACGTCCTATTTGAATAAAATCGCTATCTTTTGTGTATCTGACAAAAGACTCTCCAAGTAACGAGTAATCGGCATTTCCTCTGCCATTATTGAGATAATCGACTTCAACTTTATTTTTATCTTCAAATCCTCTAAATGCCCCATATCCGCTTAACACTGCATCAAAACCATACACATTCCCCGATGTGAGGCTTACTTTACCACCCAATACTCCCGTATTGCTCGTACCGCTTTTGCCATCTAAATATTCATACTGAGAGTTATATTGATAGAGTGCTCTCAACTCTCCGCTAACACCCGCTTTTGCATAAAAATCGCGTAAATTTAAAGATTCTTCAGCACTTATACGAGATAAACAGAAGAAGGGCAAAAAATATACCATTTTCTTTAACATAGTTACCCCCCCCCTTTTTTTTTCTACCGCTATATTCTAACTCAAATAAAACAGTTATGTATATTAAATTTTCTTATTTTAGAAAATATTTATGTTATCCTTTTAAAAACTTTACATGGAAGGATGAAAATGTATCTGCATAAGAAAATAAATGAGATAGAAAACATACCGCAAAAAGCGGGCAAAGGTGTGGGGATGAAGATGCTTCTCTCACCGGAGGAATCGCCAAATTTTGCTATGAGAAACTTCACGATTGAAGCTGGCGGGCATATGCCACTTCATACAAATATCATAGAACATGAACAGTATGTTTTAGCCGGACGTGCGCTTGTGACGATAGGTGATGAAAAGTTTGAAGCGGGTGCGGGAGATGTGCTGCTTATCCCTGCGAATGTACCTCATGCTTACGAAACATTAGGTGATGTGACATACAGTTTTTTATGTCTTGTTCCAAAACAAGAAGATTGCATAAAAGTTTTATAAAAAACTTTGCTATAATGCCACTCTCCAAACCGTGGACAATTGGGAGAGTGGTTGAATCCAGTCGCCTGGAACGCGGCCGTAGGGCAACCTACCGTGAGTTCGAATCTCACATTGTCCACCATCTACGCACTCGCATACTCAATCAATGTTTAAAAATGTACACCAACTTTTAAAAGTGTGCGCATATTATCTAAATCAACTTTTGAACCACTAAGATCTGCTTGGTTTACCCATTGGTATCTACTCTCAGCGCCTACAAAATATTTTGAATCAATATCATAAGTCACAGATGCACCCGCACCAATGCCAAATGAATAATCATGATCCCCTGCTCCAGAAGCATAAACAAAACCAAGACTTGGTCCTACACCAACGTGTAATTTTGGTGCTACATCAAATAAAACATGTGGATTTAATTCAAAATCAGTAGTCGTCAAACCATTTGAATTTGTACGAACAAGACTTACTTGTTGTCTGATTGGATAATTTGGAATCTGTAAAAGTGGACATGTTAAAGAAACTTCAACACCGTATGCACCCGTTCCATCCACGGCATCTGTTTTTTGGTAACCGCCAAGAGCTGCAACAGCGAATGAAGGTGTATATGAACTATTGATGACCGGCAATACTTGCACTCCGTCTGCTAAAAGTGTTGTTCCAAGAATCACACTAAATGCGCTTATTGTTACGATTTTTTTGATCATTTTATATCCTTTTGTAAAGTTATTTATAAAGGATATGGTACAACAAAATCAACAATACAAGCTTTTATTCCTAACCTAGTGTTTGATATTTATGCTTCAACACAGCCTTGTATTCCTTATAAATATCTTCAGGTGTTCTATTTTTAAACATTTTAGACATTTGACGGGCAAAATTAAGAGAATAATCTACTATCTGTCCAGCATCATTTTCAAAGACAGTTTCCAATACTTCATACATTTTTTCATAAATATCAGGATTTTCAACTTTTAATCTCTCAAGGTTTTCCTGCACCTGAATCAAAGTTGCATCGTTAAACTCACCACGTTCTTGTATTGTTTTTCGTTCTACTACGTATTTTCGTAAATCTTTGCGATTACGAATATAATCTGTGAATATATCAATGAGCATCTTTTTTCCTTATGTTGATTTTAAAATATTGTATCCATGAAACAAAGCAATAGTGTAGCATATACCATCAATACTGATGCATTTTTTTTGTCTGGAATCCTTCTTCACCAAGCGTCTTGCATATTTTTAACCTACAATTTCATCTTTTAATTTTTGCAATATCTCCAAATACGCTATACGCTTGGTTTATGGACAAATATGTATATTCATGATCAATAAATACTACTTTATCATCAGTATAATTAAGGCTGAATCTATACGTGATATTGGACATGCATTTGGTGATCTTATGGCAACTTTTAGCGATAACATATCAAAGAATTTAAAGCAGAATATTTGTTCATCTAATCATGATTGATCGCTTAAAGTGTAATATTTTGCTTTTTAATCTCGAGTTTGTCATATAACTTTAACATTTTTTTATACTCATCATGCAGAGTCGTGTCTATAAATAACTCTTTACCCTCTCTTACAAGTAAGGCTTTTTTTAGATTATCTTTCCCAAAAACATTCTCTAATGCTTCTTCATAATCTTCGTAATTATGCCCTTCGTTTTCCATCGTGATAAGTTCCACAAGAATTTGTCCAATTTTGTTTTCACTGTACTCTAAAATCTCTAACGCTTCTTGAGTATTGCCAAGTGTCAAATGCATCTGCGCTTTGAGCTCGGCCATTGTAAAACTATTTTCGAAAATAACACCTATATATTTGTCTACGTGTAAAGAATCATCCAGTGATTCTACTGCATCAAGGATATCTTCTGCATCATTCACATTCATATCCAAAACCATATGACGTATAAGTTTTCCGCTGTTTTTGTTGTTGTAGATGAGATCTTCCATCGGGTACACTTCTGAAACTCCTGGAATAACCATCTGACAAGAGTAAAATCCAAGATAATCGTACTCTCTGATATAAAGCTCTTTATCCATATCTTCTAAGATACTTAAAAGAAAGTTATATTCATCCTCACATCCCTCGCCTTTATATCTCCAAGTGGCATACTCAAAACTTTTTTTAGAACTCAAAAATCCAAATCCAAGTTTTCCATTTGAATCTACAAAATGCGATTCAAGATTAAAACTGCTCTCAACTCTACTCATATCAAAAGTCGGTGTCTCAAAACTATCCAGATTATCTAAAGTTCGTCCTTGCATCAGTTCTGTCATCGTTCTCTCTAGTGAGACTTGCAAAATAGGATGTGCGCCAAAAGAGACAAACAGCGAAGAGTTTTTTGGATTTATTAGAGAGATAGCCGTTACAGGAAATTTTCCGCCCATCGAGGCATCTAAAACTTCTACTATATAACCAAGATCACGAAGTGCTTGGACATCACTCTGAAGTTTTTCAAAACTTTGAATTAACTCATCGGGAAAACTTGGAAGTGCATAGCCATTTTTTATGATATCTAGCTTTGCATAACGCTCATAAATCTCACTAAAAGCTTGAACTTGCGCCTCTTTTGGACTATTTCCTGTTGCTAAACCATTGCTTACATAAAGATTGCTCAAAATATTTTGCGGAATATAAACTTTTTCTTGAGTAGAATTTTTTATAAAAGGGAGACAAAGGATTTTATCTGTGTAGTCACTGTTAAAATCAACTAAATCTTCACCGCTAAGTTCCCCATTTGGATCATAAAGCTCCAAAAATGCTTCGTCTATATAATCCTCCCAAAATTCATACGCAACTTCATCAGGATACTGTGTTCTATTTGGAAGATAAAAATCTATAAAAAAATTATTTGTCTGAAGTCTCTCTATGTACTCACCCAAAGCACTTGCTACAGAAGCATCCACCTCCATACCTTTGCCATTAGCATAGATATGGCGAGGTGCTTCCGTGGAACTCAGATTTACTGAATAACAATGAGTAAGAGGATGCAACTGCTCTTGAAACACAACTTCACATCCGACATCGATAAGAACAGCTCTCATTTTTTGTATCGATTCTTCTAATGGTGCAGTTTTTGAAAGTAAATTCATCTATTATGACCCTTTTTTGTGCAAGTATACAGTTAAATAATAAAATACGTTTGCAATGTAATAAATAAAATGATACAATACTTGCGATGAAAGATGAGGTTCGAATTCATCTTTAGTGTGTTACATTATATATAATCTGCTAAAAACGAAAACCTTTCCTCGACTTAGACTCCTTTTCAATTTAGTAATATACTATTATGAAATGTATTTTTCCCACTAGAGGTACAAAGATGGCAGAATTGCTAAACGGAACTGTTAAATGGTTCAATGAAGAAAAAGGTTATGGATTTATCCAACAAAACAACGGTGGTGCAGATTTATTTGTTCACTTCCGTCAAGTAAACAGAACAGGTCCTGGTCGTGTTTCTTTAGCAGAAGGCCAAGCGGTTACTTTTGAAGTAGGCGAAGGTCAAAAAGGTCCTCAAGCGGAAAACGTTACAGCAATGTAATTTTTATGCATAGGTTTTTATACCTATGCATCCTCCTCCCACAAAACGCTTATTCCATACTCTTTATCCAGAATCACCCACTTAAAATACTCTTTTTTCGCATTTGCACTGTAAAGTCTTACTTGTACCTGTTGCTCTTTTAAAAGTGTTCGTATTTCATTTTTCCCTATCGCTTTTTTATTCCAACGTCTGAGCTGATTTTGAAATATTCGAAAGTTACATGTAGACTCAGGTGTGAGTTCAGCAAAATCGCCTTCAAAATACCAATGTGCATTTGAGCAAGCATAAAGTTTTAGAGGTTTGCCATCAACGGCGATCGCCCTTATTTCAATCTTTCCATTTTCACAATAAGGACATTTTCCAAGCAACTTCGACACGAAAATCCTTTTTTTGTTTATATTAGCATCTGATATTTTAAAATTGCAAAAATATTTCAAAATGTCATCAACTCTAAAAGGGTATAATTCGCCCACTTTTATAAATACACTTTACATGTAAGGATTCCACATGAAGCAAACCATTACTGAAAAAATATTTTCCGATCATGTCGGTCACCCAGTATTTGCAGGCGAAATCATCCGCTGTAACATCGATATGGTTATCGGAAACGATATTACTACACCTATTTCTATCAAAGCATTTGAAGATATTGGCGCGACAAAACTTGCTAATCCAGATGGATTTTCTATTGTTCTTGATCACTTTATCCCTGCAAAAGATATTGCAAGTGCAAATCAAGCTCGTATAAGCCGCGACTTTGCAAAAAAATATGAGATGAAAAACTTTTTTGATGAAAAAGATATGGGAATCGAGCACGCACTTTTACCTGAAAAAGGTTTAGTCGTTCCGGGTGATGTTATCATCGGTGCAGATTCACATACTTGTACACACGGTGCACTTGGTGCTTTCTCGACGGGAATGGGTTCAACTGACTTAGCGTTTGCCATGGTAACAGGCGGAAACTGGTTTAAAGTGCCAGAGTCGATCAAAGTAGTATTAAACGGAAAACCTGGGAAATATACGACTGGAAAAGATATTATCCTCGAAATCATCCGCATGATCGGCGTTGATGGGGCACTTTATCAGACTTTAGAGTTTACTGGAAGTACAATCGAGCATTTAAGCATGGACGATAGATTTTCTATGTGTAATATGGCTATCGAAGCTGGTGCAAAAAGTGGAATCGTCGCATATGATGAGATCACAAAAGAATTTTTAGTAGATAAACCTCTAGCTCGTGAACCAAAAATCTTCTATTCTGATGCTGATGCTGTCTATTCACAAATTTTGGAAATAGATGTTGCGGCACTTGATCCAGTGATCGCATATCCATTTTTACCATCAAATGGACACAGTGTCGTTCAAGCGCAAAATGATCATATCAAAATAGATCAAGCGTTTATTGGAAGTTGTACAAATGGAAGACTCAGCGACCTTAAAGTAGCAGCTGAAATATTAGAGGGTAAGAAAGTTCACCAAGATGTTCGTCTTATCATCACTCCGGGTACACAAAAGATCCTTCGCGAAGCTACGAAACTTGGATATATAGATATTCTTATCGATGCAGGCGGTGTTGTCAGCAACCCGACATGTGGCGCTTGTCTTGGCGGATATATGGGGATTTTAGGGGATAACGAAGTTGCAGTTTCTACAACAAACCGTAACTTTGTCGGTCGTATGGGAAGCAGAAGCTCTAAAGTTTATTTAGCTAACTCAGCAGTTGCAGCAGCGTCGGCAATCACTGGATATATCACAGATCCCAGATAACACAAACTAATTATTTTTATTAAATACATTTTTAATAAAAATAAGCTAGAATCACGAAATAATTACTCCCAAGTTACCTTGGACAAAAAGGATACACATGAAAAAATTACTACTAGTTCCAGCACTTTTAGCATCTTCTTTGCTTTTAGCACAAGATTACAACTATGAGTTTACTCCGGTTGCTGGCTATAACATAACAGAAGGAAATCTTAATCTTTCAAATGCAGGTATCTATGGTGGTGAATTCCAACTCAATAATCTTGGAATGCCAGTAAGTCCTGAGTTATCAATTCTTTACTCAAATGTTGATTTTGAACCAAGTCGCTTTGGTAGTACAAATATTTACCGTATCGCTTTAAACGGTGTATATGAGTATGGAAAAGTTGGATTTTTAACTCCATTTGCAAAAGCTGGTCTTGGTTACGAGACTATGAGCGAGCACCAAGAAGGAAGAACTGGTAATGTTGATTCTGCTTTCTTTGATGCAGGCGTTGGTGCTAAAATGCCAATCACAAAAAATATCGCTCTTAAACTTGAAGCAATTTATATGTTAAAACCCAATGATACAAGATGGGATAATAACTTAGCATTGCTTGGTGGTATCAATATCGCTTTTGGAGAACACGCTCAACCAATTGCAGCTCCAGCACCAGTTGTCGAAACACCAGTTGTGACTCCAGCCCCTGCGCCTGTTGTTGAAGAAAAACCTGTTGTAGCAGAGGTTGCTGCTGTTGTAGTTGATGGCGATGATGATCATGATGGTGTTAAAAATTCTATCGATAAATGTCCAAATACTCCAGCTGGCGCAAAAGTTGACCAAGATGGTTGTCCCGTTCTTGTAAACTTACACGTAAACTTCAAAATAGACTCAGCTAAAATTGGGCGTGAAGCAGACTCACGTATTACAGAATTTGCAGATTTCATGAAACTATACCCTGCATATAATGTAGAAATCACTGGTTATACTAGTAACACTGGTAAAGCAGCACACAACCAAAAACTTTCTGAAGCGCGTGCAAAAGCTGTAAAAGCTGACCTTGAGAAAAAAGGTGTAGACGCTAAAAGAATCACAGCATCAGGAAAAGGTGAAGCTAACCCAGTTGCATCAAATAAAACTGTTGAAGGTCGTGCGGCAAACAGACGTATAGAAGCTACTTTAACTAAATAATGTTCCAAACTCCATGCGTTATCTTTGCCGGCGGGAAAAGCTCCCGAATGGGCGAAGATAAAGCACTTTTACCCTTCGCAGGCGAACCTACTCTTACTCAATACCAGTATGAACGCTTAAAAAAATTATTTCAAAATGTATATATTTCCTGTAAAGATGCAAATAAATTTGATTTTCTCACTGAAAATAAAAATGCAGTTTTGATAGAAGATATAGATACAGAAGATATCTATGCTCCTACAACAGGCTTTGTAACTATCTTTAACCACTTAAATGTAAACGAGATATTTGTTTTGAGTGTTGATACTCCTTTTATAGGCGAAGCAGAAATAGGTAAAATCTTAGAGCACAAAGATCAGGGCTTTGATACCATCATCGCAAAAACACCCCATGGTCTCCATCCAATGTGCGGACTTTATAACAGAAGCTTACATGTAGTTTTTCAAAATATGCTTCAAACCAATCAACATAAACTTATAAAACTACTCCAAACGTCTAATACTCTTTTTGTGGAATTTGAAAATGAAACTAATTTTTTAAATCTTAACAATCCTACCGAGTATCAAGAAGCAATTCTAAGATTTCATCAAGAACACGATATTAGTAAATAATCTATCATTGTTTGGTATAATCAAAGTATATTATTTACCTTTATACTAAAAAAGAGAGTTGCATGAACTTAACGCACTTAGATGAAAAAGATCGTCCAAAGATGGTGGATGTGTCAGAAAAAAGCCAAACTACAAGAGTCGCTGTAGCAAGCGGAGTTATACAGATGAGCCAAGATGCTTTCAATGCAATAGTAAGTGAAAGGACAAAAAAAGGTCCAGTTCTCCAAACAGCTGTTATTGCCGCAATAATGGGAACAAAAAAAACAAGTGAGCTTATCCCGATGTGTCATCCCTTAAATCTTAGCGGTATCAACTGTGATGTTGAAGAACTGCCAGAACTCCCAGGATTCAAACTAATACTCACAGCAAAACTTACAGGGCAAACAGGCGTTGAAATGGAAGCACTTACAGGTGTCAGTATCGGACTTTTAACCATATATGATATGGTCAAAGCCATAGACAAAGGGATGATCATTAAAACTGTTCAGTTAGAATCCAAAGAAGGAGGAAAAAGTGGAAATTATAAACGAAACTAAAGAGAAATTGGTTTTGGAATACCCTTGCAGCTGGTGTTATAAAGTTATTGGAAACCATAAAGATGAGATTCATCTTGCTGTAAAAGAGGTGATTTTGGAAAAACCACACACTCTAAAGCTTTCCAATGAAAGTAAAACCGGAAAGTACGTGAGTATGAATCTTGATCTTATCATTACCAATGAAGATGAAAGAACATTTATATATGAAGCACTAAAAAATCATCAAAATATAAAAATGGTTTTATAAAGGAGATATGATGAATATAGAGGAATTTGAACGAGACTTAAAAAACAGTTACAAAAGTATTGAAGCATCTTCAATTGAGGAAAAGATTAAAAAACTTCTTGTGCATATTGAGGATGAATGGACTATAGATCCAAATAAATTGACATTACATGAACTCAAAATTCTAAGTGCAACAATTATCGACAGTGAAACATTGACTCTTCACGATGAAGTTGAAGAACTGCTTGCAAAAAAAGAACAGTTAAACAGACGCATAGACAAAACATCACATGAACTTCAAAATGCAAAATATATTCTTTTTGATAAGATCGAAGAATCTCTTTGCGAAGCTCCAGAACAAACAATATCTAAGCTCCATCAGATAAAACTTCAATCTGTTGATCTTTTTGATATGTTGAATGAAATGGTTGAATCAGCCATCATTACAGCCTTAGAAAAAAATAATCAAGATATAGATGAAACTGTTGAAGAGGTCATAAAAGAGCTTACTTATGAAACTATCAATGAGGGAGCACTCAACAGTATCAGGATTCGAAAAATTCTCTCAAGTATTCTCCAAACGGCAGTAAATGTTTCAGAAGCAACTCCCAATCAGGCAAATTCTATCCTCAAATCAACAATGCGAGGTACGAAAACTGGTCTAGTCAAATCAATATCCAAATTTCAACAACAACTTCTTTATATGCCTGATGAAATAAAGGCTATCTTGCTTAGTGATTATGATCACACTTTTGATGAACTAATTCATACAGATATGATTTTTACCCAAGTAGTAAACAATATTGGACATGCGAACTCTGTACAGACGAAACAAATACTTGATGACATTTCAAATAATATGAAATATGACTTAGAAGAACTTGTCCATATTTCAAAAGAAACTGTGAATCTCATGAAAGACAAATATCAATCTGTCAAAAAAGATGCCCTTCAAAGGGGAACAAAAGTACTAAAATCAGAGAAAGCCCAAGAAGCGAAACGTATGGGAAAAGAAGCTTGGGGCATAGCAAGAACAGCCCTTGAGAACGCCATTAAATCAGCAAAAAGCGCAATGGATAAAAAAGATGAAAAATAAGATTAAGTTATTTTATATCTTTTTTTCCTATAATGTGCTCCGATTTAAGATTTAAAAGGAGTATTCTATGATGTTACACCCAGCTACCGTTCATTTTGCAATGGTTCTTCCACTAGTTGCCTCAGTTTTTGGTGTTGTGTATCTTTTCACTAGAACAGAGGGGATGTCAAAAATCTCATCTCGTGCCACACTTATCGCTGCGATTGCTGTTATTGGTGTATGGTATACAGGTACACATGCAGGTCCACTTATATATGACTATCTCAGTCCGGCTGGTCAGAGTGAGCTCAAAGAACATAAACAGTTAGGAACATATTTAGCAATAACAATGGGAATTATTGCTTTAATAAAACTCATCGGATGTAAAACCAAAAAATTTATGCTTGAAGCTCTTGCTGTTATCTTACTATTGGGCGCAACTGGAGCCATGTTTCTTCAAGGGAAAGATGGAGGAGAAATTGTATATACATACGGACAGCCTTTTCAAATGCAACAACTCGCGACCTATTTAGATAATAACGATGATCTACAAATGGCAGATACAGCAGATGCAGCAGTGGCTCTTGTGAAAAAGCAGGTCTCGACTATCGCTGAGACAACACCTGTAAAAATTCAAAAAGCACAAACAGTTAAAAAAGATAGTGAATAAATTCACTATCTTTTTAATAGTATCGGAAAGGTAAACATGGAAAACACAAAATTAGAAAATAAAAAAAATGTCTCCACTCAAATGCAAGAAATTCTCCAAAAAGAACTCGACAAGTACATCCAAGATCCAGCAAGTTTTTCAAGCTACTTGGAAACCATGGGAAAAATAGATCATTGGTTAGAAAAAGGTGAAGAAAAATGAAAATAGTAAATTCTAAACTTTATGAGCAACAACTCAAGTCAATACTTGACTCTTTTTTTAATAATGATAAAAAAAGCGCAAAGAGTTTTAAACTCTACCTTGATACAATAATCTTAAATATGCCAACAAAAGTAGCAAAATATAAGAAGTCACTATATTTTGATGATGAAAATATTAAAGATATTGAACACCAAGGTTTTACAATACCTTTTTATCATGATATTATTAAAGATACTTATGTAGTTCTAGGAATCATAACTAATACGAATCATAATTTATGAAAAAAAATTAAGATTCGTGCCTCTACTTAAAAATAGACTTTTATTTGTGTTGTTTTGTAACAAAATAGACTCTATATTATAAAATTAATCGTATTAATCTTCAAATTGTTGTATCATTTCTTGTGATATATTTGTGATATTTACAAAACAGTTACCTAAGCGTGCAATAGTATTGCATCAATCTATGGCTTAGCTGATTTAGTGATCACTACTAAATATATATTGGTTACACTAGAAAGCTTATAAAGGAAGAAAAATGAACGATAATAATTCTCAAAAAAATCTAGAATCTTCGTCTAATGACACACACAACACATTAGCAAGAAGAGATTTTTTTAGAAAATCTGCAGCTTTGTCTGCTACTGCTTTAGCTGGTACAAGTCTTTTTGCTGGCACAAAGGCAATGGCTGACGATCCAGCTATCATAAACCATGTGCCATGGGGAATCAAATTTGGTGACCCTGTTACAAAAAATCTTTATGGTATGCCATCGGAATATGAGCATAACAATACAAGAAGAAATGCACAATTGCTCTCTTCTGGTAACTGGTATGCATCAATTGCGATGTGTCCTATTCAAGAATCAGAGGGGATAATTACACCAAACGGTTTATTTTTCTCAAGAGCTCACGGTGGTATTGCCCAAGTCAACCCAAATGAGTACCGTTTAATGATTCACGGTCTTATAGATAAACCATTAGTTCTTACTCTTGATCAACTTAAACGTTATCCAAGCGTTAGCCGCATTCACTTTATCGAATGTCCTGCAAACGGTGGACCAGAGTGGAGAGGACCACAATTCAACTCTGTTCAGTTTGCTAAAGGGATGATGAGTTGCGCACAATGGACAGGTGTTTATATTAAAACTATTCTTAAAGATTTAGGTCTTAAACCAACTGCTAAATGGATGCTTGCAGAGGGCTCGGACAACTCAGAGATGGGCAGAACTGTACCAATAGACAAAGTGCTCGATGATGCAATGATTGTTTGGGGACAAAACGGGGAAGCTCTTCGCCCAGAACAAGGATATCCTGTTCGTCTTTTACTTCCAGGTTGGGAAGGAAACTTATGTGTTAAATGGCTTAAGCGTCTAGAATTTTCAGATGAGCCTTTTTATGCAAAAGAAGAAACTGCAAAATATACTGCTCTTAAACCAGATGGTAAAGCAGTGCAACATTTTTATGCAAACGAAGTTAACTCTATTATCACTTCTCCATGTCCTGAAAAACCATGGACTGACCTTAAAAAAGGTGATATGGTTGAGATCGAAGGTCTTGCTTGGAGTGGATATGGCACTATCACAGGTGTTGATATTACATTTGATGGCTGTAAAAACTGGGTACCTACAAAACTTAAAGGTCTTGTTCTTCCAAAAGCTTGGACAAGATTTAGTTTTATGTACAAATATGAAGGTAAACCTCTCATTATAGGAAGTCGTGCGATGGATGATGCTGGACGTATGCAACCAACAATCGAAGAAGAAGTTTCTGTTATGGGTGTAGAGTCAGTCTATCATAGAAATGGTATTGCTACATGGGAAGTAACAGAAAAAGGGGAGGTTAACAATGTTCAAATTAGATCGTAAATCACTGATATCAATTTCATTAATTACAGCAGTGTCTATTGGACTAACTGCATGTGTTGGTGGTGATGCTTCTCCAGATGGAATCGGTGCTGTTTCTTCAACGGGCGCTTCTCATTCATATTCAACTGGTCCAGATGCAGGAAAACTTGTTGTTGATGGTGGTGTTACATATCCTGTAAACAACAATAAGTCTGGTATCTATTATGTAAATTCTGATACACAAAATGGTGGATATTCTTACGGACGTACACCAACAAAAAATGAGTTAGATGCATGGGCTACATCTGTAACACCATATGCTCCACCGCCAGAAGGACATGGAAATGTTAAAGACGGTGGCGATCTTTATGATGCTAAATGTGGTATGTGTCACGGTGATTTTGGTTCAGGTGGTGGTGGATATCCATCTTTAGCAAAAGGCAATGCTTACGTTGGTCAGAAATCATTGACTAACCAAAGAGGGGTTACTGAAGAAGGTCCAAATCGTGTGTTTGGAACGTACTGGCCACAAGCAAGTACTCTCTGGTGGTACATCAAAGAGGGAATGCCTCATCCAGCTCCAAAAAGCTTAAGTGATAATGATGTTTATGCATTAGTTGCCTACATACTTAATATCAATGAAATGAAGATTGATGGTGAGTTAGTTGGAGATGATTATGATTTAGATAGAGCGAAATTCTTGAAGATTGTTATGCCAAATAAAGATGGTTTTGTACCTAAAATTGATGGCCCACAAGGTCAAGACAATGCACGTGCATACTTTAATGATCCAAAAAATATTGGTGCAAAAACTGTTAGCGAACGTTGTATGACAGACTGTATTAAAGGAGAAAATAAGGTAACTCGTATTAAAGTTGAAACGAAAGATTTCTTACCGCCTTTATCTACAGTAAGAGATTTACCAGTAGTAGAGAAAAAAGCGGGTTCAAATGATGCGGCTAAAGCGTCATATGAGGGAACTTGTAAGATGTGTCACGGTGCTGATGGCATGGGTGCTCCTGTAGTTGGAAACAAAAAAGCATGGGCTAAAGTAACAAGTCAGGGTATAGATAAAGTGTATGATCACGCAATAAACGGTCTTAATGGTATGCCTCCAAAAGGCGGAACAGATTTAGCAGATTCAGATCTTAAAGCGGTTGTTGATTATATGATCAGCATGAGCAAGTAATTTAAATAAAAAGGAAATAGAATGCAAAGAAGAAAATTTTTAAGTTTAGGTGCACTAGCAGCAGTAGCTACAATGGTTCCAGCAAGTTTAAGTGCTCTAGATTTCAGAGCAACAAAACCAGATGTATGGACAGCTAAGACAGTAAATGATGGTATCGCAAAATTATTTGGAAAAGTACCAACTCCTAGTGATGCTATTAAGCTTAATATCCCAAAAGTTGCTAGTAATGGCGGCCAAATCCCAGTTGATATTTCAACTGATATTGCTGCAAAAACTGTAGCATTGTTTCAAGATGCGAATCCAGAAGCAGCTATCATGGTATGGAACGTTGTTCCTGGCAGTGTTGTTGATTATTCATTAAAAATCAAAATGAAAAAAAGTGGAAGTATGACAGTTGTTGTTGAAGGTACAGATGGAAAACTTTACTCAATCAACAAATCTCTTGACGTTGCATTAGGTGGTTGTGAAGGCTGATCTAGCCCTCGCAAAATAGAAAATAAAAAATAGAAAATAATTAAAGGATATTTATGAAAATCAAAGCAAAATTAAAAGGCGATGTTGTTGAAGCTAAAGTTATGATCAAACATGACATGCTAACTTACGATCAAGCAAAAGCAAAAACTGGTCATAAAGAAGACGCTAACTTTATTGTACATATTGATGCATCAGTAAATGGCAAACCAGTTTTTGACGCTTCTACAAGTCAGTTTCTATCTAAAAACCCAATCGTTGGTTTTAGCTTCAAAGGCGCAAAAGCTGGAGACAAATTAGTTGTTAATACTATTGACCTTAAAGGTAACAAAGATTCTGAAACATCAGAAATCAGATAATTTAGTGAGGGCTTAGTCCTCATTAATCTGAAATGCAAAGGAAGAGGATAGTTTATGAAAATAATAAAGTCTCTCTTTCTCCTCCTATCCTTATATTCCCTATCATTTTCTGCAGAGATAAATATCGATAAACTTATAGACACAGCAACAAAGCAACATAAACATCTTTTTGTATATTTACATTGGAAAGATTGTGTATATTGCCAAGAGATGCAAATGTTTACACTCGATACAGATAATATTAAAAAAAGAATCAAAAGCGATTTTGTTTATGCAGATATTGAAACTTCAAAAAATGACACGGTTATTTATAAGGATTTTAAAGGAACGGCGAAAGAGTTTACAAAGTATATAGGATTTGGTTTTCCGGTCTCACTGTTTTATGATAAAGACAAATCAGTAGCAGGATTATTTCCAGGCATCTATAATGAAGATGAGTTTGCTGTTGTTCTTGAATATATTAAATCAAACAGCTACAAAAAGATGGAGCTAGATGATTATGAGAAAAAAATCGGTTTTAAAAAGAAGAAATAGATGTCAAGAAATATCTTAGCAACAGTAAAAGAGCTCTATATATCAATAAAAGAAGAGCCACATAGACTGACAAAAAATGAACTTTACATAGACCAAGAAGGTGTGAAAGAAGATAAGTTTTATGGAAAAGATCCTTTGCGTGCCGTCTTAATTAGTTCTATAGATGCCTATAATATGGCAAAACAAATAGATATAGATTTGCAAGAGGGAATCCTTGGTGAAAATATTCTCATTGAAGGGAGTATAAGCAGCTTACATCTAGGAGACAGGTTCAAAATTGGAGAAGTTACATTCGAACTCGCTCAAAACTGTACTCTTTGTCAGGGTCTCTCTAAAATAGATTCCAAACTACCTAAACTGCTCAAAGATGATCGTGGGATTTTTGTAAAAGCGCTTGAAAGTGGCGTTATTAAAAAAGGTGATATTATCACATTGTAAATACAAGAATAAAATAACAAAAGGATATTTTTTGAACTTACATAGTTTTTTATGGGAATATGGGGAAAAAGTCCCTGGGTATGAAGTCACAGTTGTTAACGAAAGAGAAGCAAGAGCTGCCGCAGGAATACTTGGAATGATTGGGACAATCATAATCTTTGTCGGTATAGGATTTAACCACATTATAGCGGCACGAGTCTATTTGGCATTTTTATGGGTTGATTTTACGTTAAGAATGATAAGTCCAAAATATGCTCCATCTCTACTTTTAGGAAAATTTGTAGTTCAAAACCAAAAACCAGAATATGTAGGTGGGTTGCAAAAACGTTTTGCTTGGACGATAGGATGGCTTATCTCTTTACCTATGGTTTATTGGTTTGTCCTAAACTGGGATATAACTTTTTACAAAGTTTTAATTTGTGTGCTATGTGCCAGCTTAATGTTTTTAGAAAGTGCGTTTTCCATATGTATTGGCTGTATGATCTATAAACTTATTACAAGAAAAAATGCACAATATTGTCCTGGAGGCATCTGTGAAATACGTACAAAAGAGCCTATACAAACTTTCAATCCAATCCAAAAAGTAATTGTGGCTTTAGCTATGATTGGGCTTTTTAGTGGAACATATCTATTTTTAGCGTATGAACAACCTAAAACATTCTTCGGTGAGTTTCTTCATGAAGCAGTTTTAACTAAAGCGCAACTACAAAAAGAAAAAGATGATGAATTTCAAAAAGAAGCGGACAAAGAGTTTAATGATGAGAACTAATGCATAACTAAAGAGTTCACTCAATACTCTTTACATGTAGTGCTTACATGTAAAGAGTATTTCTAAAGATTTAATACAAAAATAAAAAGTAATAAACTCCAACTCCCATATATGAAGCGACACTCATCCCTAAAAATACCAACTTTCCTACTTTTTTATGAGAAGTAGATACACCTTTGTTTTCTAATTTGTAACTTTTAATAGCACCATATAAAAGTGCAGACCAAAGGATAACACTAACAAGTGCTATACTGACATGCACGACTAAGTATGTAATCATAAAGCCGTATGAGACATGTGCATTTTGCATAAACTCTATAAAACCATCAGAAACTCTTACACCTACTTCAAAAACAACAACTACAACCAAAGTTACGGCAAATAAAATCAGCTGAGAAAGCAAATGCTTTTCGTATTGTTTTTGAACGGCCAAGAGAATTGAAAAGAACATCAAAACAGGCAGAAGTGCAAAATACACTGTAATAAAATCCATATAAAATGGTGCGGAAGTTCCTAAAAAACCTGTGCCAAACATATATAACCTCATCAATTAGTAAAATATTTTATCAGCAGAATCCTATCTAAAAGAGCTTAAATCAGATATATTACCCTTAAAAAATTTCAGAAAATGAATTTGAAAAAAGGTATAATTAAAATCTTAACAAGTAGTGGTTGTTCACTGAACATATCTCTCTAGTTCAAAGGATATTATTGCATACTATACCACTTCAAAACCTTCTTTTTATGCTACTTCCTGTTACTATTGTAGGATGCTTTTATTATAAATGGCTTGGTAACGTAAAAGAGATCGCTTATGCTACACTTAGGATGAGCTCTCAGCTTTTGCTTATAGGATATGTTTTAGAGTTTTTATTTAAAGATGATTCGCCCATCATCGGAGTTGCCATAGTTCTTTTTATGATAGCCGTCTCAAGTATGATCGCGCTTCGCAGTTGCAGACAAAAAAGCTTTCAAAAATATACGCACATCTTCGCTGCTATTGCAATTGGCGGCAGTTTTAATCTGCTCATCGTCTTAATTGCCGTGTTAGATCTCAAATCTCTTTACACCCCAATGGTAATGATACCACTTGCTGGAATGATCTATGCCAATGCTATGAATGCAGTGGCTATTGCTGTGGAAAGATTTGATTATGAGATTCAATTAAATGACTACATTCAATCTAGATTTTTAGCCTTCAAAGCCGCAATGATTCCTCAAGTCAATACCCTCTTAGCCGTAGGTCTTGTTTCTCTTCCTGGGATGATGACAGGGCAGATACTCTCAGGTATCAGCCCACTTATTGCGGCACGATATCAGATAGTGGTGATGGCCATGGTCCTTGGCAGTGCAGGCATATCTACGATTCTCTTTTTATATTGGCAGAAAGTAGCCATTAGTCAGAGTGCAGATATTAGATAAATTAGATATTGCTTATTTTCAATCTCAAAAGCTCAAACTCTTCAATTGGCAATGGCTTTGAAAAATAGTACCCTTGTATCTCGTCACATCCTTGCTCATAGAGATACTCCAGCTGGCCAATAGTTTCTACTCCTTCTGCGATTGTTTGCAATCCCAAACTTTTAGCCATACTGATAATCGCAGCAACGATCGCTTTATCTTCGGGGTCAACATTAATATCTCGTATAAATGATTGATCAATTTTGAGTTTGTAGATATTGAACTTTTTGAGATAACTCAACGATGAATAGCCGGTACCAAAATCATCGATTGACATTCTCACTCCTTTAGAATGTATCTCATTCATCATACTGATCGCTCTTTGCGGATCTTGCATCGCAACACCTTCTGTCAATTCAAGTTCCAAATATTCTGGCGGCAAACCAGTCTCTTTGAGAATATTTGCGACCAAGTCCGGCAAATTGCGTGTTCTAAATTGTATAGCTGAGAGATTTACTGCCATTATAATAGGTTCCATTCCCCCATTCATCCACCGTTTTGCAGATTTTACTGCTGTGCGCAGAACCCATTCACCTATGGATAAAATTGTTCCATTTTCTTCCGCCATTGGGATAAACTCAGCAGGAGAAATATTTCCAAGTTCAGGATGATTCCAACGCAATAACACTTCAGCACCAATGATAGTTCTTTTTTCGGTAGAAAATTGAGGCTGGTAATGAAGCTGAAATTGATTTCGTTCAAGTGCGTGACGAAGTGCATTGCTTAGTTCAAGATGTCGTATAGAGTTTTTTTGCATCTCATCTGTGAAGAAATAAAAGCCGTTGCGTCCCTCTTTTTTTGCGCGATACATGGCCGTATCTGCATTTTTGTAGAGTGTGTCAAAATCTACTCCATCATTTGGATACAGTGCAATACCTATGGAAACACTGATACTGAGTTCATTGCCATCAATATCAAAAGATTTTTTAAATGTATCCAAAAGTTTTTGAGCTACTTGTGAAACTCCATTCATGTCAATATTTGGAAGTAAAATAATAAATTCATCCCCTCCAAATCTTGCTAAAATATCTTCTTCTCGTAAAATTGTCTTAAGTCGATGAGAAGCATGAATGAGTAATTCATCTCCAATTCTGTGGCCCAACGTGTCATTAATATCTTTAAAATGGTCAAGGTCAAGAAACATAATCGAAAATTCTTGCTTATGCCGCCGAGCAGTGCTAAGGAGATCTTTGATATGGATATCAAACTGTGTTCGATTTGCTAAGCCAGTTAAAGCATCAAAATTTGCAAGATAATGGATTCGTTTTTCATTTTCTTTACGCTCAGTTACATCACGGGTAATACCTAGGATCATAGTAATATTTCCATCACTATCATGCATAGGAACCGCATTGCTCTCTACCCAGCGATGGGTTCCCATAATCCCTTGCATCTCAAACTCCAATATTGCAGTTTCTCCCCTCATAACGCTTTGGAGTACTTCATTAAATGCAGCACGCCACTGGGGAAGTACAAAACTCGTTAAACTATAATTTTGAGCTTCTTGAAGTGTTTCCACTTCCAGCATTGCCAAACCAGCAGGATTTATATCAATCAATCTGCCATTTAGCCCGACTAATTTGACACATTCCGGCTCATTTGCAATGATTGATTGCAAATATTCTTGGCTAATTTTCAAAGCTGATTCAGCTTTTTCACGCATCCTCTCCCGCTCAAAACTATCAAGAGCATAACTAATATCCATAGTCATCTCTTCGAGGAGTTTTTGAGCAGGTTCATCAAATGCATTCACATCTTGAGAGTAGAGTGTAAATACGCCAACAACTTTTCCATTACGATGTAAAGGTAATGCAGCTGATGAACCCCATCCATATCTTTTTCCTCTTTCATGCCAAAGAGCTGTCTTTGGATTATGCTGAAAGTCTTGACACCAAAAAGGTGTATCATTTAAAAATGCACGGCCAGTAGGTCCATGACTCGTAATATCCGATGGATCTATTGATATCAAAATCCCTTTAAGGTAGTCACTGCCATCACCATAAAAACTTACAACGTTAAGATGGTTGTTAGATTCATCAGCCATACCGATCCATGCCATTTTCATACCGCCAAATTCAATGGCATCGCGACAAAGGATAGGAAACAGTTCCTCTTCATTTTTTGAGCGGACAATTGCCTGATTACATTGGCTCAGCGCTGCATACAGATTTCTCAGCCGTTCATTATGTGCCATAAGATCCATTAGCGTCACTTGCATTCCACCCAGCCAAGCCAAAACACTATTGTTCATCTTTGCATCAACTTGAATCGGCACTGAAAAATCTCCCTTACCGATACGTATGATCTGCGTATGTAGATTTTCTACAGAACTTCCAAGTATCTTATGTATAGTTTGATATAAACGCCAAAGCATAATAAAAAAGAAAGCACCCATCATGATAAAGAGTATCCGCAAAATAAGCGCAATCATAACAGTTTGATTTACAGCGGCGTCAGTTCTTTGTTCCATCAATTGAGCAAACTCTTCCAGGGGGCGCATGATAGATGCTTTTGCATTGTGATATGTCTCATCATGAAGGATTTTAATTGCTTTTTCTTTATTTTTTACTTTTTGTTCATTTGAACCTTGAGCTTCAATAAGTTTTATTGCTTCGAATTCTGTTTTTGTCAAAGTGTCAGAATTATTTTTAGCTTCTTGTAACTTTTGAAATTCTTTAGAAGTAAAACCAGCTTCACGAATCATATCTATCAATGGAATAGTTTTATTGCTTAAAGGACGTGGGCGTTTATCATTTAAACTAACCAAGTCCCAATAAATATTTTGGTAGTCAAAAGGGCGCGGCTTTATGCCGTTTCGGATGTCGAGGATTTCTTGATAATGTTTTTTATATATAACATCACCCGTAACAATATAGGTACGCACCATCCTTGTCAAATCGTCAGATGATTGGCGCAGTTCATCCGCTAATTTATATGACTTTAAACGCGATTCATTTGCTAGATCAATCCGTTTTTCTGCATAAACATAAATAACGAATGAAATAGAGAATAAAACAAATACAACAGCGGTTTGCAAAAGGTTTTTTACAAATAAAGAGGCTTTGTAGCGCAAAAAAAACATCTCATTGTCCTAAAGTTTGAGTAACTCGGATTGTAACATAGAAGTGATGTTTATCTCATAATTGTAAATCCAAGCTATAGATCGTTATGTCTGCAAACTATCCTATAGGAAAGATTTGACTGTTTTAAAGATGTGAAGACCAAGCTTTGGAAACGACATTATCAAGTTTGCAGATAGGCCATATATAAAGCTAAAGAAAAGGAAAAAAACAGCTATGTGTTTTATATGGATGCGAGAATATTTAAGGATACTACTACAGTCGTCCTGTTCTGACACAAAACTAAAGGAGCACTTTTTTTACAAACACCTATAATATAGATCTATTCTGTTTTTAATCAGCGATTAAACAACTTTTTTATACCATCTTTTCAATCAACTCAATTGGAGAACCAAATGGACAATAGTTCCAGATATGCAAAACTAACAGAGTTTGGCAAAAAACTTTTAAATAAGCCCTCTTTGAGTGAAGGCCTTGTCTTAATATCCGATACAGCCAAAGATCTCTTATGCGCACAAAGATGCTCCATTTATATTTATGATACAACTAATAATCAGCTATGGACAGTCGTCTCTGATGGGATCCAAAAGATACAAATATCAGCTGCTGAAGGTGTAGCTGGTCACACTTTAAAAGAAAAAAAGCCCATCATCAGTAATGATCCCTATTCTGATCCAACATTTTTCAAAGAGATCGATCATAAAACAGGTTATGTAACAAAAAATATAGCAACTGCTCCGGTCTTTAGCTCTAGTAGAAAGATTATCGGTGTATTACAGCTTTTAAACAAAGAGGATGGCTTTAACGACGAGGATACAAAGTTTATGATATTTTTCGCACACTACATTAGCAGCTACCTAGAACTCGCATCTTTGCTCGGAGACGATAATGAATAAATTCGCAGAAATCGCCAAATTTGGTAAAGAACTTGTAGAGACGCAAGCGATAGAAAATGCTCTTGATCTCATTGCTATTGAAGCTAAAAAACTTCTAAAGTGTGAAAGATGTTCTATCTTTCTTATCGATTATGAATCCCAAATGTTATGGACAAAACATAGTGATGGCATTGGAAGAATTGCTATCTCTACAGATGCCGGAATCGTCGGATATACATTTAAGACAAGATCGCCTCAAATAGTCAATAATCCTTACGACAATCAGTTTTTTATGCCAAATATCGATAAAAAGAGTGGATTTACAACAAAAAATATTATAACAACGCTTATTTTTGATTCTAACCGTGAAGTTATCGGAATTATCCAGCTTTTAAATAAAGTAGAGGGTGATTTCGACGAAGAGGATATGAAGGTTTTAAACTTTTTCGCAAATTATGTCAGCGGGACTCTTGAACTTGCCTTGATACAGGAAAAAAACACGCAGCTTTAAAGAAGCTGCTTTTTTATCCAGTGACTTAAAACATAAAGTCCCCAGACATGCTGTTTAAATTTCCCCCTCTTTGCCAACTCGATATATCTTTCTAAAAGCTCTCGTCTGAACATTCCCGTTTGCTCATTCACTTCCAATATAAGATCGATTTTTCCAGAAGCGATGAGCCACTCCATATAAGGATTTGAAAAGCCCTTCTTTTTGCGTTTTAAAATCTCTTCATTCAAATATGGTGCAGCAATCTTTTTGAGAAGTGCTTTTGTCTTGCCTTCTTGGTATCGTAACTCAGGTGAGAGCTGAAAAACAGTTTCTGCCAGATGATGATCTAAAAATGGTGTACGAGACTCGATGGAGTGCGCCATACTTATATGATCGAGTTTACGCAGAAAATGCTCCGCCTGAAAGATGTTCAAATCAATATAGCTATACCACGACGCATTGCTATTATGATGAGAGTTTTCAAACCTATCTCTGTAGGGTTTGAGATATTTCAGCGATTCACCGTCTCTGATATTTTGACGCATCAGCTCATTTTTTTGCAGATCTGTAAACTTCTCGCCCGAGGTGCGAAACAAAAGTGTCTCGTCCCACATACGTTTATACCATTCCCACTCTCGATTCATCGAAAAATTCGAGCGAAAATACTTTTTCAGCCAGTTTTTGTGCATCAAAGCCGTGGCTTTTTCTACATCTAGGTACTCAAAATATTGTCTATAACCCAAAAATAGTTCATCGCTTCCCTCGCCGCTCATGACAACGCGGTAACCCTCTTTACTTATCTCTTCAAAAAGCAGATATAGCGGAATCGCCGCGGGATCGTTCAGCGGTTCATCAAGAGTTTCAAAGACATTTTCACTTGCATCTATAAATCTTTTTTGATCTATTTCGACAACGCTGTATTTTACACCTAAAAACTCGGCCGTCGCACGAGCGTTTTTTCGCTCATCATAGTTTTGGTACTCGTCATAACCAAGTGTAAAAGTATGAAGATTATGCCCCATTTTTTTTGAGATAGCCGCGATCAAAGCGCTGTCAATTCCGCCTGAGAGAAGCGAAGCCATAGAAACTGAGGAATTTAAACGAGTTGAGATGGAGTCCAAAATATTTTCTTCCAAAAACTTCAACGCGCTACTCTCATCTTTTATGCTCGAAGGGCTTACATCTAATAGATCATAATAGCGTTTAACCTCAACTTTATTATCCCTATAGATAAGATATTCACCGGCAGCAAGCTTGTAAAGACCGTCATAAAAAGTGTACGGCGGCGTAGGCGCTAAAAAAGAGAGGTAAGAAAGTAAGGCATCATTACTCAGTTTTTTTTGCTTTAAAAAAGGAACAATCGCTTTGATCTCGGAAGCAAAAACAAAACTTTTCCCTCGATAATAAAAAAGAGGTTTTTTACCTAAACGGTCACGAAAAAGATAAAGTGTATCACCATCTTTCAAAGCGATAGCAAACATCCCTCGAAGATGCTGCACGAAATCCACACCCCATTTGAGATATGCCGCAATGAGTACTTCGCTCTCGCCGCCACTCTTATATTCAAACTCCAGTTCATTTTTTAACTCTAGAAAATTGTATATTTCCCCGTTGAAACTAAGCAGTATCTCTTTATGAGCAAGTGGTTGGCGAGCCTTTGTTGATATGTCCATAATACTAAGAAGATTATGTGCAAAGAACAGCCGTTCACTTTGTACAACGCCACAAAAATCGGGTCCGCGATGATGCATAAGGGAGAGTGCATATTTCGCTTGACTCTCATCATATTCACCAAGTATTCCAAAAACTGCACACACTATTTAAAAAGTCCTACGCTGATATCTTTATACATATAACCCCTTTTTATCTCGCACTTTGCACCGAGTTGTTTTGCCAAAGCTCTGATCTCATGCTCCTTAAAATAGTTATACACAAGCGATTCATCATCACCCTCTAAGATATTGAAAATAAACCCTTTTTTAGAAGCTCTATAACAGTTTTGAATAAAAAGATGAGTCTCAAATTTTTGCAAGATATTCATCGCTCCGCTACAAAAATAATAATCAGCAATTGGAAGTGCATCATCAAGCGCATCAAGCTTTAAGATCTCACAGCCCGTTCTTTTTTTTGCCTCTTCAACCATCTCATCCATCACATCAATACCAATGTATTGTAAAGGTTTGCACTTCATGAAATGGTACAAATCTCCAAAGCCACATCCTACATCAACGACTTTACATGTAGAAATCTCTTCACTCAAAAAGGAAAGCAAAATCTTAAATCTCAGCTTTTGACTTTGCTCACTATTCCAGTGAAGTGCCTTACATGTAAGACCATATTTTTGGAGGGCGGCGTTATAAAATGTCTCGTTTTCAACTCTTGGCATAATCTCTTCTAAATTTTTTTAAGATTATACTCAATCTTCTCTTATCTAATTTAAACCTTTCATCTAGTAGAATTCTGCAAATCAAACAAGGACAACCATGCGTTATCTACTTCTTCTCTTCGCACTTTTCAACTTTGCCTTCGCTGTAGTTTCTATCGCACCGGTTGAAATTGGTAAAACTCCCGGTACCAGCGGACAGATAAACGGGTCTTTTTCTACTCAAAGAGGTAATACTGACGCAGACGCTTACAGCGGCGGAGCAAAACTTCAATACGATGATAATGCAAGTTATGTCACATGGGCTGAATTTTCTTTTAACTATGCTGAATCTTCAGGAATAAAAAGTGCTTCTGATACTTTTATGCATATTCGATATATCCATACTTATGATGATATAAAGAACATCAACTGGGAAGCTTTCATTCAGTCTGAAACTAACCAGTTTACAAACGTTAATGAGAGGCTTATCACCGGAGGCGGATATCGTTTTAATGTAAAAGATGATGATTTAGGAAAATTCTATCTTGGTGCTGGCGCATTTTATGAGCATATAGACTACTCGACGTCGATTGATCCAAGGGAAAACAATATTCGCGGTAACTTTTATCTTGCATACAAAAAAGATTTTGGAAAAGACTCTGCGATCTCATACACCGGCTATTATCAACCAAAACTTAATGAGATTCATGATTATCTTCTCTCCCATGCTTTGGAATTGCAAGTCTATATTTATCTTAAACTTTATCTTTCTTTGAAAGTATCTTACGCTACGGACACAAATCCGGCAGTCAGTATTAAGCAAACAGATTTTTCACAAGTCACAAGTTTAGTTTACAAATTTTAGGAGCTTTCATGCAAGCAAAAATCTACTTCGGTTCAAGTGAAGCTACAAAAGAGTCTCTTACACAAAGACTCAGTCCATTCAATGGCGCAGTGGTAAGTCAAGCTCCAATCTGTACTGCGCAAGATGCACTTCAAGCTCTTAGCATTGCACAAAGTGCGACAAAAGAGGCGAAACGATCCACACTTGTCCAAAGATGTGCTTGGCTTTTAGATGTTGCTCAAAAATTGCGTGAAAATAAAGAAGATATAGCCCAAACCATAACTGATGAAGTAGGAAAACCTATTACATTCTCACGTATTGAAGTCGAACGTGCCATCGAAACAGTAACCCTAAGTGCTGAGACGATGCGTACGATGCACGGCGAAACTATCAATACAGATGCAATGCCAAGCGGAAGAAAAGCAATAGCTTACTTTACAAGAGAACCAGCTGGCGTCGTCGTGGCGATCACCCCTTTTAACTTTCCACTCAATCTTGTCGCACACAAACTCGCACCCGCTCTTGTAGCAGGAAACTGCGTCGTGCTTAAACCCACGCCAGAAGCACCTCTTACAGCATATAAATTTGCAAAACTTTTCATCGAAAGTGAATTTGCTATTAAAGATGCACTCAGTGTTGTTTACGGCGATGCAGAAGTGGGAAGCGCTCTTATCACAAGTGATATTCCTCGCGTTATCAGCTTTACAGGAAGCGTTCCAGTGGGCAATATCATCACAAAAAATGCGGGTATCAAAAAAGTGAGTTTAGAACTCGGAGGTAATGCCGCGACCTATATCGATAAAACTGCTGACCTTGACCATGCAGCAACAAAGTGTGCCATTGGTGCTTTTGTTAACTCTGGACAAGTATGTATCTCTCTGCAACGCATCTATGTAAACAGCGAAATCTATGATACTTTCGCCAAAAAAATGGCAGAAGCGACAACAAAACTCATCGTTGGTTCCCCTTATGACGATGATACTTTTATGGGGCCACTTATCGATGAAGACGCTGTTTTGAGAGCTACTTCTTGGGTGCAAAATGCAATTGATGAAGGAGCAAGACCTTTACTTAAGGTTCAAAGTGATGGTAAACTCTTTCATCCATGTGTTATGGCAGATGTGACCGATGAGATGAAGATCATCTGTGAAGAGGTATTTGCACCTATCGTTTCACTGATAAAAGTAGATGATTTTACTACAGCACGCGAGAAGATGAACGATTCTCCTTACGGCTTACAGTTTTCAGTCTTTACAAATGATCTCTCACTTGTAAGACGCTCAATTGATGAGCTTAATGCTGGTGGTATCGTCATCAATGATATGCCAACCCTAAGATTTGATATCCAACCTTATGGCGGTATCAAACTCAGCGGTGTGGGACGAGAAGGACCACGTTTTGCCATCGAAGAGATGACAGAGATAAAATCGGTGATCATTAATTAATGAAAAAAGTTGCCATTAGTGCCTGCCTTTTAGGCGAATTTTGCCGCTATGATGGTAAAACTAAAATTCATAACAGTGTTATAACAGCGTTTGAAGGTTGGGAGATCATCCCATTTTGTCCTGAAGCACCTTTGTTTGGGACTCCAAGAGAACGTATCAGCATCTTCCATGTAAGCAGTCGTAACGAAATCATCACAGATGAAACGAATAAAAATGTCACCAAACTTCTAATAGATGAAACAAAAAAATTCATCTCAGCCCATCCTGATTTGAATATGATAGTTTTAAAGTCAAAAAGTCCGAGCTGTGGACTTGGAACAACCCCAATTTTAAATGAAAAAAGAGAGATCATTACCTTAGGCGATGGTATATCAGCGGCTTTGTTTAAAGAAAACTATTCACACTTACAGATCAAAGATGAAACTTATTTTTAGACAGAAGCTGAATATTCAAAACTATTGACTTCCTGAATAGTTTGTAAAACAATATTTTTAATAATATTATCCTCTAATTCGTAAAATTCTTCAAATTCTGAGATCACATTTGTATCAAAAGCCTCTATCCCTCGAACAAGTTCAAAGATCTCCCCCAACATCCCCTCATCATGTAAAATAGCGTTCTTGACCTCAAGCGAAACATTCAAATCATCTAAAATCTTTTCAAGGTCCACACTGAAAATAATGTTCATAAGTGATAAAACACCCACAAAGTAAGCTTCTCCAAGCATATTACTTTTCACATCTGACATAATTACTTTGAGTACTTTTTGCATAAGTTCAGTACGAGATTTTACCATTAGCATCAAAGGAGATTTAGACGAATCATCTTTTGAAACCGACTTAGAATAGATCAAGAGCATAAGCCATTGAGATAAAGGAACCCGTCCAACAAGAACCAAAACATGATGAATCGTTGAGATTCTATTTTTAAAGCTGAAGTATCCAGAATTGATAAATTGAAGTAGATGAACAGTGAGCTCATGATTAGTCTCAAACTCCTTAGTTATCTCATCGATGCTTGTATCTTGCATCAAGAGTTTATAAAGCTTCAAAATATGCATTTGAGAAGGTTCATATCCATTTTTTTCGACGATTTTAGGAGCTGCAAAAAAATATCCTTCAAACCAATCACAACCATTCTCTTTTGCCAATTGGTAGTTTTCCCTATTCTCCAATTTTGTCCCAATAACAGTAATCCCAGAGTGTTTAAGTTGTGCAATCAGATTTTTGATACCCTCAAATGTACCTTTTTCAAAATCGATTTTCACATAAGTAATCTCTTTAAGCACGGGAACATATTTTTCCACATTCTCTGGCGTCAACTCATTCACGCAAAGCTGATAACCTTTTTGCTTGAGTTGCTGTATTCTCTCTATTGTTTTATCTATCATAGGGATATTGTCAAAGAGAGAAAAGATAAAAAACTCATTTGGAATAGTAAAGATAATGTCATTCATCAAAAATTTTTCATCAATGTTAACAAAGGCTTTATATTTCCCAAGCAGTTCTTTTGTACCAAAAGTATTAAGTACATCATTGATCACAGAAGCGCTTGCATGTCTGTCGTTGTCTATATTGCTACGCTGAGTTTTATCTCTATACAAAATCTCATATGCACATGTATTCTCATCTTTATCAACTATCGGTTGTCTTGCTAAAAATATATTACTCACCTTTTCATCCTTACATTATTGAGTCAAATATCGTGATTTAAATTCATAACCCTCATTATATAAAAGATTAATTTCAAATTAGCTATAGTGAGATATCCAAGGAGGTAATTAATTTATGAAAAACATTACAATCAAAGCAAAGCTTTATCTGGTTCCAATCGCACTCTTATGTGTCTTTATCATCACATCCATTGTCTACACAAATAAACACTCTGTCGCCGAAGCTGCCATCCAACGCTCCACAGAATCCAAAGATGCCATCAATGAGTTTTTAAGTACTCGTATAAACGTCTATCAATTTTTAAGAAAACCTTCTCAAGAGACTCTTACAAAAGTAAATAGTGACCTTGATAAAAACTTAAAGACAATATCGACATTAAAAGAAAAACTCTCTCTACAAGCTAATAAAGATAAATGTGATACTGTGATCGAAAACATTCATCAGTATCAAAGAGAATTTGATATCAAAGCAAAAGAGATAATGATCTCCGACACCGCAACTCGAAATGATATTGATTTAAGTAAATTTATCAAAATCGGCGGAGAATTACAAACAAACCTTGAAGAGGTTGCAAAAAATGCTTTAGAACTTAGTACAAGTTCATTAAATACGGTCTATAAAATCCTTATTATTTGTTTTGTTTTTGCTCTATTGGTTGTATTTATTATCAATTTCCTTGTTACAAAAGAGATTACCGGGTCGATTCATCTTTTACAATCAAAAATCAAAAATTTTGTCGATACAAAAGATTTAACTATCCGTCTTAGTTATGATCGAAATGATGAAATTAAATTAATTATAGAAAGCTTTAATACTCTTCTAGAAACTCTCTACCATACGATACAAGAAGCAAAAAGCTCAGCCCATGAAAATGCTTCCGTTTCTAGTGAACTCCATGTTACAAGCACACAAATTGGTCATAACGCGGAAAAGAGTATACTAATCGTTCAAAATACTATTTCTGAAATTACTGAGATTAAAAATTGTATCGAATCAAGCGTTTCACTTTCAGAAAAAACGAAAGAAAGTATTGAGTTTTCAAGCACAAAACTTCATAACGTACTTATAGATATGAATAGACTAAAATCAGATATCAGCGACGCAAGTGAACTTGAGTCCTCTCTTGCAGCTAAATTGGAACAGATGAGTAGCGAAGCAGCACAGGTAAAACAAATACTTGTCGTTATCAGTGACATAGCAGACCAAACAAATCTTCTGGCATTAAATGCTGCAATCGAAGCCGCACGTGCAGGTGAGCATGGAAGAGGGTTCGCCGTTGTAGCCGATGAGGTCAGAAAACTTGCAGAGCGCACACAAAAAAGTCTTACGGAGATCAATGCGACTATCAATGTCATTGTTCAATCTATCGTGGATGCTTCCGAACATATGAATGCTAACGCAAAAAATATTGAAAGGCTTGTAGATATCTCTGAAAAGGTAGAAAATGTTGTTGAAGAAACAGTATCGTCGATGCAAAAATCCAAAGAGAATGTTACTATAAATGCGAATAACTCTTCTAAAATCGCAGATGATTCTGTAAAAATAGTTAACTCAATTTCTAAAATCAATGAATTAACATCAAGTAATGCTCGAAGTGTAGAAGAGATTGCGGGTGCAGCAGAACATTTGTATACATTAGCCGATAGTCTAAATTTAAAATTACAACAATTTCATGCATAGTCATATCTTCTATCCAAGAAGGCGGGAAGATATTTTTATTATTCCCCCTTATATTTTCCATCTTTGTCAAGAGTATCCTCATCCTCTTCAAATATTGAAGAATCTTAGAGAAAGACAAATCTATATTAAACATTAATTTCAAATCAGCTATAATCGCGCAACTTTACATGTGAGAAATATTATGGATATCAGAGAAGAGTTTTTAAGATTTTTCGAATCAAAAAACCACGCTAGAGTCGCAAGTGCGCCTCTTGTTCCAGAAGATGCAACCCTGCTTTTCAATAATGCGGGAATGGTACCTTTTAAATCAATCTTTACAGGGGAAGTTCCAGCTCCTGCAAATCCTCGTGCAACATCATGCCAGACATGTTTACGTGCTGGAGGAAAGCATAATGACCTTGAAAATGTAGGCCATACAGCGCGCCACCATACATTTTTTGAGATGCTTGGAAACTTCAGCTTTGGTGACTACTTCAAAGAGGACGCGATCGCTTATGCTTGGGAGTTTATCACCGAAGTTATCAAACTAGACAAAAGCAGACTTTGGGTTACTGTTCATGAGAGTGATGATGAGGCTGAACTTCTATGGCAAAAACATATCTCTAAAGAGCGTATTATGCGTCTTGGAGATGATGACAACTTCTGGCAAATGGGCGATACCGGTCCTTGTGGTCCATGCAGCGAGATTTTTTACGATCAAGGCGAAGAGAACTTCAACGGTCCGGAAGACTACATGGGCGGAGACGGCGACAGATTTTTAGAGATCTGGAATCTTGTTTTCATGCAATATGAGAAAAAGGTCAAAGACGGAGAACTTATCCCTCTTCCAAAACCTTCTATCGATACAGGTATGGGCTTGGAACGTGTTGTAGCCATCAAAGAGGGAATGACTAGCAACTACGGCTCATCACTTTTTATGCCACTCATCAACCAAGTATCTCACATGATTGGTAAGCCTTACATATACGAAAGCGGCGCATCATTTCGCGTTATCGCAGACCATATTAGAACAGCCACTTTTTTACTAGCGCAAGGGACAAACTTCTCAAATGAAGGGCGTGGTTACGTTCTTCGCCGTATACTTCGCCGTGGGGTACGTCATGGGTATCTTCTAGGATTTGACAAACCGTTTATGTACAAACTCGTTGATACTTTAATCTCTATTATGGGCAAAGAGTATGAGTATCTTGCAGGAAAAGCAGAAGCCGTCAAAGAGCAGATCGAGCTTGAAGAAGCAAGATTTTTCAAAACAATCGCATCGGGTATCGAGCTTTTTAATGCGGAACTTGAAAATACAAAAGAGGTATTTAGCGGAGAAGTTGCTTTCAAACTTTACGACACTTTCGGTTTTCCACTCGATCTTACAGAGGATATGCTCAAAGAAAAAGAGCTTTCTCTTGACACTGCGACTTTTGACATATTGATGGATGAGCAAAGAACTCGTGCAAAAGCAGCTTGGAAGGGAAGCGGAGATGAAGCTACAAGCGGAGATTTTAAATCGCTTCTTGAAAAATTCGGCGAAAACAGTTTTGTGGGTTATGACAACACGACCTATACATCAAAAGTATTGGCGCTTCTGAGCGAAGATTTCAGCCATATTGACACGCTTCATGCAAAACAGATCGGTTGGGTTCTTTTAGACAACACACCTTTTTACGCTCAAAGCGGCGGACAAGCAGGAGATATCGGAATACTTACAAATATTGCAAATGTTCTTGATACGAAAAAATTTCATGGACTTATCCTTAGCCATATTGAAACAAAAGAAACCCTACATCTAAACGATACGGTCGAAGCGGTTGTAGATTTGTCAAGAAATGAGATACAAAAGCATCACTCGGCAACTCACTTGCTTCATGCCTCACTTTTTGAGACTCTTGGTTCTCATATCGCTCAGGCGGGTTCATTAGTAGAAGCAACTCGTTTAAGATTTGACTTCTCACATCCAAAAGCGATGAACATAGAAGAGATCGCAGAGGTTGAAGAGAGAGTAAACTACTATATTATGCATGCATTTTCAGGCATCACAAAAGAGATGAATATTGAAGAGGCAAAAAAAAGCGGTGCAAAAGCACAATTTGGTGAAAAGTATGGCGATAAAGTAAGAGTTGTCAGTTTTGGCGAAGCATCAGTAGAATTTTGTGGTGGAACACACGTCAAAAATACAGCTGAGATCGGGACTTTCATCATCACAAAAGAGAGCGGTGTCAGTGCTGGCGTAAGACGTATCGAAGCAGTTTGTGGAAACGCAGCATATAACTACGTAAAAGCACAAAGACACACTTTGCACGTAGCGCGTGAGAGTGTAAAGAACCAAGACCTTCAAGCTGGAATCGAAAGACTCAAAGAACAGGTTTCAACACTCAAACTTGAGCTTGCTCAAACTCAAAATGCTTCTAAAGAGAAGATAGATGTTCAAATGATCGGCACAACAGCCTATGTTATCGAAGAGATCACAGCAGGCGATATCAAAGAACGTATAGATGAGCTTAAGAATCAACACGAATCTATTTGTGCTATGTTATTCCAAGTTAAAGATGATAAAGTTCTCATCGCAGCAGGGATTAAAAACTCTAGCGTAAAAGCGGGCGACTGGATCAAGATTGTAGCTCCTGTACTTGGCGGCGGCGGCGGTGGAAGAGCTGACTTCGCGCAGGCAGGCGGAAAAGATTTCACAAAACTTCCTGAGGCAAAAACAGTTGCAGAGGATTTTATAATAAAGGCTTTATCGTAATGAAAGAACTTATCTACACTATTTTTGGAGATTTTAGAAACCAAATTGTATTTTTACATGTCATCAGTGCTGTTGTTTGGGTTGGTGGAATGATCGCTATGCGTTTTGCTGCACATCAATCGATTCAAATGATTGACAATACTCACGTGAAAATAGAGCGTACCGCGCAGGCACTCAAGCGCCTTTTTACAATAGTCGCGCCATTTGTTGTTATTCTCATCATCACAGCAGTTATCATGGCTGTTGGATATGGCTTCAGAACTGCAGCATTAGATGCTAATGGAAATGTCATTGATACTTACGCGATGCATATTTATAATCTTGTACATGTAAAAGAAGCTATCTGGCTCGTCATGACTCTTAACTTCATCGCGATGGTCATCAGACGCAATCAAGCGGTAAACCTCATCAAAAATGGTGATCTTATCGGTGCCGGGGCTGCTTTGAAACTTATCGGAAAATATATGGTACCTCTCAATATCTTTCTCGGGCTTTGTGCTATCTATCTAGGAGTAGTTCTTAGAAATGGTTAGGCTTTGTTCTTCTTCACAAACTCGTGCCGAACTTTTAACTAAGGCTGGCATTGAGTTTGTTCAAATGAGTGTTGAGTTCGATGAGGATTCTGTAGTCGCTCATGATGCCAAAAACTTTGTCTACCTCGCTACTCTTGGCAAATATGAAACAAACTTCAAACATTTTGGCATAGAAGATTATCCCCTTCTAGTTGCAGATACCGTTATCTCAACAGGTGGAAATATTCTTAGAAAAGCTCGTTGTGAAAGTGAAGCTCGCAATATTCTTTTAACACAAAGCGGCAATATCACTTCCATCATCACTTGTCAAATATTTCATTCTAAACACGTTAAAGTTATCAATATCTCTTCTACAGATTATCTTTTTGAGAAGTTCAATGAAGAGGATTTAGAAAATTATCTTCAAAGTGGGGATTGGAGAGGAAAAGCTGGGGCATGTATGGTTGAGGGATTTTGTAAAAATTATATAAAAGAGGTTCGAGGATACCAAAGTACTGCGATGGGACTGACCACCGAAGTGATCAAGCCTTATTTAATGTTTTGAAGAATCTCTGACTGTAGATAAAAGAAGTTCAAATGCTTCACTACTAGATTTTTCAACATCTTTCATACGTGTAAGTGCCTCTTTTTCTTTACCAGAAATCCAAAGTTCTATCTCTTCTTTAATACCTTGATGAACATTTGTATGTTCTTTATTGATGGTAGAGACATCTTTACTGTAGTTTTTCAATAAAGTTCCAGATGCACTGCTAAACCATTTTCCAAATCTGCAACTATGTTCATCCACTATACTAATTGTTTTTTTAGACATCATCGCTTTATAACCTTGAAGTTTTAACCCGATATGGTCTATTTTTCCATTACTTACATGTAACTCATTTGTAAGTGCTTCTGTTTTTTCTTGGATATCTGTAGAGTTGCCCCTCACCAAACCAACATTTTCTCTAAAGCCCTCTAAAACGTCCATAACGTTACTTGTTTCTTTCATAAATGTAGAGCTAATTTCCATCATAGAATTAGAGTTTTGTTTTAAGCCATTGATGTTAATCTCGACCTCTTGAGTTGCCTTCTGCGTACGTTCTGCAAGCTTTCTTACCTCATCGGCAACTACGGCAAATCCACGTCCATGCTCACCCGCACGTGCAGCTTCGATAGCCGCATTCAAAGCCAAAAGATTTGTTTGATCTGAAATATCTTTGATCAAATTTATGATCTCAGCAATAGACATAACACTGTTATTTAATGAATTTGAATCATCCCCAAGCTGGTTTGAATACTGCTGGATACTATCTACAGATTTTGCTATCGTATCTGTTTCATTTTCAATATTTTCCATTCTCGTAACTGTTTTATCATTCAAATCATTAATAGCAACAAGTTTTACGACATTATCTTCTATAATTTTTTGTAAGAAAGAGCTACCATCTTCATAGCTATCAACAACTATATGTAAAAGTTCTGGTAAATTATCAATCTCTTTAGGTTTGTTTATTTCATTTTGCAAAAGAGAGATTTCACGACTTAAATCATCATTTTTAGATTCTAGCGCAGCTATCTGTGCTTGATGTTTTCTTTCTAATTCCGCCAATTTTGAACTACATCCGAACATATCCACTCCCTAAATTATTTAATGTTAACCATCTTAACATAAAAAAGATTTTTCCATAGAAAACTATATCTTTTCCACTATTTTTTTTGCTGTAAATCCAAACTTCTCAAAAAGCTTTTCAGCTGGTGCAGAAGCTCCAAAACTATCCATCGCTATGAGTTCATCTGCAAATCTGTACCACTCTAAACCACGCGCTGCTTCGATAGCTACTTTTTTCGTATTAGGAACTATGATCCCATCAATATATGACTTATCTTGTTCAAGTAAAAGGTCAAAACATGGAACACTGACGACATTTACTTTTACACCTTGCGTATTTAAAAGCTCTTTTGTTTCAAGTGCAAGACCCACTTCAGAACCTGAAGCCATAAGTGTAATTGTTGCATCTTCATCAGCACTTAAAAGATAACCGCCTTTTGCAATCTCACCTTTTACACAAACAGGTAAAACAGGAAGGTTTTGACGAGAACATATAAAAGCAGATGGAGATTTTTTCATCTCTAACGCCACTTGCCAAGCCACGATATTTTCCGCTCCATCCGCTGGACGCCAAACGTAGAAGTTTGGAAGTGCGCGAAACTGGCTTAAATGCTCGATAGGTTGGTGTGTCGGACCATCTTCGCCGACACCGATACTGTCATGTGTCCAGATAAAAAATTGTTGAATCCCCGCAAGTGCCGCGATTCGAGCCGATGGTTTCATATAATCAGAGAACACAAAGAACGTCGATGAAAAAGGCATCAACGGACCATACAACGCCATCGCATTTACTATTGATGCCATCGCATGCTCACGGATTCCAAAGTAGATATTTCTTCCCTTTGGAAATGCACCCATATCGTTGAGTGTCGTTTTGTTCGATGGACCAAGATCCGCTGAACCACCCAAGAAACTTGGAATTGCACGAGCGATAGCGTTCATGATCTTGCCGTTTGTATTACGAGTTGCATCGGCTTTATCAAACTCCGGCCATTGGATACGTGAAAAATCTGGATTTTGAAGCGCTTCAAGTGCTGCATTTTGTTCCATTAATGGCAATGTTTTTTGGCTGTGAATCCATTCACGCTCTAAGAGATCACCCTTTTCTATGGCACATCTAAACCTTGCCATCACATCTTCAGAGACAAAGAATTTTTTCTCCGGATCAAAACCCGCTTTTTCTTTCGCTTCTTTTATAACAGCTTCACCAAGCGGTGCGCCATGAGAGTGGTGTGAACCCTCTAGCTCACAAGCACCTTTTGCGATTGTAGTATGTGCGATGATAAGAGCGGGTTTAGAGCTTGCTTTTGCACTCTCTATAGCACCGTTGATCTCATCAAAGTTATGACCGTCACATTCAAAAACATCCCACTCTTGAGCAACAAATCTGCCACGGATATTTTCACTGATACTTAAACTCGTTGAACCTTCAATAGTAATACAGTTTGAATCATAGATCAAGATAAGGTTATCTAGTTTATTATGTCCTGCAATCGAACAAGCTTCATAGCTAATCCCCTCTTCCAAATCTCCATCACCACATAAACAGTAGACATTATGATCGATTAAGTTGGCTGTATCAGAGTTTAACTGTGCACCCATAAATTTGCTAGCCATAGAAAAACCGACAGCATTTGCTACACCTTGCCCAAGAGGACCCGTTGTGATCTCGATACCTGCAGTATGTCCATATTCTGGATGACCAGGAGTTTTAGAGTCTAATTGGCGGAAGTTTTTAAGATCTTCTACCTCTAAGCCGTATCCCCAAAGATAATAGAGTGAATAGATAAGCCCTGTCGCATGTCCGCCTGAAAAAACTAATCTATCGCGATTCAACCATGAAGGATTTTTTGGATTATGACGAAAGTGCTCGCTTAAAACAACTGCCACATCAGCTAGACCCATCGGTGCGCCGGGATGTCCTGAATTTGCGCTTTGAACCATATCTGCTGCTAAAAACCTTATACTGTCTGCCATCTTTTGGCGCATCTGATTTACCATATTTTATCCTTTGTGTCTGTTTATGTAGTTTGTTAAAAGTGGGGAAAGTTCTTTATAGAGTCTCTCATCGAAACTATCCATCATCTGCGTTAATTCATCTGCCAGAGTATTAGCCTCTTTTATTGCCTCATCTAGCCCAAGTATCGTTACAAAACTGTTTTTATTATCGTCGTTGTTTGTAGTTTTTCCTGCCTCATAATCAGTTTGTGTCACATCTAATATATCATCTTGAATTTGAAATAAAAGTCCGAGTTTCAGCCCAAACTCATAGATCTCATCTTCAAGTTTTTCCTCGCCTGCGATTATCGCACCCATTTTTAGAGATGCTGCTATTAGTTTGGCAGTTTTATTACCATGTAAGAGTTTCATATCTTCTAAGCCAAGAGGTTTGTTCTCAAAATAACAGTCTATTGCCTGGCCTAAAACCATACCGCTAAGACCACCGTTTACTGCCAATTCACGTATCAGTTTTACACGCGTGGCATCGCTAAACGGGGCATTGCTAAGGACCTCAAAAGCGTAAGTATTGAGTGCATCTCCGACAAGGATAGCCGTTACCTCATCATAGCTTACATGTAAGGTCGGATGTCCGCGACGCAAAGAAGCATTATCCATAGCAGGAAGGTCGTCATGAATGAGTGAATAGGTATGAAGCATTTCGACACCAAGAGCTGCATGACGCGCACTCTCTAGCAATAGTGAGTTATATGCGCGGACAACGCCGAGCAAGAGCGCGGGTCTAAAACGTTTACCGCCGGCGCGAAGCATATCATTGATCGCATCTTCATAATGAGGATGAATACTCGGTACTTTTGGAAGATGTTCTAATAAGAAATTTTCAAATTTTTGCATTTGGAATTTTAACTAATTTATACGCACAAAAAACTGAAATAGAGATTTTAAAAAGAGAAAAGAAAGAGAAAAATACAAAAAAGAATTTCTCATTAAAGCATCTGGTTAGATGCTCTCAGAGATATGTTCTATATTGTTATCTTCATCGACGATAACAACTCGAGGCTTATACGTGTCAAGTTCTTTTTCATCATAAGTCGCATATGCAACGATGATAACTTTGTCACCTTTGTGTACTTTACGTGCAGCGGCACCATTGAGACAGATATCACGTTTCCCGCGTTCGCCCAAGATGATATAAGTCGAAAATCTTTCACCGTTATTGATATTTAGGATCTCGACTTTTTGTCCCACACGCATCTTTGAAGCTTCTAAAAGCTCCTCATCCACAGTAATAGAACCAACATAATTCAAATTGGCATCTGTTACAGTTGCGCGATGAATTTTACTATACAACATTTCAATTGTCATTTTTTTACCTTAAAAAAATTAGCGTCCCATTTGAGCTTTCATGTCAGCTGGAGTGATTGGAGCATCCCATAACTCTTGTGAAATCAGATACTCCTCTACAACATTTCCGCCGATGATGTGCTCATCAATGATACGCTCGATCTTCGCTTTATCTAAGCCTACATACATTGTATGATCTGGTTCAACCAACATAATCGGACCTGCATTACAACGATTCATACAAGAAGTACGAATAGGTTGAACTGTTCCCATTATACCTTTTTGCATCAAAGTCTGCGCTAAAAACTGAAAAAGGTCTTGGGTTTGAGGATTGACGCATGATGGCTTTGGCATCCCAGGAGGTGCTGCTTGCTCGCACTTAAAGATATAAAAAGCCGGTTGAGGAATTCCCATGTTCATATTCTCCATTCTTTTATTTTGCGAATTATATCAAAATAAGTAAGATTATCTTTACTTTTAATGATTTAAAGCTTACATGTAAGCAATAATTCAACATTCTTTTACTAGAGAAATACTATTTTAAACGCAGCAACTCTCGCACCACTTCTCTGTCATCAAAAGGGAGATACTCATCATAGATAATTTGATAAGCTTCATCACCTTTTCCAAGAATAACAACAACCTCATCCTCCCCCTGTGCAGCTAAAGCCATCTCGATAGCACGTCTACGATTTGGTTCTACTACGACATTGCTTTTATCTTCAATACCCGAGAGAATCTCTTCGATGATTGTATCTGGATCTTCATGACGAGGATTATCACTCGTAATATAGATCTTTTTAGCTAAACTTGAAGCTATTTTTCCCATAAGCGGACGTTTAATCGGATCTCTGTCACCACCAGCTCCAAAGACAACCAGAAGCTCTTTCTCTTTTAGAGCATTGAGAACCTGAGCCATTCCATCAGGTGTATGAGCAAAATCCACGATGACATTAGGAACTTCACTTACCTGTTCCATCCTTCCGCTCACCCCTGCAAAATTTTCAACTACATCTGCAATCTCTTCAAGAGTTTTATCACACACAAGATCAACAGCTGCCATCGCCGCAAGAAGATTGTAAAGATTGAAAAAACCATGTAGTGATGCCTGAAACGGAACAATATTTTCAAAATTTTGGATGATCCCGCTTGATCCGTTATTTAATGAATATGCCATAAGTTTATAACTTGCCGAATTTTCTATCCCATAAGTGTAAGTATTTTTGATATTAAAAGAAGCCTTTGGCTCATCTTTATTTATCAGCTTTTTACTCTCATCAGCAAAAAAACTATTTTTTACCATCGTGTATTCAGCTAAACTCTTATGAAAGTCAAGATGATCCTGAGTAATATTTGTAAGAATTTTAAGTGCAAACTTTATACCTTCGACACGTTTTTGCACGATCGCATGCGAGCTTACTTCCATTACAAAATATTCACATCCCTCGCGCACAGCCTGATAGATGTGACGATAGGTATTTAAAACACTTGGAGTTGTAAGCGTCTTTCCTTCACCGGTATGATCATTAAGAAAAAATCCACGAGTTCCTTGCATAGCGGCTTTGTAACCTAAATCAAGTAAAATTGAATATATCGCACTTGCAGTTGTTGTCTTACCGTTTGTACCCGTTATACCTATAATCTTGATACGGTCCAGTCCAAAAAGATGAGCAATATCTGCTACTTCTATTATCGAGTGTGCGCCATGATCAATCGCACTTTGAACATACTTCTCATTTTGTGAAGTCTTTACAAAAGCAGTCTGTGCATCACACTCAACAGAATTTTCTGTGACATATTTATAGGGTTGGTTAGGAAGCTCTATTTTCAATACTACTCGCTTTAGCTAAACGTTTTAACAGCTTTCTTAGTTCACTGTCATTTGGATACACTGATAACGCACCCTCTAAATAGGTAAGTGCCATCTCCTTAAAACCGTGATTCATCAATCTCTCTAAAAAATCAACAAAATCCTCTTTTTCCGAGATGATAACCTTTGTTGAAAACATGATATTTTCAAAGACCTCTTTAAAGTCACCATCTTCTTTGACTAAAGAGATAAAATCTCCATAGAGGATACCATTCTCTTGCTCTAATCTCTCTTTTATAGGCTGTGAAAAAATAGTTTTGAGCTGATCAAGAGTACCATCAATCGATTCAAGGATCTCAGAGAGTACAACATCTGCTTCCTCTTTATTCTCATTCTTTAGCACTGTATAATAGTCAAACAGTGCTTCTGCTCCATCTTCACCACTCATAGCCATTTCAGCTAAAATCGCGCCATTATATGCTTCTTTAGAGTCTGGATAGTCATGTAAGACCTCGGCAAAGTGTCTTAGCGCAGCGTCATATTCGGACTTAAGAAAGCTTTCATTTGCAAGAGAAAGAGTTTTATATTTACTTATTTTACTCAATGCATTATTCCTAATCTTATAAATTATCTATATCGTTTTCCATACCAATAGGTACGTTTATAACAGTGATCTCTGGATGGATATCCATTCGAAGCTGTCTTTCTACGCCGTATTTTAGCGTACTACCACTACTTCCACACCCTACACATGCCCCACGAAGCTGTACATAAACTGCAGAATTCTTCACTGTTAAAAAAGCTATATCTCCACCATCAAGTGCAAGCGAAGGGCGAACTTTATCTATAACATTCTTAACTGGAACCATAAGTTCTTCATCTGTAAAAGGGATCATTTTAAACCTTATAATATTGTATGTAATACATAAAATATGAAAATATTGCTTAACAAGTAATAAAAGATATTACTTGTATTAATCTTTAAGCAGTTCTGAGCCGATAGAGATGATATCTGCTACATAAGATGACTTTCTAGCCCCAACAAGCACATAATCTATATCTTCATTTTCAAGTAAAAACTTTAGTGCATAATTTTGTAAAGATATATCACAATCATCAAGTTCATCTTGAAGTTGCACTCTTGTATTTCTAGAACATTCATATGCAACCATTTTCCCATATTCTTGTAAGAATAGATCTATTATATCTATTAATGTGGCTTTATTTTCATCATCTAAGGGGGCAATAAATTCCCTTACATGTGGCACTATCTGAGAAAACAAAAAGACATCATACTCACCAATCCAGCCGTATTTATGTTTGCTTTCATCAAGTTGCGAGATGAGATTAAACAAAGGTTTTAAAACTTTATTATCAGTAAGTTCCAGAAGTTCATTAAGATAATAATAGTATTCTCTTGGCTCTTCATAATCAGCCAACCTATACATTTTCATCCCTTTTTGAGCATTCAAAGGACGATTTACCAAAACACGAAGCTTGTTTTTTTTCGCCCATGCTGCGCATTTTAAACCCTCAGTTTCTAGCAAGTTTATAGGAAGTTCTATCGTTGTAAAACTGTGTTTATTATTTTTCAGCTCTTTTGCTGCATCAGAAGCCAAGCTTAACAGATCTTCATAAGGTAAAAATTCTTCATCATTTGGATGTTTTGAAAAACTGTTTGAACTAATTCCATAACTTCTAATCCTTCCTGCTCTAACTTCCTCTTCTAAAGCCAAAAATGCATCAAAAATACGCTGATACATTCCATCGAGTCTATCCTCTTTACTCATACCTCGATTGATGCCATCAAGCATATAATACTCTGGATTGTGTAAAAGCAAACAATTAATACTTTCAACCTCAAGTCTTTGAAGCGATACACTTATCTGATCTTTTATAAAATTTTGAGAGATAGAATGGTAACAGTTTTCACTATATTCTACGACTTCTTCAAAAGCACTCTCTCGATGACGGGCCAATGTGGAACCCTGGATATATCCCACTTTTGAAATTATTTCAACATCGCTTATCTCTTCATCACTTAAGAGTTTCATCACTAGTGCTATGGCTCGTTGTGCTTCACCATCCATATAATTCGTCGAAGTATCTATAAGAGTAATTCCACTATTAATTGCTTCATGAAGTGCCGCTATATGTTTAGGGTTATACTCGCTGATTCTATATGTACCAAATCCAAAATGTGCCATGAAATTCTCTTTATAGATAATTGAAATATCTAAATAACTACTTTATGTATAGATTTCAATTAATTTAATTTTTTTGTAGATGTAGAGTTTTTCGGGCAAAGCCCGAGAAGGATTGAATTAATAGATTATACTAATTCAATAAACGCCATAGATGTAGCATCACCACGACGAATACGAGTTCTTACTATACGAGTATATCCACCAGCACGTTCAACGTAACCAGGAGCTATTTCGTTTACCAATTTCTTAGTAGCTTCTTTGTTTTGTAGAGCAGCAAATACAGCACGGTGAGCGTTAGCATCACCTTTACCAGCAGTTGTGATCAATTTTTCAACAAATGAACGAAGCTCTTTAGCTTTTGGTACAGTAGTTTCTATCTTACCATTTTCAATTAATGCAATACTTAAATTCGTAAGAAGTGCTGCACGGTGAGCACTTGTACGACCAAGCTTGCGGTATCCATGACGATGTCTCATCTAAAATCCTCTTTAAGCTTATTCAGCTTCTATTTTCTTTTTTAATGAACTTACTAAATCATCAGAAAGATCTGTTCCAACTGCAAAACCGAACTCTTGCACTTTTTCTAATATCTCTTCAAACGATTTTTTTCCTAAATTCTTAACATTTTTAAGATCATTTTCGCTCATCAATACGATCTCACCGATCATTTTAATGTTTGAACGATCTAAACAGTTAAAACTTCTAGCACTTAGACCAAGTTCTTCGATACGTGAAGTCAATTTTTTCAGTTCAGCACTTTCTTCAGCTCTTTCTATAGAAACTGGAGTTTTAATACTGATCTCACTGTTAAATACAGCAAGTTGCGCATACATAACCTCTAAAGAGTTGCGAAATGCATCCACTGGAGTTATTTGACCGTCAGTAATGATATTAAGTACAACTTTTTCAAAGTTTGGATTGTCTTCTACCAAAACATTTTCTATTTTGTAAGTCGCTCTACGAACCGGTGTAAAGAATGCATCAAGAGCGATATAACCCTCTTTGAGTTCATCTCTGATATCTTCACTTGGAACATAACCAATGCCTTGTTTGACGATGATGCTAAAGTTTAAAGTCGCATCTTCATTTAACGTTGCTAAGAATGCGTCAGGTGTAACAACTTCTACTTCATCACTGTTAAGATCGCACCCTTTTATCTCACACGGACCAACAAAACTGTAGTTCGCTTCAACTGAAGTAGCACCATTTTTTAATTTAAAACGGATCCCTTTCATGTTGATGATAAAATCAGAAATATCTTCGAGCATACCGCGCACAGAGTCAAACTCGTGCTTAGCGCCTTCGATTTTGATAGCTATCGGAGCATATCCAACAGAGCTGCTTAATAGGAAACGGCGAAGCGGGTGAGCTAAAGATACAGCATAACCCGTCTCGAATGGATAAGCGATAATATTCGCTTCGTTATCACTGATCTGCTCAACCACAAACTCTTGTGGAAGAAGCGGAGTAGTTTTTATCTTGTTCATTCTTAAACGCCTTTTTTATATATTATTATTTCGAGTAAAGCTCAACGATTAAACGTTCTTCTACCGGAATTATAACCTCTTCACGTTCTGGTAAACGAGTAAAGATTCCAAATACTTTATCAGCATCAATATCAACCCATGGAGCTAAACCAGTTTGGTTCGTTAACTCGATTGCGCGAACAACCTGTGGGTTTTTCTTGCTTTTTTCACGGATTTCAACTTTTTGACCTGGTTTAACAGCATATGAAGGGATATCAACACGTTTTCCATCAACAAGAACGTGACCATGGTTTACCAATTGGCGTGCAAAACGACGAGTCGTTGCAAAACCCATACGGTAAAGAACATTGTCAAGACGAGTTTCTAAAAGTGTTACTAAGATCGAACCAGTATTACCAGTACGACGGTTAGCTTCTTGAAATAATGCACGGAATTGTTTTTCAGAAACACCATACATGAATTTTGCTTTTTGTTTTTCGTTTAGTTGTAAACCATACTCAGATACTTTTTTACGACGTTGACCATGTTGTCCTGGACCGTAAGGACGTTTTTCTAATGCTGATTTACCAGCCAAACGACGCTCACCTTTAAGTGCCAAACTTACACCGAATCTACGCTCGATTTTTTCTACTGGACCTCTATATCTTGCCATCAGTAATCTCCTTAAACTCTACGACGTTTTGGTGCGCGACAACCGTTGTGTGGTAATGGTGTAACATCTTTCATGAATGTAACACGAATACCTTCGATAGCACCTACAGCTTTAACAGCCGTTTCACGACCTGAACCAGGACCTTGAACTCTAATACCAAGTTCTTTAATTCCATGAATCTTCGCTTTTTCAACTACTGATTCTACTGCTTGCTGAGCTGCAAACGGAGTAGATTTTTTAGAACCTTTGAAACCAAGGCTACCAGCAGAACTCCAAGCAATCATATTGCCCATTTCATCAGTAATAGTTACAAGTGTATTGTTAAATGACGCAGAGATGTGAATAACACCACGTGCAATATTCTTTTTTATTACTTTTTTACGTACAGCTTTTCTTTTTGCCATTCTCTAATCCCTTACGCTGCGCCGACAGTTCTACGTTTACCCTTACGAGTACGCGCGTTTGTCTTAGTTTTTTGTCCACGACATGGAAGACCACGACGGTGACGTAGACCACGGTAAGAACCGAGTTCCATCAATGCTTTAATATCCATAGCAACTTGTTTACGAAGATCACCTTCTACAACGTGAGCTTCACGAAGCTCTTTAGTAATAGCTGCTACATCCTCTGCGTCTAATTCATGAACGCGTTTATCAGGATTAATACCTGTCGCTTCTAAAATTTTACGTGATTGAAATAGACCAATACCATAAATGTATGTTAGTCCGTACTCTACGCGTTTTTTCTTAGGTAAGTCCACACCTGCGATACGTGCCATTCTTATCCTTGTCTTTGTTTATGTTTTGGGTCTTTACAGATTACTCTGACGATCCCTTTT
>JAQUHB010000026.1 GCA_028683835.1 Sulfurimonadaceae bacterium | reverse complement strand
CCACGGATAGGAAGTTCAAATAAAGAGCCTTCATGAAGTTCTTGTGCAACAGAGATACGAGGCAAACAACTAATATAATTTGAACTCAACTTTAAAAACTTTTTGATCGTTTCAGTGTGGTCAAATTCCATATAGATATTAACACTCTCTGGAGAGATAGTGTCTAAAAATGTCGATCTCGTACCTGAACCTACTTCTCTCATAATCCATTGCATACTTGCAAGCGTATCTATAAAATGTACACTTTTCTTTGCAAGTTCTTCATTTGCGGTAATAACAACAAGTTCATCAGAAGCTATCTTCTTACATGTAAGCATTTCATCACTACATTTATCTTCTATAAAACCTATATCGTAAGTTCCCTCTTTAATGAAGCGAATCACATCATTCGTGTTAGTAGATTTTAATGAAAATTTTACATTTTGATGTAATTTACTATATTCATCGATATATTTTGGCATAAGATAGTTCGCTATTGTTACACTTGCACACAAACGCAAATTTCCTTCGATTTTTTGAGAGGAAAAATTGGTATATACTTTTTGCAAAGCATCTATATGTAAGGCAACTTGTTCCCAAAAAAGTATGCCTCTTTCATTGAGTGTCAAACGTTTTCCAATCCGTTCGAAAAGTTTTTCACCAACTATTTTTTCGAGCTCTTTTATTGACATAGATATCGCAGACTGACTCATTTGGAATTCAGACGCTACATCTATTACTTTTTGTTTCTGTGCTAAGGAGATAAATACTTCAAGCTGTTTGAGTGTAAACATTACTTTTCCTTTATAACTTTCACAATTATATACAAAAAAATTGAATAAGAAGATTAATAAATTAATATGTGAATTAACACTGTTTTATGATAAACTTCCAAAAAAAAGAAGGAGCATACACTTATGAAGAGAAGAGATTTCTTTAAAACTGCAGCTGTTATGGGAGCCGCAACTCTCGGTAGTAGCGCTTTTGGCAGTGAAGTCAAAATACAACAGCCAATCGATAATAGACCTATATCTAAATTTAATTTTCCTGAAAAAAGACCAATGATCACACATTCAGATCGTCCACCACTTTTAGAATCACCACGTGATGTTTTTACTCAAGCAATCACACCAAATGATGAGTTTTTCGTCAGATGGCACATGCCTGAGATTCCTACATATACTGATCCTGAAAAATTCACTATCAGTGTCAATGGTCTCGTACAAAAAGATTATGTTATCACTCTTAAAGATTTAAAAAATGATTTTGAACAAGTAGAAGTTACGGCTGTTTTACAGTGTGGCGGAAATAGTCGTTCAGCATTTTTACCTGCTACTGGAGGTGTTCAATGGGGTAGTGGCGCTATGGGCTGTGCAAAATGGAAAGGGGTACGTTTAAGCGATCTTCTTCATAGAGCAGGACTTAAAGAGGGAGCTCAATGGATAGGATTTAACGGTATGGAAACTGCCGCTTATTACAAAACTCCAGGCTTTGTACGTGAACTCCATCTTGATGAGCTTGATGATCATGTTATTGTTGCTTATCAAATGAATGGTGAAGATTTACCATATCTTAACGGTTATCCTGTACGTCTTATCCTTCCAGGATATTATTCAGACAGCTGGGTTAAAATGCTTAAAAATATCACTGTAACAAGTGAATATCAACACCATTTCTTTATGGATGAAGCTTACCGTGTTCCAGATAATGCAACAGAAGGGGAAATGCCAGATCATTTGGTTAAAAAGACAAAACCGATTACGAAAATGAACATTAAGTCTGTTATCGGTTTCCCTGAGAATCATTCTACAATTGCCATCAACTCACAACTTGTAGTTCGTGGTGTTGCTTTTGACAGTGGTATCGGTATCAAAGATGTTCTTATTTCTTTAGATGGCGGTAAAACATGGGAGGCATCAATACTTGATAATGAGGCACGTGGACGTTACGCATATAGAGCATTTAGATTTAGCTTTAAACCAAAAAGATTAGGTAAATTAAACATTATGGCAAAAGCTGTAGATAAATTTGGACATGAGCAACCTCTTGCTCAGAATGTTTTATGGAATCATGGCGGCTACAAATATAACGGTATAGACGTTGTAACTGTAGAAGTCGTATAAAAGGAGATAGGATGAAAAAAATTATACTAATAGCGCTTATAGCTTTAACACCACTCTTTGCACAAGTAAAAGAAAATATAGAAGTTCCATATGTATCATATGAAATTAAAATGGGTAAAGGATTTGATCAGGTCAATGGTAACTGTCTTATGTGCCACTCTTTTGGATATATTTTAAACCAAGGACCACAATCTCGTGCTTTTTGGAAAGAAAAAGTTCATAAGATGATCAACGCTTTTAAAGCACCTATATCTGATGAAGATGCAAAAACTGTTGAAGATTATTTAGCTACTTATTACGGAAACGGTAAATAGTTTTCACTTTCCTGCATGGAAGGATTCTTTTCCTTTCATGCTCATTTGAATTCCTTCATAATCTTTATTATCTTATAATCTACCCAACATAAGGGTTTTTTATATGTGATTTATAAAAGTTCAGGCATCATAATTCTTCTTTAAGTGTATTTCATACCAATTCTAGTGAAAAGCTTTTAGAAAACTCTCCACCTTTTTTTACATAAATTTTTTGATGATATTACAACTTCAAGTGATAGAACTGATACATTAGAGATCAAGAAAAAATGGAGTGCCACAACTCCGGCAAAGTTCATTATCTCTTTACTTTGAATGAGAGTTATGAGCCACTATGGCTTTTTAGATATGGGTAAGATTATGGCCATTCCAGATCATGGTGCAAAAGTACATTTTCGGGATAACTTCATTCAATTTGTGCTTGCACATTTTCTCCATTCTCTCTGTAATTTCTCATTCCATGATTTCGTTTCTAAAATCTTATTTTCAGGTGACAACGGCGTAGTGATCGTTCCTGCTAACGATGACTACAAACATGTTACTAACTTTGAAGATCATAAAAAATATATGAGTTCAAACAAACTCTATCGTGTTTGGGTAGCCCACATAGAACATCTTGATATTCATATGCTAGCATCACAACATGGTTTGCTTTTTGAAGGAAAAAATATAGAGCTCTTTTTAAAGTCTCTCAAAGAACTGCAATGTGGCAGTGACCTTATATAGTTCTTGACTAAATCTATTTTAAAGCTGCGAGATCGCTTCGTACGCCACAGCAAACATTTTATCTATCTCATCATGTGTGATGATGTAAGGTGGCATAAAATAGATCGTCGATCCTAACGGTCTTAAAAGTACTCCATTTGCAAGCCCGTAACTATATACTTTCAACCCTATTCTCTCTCGTGGATCATAGCCTTGTAAATCAAGCGCACAAATCATTCCCGTTTGTCTGATAGAAGCAACCTGTTTTAATTCTTGAAATTTTTGTAATTTTTCAAGCATATAAGCGGCAGTTTTTTTGTTATTTTCTATAACATCATTGTTTTCAAAAATATCTAAAGTCGCATTTGCAGCCGCACAGGCAAGTGCATTTCCTGTATAACTGTGTGAGTGTAAAAATGCTTTTTGTTCATTATAGTCGCAGTAAAAACTGTTGTAGATGGAATCAGTAGTTAAAACGACGGAAAGGGGAAGATAACCACCGGTGAGACCTTTTGAAAGTACCATAAAATCAGGTGAAATATTAGCTTGCTCACAGGCAAACATAGTCCCAGTTCTTCCAAAACCTACCATTACTTCATCTGCAATAAGATGAATACCATAACGCTTACATGTAAGGCTAACAAGAGATATAAACTCGTAATGATACATGTGCATCGATCCAGCTCCCTGCACAAGTGGTTCTATAATAAGAGCCGATATTTCTCCTGATCTTTTCTCACAAAGTTCTTCAAACTTCTTTGCGGCTTCAACTGCAGCTTCTTTACTTTGATCTCGCGGAACTTCAGTCTGAATAGAACGGATCAAAAGTGGCTCATAAGTTTGTTTATAAAGTTCTACATCACCCACAGACAAAGCACCAATCGTTTCTCCATGATAACTATTCTTAAGTGAAACAAAAAGAGTCCGCTTGGTGTCATTATTTTTATGTGCGTGATAGCTCATCTTGAGTGCTACTTCAATAGCACTTGAACCATTATCTGCATAAAAACATCGATTCAGTCCCACAGGTGTCAAAGCGACCAATCTTTTTGAAAGTTTTACAATCGGTTCATGTGTAAATCCAGCCAAGATAACATGTTCCAAATTATCAAGCTGCTCTTTAATTTTTTGATTGATATATTCATTTGTATGACCAAAAATATTCACCCACCAACTACTGATGGCATCAATATATTTATTGCCTTCAAAATCTTCAAGATAAGCGCCATGAGCTTTTTTTATCGGTATGATTGGTAAAAACTCATGATCCTTCATCTGCGTACACGGATGCCAAATATGCTCTAAATCCTGATGTGATAACTCTTTATTCTTCATAATCCAAATCCTCTTGTAAAATCATACCAAAACTACATAAAAGCAAGATATTAATACCAAGTAGAGCCCTATTTTATACAGCTTTAATACGAAATATCATAAAATAAGCGAATTTTAAAGATAAGGTATATTTTTTATGATTTCATGGATGCAAAAACACCGTAAATGGCTCGTTATAACAATATGGATATCCACAATCGCTTTCATTGGTGCGGGCGTTGTTGGTTGGGGACAATATAATTATGGAAAAAAAACAACTTCTGTAGCAAAAGTCGGAAATGTTGAGATCACAAATCAAGAGTTACAACAAAGTTATACACAGTTATATAACTACTTCAGCCAAATGATGCAAGGAAAGTTTGATGAGCAACAGGCAAAACAGTTCGGACTTCAAAAACAAGCTTTAAACCAACTTGTCAATCAAGCACTTATTTTAAATCTTGCAAACAGCTATGAGCTTAAGGTGAGTGATGAAGAGCTTTTAAAAGTTATAACAGCACAAAAAGCATTTTTTACGAATGGTGTTTTTGACAAAGAACTTTATAAAACGCTTCTATCAAGAAATAATCTTACAACAAAAGATTATGAAAGCGGATTAAAAAAGGAGCTACTCATTTCCAAAACTCTCGCTCTTTTTGCTCTTACACCAACACCCCTTGAAGAAAAATCTGTACAAACAGCTTTAAATGTAGCTGATAAACTCAACTATAAAATATTAGATACATCTATGGTAAATGTCAATGCATCTGAAGACAATCTCAAAACTCTTTGGGAAAGTAAAAAAGCAGAGTTTATGACTGAAGCTGGTTATGATGTTTCTTATGTAGTTCAACCCACAACACACAAAGAGTACACAGCTGCTGAACTTACAGATTATTACAACGCAAATAAAATGCAGTTTACAGATGCCAATGGAAATATAAAAACAGAGGCTAATGCAAAAGAACAGATCATAAGCTTACTCAACCAAGACGCAACAAAAAAAGAATCGTTAAAAACATATATCGCATTTAAAAAAGGGGAACTTGATAAAAATATCCCTGTAAAAAATGCTTTAATTAATGGTTCAACTAACATCTTTAATCCAGAAACGCTCAAAGAACTTGCAACACTTACACAACAAAAAGCTTATATGAAACCAAAACTGATTAATAACGAGTTCGTTATCATTAAACTCAATAAGATCATCCCATCTGTACAAAAAAGTTTTGAAGCAGCAAAACCTCAAGTAACTGCCCTGTTTATGGCAACTGCAAAGGAAGACGCACTTTTAAAAGTTGCTCAAAGCTCTGTTGCAACATTTAGTGGAACAAACACAGACTTTATAACAGTAAAAGACACACAGGGAATGAGTGGATTAAACGCACAGGAGGAAGCAGAGTTCTTAGGTAAACTTTTTTCTGCTAACAAAAAACGCGGATTTGTTACACTTGATAACAAAAAAATCGTTCTTTTCAATATTGTGGAACAAAAGTTGCTAAATAATTCCAAAGATAATGTAAACTCTCTTGTTTTAAAGTTTAAAACAGATTTACTCAATGAAAACTTGTTAAAGATGTTAAGAAAACAATATAAAACTGAAATATTCGTGGAAGGACTATAACTTGAGCAAAACTGTTTTAGCCATAGACATCGGTTCAACGAAAGTTTGCGCGATTATCGCCGAGATAGGCGATAATGATAGCGATATACAGATCACAGGTTCTGGAAAAGCTAAAGCGCAAGGTGTAAGACGTGGGAGTATAACCAACATCGAACTTGCATCAAAATCAGTCAAAACTGCAATAGCAGACGCAAAGCGTATGGCTGGCACAGATATTAAAAGTGCTGTCGTTTCTATCTCTGGAGCTTACACTAAAAGTTTAAACTCAAGTGGAATTGTTAATATTCCAAATAAAGAAATAACAATTAAAGAGATCAATCGCGTTATGCACACTGCTCTATATAATGCAAATATTCCAAATGAATACGAAGTACTTCATGCCCTTCCATACAACTTCAAAGTTGATGAACAAGATTATATAGAAGATCCACTTGGAATGAATGCAACAAGACTTGAAGTTGAAACGCATATTATTACAACCCAAAAATCAAATCTTCATAATCTCAAAAAAGCTGTAAAAGCGGCTGGTGTAGAAGTTGAAAATGTTATTCTCTCAGGATACGCTTCTGCAATCGCTACTTTAAATATTGATGAAAAAGAGCTTGGTGTTGCCGTTGTAGATATGGGCGGAAATACCTGTAATATAGTAATTCATTCAGGAAATTCTATCAAATACAATGATTTCCTTGGAGTTGGTTCAAACCATATCACAAGTGATCTTTCTATGGCTTTACACACTCCTCTCAATATTGCTGAAAAAGTAAAAATGAACTATGGCTCACTAAGCACTCCTAGTAATGATTTGATTGAACTACCTATTATAGGTGATGAAAACTCCACTCATGAAGTTTCTTTAGAAGTTGTTCATAACGTTATCTATGCAAGAGTAGAAGAAACTTTAATGATCATCGCTCAGTCTATAGAAAAAAGTAGGCTCAAAGAGCATTTAGGTGCAGGTATCGTTCTGACAGGTGGATTTAGTAATATGGAAGGCTTACGTGAGCTTGCAGTTGCAATCTTTGACAATATGCCAGTTCGTATTGGACAACCAAATGAGATGGGTGGCCTTTTTTATGATGTAAAAGGTGGTGAATATGCCGCCGCTGTAGGTCTTATAAAATATGCTGCTGATAATTACTCAACTTATGAGATTGATGTTAACAAACGTATGAGACATCATAGCGAAGCTCCGCTACAAGATATCGTATTTGAGACAGCCTTAGAAGAGGCGATGGCAGAAGAGCCGATACCCGTAACTCCACAAAACAGCGAGCCAGAATCAAGACTCTCAAGTCTATCAAAGCTTGCGAAGTTACCAAAGATGTCACCTCCAAGAGAAAGAAAACCGAATGAAACCGGCGTAGTTTCCAAGTTTTGGAACTGGGCAACACAATTATTTTAAGCAATCAAACCAAAGGAGTGAATAAAATGGATCCATTTTCAGTAGAAGAAGCAAGAGCAGCAAGCGGTGCTCGTATAGTAGCAGTAGGTGTTGGTGGCGGCGGCGGTAATATGATTGGTCATATGATCCGTGAAGGTGTTAACGATATTGAGATGATCGTTGTAAATACAGATGCTCAAGTTCTTGAAGAATCAGGCGCTGCAAGAAAAATCCAAATCGGTACAAAACTGACAAAAGGTCTTGGTGCCGGCATGAAGCCAGAAGTGGGCAAAGAGTCTGCTCTTGAAAATTATGATGAGATTCGTAGCGCACTTCAAGGTGCAGATATTGTTTTTGTCGCAGCAGGTCTTGGTGGTGGTACTGGTACAGGTGCAGCTCCCGTTATCGCTCAGATCGCAAAAGAGATTGGTGCTCTTACTATCTCAATCGTTACAAAACCTTTTGCTTTTGAAGGTAAAAAACGTCTTAAACTTGCAGAAATCGGTCTTGATGAACTCAAACACGAAAGTGATAGTATCGTCGTTATCCCAAATGACAAGCTATTGTCTATCATCGACAAAAAACTTGGGATGAAAGACAGTTTCAAAATTGTTGACTCTGTTTTAGCACAAGCTGTTAGCGGAACATCAGGTGTTATCCTCTCAAGCGGCGAAAATGATATCAACCTTGACTTTGCTGACTTACAAACAGTTATGAGCCATAAAGGTATGGCACTTATGGGTGTGGGTGAGCATCAAGGTGAGAACGCTGCTTATGAAGCTATCAAAGCAGCTATCGAGTCTCCATTACTTGATAATATGTCAATCAATGGTGCGATGGGTGTTCTTGTTCATTTTAGCATGCATCCAAACTTCTCTATGATAGAACTTGCAAGCTCAATGGAAATCGTGCATGAAAGTGCTCATGAAGATGCAGAAGTTATTTTTGGTACATCTACAGATATGTCGCTCCCTGAGGATTATGTACGTATTACTTTAGTTGCTACAGGTTTTGAAAAAGATCTTAAAACTAATAATACAAACTTTGAACCGGAAGTAAAATCAGTAGCTCCAAGAGCTGTTGTACGTCCTAGACTTGTTGTTGGTGGAGATATCGGTGATGATTATCTTGAAGTTCCAACATACATGAGAAGACAACAAGACTGATCCTCTTTGTCCTCCTTTGCAAAACTAATTAAGGCCAAAACACTCCTTGGCCTTAATGAAAAAGCTTCCCTTTTTGAAATAAAAATCAAATACAGAAATCTTATGAAAAAATGGCATCCTGATACAAACAAGGATGATTTTGAAACTGCCACACAAATGAGCGCTCAGATCAATGAAGCGTATGAAACCGTTCTTGCTTACTGTAACAATTATGAATATCCGTTTGATGAAGAATATTTAAAGAAGATTTCTCTCTCCCCACAAGAATGGTGGGAAGAAAAATTTGGAACAAAGAGAGATACTATCTAAGACGAAGTAGCATTAAACGTCTTATAAAAAGAACTAAAAGAGCAACTGCCAGTATCTTAAAATCCAGCTCACTCCCTACATGTAAAGCGTCAAAAGTATCACTACTTGTCGCTTCTCTGCCCATAGCTTGAAGTTCTAAAATCTTTGGAACATACACAGCACTGAACATTAGTGAAGTAGCCACAATGAAAAATGCAGAGATCATAGCTATCTTGTCCCTTTGCCCCGTTTTATACATAGCAACTTCATACAACGCTACACTAAAGCTAAGGAAATAGGTTACATAACTAAACCTTAAAAAGATCTCACTCATGATAACCCCTGAATTATATCGATCTATCAGAATGTCTACATGTAAGCTATCTGTATGAAAAATCACAGCCGCCACGATAACACCTAAAACCATAACTGCTCCAAATGAAGCTGCTAATAAAATCAAATAACTAAAGTCAGCATATATTCTTTTATTCATTGTTTGCCTTTATTGTAAAACCTCTATCAAAGCCACTAAAGTCTTTGTAAAAATCTATCGTTTCATAACTTTTATCTTGCAAAAAGTTTCTTATTTTATCCTCTTGGTCATAACCCATTTCGCAACTAAAATAGTTAATATCTCTTCTTAAAAACTCTGTAAGAAGCTCTTGAATAATCTCATCCCCGATAGTTCCCCCAAAAAGTGCATTTTGCGGCTCATAAGAAAGATTTGATTCTAGCTTTACATCATCTGCTATATAAGGAGGATTGGAAACTAAAAAATCTATCTTTTCGTCTATTTGTTCAAGTAAAGAACCCAAACGAAGTTCGATCCTCTCTTCAAGTCCAAATCTTCTGATATTTTCTCTTGCTATTTTTAAAGCATCCTCTGAGATATCAACAGCAATAAATTTGGCGTTAGGAAGATGTTGCGCCAATATGATGGAGATGATACCGCTTCCGACTCCAACTTCAGCAAAGGTGAATTCTCCCTCTTTATGAGTTACACGTTTTAAAACCTCATCGATAAGAAGTTCTGTCTCAGGTCTTGGAATCAGCGCGCCATAATCGATAAAAAATTCTTGAGAATAAAAGCTGACATGATTTATGATATATTCCAAAGGCTCATTTTTGGCACGTCTTTTTGCTTGCTCAAAAAGTAAATCTGCATGTAAAGCAAGATCATTTTTATGCATCATGAGCCATAATTCATCGCAAGCATAAACATTCATAAGTAAGAGCTGCACTTCACGAGCAGCTCTTTCAATCTTGCCATCCAAAACAGCAACAAGCTCTTTTTGAAGATCTACTATTCTATAGTCGGACATGCACCCTCTAAAGCTGTTTTATCGTCGCTAGCAATATCCATCCCCAAAGCTTTGAGTCTTTCAATGACTGGTGGATGGGTATAATGAAAAAAGATATACACAGGATGTGAAAGAGGAAAACTTTTATTTTCAGTCACAAGTTTTTTCAAAGCGTTCGCAAGGAAGAGCTCACCGCCTATTCCGCTAAGTTTCGCTCCCATTTTATCTGCTTCATATTCATTATGTCGGCTTACCATTCCCATTATTGGCATCATAACAAAGCCAAGAAGCGGCATAAAAATCAAAAATAGGATCATGACTATAGAGGGTGACTGGGAGACACCAAGTTCAAGATATAAACTCTCAGAAAGATTTCCAAAAATAAAAAACATCCCAAAGAGCATTGCCCCCATCATAGCCATATTTTTATAGATATCTCCATGAGCAAAATGACCGAGTTCATGACCTAAAACAGCAAGTAGTTCTGTTTTTTCAAGCTTTTGAAGCAATGTATCAAACAAAACAACTCTTTTTGTTTTACCCAAACCACCAAAGTATGCGTTAAGTCTTGCATCTCTTTTACTGGCATCACTTATAAAAACTCCGCTACTTACAAAGCCGGTTGCATCCATGAGTTTTTGAATATCAGTTGCCAATTCTTTATCTTCAAGCGGTGTTAGCTTGTCAAAGAAAAGTGCTCTGATGGTAGGGAAAAGCATATTTATCAAAACGATCACACTAAAGATAAAGACAAAACTCCAAAACCACCAAAGTGTAAATGTACTCATAATAAAGTAGATACCCCAAATAACTATTCCACCAAAAAGAATGCTCAAAACAAGTGTCACCAAGGTATCTTTGATAAACTGTCCGACAGTGGATTTATTAAATCCAAACTTTTCATCAAGATTAAACTTTTCATAAACTGAAAAAGGCAACGAGATTAAAGAGTTTATCAAGACAAAACCAAGCACGACTACAATTGTTTGAAGAGAGTCATCTTGCATAAAAACAGCGTTGTCTAAATATGTAATTCCAAATGAAAGCCAAGCTAAGACAACTACGTAATCAACGATAGTTCTTGCAATAGAAAGACGCTCTTTAGCAACAGCATAATTTGCCGCTTTCATATATTCCACACTTCCCATCAAAACCGGAGTTTTTCGTTTTGCTTTAGAAATATATCCGATTTGCATGGTACTCACGTATAAGTTTATTAATACATAAAGAGAATATACTGTTATCAATGTCATAAGCATCTTATAAAACCTTTGTAAATGTTAGTTTATTCAACAGGAACATTTCCTATTTTCTTCTCTACAGGAAGAGAATCGCTAACATTACCAAAATAAGTATAACTTACAACATAAATTCCACCAATAATCAATCCGACTAAGATTGCAATCCAAACGATTTTTTTCTTCTGACCTTTGAGAGTATTGTAATCTGAGATATTTTCCAATGTTGGTTCTGACATTTTAAATCCTTCTATTTTAAGTATCGTAATAATATCAAAATATAAAAATACAATGTTAAACAGGAGAAAGTAATCTGACGCACTAAGTTTATTTTTTTATCATTTTTATCGTCACTTAACGCTTCTTTAATATTTAAATGATAGAATTGCCACCATCTTACCATATAGGAAAAATTATGAAGAAATACTTATTGGTCTCTCTTCTTCTTTTCTCATCTGTCGCTTTTGGCGATCAAGGATATGAGATATATAAAAATAATTGTAAGCAATGCCATGCTGAGCTTTTAACAAAAAAAGAAACTATGACAAATTTTAATAATCTAAAAGCTCCTTCAATGAATGAGGTTTCTAATCGTCTTAAAGAAAATATTATAATTGCTGACAAAAACGAGGATGTAAAAAAACGTGTTGTCATCGCTTTTATAAAAGATTATATTAGAGATCCTATGATCGGAGATGCGATGTGTCGTCCTGGAGCTGTTGAAAAATTTGGAGTAATGCCAGCCGTTACACATCTAAAAGAGGACGAGATTCAAGCTGTTGCTGAATGGATATATGAACGTTATGAAGATGTAAAATTCTAAGTGACGGATCAAAACTTTTTAGAACTTATCGAACCTACTCCAAAAATCGAGAGTAAAAAGTGTAAAGTCATCGCTTTATTACTCGCTTTTTTTCTTACTTATTCGCCTTTACTCATCGGCGTCATTATTTGGTATCTTTACGATTATTTTTTTGCTGGAGCATCTTTACTTATCACTTATTTAGTTGTTGGTATCATTCGTTCACAACTCAGAAATGATGTCATCCCTATAAATCAAAGAGAATTTCATTATACGGATAAGGCGATAGCCACATGGGTTGTTGCCAAACAGCTATGTTCGCAACCAAAAGATGAGGCTTAAATCAAAATTTAAACAAATATTCACAAGAGTTTAAGCCATAACGTAACATAATACCAGCAAATTTAGGAGAGATATATGGCTAATAACGAAATAACTTTTTCAGATAAAAAATTTATTGTTTCTAAAACCGATTTAAAAGGTAAAATTACTTATGGAAACGCTTTGTTTTTATCTATTTCAGGCTACCAAGAGAGTGAGCTTATAGGAGCATCTCATAATATTTTACGCCACCCAGATGTGCCTAAACTAGTTTTTAAACTTTTATGGGATTACATTCAAACTGGCAAAGAGATTTTTGCCTATATTAAAAATAAAACAAAACAAGGTGATTATTATTGGGTATATGCGCATGTCACGGCTTCAATGGATAATAATGGGAAAATCATCGGTTATCATTCAGTGAGACGAAAACCAAAAGTAGCTGCTTTAGAAACCATCATCCCTCTTTACAACGCACTTCTTGCAGCTGAAAAAAGCGGCGGGATAGCAGCCTCACAAAAACTTCTCGATACACAACTTGCACAACTAGGAAAAACATATGATGAATTTATCTTCACTCTCTAAGGCACAGTATGCAAATATAGCTTCTTTAGGAGTTTTTGTCCTTACTTTTATTCTTGAGGTTATTTTTTACGGATTTCATTTTCTTCAAATTCTTGGACTTTTAAATTTCGCTTTGGCATGGATTGTATTTGCCAATGTCCGTTGGGCAAAAGAGTCTATTTCTCATGTAGCTTCAGTTATTAAAAGAGCTGAACATGGAGATCTCGAAGCTCGTATTATTCATATTCATGATCGTGCAGAGATGAATGATTTTGCTTGGAATGTGAATGATCTTCTCGATCAAACAGAAATTTTTATGCGCGAGATCCAAGCTAGTATCGAACACGCTAGCAATGATTTGTATTATCGCCGTGTTCAAAGTGACGGGCTCTCTGGTCTTTTCAAATATAACTGCTCCTTAGTCAATAAAGGCATTGATGCCATGGAAGCGAGTTATCATCACATGCAGAGGGTAGCTGTAAATTCAGAAATAACAAAAATCGGTAATGGTGTGGCCGGTGGATTAACTATAATACAAAATGATTTAGGAGAAAGCATTAATGCTCTATCTAATATTGCTCAGATAAGTCAGAAAACAGCCGACAATTCAAGTCAAACAGTATCTGAACTTGAAATCATCATAGCTAAGCTTGGTTCTCTTTTGGAATTGGTTCAGGTTTCGACAAGCTCTATTAATGCGCTCAATGAAAAAACAAATGAGATTAATTCTGTTCTTAATTTAATTAAAGATATTGCTGATCAAACAAACCTTCTTGCACTTAATGCTGCTATAGAAGCCGCGCGTGCGGGAGAACATGGACGAGGCTTTGCAGTTGTTGCAGACGAGGTAAGGAAACTTGCAGAACGTACTCAAAAGGCAACTGGAGAGATCGGAATCGCCATTCAATCACTACAACAAGATGCAGGTGAAATTCAAACAAATGCAGAAACTATGAGTGATATCGCAAATGACTCCAGTGGTGCAATTGAAAACTTCCGAGATGTGCTTTATGAGTTTAATACAGATGCTATTGAAACTTCACAGGCAGCTAGTATCGTTGAGGGTTCCACTTTTATTACTTTGGCTAAAATCGATCATATTATTTTTAAAACCAATGCTTTTAGCGCACTTTTTAATGGAAAAACAACGCATACATTTGCAGATCATCATAATTGTAGACTTGGTAAATGGTATGAAAGTGGTGTGGGAAAAGCGCATTTTGCTCATTTACCGAGTTATACAAAGTTGAATACACCTCATATGACTGTTCATAATAGTGTATTTGCAAATATTGAATTCATCAAAGATGGAGATCATGTGTCTGAGAACAGAGATGCAGTGATGCAAAACTTTAAAACAATGGAAGAAGCGAGTAACGAACTATTTGGACATATGGATAAATTGCTAGCAGAATCAAAAGCATCTGTGAAATAATGAAGTAAAAGCGGATCAAAAAATTTTGGATCCGCAGACAAAAGACACTTCTATACAATAAGCTTCTATTAACGCTCTAATCGTTATAATCCCACCTATAAAAAGATCATTTTTCTTAAAAAAATCAGTTTATTTATAAACAAAAAAATAAATATAAAAGCTTAATAAAGCCCGTCAAATAGGGAATAAAAAACAATGGCATTAGTAGACCTTTTAAATGTATCAAAACATTATGAAGCACAAAAAATTTTAACAAATATCAGTTTCCATGTCGATGATGGTGAACGTATCGTTATTATTGGTAAAAACGGTAGTGGTAAATCAACTCTTATGAAGATCATAGATGGTTCTCTTGAAGCTGATAGCGGAGAGCGTATTACAAAACAAAATCTTGAAGTAAAGATGCTCTCGCAGCGTCCTGAATTTAAAGAGGGACAAAGCGTCAAAGACGCTGTCAAAGATGGTCTTAAAGATCTTATCGATGCTAAAATAAGATATGATGAACTCTCCCTTTTACTCGCAGATGATTTTGAAAACAAAGCACTGCTTGATGAATCAGCCAAACTCGGACATTATCTTGATCACCATAACGCATGGAGTTTAGATGACAAGATAGAGCGTATCATAGATCACTTTCAACTCAGAGAGTTTGAAGAAAAACCTGTTTTGATGCTCAGTGGAGGGGAACAGCGACGAGTCGCCCTTGCCTCTTTACTTTTACAGAAACCCGATGTTTTACTTCTTGATGAACCTACCAATCACCTTGATGTTTATATGGTCGAATTTTTAGAAGAGCTCATACTAAAAGAAAAATTCACTCTTGTTTTTATCTCGCATGACAGATATTTTATAGACCGTATTGCAACAAGAAGTATTGAGGTTGAAGATTGCAAACTTCGCGAATTTAAGGGTGGATATAGTGATTACCTTACTCAAAAAGAGGAAATTCTTCGTACAATGCAGCAACAGCATGACAATCTTTTACGTCTTGTCAAATCTGAAAATGAATGGTATTCAAGAGGCGTACGTGCACGACTCAAACGAAACGAAGGACGTAAAGCACGTCTGATGGATCTGCGTAATGACGCAAAAACCAATCCAGCGAAAATACGTAAGATGAGTGTAGAACTCGAACGCGAAGCAAAGCACTTCAATCGTGATAAAAGCGTCAATAGACAAAAGATGCTTTTTGAAGTAGAAAATCTCGGCATCACTTTGGGTGAAAAAAAACTGATAGAAAATTTCAATACCAGAATCCTACAAAAAGATGTCATAGCAATTGTCGGACCAAACGGAAGCGGAAAATCTACCCTTTTAAAAGCACTTCTTGGACGCTTAAAACCGACAAGCGGAGTTATCAAACAGGGTGATTTTACCATCGGTTATTTTGATCAGCATAGAGAGATGCTTGATGATTCTAAAGACCTTATCGAAACTTTCTGTCCAAACGGCGGAGACCGAGTCGATGTGCAAGGGCACAATATGCATGTTTACGGATATCTCAAAAACTTTCTTTTTCCACGAGAGTTTTTAGATAAAAAAGTGGGCATACTCAGTGGAGGCGAAAAAAACCGTGTAGCACTCGCCCTACTCTTTACAAAAAAAGTAGATATTCTTATCCTCGATGAGCCGACAAATGATCTTGATATTCCAACAATCAATATCTTAGAAGAGAAGCTTACAAACTTCCCTGGTGCTGTTATCATCGTGAGTCATGATAGATATTTTGTCGATAAGATCGCGAAAAAACTCTTTATTTTTAAAGGTGATGGAAATATCGAAGAGAGTCATCAACAATATTCTGAATACTTAGAACTAGAACATGAATTAGCTGAACTTTCTGAGATGGAAAAAGAAAGCACGAAAGAAAAACCAGTTGAGAGAGTGAAGCAAAAAGAGCTAAAACTAACGTTTAAAGAGAAGATCGCCTTAGAAGAGCTCCCTCAAGAGATCGATAAATTAGAAAAACTCATAGATGAAAAAAACGTCTGTCTTTCAAATCCTGCATGTTATGAAAAGATCGGTATTACAGTTTTAGCCGAAGAGCTCCAAAAACTCAAAGAGAGTTACGAGCAAAAAGTAGACGAACTTCTCAGCATCGAAGAAAAAGCAGAAGAAATTCAAGCCTTATAAAGCTCTTTTCCCTTTTGCTTACTAACCCAAGTTTTCTTTACTAAAAAACTTGGATTGCCTAAAATTAGTCTTTTTTTAATTTTTCTCGAACAATTGTAACTGCTTGAACCATATTTTTAAGACTAGGTTTTACCTCTTCCCATTTTCTGGTCTTTAGACCACAATCAGGATTGATCCACAACTGCTCTTTTGGGAGGACTTCTAAAAGTTTTTCTATCTGTTTTACGATCTCCTCGACACTCGGCACTCTTGGAGAGTGGATATCATAAACACCCGGCCCTACTTCTTGTTTGTATCCCACCTCTTTAAAAATCTTCAATAGTTCATTACCACTTCTAGCTGTTTCTATAGAGATAACATCCGCATCCATCGCTTCTATGGTCTTGATGATATCATTAAACTCGCTGTAACACATATGCGTATGTATCTGCGTTTCTTTTTTCGCGCTGCTGACTGAGAGTCTGAAATTATCGACCGCCCACTTCTCATATGCTTTTATTTTCTCGGTTCTCAATGGATATCCCTCTTTAAACGCGGCTTCATCAACTTGGATGATCTTAATGCCGGCGTTTTGCAGATCATTAACTTCATCATTGATTGCCAAGGCTATCTGCTCTGCTACTTCACTTCTTGGTTTATCATCTCTTACAAATGACCAGTTGAGTATTGTTACGGGACCTGTAAGCATTGCTTTCATAATGAGCTCTGTTTTGCTTTGTGCATAGGTAATCCAATCAACCGTCATCGATTTTGGACGGGAGATATCTCCGTAGATAAAAGGAGGTTTCACACATCTACTTCCATAGCTTTGAACCCAGCCGTTTTGGCTAAAGGCGTATCCCTCAAGCTGTTCGCCGAAATACTCAACCATATCATTTCTCTCAGGTTCACCGTGAACCAAAACTTCTAAACCTATCTCCTCTTGAAACGCTACACACTCATCGATATAATTTTTCATCTCTTGCTCATAACGCTCTTTTGAGATAAGCGATTTTTTATAAGCTGACCTTGCCTCTCGAACTTCTGAAGTTTGTGGAAAAGAACCGATGGTTGTTGTTGCCAAATCTTGATATTGTAAAATATCCTTTTGGAGTTTGATTCTCTCTTCGTATGTTCCATCACGCTGAAGTTTTGAGATATTCTGTACTCTTTGAAGTACCGCTTGATTATGAATCTTGCTTGATAAACTTCTTGCTTTATTGACCTCTATGTTTTGAGAAAAAAGAATTTTATCTTTGGTGTTTAAACTCTCCAGACCTTTAAAATAGATGTTTGAGAGTAAAGAGAGTTCATCTAGTTTTTCAACTCCATAGCTAAGCCAGCTTTTTATCTCTATATCCATCTTCTCTTCATATTGCAAAGTAAATGGGACATGCAAAAGTGAGCATGACGAGGCAATAAGAAGTTTCTCGTTTGGAATAATACTGCCTATTTTGTCCAAGAGTTCCAAAGTATCTATGTAATTGTTTTTCCAGATATTTCTTCCATCTACAACACCGGCAATTACTGTTTTATTTTTATAGCTTATCAGCTCTAAAGAGTTGAGATTTTCCTCCCCATGTATAAAATCCAGTCCAATTCCCCAAATAGGCGTATGTACAAGTATTTTGGTGGTTTCGCATGAATGTTCAAAGTAGGTCATAACAATGAGTTTTAAATTTGTAGAGATTGATGCAAGTCTGTCATATGTCGGTTTGATTAAAGAGAGTATTTTCACATCCAGATCTTTTACGAAAATCGGTTCGTCTATCTGTATAGTAACTTCATCATCTAGCTTTGTAATCTCTTGAAGGAATTGCACATAGATATCGACGATCTTGTTTGTAAACTCATAACTGTCGCCGCCATCGACTCTTTTACTTAGACCCAAATATGTGAGTGGTCCTATGAGGTTGATCTTTGTCTTTATGCCTAAAGCTTTTGCCTCTTTGTATTCATTGATAATTTTTGTCGCATTTAGAGTATAGTTATCGTTACATGTAAGTTCTGGAACGATGTAATGGTAGTTGGTATTGAACCATTTGGTCATCTCCATAGCCACACAAAACTCATTTCCTCTGGCCATTGTAAAATAAAGCTCTTCATTTTTAAGCTCTTGAAATCTTTGTGGAATTGCTCCAAGCATTATAGAAGTATCAAGCATATTGTCATAAAGACTAAAATCGTTTGAGCTGATATACTCAATACCTGCATCGTTTTGGTAGTTCCAGTGTCTTTGCTTCAACTCTGAAGCCACTTTTTCCACTTCGCTAAATGGAACTTTCTTTGCCCAAAACTCTTCCAATACTTTCTTCAGTTCTCTTTGTTCACCTATTCTTGCAAACCCTGTTACGTAATTTTTTGACATGCAGATATCCTTGTCTATTATTTTAATTTTTTTGTTACGAATGATTGAATGAAAATTAAAAAGAGATCGGAGGGTGCACGCCTGTACGACGAAATGCAAAATATTTACAGTAAAAAGGACATCTTGGAATAAAAATATTGATTAAAAGAGAGAGTTTCGTTCGTAATGAAAATAAAAGATTACAGTAACAAGGCTTTGTGTTTAAAATTAGAGGCAGTTCAAAAAGATTTGGCGGATCATCCACATCATCTAGCTCTTCATCTTTAAAAGAGAGCTGCGAGTTGATAAGAGTATAAGCTGAATTCACCTGACTTGTAAGGCGCTGTGCAACACTGTATGCAAGAATGGCTGAAAGCGTAAAATAGTTTTTACCAAATCCTACAGGTTTTTTCAACGCATTTGCCTTTTTTTACAGAATTGTATCACTATTTTCAATTTATTTAGTAATATTTTCAAGGCTGCTTCGTTCTAACATTGAAAAAAAAAGCAGAAGAGATTCAAAACGCTTAACTCCTTTTGGCAAGTTCACTAAAATCAATCTCTTCGCTCTTTTGTTCACTTTGTTTTTTATCCTCTTCATAACTGCCTGTACTAAAGATGGCAGTTGCTCCTTTGTTTATAATGCACCCCTTGATTCCTGGTACACAAGGGACTTTTAATAGTTTACAATATCCTTGAAAATCATATTGACATGTCCAGCCCATGATTATTTTTCGTAATCAACTACACGTGTTTTTTCAACAACTTCCCTGATAACTGCCAAAACTTCCAAATGAGCGGGATGTGTTGCATACACTTTAAGATCCTCTCGCGTTTCAAATGTAGAGTACAAACTCATGTCACACGCTCTTTCACTTCGACTAAAGTCAACTCCAACTTCCATTTCCAAAAGCTCATCAATTTTATAAGGTAAAGTCTCCAACATCTCTTTGACTTTTAAAATATTCTCATATTTGTCTTCCTCTTTAAAATCAAATACTACTATATGTACTATCATTTTTATTCCTTTTATAATATATTTTTCCAAAAAAACTGGGCTATTAAAACGACTAAAATTATACCTGCAATATTTAAAATTAACTTATTTTGTATAATTTAAATTTTGTTAGATTAACGCTTAAAAAGAGCAATTCAAGATTTAGTTGCATTGTTTTACTTTTTAAAATATTGATATTGAAATACCTTGATTCATATTTATGTGGACCATTTTTAACAATTCTACATGGACTAACCTACTTCTTAGTTCCCCCTAGCATATAGCACCTGACTTTTTTATTGTGCCATGAAGAGTGTAAAATGGATTATCTATTATAAGCTCACTCTGTTTTGCTCTTCGGTGGCAGAAAAATTCCTTTTGTAATTATCTTAAATGGAGCATGGACAAAAAGATTGCCATTATCTTGAAGTTGCTGGACAAATTGTTCTTTAGGAAACAAAGTATCTTTTTCTTTTGGTTGCATGCGAAATGAGGTGTATTGCATTCTCGAGAAAGCTTTAGTTGTCTTTTTGTAGTCCTTCTTTTTTGAAAGAAAAAAACCTACTAAGCTATACATTGTTCACAACTTCTGAATTGTTCATTTCAAAATTTACAAAAATAAACTACCGTGAAAGCAGGTCTTTTAAACTCTCTTTAGGGTCTTTTCCTTCGAGTATTTTATACACTTCTGTAGCTATAGGCAGATATATTTTTTTCTCATTTGCAATTACATGTAGAGCATACGCTGTTCCGATTCCCTCTGCTACTTCACCTAATTTTGTAACAATGTCCTCTTTGGATTCGCCAGAGGCTAAACCAAGACCAACTCTAAAATTTCTTGACATCGTTGAAGATGCTGTTAAAAAGAGATCTCCCGCACCACTGAGACCGATGAAACTTTCATCTTTTGCTCCATAATTGTGTCCAAATCTTTGCATCTCCACAAGTCCCCGAGCGATCAAAGAAGCGGCAGCATTTTTACCAAGACAAAGTCCTTCGCATATTCCAGCGGCGATTGCAATCACATTTTTATATGCACCAGCAACTTCTGCACCCATAACATCAGTAGAACTATAGGTTTTTATAAATGATGGAAAAAAAGAACTAAATTTTGCACTGAGTTCTTCGTTTGTCGAGTTAATAACTAAAGCAGTCGGAAGAGACTGCATCACTTCTGATGCAAATGATGGACCAGATAAAAAGCAGATATTTTCATCATGAAGATATTCACCATAAATCTCATTTAAAAACTTGCCACTGCTTGCTTCTATCCCCTTGGAAGCCACAAGTATCTTCTGTCCAGAAAATATAAAATGCTCTTTAAGCCACTGCGATATCTGTTGTGCGGGAATTGTGATAACTAAATATTCAAGCTTTAAAATCTCATCAATAGAAATAAAATTTTCCATCTCTCTTGGAGTTCTTGAGCTTATATAAACCTCATTTTTCTCTGCAAGCGCAAAGGCAAGTGCAGTTCCCCATTTTCCAGCTCCTATGATACCTATTTTCATTCTATCACACCCTTATACATTGATTCAAAATTTGCAATATCATACTTAAATCCTATAATTACTAAAACATCCCCTTGACGTAAAGGTTCACTATTAGCTTTTTTTGTATAGATAAAAGAGGTGTCAAGATTTTCCCGTATAACAGCCAAAACAACCAAACCATATTTATATTTCCAATCTATATCTTCGATATTACTTCCAATAAACTCAACACCTTCATGAAGAGTCCATTGCACAATTTTAAGATCTTTATCCGCATATAAAATATTATTTAAAATCTCTGTTACAAACGGACGTTCTAACATCTCGGTGATAATATTGACCGTCGTTTGCGTTATGGGAATGATCTTGTTTGCTCCGGCCATTTTAAGCTTTCTACCGCTTTCCTGATCAGTTGAGAGAGCAATAATCAACAAGTTTTCAAAAGTAGCACGAAGCGATATAGTTAAAAAGATGTTTTCAGAACTCTCTTGTAAGGCACAAAAGACGATTAAGTGTTCAAGATCATAATCTATTTCAAACATCGACCAATCATCACTAAGATCAAATTTTGAGACTTTAAAACCTTTATCTTTCAAGAGATTTCTATCATTATCTTCAAGAACAAAAAGCGTGATATCGCTATATTTTGTTTTCAAACTTTGTGCAATTTCTAACGCAAACTCGTTATATCCAAAGATGACAGCTGACTTCATACCCTAACTCTTTTTGTGAAGATGTTTTTTAAATTCTTCAATAAATACGTAATCACCTACGATAATAAGCATATCTCCGCTCTCTAAATGTGTACTATTTATAGGGTTAAATAAAAATCTTTTCGAAGCACTTTTATAGATTCCAAGCATCAAAAGTTTATATTTTCTACACTCTATCTCAGTTAAATCTCCATGATAGCGAAGCATAACATCATCTACTAATATCTCAGAGATCTGAATTCCATTGGTTTCGGACCGCAGAGCATGGATTAAATCAAAGGCAACAGGCTGACCAATATATTCTTTTGCGATCAAACCAATAAATTCTTGGGAAAAGATTATCTTGCTCACACCAGCCATTTCAAGTTTTTTTCTATTTTGTTTTGACTCTAAAATTGAGATAATCTCTACATGCTTAGACATAGAACGCACCGTTAAAGTAGTATAAATATTTTCCACATCCGTATCATCTAAACATAATACCGATCGTACTTGTGTTGCAAAATTAATGCGAAGATCTTCATAAGTACTTAGCAGTCCAGCATCATGCGCAAAGGCCAAAAACTCATCCTTTATAGCTTCTTTTACCAGTTTGGCATCTTTATCCAAAATAATAACTTTTGAGCCATTGCTTTTTAATTTCAGTGCAACTTGACGACCTATCTCTTTATATCCACAAATAAGGTAGATCCCTTTTAATTTTGTAATATCTTCAATACTTTTGATCTCTTTTATCTCTTCGATCTTCTCTGTAAAAGCAGAAACAACCAGAGAAGTCGTAAATGCCATCACTGCTACTCCAGACATGATGACGATGATAGCAACCAGTTTTCCCTCTTCGCTCACAGTTACGACATCTCCGTATCCAACCGTACTCATAGTCACAATCGCCCAATAAAAAGCATCAAAAAGAGTATTGATCTTTGAATGCGGATTGTTCGCTTCCATCACATATACCAAAACAGAAGATACAATAACAATAATTGAAGCAAACATAACAAGGGTAATAAATTCAAAGCGTTTAGCAGAGAGAACAGAACCAAAAGTTTTTATGCTTCTCGTATAGCGAAAAAGTTTAAATATTCTAAAAAGAATAAAAATACGTAAAAGTCTTAACTCATGGAAAAAAGGAATAATTGCAAGAAGGTCGATAATCGAGCTTATGGAACGTATATGTTTCCATTTAGATAAAAATACTTTAAAGAGTGCGCGTCTGAGTCTAAACTTTCTTGAGAGTGTCGTGTCTTTTTCATATTGGGCGATAACGATAGCTGTGGAGCTGTCATAAACCCAAAGACGCAATACATATTCAATCATAAAGATAATAGAAATAATATAATCATTAAAAAATTTCAAATCTGGATCTATGGTAGTTTTCACCTCTTTAACAAGAATAAAAACACTTGTAAAGATCAAAACAATCATCATAAAGTCAATGTATTTTTTAAAACGAAATTGATCGTTTTCTAAAAAATTATAAACAATATGCTTAAAATGTGAATATTTATCTGAACCATTTAACGCAAAAACAGCCCTGATAAATAAACGCTTTAAAAGCTCCATACTAAGCTAATTTAGATTTTAAAAGGTCATTAACCGTTTGAGGGTTTGCACTTCCCTTAGAAACTTTCATGATTTGTCCTACGAAAAATCCAAAGAGTTTATCTTTTCCGCTTCTGTATTCTGCTACTTTTTCCGGGTTTGCGTTTAAAATCTCATCTATCATCGCTTCGATTGCTCCTGTATCACTTACTTGTTTAAGACCAAGTTTTTCGATTGTCTCATCTACATCTGAGCAGTTTTCCATCATATAGTCAAGTACATCTTTTGCAGCTTTTCCGCTGATAGTATTATCCTCGATACGTTTCACGATAGTTCCGAGTTTTTTCGCATCCAGAGGTGACGATTCAAGATTCATACCCCCTTTTAAACGCCCTTGAAGTTCCACTGTAAGCCATGTAACTGCATTTTTAGCCGTGATTCCCTCTTGCATCATCTCTTCAAAGAATTTTGCCATCTCTAAAGTTGAAGTGATTACAGAAGCGTTATATTCATTCATCCCAAAATCATTCACGAAGCGTAGCTTCTTCTCATCTGGAAGTTCAGGAATTTGTGTTGCTATCGCATACATCTCATCAGTAACCACAGCTTTTAAAAGATCAGGCTCTGGAAAGTAACGGTAATCTGCCGCTTCCTCTTTACCGCGCATACTTCTAGTTTCTTGTTTTGTCTGATCGAAAAGACGCGTTTCTTGAACGATCTCTTTGTCATAAACACCATCTTCCCAAGCCTCACGCTGGCGCGCTACTTCAAGTTCGATAGCTTTTTGGATAAAACGAAATGAGTTGATGTTTTTGATCTCAACGCGAGTATAAAGCTTGTCGTCACCCTTAGGACGAATCGAGACATTGACATCTACGCGAAATGAACCCTCTTGCATATTTGCATCGGAAATATCCAAGTATCTAACAATAGAGTGAAGTTTTTTGAGATACAAAATCGCTTCATCCGCACTTCTCATATCGGGCTCTGAAACGATTTCCAAAAGCGGTGTTCCAGCACGGTTTAAGTCTACTTTTGAAATATCGCCGTCATGGATATTTTTCCCAGCATCCGCTTCGATGTGCGCACGGTTGATTCCAATAATTTTTTTACTTCCATCTTCAAAATCGATCTCAAGTTTTCCATGCTCTACTATCGGCGTATAAAGTTGAGTGATCTGATATGCCGATGGGCTATCTGGATAAAAGTAGCTTTTACGATCAAAGTAAGAAGTTCTGTTGATCGTAGCCCCTACTGCAGTTCCAAACATAACCGCTTTTTTTAAAACCTCTTTGTTAAAAACAGGAAGTGCTCCAGGAAGTGCGAGACATGTTGGACAGGTGTTTGTATTTTGTGTGTGATTAAAACTTGTCGGGCACGAGCAAAAAAGTTTTGTATTTGTATTTAATTGTGTATGGACTTCAAGTCCTATGACTGTTTCAAACATTGTTTATAAACCTTATATAAATTTTCTTATCGATGCATATGCAAAAACTCCGCAAGATTCCACAGCGTTTATCTGCTCCTCTGTTGTAATCCCGCCTAGTGCGATTATTTTGATATTTATTTTACCTTGTATTTCTTTTAAAGGAGCTAAACCGATAGGTTTTCCCTTGTTTGGAGAGTTAAAAATCGGACTAAATGTCACTGCGTCTGCTCCTAAATCCTGCGCTTTTTGTATCTCCTCTAAGGTGTGAGCACTTATCACTACAAATAATCCGAGTTTTTTTGCTTTTTCTATAGCATCAAATTGTGTAGATATCAGATGAACACCAAAAGCATTTAACTCTTTTGCCAATTTATAATCTTGATGTAAAAGCGGAATAATGTTTTTATCTTTACATGTAAGGACAAAATCTTTAGCAAAAACTTTATACTCAAGATTTTTTTTATCTCGATAAAGAGCAAAATCAACACTGTTTTTATCGATTGCAAATGAAAGTTTTTGTATAAAAGTAATAAGATTTCTCCCGTAAAATTCGGGATCAGTTATCAGATAGCTCTTTATCATGAAGGGTTTTTTCCATTCTTTCTAAGATCTCTGTCTGTCTTTTCATCTCACTAAGTGTCATTCTTTTTACATTGATAGAGTCAATCCAGAGAATAATAACTAAAGAGATAAAGATAAATACAAAAGAGAGTGATAAAGCTGGAGCAAGTCCAAAAGGGGAAAAATAAGTAAAAGTAGCGAAAGCACCCAACGCTATAAAAGCAATTGAGGCACCATGCAAGAAACTAAGGATTTTGTTAAATAAAGATTCTCGCATAATAGAGTTTTCTAGTGATCTTCAGAAACTGCGATCGCTCCACCAAGATAAACATATGTAAGCATCATGAAAATGAACGCTTGCAAGAATGCCATAAATGTAAGCAATGCAAATGGGATAATCGGCAAGAACCAAGGTGCAAGCATAAGGATTACCATTAAGAACATATCATCACCTTTAACATTACCGAAAAGACGGAAGCTAAGAGAGATAATACGAGAAATATGAGAAACGATCTCGATTGGAAACATCAACCAAGCCAACCACCAAACAGGTCCAAGAAAGTGAGCGAAGTAAGTGATGAGACCATTACGACGAATACCCTCAAAGTTATAGTAAAAGAACACTAAAAGTGCCAATGCTAAAGTGAAGTTAAGTGAAGCAGAAGGTGCTTCAAAACCAGGAATAACTCCAATTAGGTTAGCAACACCGACAAAAAGACCGATTGTAGCAACAAGTGGAAGGTAACGGCGAGATTCCTCTTTACCCATAACGTCTGCACCCATAGCAACTACGCCGCCAAGATATGCTTCAAATACATTTTGAGTTCCTGTTGGAACTAAGCGTAAGTTTGACATAGCAACTTTTGCTAAGATAAGAACGATCACTGCTGTTAAAAGCATGTGCGTTATAAAAATGAACGTATGGTCTTCTGAAATCAAACCAAAAAAAGTAAATAATTCACCCATTTGAGTATGCCCCTGTCTTGAAATAGTTGTGGGATTATAGTGCAACTTGCATTAAATTAATCTTTTTGCAGCCTTGAACAAAAAATTAAACTCTTTTTATTAGCCATATTTTTAATAATTTTCTTGCATAATCACCAAATGAATAATTTAAATAAGATACTAGAATATCATCAAAGAACCAAACATCATCCAAATCGTTATGCTGCATCTTTAGGCTATATGGACTGGGCAACTCAGCCTGATCCGTTTCGAAGCTACAAAGGTATAACGAAAGTGCGATTACCGTTGGCGTTGGAAAACACAACTCCGCCCTATCATCTTCTGTGGGAAGAAAATAGCGTTCCACAAGCACCTTTATGCATAGAATCTATCTCTCAATTGTTTCAATTTTCTTTAGCAATCTCAGCATATAAGAGTGCAAATGGAACCTCCTGGGCTTTAAGATGTAATGCTTCAAGTGGAAATCTGCAACCGACAGAGGGCTACATCATCCTTCCTCCACAAAATAAAATATCTGATAAAACTACCATTTCTCATTACGCACCTTATGATCATTCTTTAGAAATTTTAAGTGAATTTAACACCTCTTTTTGGGATGAACTGCCTGAAGAAAGCTTTTTGGTCTCACTAAGTTCTATCATCTGGCGTGAAGCGTGGAAATATGGAGAGCGCTCTTTTCGTTATACTCAGCTCGATCTTGGACACGCTTTACAAGCCTTATGCGTAAGCGCAAAAATGCTGGGATGGGATATCTCTTTAGTTGATAATTGCGACATAAAAAATATAGATACGCTTTTTGGTTTTGACCAAAAACTCCGTTTTACAGAGATTGAAAATGAAGAAAGTGATATTTTATTGCTTATCTCAAAAAAGAAAGACATTACATGTGAACTTGAAACTTTACTTCAAGATATGAAGCCACATAAGCATACAATCGCCAATAGGCTCAGTCCTACGCACCATTATTGGGAGATTTTAGACACGATAAACGAAGCGACACACTTTACACCAACTTCACAAACACCTCTACATATAAGCCAAAAAAACAGCAGAACTCCAAGTAATGAAGCAAAAGATATTGTACTTAAAAGACGAAGTGCACAGATGATGGATGCGAACCGTACAAAAATCACAAAAGAGCAATTTACAACTATTTTAGAAAGTGTTTATCATGAAAAAGCCGATGTACATCTTGCCGTCTTTGTCCACGATGTAGATGGATTACAAAGCGGTCTTTATCTTTATCTTCGTGACTCTGCTGATCTTACAAACCTCAAAAAAAATCTTGATACAAACTTTGCATGGAATGGGGTTTATGAGCATCTTTATCTTTTAAAAGAGGGAGATTATAGAGCCATTGCCAAAGATATTTCCTGTTCTCAAGATATTGCAAAAGATGGAGCTTTTTCACTTGGGATGATTTGTAAATTTTCCTCTGTTTTAAGTGAAATAAATCCGCAAAAGTACAAAGAACTCTATTATGAATGCGGTGCAATCGGACAACAACTCTACCTCGAAGCCACCTCTTTGGGTCTGAGTGCCACGGGAATCGGCTGTTTTTTAGATGACATCATGCATCAGCTTTTAGGTTTGAGAGATAATTCTTACCAATCTTTATACCATTTTACAATCGGCAGAGCCATCGTCGATATGCGGGTACAAACGCAAAGACCCTACTTACTTTGATAATCAGCTATAATTTTGCTATGAAAAAAGTAGCTATTATCGGAGCCGGTGCAGCAGGTCTTACCGCATCCGTCATTCTTGCAAGAAACAATATCAAAGTCGATCTCTTTGAGCAAAACACAAAAAACGGTAAAAAGATCCTTGTCTCAGGTAACGGACATTGTAATATCACGAACAAGTTTGTATCTAAATCCAATTATTTCTCTGAGAATCTAAGCTTCATAGAACCAACACTCAAACGCTTTGGCTATCATGAATTGGAGCGCTTTATGAACTCCATCGGTATCTTGTTTTCTGCTAAAGAGGATGGAAGGACTTTTCCACTTTCTTATGAAGCCAAAAGCGTTGTAACGGCATTTGAAGAGGCTTTATCACTTTTAGACGTCACAGTTTTTAATGAGTGTAAAATCCAATCTATCCAAAAAGAGAAGAATTTCACTCTTACATGTAAGGATAAGACCTATACAGACTATGACGCAGTTATCGTCGCCACAGGACTTCTTGCATACCCTCAGCTTGGCGGAAACGAAGATGGACTTAAGTTTGCATCTGCATTTGGACATACACTCATCCCTACCTATCCATCACTAGTAGGACTGCATCTGCATTCATCGTTACATGAAGAGCTTTGTGGTGTAAAGATCGATGGAGAAGTTACAATCTATGTTGATGGATTGAAAGAAAAAACAATGCAGGGAGATCTACTTTTTACAAAATACGGTATTTCAGGTCTTGCCATCTTTGATATTTCCCAAATCGCTTCACAAGCGCTTGTAAACTTTCAAAATGTCGAAATATCACTCAATCTTTTAAGAGATTTTAATGCGCAATCCCTCTCTGCACAGATCTTAAACCTCTGCAAAACACTCCCAGAAAATAAAACTTCTACCGTTTTAGGCGCAATTTTACCTGCGAAACTGGTATCAGTAATTTTAAAAGAGACACGTATTGACCCCAACGCAAAAGCTTTGCATGTAAACACAAAAATGGTAAAAACCCTTATCAATAAACTCCAAAACTGGAAGTTTAAAGTGACCGATACCCACGGATTTTCTCATGCTGAAGTCTGCGGCGGCGGAATCAATACATTAGAAATAGATGAAAAAACCTTTGAATCCAAAAAAACTAAAAATCTTTATTTTGTAGGCGAAGTTTTAGATGTTCTAGGGGAACGAGGAGGCTATAACTTTCAGTTTGCTTTTGCTTCTGGAGTTTTATGTGCTGAAGCTATCGCCAAAAATTTTTCATTAAAAAAATGATCGAATAAATAAAAAAGCAAGATACAACATTCTTCATCATCCTCGGGGCTATTGCGCATGTACAATTCTCTCATGAGCAAGAAAAATTAAGTAGAAAATATCTTCGCAGGAGTAGACGCAGTTTTAAAAAAGCGTTATGACCTTATCCCAAACCTTGTCGCATCAGTTTCGCAGTACATAGAGTTTGAAAAATCTACTTTAGAAAAAGTCACACAGCTTCGCTCATATGCGAATAAGCCAAATCTTCGCTACAATTCGACTTATAAAATCGACCAAGAAACTTTTATTAAGTTCTGAAACTTTTAAAGAGGAGATTGAAGGACTTTTTATTGTCACGTCGTTTAACAAGCATTTTTCAAATTCTACTATAATTCTGCCTGATAATGCTCAAAGCCTATTTGGTTCGTTTATAGACAGTTGTTTGCAGTCAAATAATTTCAGTAGAAGCCAACCTGTAAAGATGGATAATCCGGAGTTTGAAAAAGAGTTTGTTGTGTATGGAACTGACCAGATAGAAGCCAGATATCCTTTTACACTCGATGATGCAACGTATTTTAGATCTTAAAAAGAGCATAGCAAAGCCGTTGTATCTCTCTATTAAAGATGAACTGATGAATCTAGCAGTTGCATACGACAAAGATCTTTTTGAGCCTTCTATTTTTAGTTCGCTTTTAGAGTACAAAATAGCGATGAAATATATCAAAATGCTCCAGTTGACACTTTCGCTCGTCATGGAGTTAAAATTAAATGAAAAATTATGGAGTAAACGTTGACAAACGATAATATTTTTATCACCAGTATCAAAGATTTTTTTTCCCTAAAGATGATGAAATTCTCAATCGCTCCATTTTTTATTGCTCTTATCCTTGTCTATACAATTGTCTTTTACTTTGCACATTTGACAATAAAAGATCTGCGCCATGCAACATTTCATGTACATCAATCACAAACAACTATTATTGACGGATTAGAAACTATAGATACAACAGGTGTTGACTTTCAAAGCTCTTCAATACTGAGTTTTCTTATGAGCCATGCCCTAACATCGTGGATAGTAACCTTCTTGATCTACACCATGGGTAGTATGCTTGCCCTTATTATGACTATCTTTATATCTCTTATTGCCATCACCTTTTTAACACCCTTTATTCTCAAAAACATACATCAAAAACACTATAGCGATATAGAAATGAAGGGGTATGATAACTTTTTTTGGTCGATCATAAAAATATTTAGATGGTTTGTTATTATGCTTACTATGTTCTTGCTTTTTATCCCGTTTTACTTTGTGCCGATACTAAACGTGATTATGTTCAATCTTCCAATGTACTATTTCTTTCATAAAATATTGACTTATGATGTGGCATCAAATATCAGTACAAAAAATGAGTATAAAAAGATTATGTTTTTTGCGGGGACAGAGATACGAATCAAAACATTTCTTCTCTACCTTGTTTCACTGATCCCTTTTGCAGTTCTTTTTACTGGAGTTTACTATATTATCTTTATGGGACATACCTATTTTAGAGAAACTAGAGAGTTAAGAGAGGGAAACAATTACTCGCTCTAACTTCGTATGTAAGGTCTTCAAGGTCTCCTCTTCTGCTTGAATCTTAAAGCGTACATCTGAGTCAAAAAACTTTTCTATTATTGTAATTTCCAGTTGTAAACATTCATATTCTACTCTTCCTATATCACTATATAAAAGTGAGATCATCTCTGTTTTTTCTTTTTTATAAAGGATAAGTTCAGCTAGATTCACTGCCATATTAACAGCATCACTATAGGCACGTACAAGTCCGCCTGTACCGAGTTTTGTGCCGCCAAAATAGCGTACAACTATGACAGCAATATTTATAAGTTCATGTCCTTGCAACACGGATAAAGTCGGTTTTCCTGAAGTCCCTTTTGGCTCTCCATCATCACTTGAATGCTCGACGATTTGATCAAATTCATTGAGATATCTGTATGAAGTCACAAAATGTCTCGCTTTTGGATGCTCTGCCTTTAAACTTTGCAGTGTCGTTTGATAAAGATTGTATGGGATAAGATGTGCTATAAATTTTGATTGTTTTTCTTCGTAAGTTGCAGTAAAATGGGAGTTTATGAAGTACATAATAAAGCTTACATGTAAGAAAAGTTCTTACATGTAAAAAAAATTTTATGAAAAATTTGTAAAGATGTTTTGAACATCTTCATCATCTTCAAGTCTATCGATGATCTTGTTGATGCTTACCATTTGCTCATCATTCAGCTCGATAGGAGTATTTGCTACACGTTCCAAAACAGCTTTTTTAAGCTCAATACCAAGAGCTTCAAATGCACTCTGAAGATTTCCAAAGTCTTTATAATCAGCTGTTACTAAAACAATACCCTCTTCCTCTTCAATCTCTTCAAGACCAGCATCAATGAGAGAGAGTTCCAACTCTTCCAAATCTATATTTTCTGGCTTATCAAACTCAAATATAGCTTTACGCGAAAACATAAATTCTAAAGAACCATTTGTAAGAAGCTCTCCGCCATTTTTGCTGAGTGTTGATTTAACATTTGCAACTGTACGTGTATTATTATCAGTTGCACATTCGATAAATAGCTGAACTCCAAAAGGCGCTTTACCCTCAAAGTTTACTTCGGCCATAGAGGCTGTATCTTTTGCACTTGCTCTTTTAATAGCCGCTTCAATATTATCTTTTGGCATATTTTCAGCTTTGGCATTGAGAATCGCTGTACGAAGTCTCGGATTCATATCCGGATCTACCCCACCCTCTTTTGCTGCCATAGTGATTATTTTTCCAAGTTTTGGAAATACTTTAGACATATTTCCCCAGCGCTTCATCTTCGCCGCTTTTCTATATTCAAAAGCTCTACCCATACTGTATCCTACTGAAATATTTTATACGATTATAGCAGAGCGAGCTTTAAGAGGGTGTTAAATGAAGGTTCAGCAAATGGAAATCCCATTTGCTGAATGAAAATTTTATTATCGAGAGTGAAGATTTATTTCCAAGTCGTCTCAACGATGTGAGCAGATTTTTTGTATGGAAATTTCTCTACTAACTGTTTAACATCCATTTTTTGATCACCAGATCTCATGAAGTGTGCCAAAGTTACAGAAGCCCAGTAATCTTTTTCATACGCCGTTCCTTTAAGTTGCACAGGAACACCTTTCTCATTTACAGTATGGCATGCTACACATGTAACTGGACCAGCATATTTGCCATCAGGACTATACTGAAGCGCTTGTTCATGTGTTGTTACATCGACTGTTCTATTTTTACCATCATAACGTGTTGAGTAAAGTCCGTGTGTAGACTCATGACAAGATTGACATGCGATATCCCCATGACCTTTTGAGTAACGATAGAGTGAATGTTTGTTTGGTTGATCGATTGGGAAGTATTCTCCACCCATACTTTCAACAAATGGTGCTGCATGACAATCCGCACAGTGAGGCTCAGCCGCACTTAACCACCAATCATTGCCACCAGAAGCAGCGCCATACGGAACTGCTCCACCCGTTGGATGGTTCCAAGGTTTGAGATCAAGTTTACCATCTTTTCCAACATTTTTTACAAGTATTGAAGATTCATGGGCGCTATAATAAGCTTGAACCTCATTTTTACCTGTCGTTTTAGGATCAATTAAGGCATTAAATTCCTTCATATCTCCACCAGCGAGTGCAGTTACGATCTCTTTTAAACTTTTATTACGAAGTGTTTTTCCATCATGTGTCGCTGCATCATTTAAATCATCTGCTTTATAAAGCCCTTGAGCGATTTTTGTATGACAATTTGTACAATACAATCCTCTAAGCTCTTTTGTATCTTTCCCTTTTTCATCTTTTTTACTGACATTTGTTAACAGATACTTGCCGACTTCATTTAGGAAAAAAGGTGGTTTTGCATTTGGATTTGTATGTGCATCACGGCGAACATAACAACCACCGCCGCTTGTACGAATATCTTTATCATTAAAACGTCCCTCACCATAACGATCAGCCACACGAAGTGGATTTGTATCATCATTCATTGATGGATCTTGGAAGTGTGTTGGATGACATGATTGACATGCTTGACTTCTAGCTGCACCATCAGGCATCGGAACCATACCTAAGTGAAAACCATGAATAGCTTCTGAGAGTGGTTTTGCTTTGACAGTTGTATATCCAGTCGCACCGGGACGAGGTTCTTGTAGATTTCCAGAAACATTATCACCATGACAATCTGCACAGTTGATCTCGCCTGTCTTACCTAAACGGTTTGAAGATGCATTTGGATCATAATGACTCAAGAACGATGTTCCATGATGTTTATCATGAATACTTAAAATATTGATGGAAGCTTCTGAAAGTCTTGCCATATATTCACTCTCATCCGGATATGTTTTCCAGTATGCATACTCTTTATCCGAAGAGCCTAAACCTTCTTCACGTGCCATTTTAGCCGCTTTTCCTTCGCGAGAGTGGCATGCGTAACAGTTTGGAATATCTACAGGATTCGTGCCAAAATACTCAGCTATTTGTCCATGATCCAAAATAGGTCTTCCATTTTGGTCATGCAACTGAACTGTAGATTTTTGAAATGGTTGAAAGTCTCTTTCTGTGACAGAACGAATACTCCCTTTTCTAGTTGAATCATTAAATGCAGTCAAAGGAAGTCCAAGTGCATCCCAAAGATGCGAAGCAGTAAGTTTGAGTTTGATATCAGTTACAGCAGGCACAAGAGTATCAGTAAAAACAATATTTCCTCCATCTTTACCGGCATAATCAAGGTATCCTCCAGCAACACTTTTTCCTGTTGGACCAGCATCAACTTTTACTTTAATATCCTTTCCTACATAAAGACGATCTTTTGCTGTTGCACCTGCTGGCATCGTTCCCTCAAGATCTTTATATATAAAAAGATGTTTCCAAACATAATTCGCAACGTTATCACCAGGATCATCCATACGTCCATTGCCATCAACATCTTTCATGACACTCCAGTACTTCATCTTATTCCCCTCAGAATAAGAATTATCTTTCACATAATAAAAAAGTTTTTTATTATCTCCTGGAGTCACTAAAGATGGAAGAGCCCCACCCATTCCTGTTTTAATCGCTTGTGACTGGATTGAGTTGTATGGAGGAATTACACAACAGTAACTCATCTCAAAACCAACACAATGCATTCCAAGTTCATAGTTGACAAATATTCTATAATCCGTCGTAGGATCATATGCCTTTATTGTCGTCCCATCACTTTTGTATGCGATAGGTTTCAATTTATCTAGACTAAATGGCGGATTTTTATCATATGCTCCGAACGTTACTGATGTAGCAAAAAGTAATGCAGCAGTAACAGAAAGTTTCAATGTCCTTTTGATCATCTTTCTTCCTCCTTAATTATTTTTTCTAATAAAACATAGCAGTTTTACATAAGGAATCTTAATATAACTTTAGAAGTGTTTTATTCTAATATATTATGCTTATCTTGTGATAACTATGTGTTAACTTTATAAATTATATTTATATTTAATGAAGAAGAAAAGTGTGTAAATAAACTCTAAATATTGAGTTTATCTACTTCGAAAAAACTTTCGTTCGAGATATTTTTAAAAGCGGCGTTCATAGAAACAAAAAGGGATGGAAATTTTTTCTCCATATCAAAGAGCATCTCTTTCATATCCGCTCTTGCGTGAGGCATTTTTACATCAAAACGCATCGAAGGACAAGCTTCATCGCCGATGGTCGGCATACCGTTTTCAATAGCCGCTGCTGCAAGCTGGCGCTCACGCATCTGAATAAGTGGACGTATAACGATAAGCCCATTTTCTGCTCTATATTTTGGAGCAAGACTTCTGAGCTGTCCATTGTAGATAAAATTCATAAAAAAGCTCTCTGCCGCATCGTCTAAGTGATGCCCAAGAGCGACTTTATTACAGCCGTATTTTTCGGCTGCACTATAAAGAGAACCGCGTCTCATGCGTGAAAAGAAACTACAAAATGAGGAATTTTTGCGGATTTTATCTTCTGCAAGATCATAGATATTCGTGTCATGGATCACATGAGGAATCTCATATTCTGCACAATGCGCTTTGAGTTTATCAAAGTTTTCATTCATACCATAAGAGACTGTTACGGCCAAGAATTCGAACTTAAATGGAGCACGGCGTTGTTGTTCTTTCATAGCGTGAACCATCGTTAAAGAATCTTTGCCGCCACTAAGACCAACGAGTATCTTATCGCCCTCCTCTATCAAGTTAAACTCGGCATTCGTTTTACCGAGTTTACTCATGATCTTTTTAGAGAGTTGAACTTTATTTTCCAATTTTATCAACCATTTTCATAACAAACTCCGCACTCGTCTTTGCACTGCTTTCTAAAAATGCATC
>JAQUHB010000025.1 GCA_028683835.1 Sulfurimonadaceae bacterium | reverse complement strand
TTTGGAACCCATGAAAAAGGTTTCTCTGGCATACAGTATTGGCATCTAAAATTACATCTCTCTGTAACTGAGACACGGATATAGTCTACTACTCTGTCATAACTATCTATTAGCAAGATAAATCCTTTTAGCTATATATTTGAAAAAAGCTGAATCAACGCATAGTTTTGAGCGAATGAGATAACTGTAAAAACAAGAATAAGCACTGCCGACATGGTTATGAGTAATGAAAATGTCAAAATTTGATTCATCTTTTTTCCTTTTATTGATTTGTATCATTTCTATAAATTAGCTAAATGATATAATAAAAAAAGTCAAAGAAGTTTGACATATCTCAATAAAAAGAGTTTATTTTGACATTACATGATCTCTTAATTATATTGGTAATGACTTTCCCAATGTTCTTTTTCACAATTTTTGTAGGTATAAAACTGGCAGATTTTTTAGAACGAAGATACAACCTTCAAGAGTTTCACAAGCGGACTGTTATGATAAGTGCGACATTTTTATTCGCACTTCTTTTATCATCACTTTTATATTATCTATAGATGCGAAGGTATATTAAGAATTGCCTTCAAACCACTGTAATTGTTGGCGTAGTTTCACAACTTCTCCGACGATGATAAGCGCTGGAGTTGGTACATCGACCGCTTTTTCAACGATATCTGCGAGTGTACCTACAACCACTTCTTGATCTTTTGTTGTTCCCTTTGAGATCACCGCACATGGGCAATCACTCGGCTTACCAATTTCAATGAGCTTTTTGGAAATTTTAGAGAGATTGTGTAATCCCATTAAAAAGACAATGGTGTCATCAGATTTATAATTTTCCCAAGGTATTTGCGACTCTTTTTTATTTGGAGATTCGTGTGCCGTAACGACGCGAAATGAGACAGCAACACCCCGATGAGTCACAGGAATCCCTGCATACGCCGGAACACTTATAGCAGAGGTGATACCAGGGATTATCTCAAAAAGGATTCCTCTTGCTTGAAGGTATGCAGCTTCTTCCCCTCCTCGACCAAAAACAAAAGGGTCTCCCCCTTTTAATCTCACTACAACTTTATGTTTAAGTGCATTTTGGTAGATTGTTTCATTTATATCATCTTGAGGCATGATGTGATGTCCATCTTCTTTGCCAACATACACAAATTCACAACCATCTTTTGCTTCTTCTAAAATATCTGGATTGGCAAGACGATCATAGATAATGACATCAGCTTCCTTAATAACTCTCAACGCTTTTAGTGTCAATAACTCAATATCGCCTGGACCAGCACCAGTTAAATATACCCTGTTCATTTGTTTTCCTCAAAAAGAAATATTCCAGATGGTTTTTGAACTTGAAGAATATCGCGATTGACAAACCAATCGTTTGTATCTATCACTGATATCATATTTGCATCATTGACCGAAACATATAGATCAGGTGTATCTTTCGACCATCTTACATGCAAGACTTTTCCAGCAAATTCAAATCTTTTTACAACTTGAAACGTTTTAGTATCAACTATCTGAATAACAGGAAATTTCTCTCCACTAAATGTTACAGCAAGATATTTATCATCAGGTGAAAGTGCTGTAAATACAGGCAAACCCTCTGTCGTTATACTCTTTACAAATTTAAAATCAGGAGTATAGACAAACACTTTATTATCCCCAACAGCTGGAACATAAATATGCCCCCCGCCGATGCTCCATTGCCCAAAATGTGGAACTTTTAAAACAGGTTTTCTTTCGTCAAGCTCGATACTTATCTTTGAAAATGTCATCTTATCTAGATTAACCACACCAAAATATGGGCTTTTAAATAATCCAACAATATAACTGTTATTCATGATCATCGCATCAAAAGGCATAACTCCGACATTATCAAACTCTTTGAAAGGTTCAAAATCAGGAATCTTTTTTCCCTCATTCTTATCATGAAGGATCGTTATCTTGTCACTATCCATTTGCGCAAATACCAAATAATTTTTATAAACTTTAATCCCCACATTTCTTGAACCTGTTTTGAAAGATTGAACAGGATTGAGATCTCTATCTAAAATATCAACACTTTTATTGTCATAGTTTGCTACTGCTACATAATACTTGCTAATCACAAAACCTATCGCGCTATTACTTGTTTTATACTCTTTGAGTTTTTTATTAGTTTTTGGATCAAACTTCATGATATATCCATCACGGCTTATAAGATAACCATCATTTTCATAAAATTTGATCACACCATGATTCATGTTATGCATATCTTCAATATGCGTATCTACCAATCCATTTTCTATAACTGCCAAAGAACTATTTTCCCTTTCAACAACAAAAAACTTTTCATTGGCATGCAAACTCGTTAGCAACGTAGTACTTAAAATGGTACTTAATAATATTTTTTTAAACTTTACTTTCATAATTCGCTTCCTTCTCTTTCTAGTTTAGTTAAATAACATGAAGGGTCTTCACTCCACAAATCACCAGTTATGGCATACGCTCTTGCGCGCGAACCACCGTTACAAATATCGATCTGCTTACATGTAGAACAAATGCCGCTTATAACTCTTGGATGTACTCTTAATTTATCCAAGAGTTCCCCTCTTTGCCAGATAGTTCCAAAATCCTCTTGTATGATATTGCCAATAGTCAAAGGGAAGAATGGATCTGGTCTTACATCACCCTCGGAATTGATATTTAAAAGTTTTCTTCCTGCAGAATTACCACCCCATGCAAGCAATTTTTTTCTCATTTTAGCTTCTAACTTAGGATAATGTTTTGAGAACTCATCTAAAAAAAGAATTGCATCTTGTTCCATATTTCCCGTTACTATCTCTATATCTCTGCCTGTTTTATAGTACTCAAAAGCTTTGGCCAAAATAAATTCAACTGCTTTACGTCTTTGCTCTTTTGTCAAATCCATTTTTAAATTATCCAATCCTCGACCGGAATATACTAAATGGGAGATATAAATTTTTGGAATATTGTGTTTTTCAACCAAATCAAAAATGTACTCTAAAGAGTTGATAGTATCTTTTGTCATAGTAAAACGGATACCCACTTTTGCTCCCGTAGCATTGGCAAGTAACACAGCTTTGAGCGTTTCTTTAAATGCCCCTTTTAACCCTCGAAAATAATCATGCGTAGCCTCATCTCCATCTATACTGATTCCTATATAATTAAAAGTATCTACAATACGCTGTACATTTTTCGTGGTGAAATACAATCCATTACTAGAAAGATAGGTTATTACTCCATTTGCTTTACAAAAATCAGCTATCTCAAAAATATCTTTTCTTGTAAGTGGTTCACCACCGGAAAAAATGATAAATTTAATTCCATTTTCTTTCATTTGTAAAATTGTTTTTTTAATCTGTTGGGTTGTTAAAGTATCTACTTCGTCCAAAGATGATTTTGAGTAGCAATGAAGACATGAAAGATTGCATCTATTTGTGAAGTTCCAAATGGCAATTGCACCATCGAGATTTCTCTCTGGCTTATCTTCAACAACTGACGATATTAAATTTGACAGTCTAAACATTACTGTTTTCCTTTAAATGAGAGTATATACTGCACTACCGATTTTCGTTCTTCATCATTTAGATGAAACTGAGTCATAACTGTTCTCTTGTATCCAAATGACTTATACATAGATTCCGGGCTAATGATATACGCTTCAATCTCCTCGGGTGTTCTTGTATCTGCAATTTGAGAAAAGGGTGGACCAAATGCCATTGCTGTTTGATGATGACAACCCCAACAATACTTTTCAAAAACAGCTTTTCCATCTGAATTTTGAGCAAAAGAAACAGTGACAATTACAAACAATATATGTAAAACAAATTTCATATCACCTCTTTTCTTTATTGTGGAGTAATTTACTAAAACATAGCCTCGCTACAGCTTAGTAAATTACTCTCTCTTATGAGAGAGTAAGAATTATAACATTAAGCGCCCGGAACATGTTGTCTATGTTCGACAGAGTATGTAAATGTTGGCGTTGTTAAATTATAGATATATTTAACAAACTTTCCTGTTTTAGATTCATAAATACCTATTCTTCCTGTTGTCCATTCTGAAATCATCGTCCATTCACCATGGTTTGCAGGTTCAGCATGAAGCAATCTCGGTTGTACAGGATCTTTTACTACAGCACCTTTATCAGTAGGATAAGGCATCAGTTTTTCATTACTGACAGTAGACTGTACTTCATTTTCAGGAACAGTCACATACTGCGTAGCATCCCAAGTTTGAAGCACTTTTTTAGTTTTTGCATCTATTAGATGCCCTTTATCTTTATCAACTTCAATGATTCTATCTGTTTCCAACGTATCTTTATTGATGAGATATACTTTATTGTAATTTTCAGGTTTTGCAATAACACAGTCAGCCCAGATGTATGGTGTTTTATGATCTGTACCCACAAACAAACCACCACCAGCTGTTTGAACTTTTTTAACAACCTTCCACTTACTGTTCCAGATAACTATAGAACCAAAGTTCATACTTTGCGTTGCATGTAACTGCTCTTTTTGCCCATTAGAATACCAAGATGCACCTTGACCAGGGTGTGGCTTAGACTTATCTCCAGTATAAACTTTTGCTGCAAGTGTTTTAGTTTTAAAATCGACAATACCCATCAAATCGCTTCCTTGTGAAGCAATCATGAAATATCTTCCGAAATTTTTGCCCTCATCTTCATTTAAAAATACATCATGAAGAATTTTACCGATATTTGGAACATCTCCTACAATCGGAAAACCAGGTTTTGAGTAATCAATAATATATGTACGACCTGCATCTTTCAAAGCCATTCCAAAATATGGACCATATGGAGTATCTGCAAGAGCTGCAACACGTGATGGCCCAATTTGTCCATCTGTATCAATTACACGACTTGTGTCATATGCTTTTAATGGCTCTAAAGTCATAGCGTCACATAAAACAGCCCCGCCTGGATTGTAGTTACCCGCGATAACGTATTTTCCATCTGGAGAAACTGCTAAACCACGAGACTCTTGTCCAACTTGAACAGAGGCAATCGCTGGTTGTCCAGGGGCAGCAATATCAAACATCGTAAGTCTTCCAGAACGACTGATAGAATATGCATATCTTGGATATTTTTTATTTGTAACGGTAACGTGAACCGCAAATCCAGCTTTATGACGAGAAAGAACTTTTCCGTTTGTTGAGTCAATAAAGTCAACTAATGATGCATCTCTTTCTGTTGCAAAAGTAATATCAAGCACAGATTTTGTATCTACTGCATTTGGATACTTTTTTAATAATGCTTCTCTATCTGCCAATTTGACCCATGTTTTTTTTACTTCATCTAAGGATAGAGTAAGTTCAACAGTATTTTTCCAGTCCATTAACCAATCGACCATACCGGTTGCATCATCAGGTGAGAATTTCGAACTCCAGTTTGGCATCGCCGTATTTTCTCTACCGTTTAAAATAGTCTCAGCCAATATATGTCTAGCTTTTTTTTTCAATGCATCTGGTCTTAAATCTGAACCTACACCCCCTTGGTGAATCGGTCCATGACACCCTTGACATTCTCTCTCATAAACTTTTGCAAAATCCATAGTTGATGTACCCGCATAAAGATTCGCAGATACTAAAGCAACAGCAGTTGAAATAATCAATTTATTAAATTTCATTTTTTTTCCTCCTAAAATGAAGATCAAGCGAGCCCTTTACGGGCCGCCACCTATTTTTCTTGCTCTAAACGTTTTTTCTCTTGAGAGTAAATCCAAAACATTGGAAGTATTATAAAGGTATGAAGAAAAATCGTTAAAGTCAAAGGACCCTGATTCAACCAACCAAAAAAACTTGGCACTACATCTGTAAATTGCTCAAACATTTTTAACTCCTTATCTTTCGTGAATAGCACTTTTTCCAGTGCGTAATAAATCTGTTGCAAGTAATACAAAGCCTAAGAATGTTATAACACCCATTAATAGTCTCCAATCCATAGCTTGCGTAAACCATGCACCACTTTGAGAATCAAAATAACCACTCCAAGTAGCACCCATTTGAGCACGTTCAACTATAACTTGGACATATCCTGCGATAGTAAGGGCAACTGTCATCCCCATAACACCACCAGTAATCATAGACGTTGACCAAATTGAAAGTTTTGTACTTTTCATCACTTTAATGCCATTTTTACCTTGTACTGCCAAATAGAACATACCGATAAGGATAGTTGCATAAGCGCCAAAAAATGCCAAGTGCCCGTGTGCTGCTGTAAACTGCGTACCGTGTGTGTAAAGGTTGATTTGTGGTAGAGTGTGGAAAAATCCCCAAACACCAGCGCCTAAAAAGTTACCAAATGCATTTAAGACAAACCAAGTAAAGGCAGGTCTGTTTTTGATAACTGAAACTTTTTCGTGATGAGCCTCTTGTGCACCTTGAGTTTTACCCCAATCATAAAGTACGTGTACAAACATAGCAACAAGTGGCAATGGTTCTAGTGCGCTAAATAGTGCTCCGATTTCCCACCAGTATTCAGGTGTACCAATCCAAAAGTAATGGTGACCCATACCTAAAATACCTGAACCAAATAACATAGATACTTCGATCCATAACCACATCTCAACAACTTGACGATGAGCACCAAGCATTTTAATCAGACCGTAAGCAGCAATTGCGCCAACGAATACTTCCCATGTAGCTTCAACCCATAAGTGAATTACCCACCACCACCAGTATTGATCAACTGAGATATTATCCGTAAAGAACATACCTGCTAAATAAAGACCCGAAAACGCGATCATATCTGCCATTAAAACAGTAACGATACCTGTTTGTTTCCCTTTTATGCCCGTTAAGAAAAGATTCGCAACAAAACCAAGAGCAACAACGACTATGCCTATGTCAGCCCAACGTGGAGCTTCAATATATTCACGTCCCTCTGTTATAAACCATATTGTAGTTTGATCTGCCGGTCCAACTTGTATAAATAAAAATACAAGAACAACAACAACTATAGCAGCTGCAAAAACCCAAAAAAGCAATTTTCCGATTTTGATACCAACTGTTTCAATTTCTGTTTCATCTGGCAAAAGCCAGTAAACCGATCCAAACATTGCAAATACCATCCAAACAACAAGAGCATTAATGTGTAATATTCTTGCTATTGAAAAATCAAGTATCTGATATAAAAAACTCGGCATTACAAACTGAATAGCTGCAACTAATCCAAAAACTAATTGAGCACCAAATATAATAGCAGCAAAAGTGAAATACCAAGTTGCTAACTGTTTTGATTCTGATTTCAAATAATTATTTGCCATTTAGTGCTCCTTGCATTTTTCCAAAGTTTCTTGGAAAACCATTTGTATCTATAGATGACAGATGTTTCAAAAATGCAACCAAACCTTTAGCTTCTTGTGCAGTAATACCAAGATTTGGCATCATACGAGCATGTGTAGGATAAAGATTTGGATGTTGTAAAAACTCAGCCATAGCTTCTTCTTTGGTACTTTTGCCTGTAACAGCCTGCATAGAGCCCTCAGGTCCCCAAGCTGGATCCAACCACGCTTTTGTAAGATCTGGTGCATAGTAAGCTCCATTTCCCATAAGCGTATGACAGTCCATACAGTTTTTAGCTTGTGAGCCTAACTTACCTAAATGCAATAAGTCCGCAGCTTCTTTTTCAGAATAATCATCTCTTCCAAAAAACTTCTCTTTTTCTTTGAATAAAGATCCGCCTTTGCCGTCATTCCCGCCAATGTAAGGTACCTCATGACCACGTTTAGTACTCATTTCATAAGAAATTTTATAATTGATAACAGTAGGTCCAGGAACCCTTTTTGTTACACCATTTTTTAAATCTGCATCATTTCCCATTGAAATTTGAGCCGAAGTATCAAATGTCAACCAGATTAATAAAATTGATGCAAATCCAGTTACCCACGCCGCTGTTCGTTGCCAAAAACGGTTGTCGCTCCATACGGATTTATTAGCCACTATTCCCCCCTAGTATTTTTGTAGAGATCACATAAAATCATTGTTCATTCTCTTCGTGAACTTGATGCTGTATATAGTAGATGGCGTGAGGAAGCATTAAATACCCTATCATCGCTATTACTAATACTTTTACTGTAAACTCGCCTACATGCATTAAACTTCCCATTATATAAAGCATATAACAAGTTAAAAACCAAAAAAGATATGCAAAAAGCATCACCCAATTTTTAAGCATTTTAACCTTTACTGCCGTATACACACCAACATACAACGATCCAAATACTAAAACAAAAGCCGATGAAATAAAGATTGGTAAAAAATCACCCAACGCTATTTCAGGTCGCATCATTGACTCAATCATCTACATCCTCCTCTTGCTATCTTTTAATATCAGATTGCTATTTAGTAGTCTATTGTATTTCAAAAAGAAATACTTTGACATTAGTCAACGTATTGAAACTAATATAATATTTTAAATTTTGATTGTGGAGATTGAAACGAGATTACCAGAATTTGAGTGGGTCAGGATAACGAAAATTATATTTTATATCTCGTTCTAGTACAGTAGAAAAGACTTTCCGATAGCACATCTCTTTAAATTCACCTAATCTAAACCCAAATTTTTGTGCATTACTATTATGTACAGCTGAACGAAGAGGATGTTTTGGAGCTACAACATTAAATATACCATGCTCTATCTTTTGAGAAAGAACCGCCTCAACAACTCCTATAACATCATCGCGATGAACATAGTTAACAAAACCATCTGCAAAGAGAGACACCTTACTCCATTTACCTGCAATACGGTCATCTCCCATTAAGCCACCCAATCTGAGGATAATGAGTTTGTCTCGCAACTCCTGAAGAAGCTGTTCTGCTTCATATTGTTTGCTTGATTGAGTTATGGGGTTGCCCTCATCGATTTCACAATCATATTCTTTGTAGACAGAGATACTGCTCATCAATATTAACACGGTATTGGCGTCTGCATTTAAAGCTATTTGTTTGAGAGTTTCAAGATAATTATCTTTTGTGGAGATTGCAACGATGAGATAATCACAATCCCAAAATAAACTTTCTTTTGGAGGGTTGTAATAATAATGATCTAAATGTATTTCCTCTTGCCGTCTCGTATAGCAAGAGACTTGATAATTTTCATCAAGAGTCTTGCAAAGCGGTTTTCCTAACCATCCACACCCAATAAGACTAATTCTCGGTTTTTTGATGTTCATCGTAACTTTTTTTAATTTCAAGCATCTCATAAAGTGAAATATGAGGTAATGCTTTTTCTATTTGAGCATCTACGTCTTGATATTGACCTTTAATCTTATTGATATAATCATACCCTTTAGGAGAGATCTCATTCATGGCAAAACTTATAGATCCCGCCCACATGAGTACAAGCATCACCCAAACTATATACTTTGCTTTTGCATACACACCAACAAAATGAAAAATAATACTTAATACAATACCTACACTCACCAATATATAAAGATTCATAAGACTACTTTCTCCCCTCTTGGCTTCATCGTAATATTGCTGTTTTTCATCATAGAATTACCAAAGTCTTCTACTAAGTGTGTACTAACAAGCATTAATCCAACCACAAACAAAAGGACCAATAGAGCAACGCCATAACGCTTCAATATAGCAATCATCACAAAATCCTATTTTTTTGGTGCCATTGGAGCATAATCAACGCATCTTGAAGTATGAAAATCACGTACAACATTTGGTGATACAAAAAGATCACCTTCAAGTCTCCATTCCAACGCTTTAGAAATTAAAACAGATTGTGAAATAGTCTTGTGCATTTTGTTCTCACAAATGACCGTACCACCCTTGTTAAAAATCTCTTTTACTTCATTCATTCGTGACTTTGTCATAGCATAATGTCCCGCAATCATAAGAGCAAAGATTGAAAAAACCCCTATCATCCCATATTTAAATGATGCTTTTGGAAGCGTTGACTGTGTTGTCACAATCGCTGTAATAATCAAAAAAAATATCCCTATTACAATATATGCAATTTCAAGTTCAAAAAAACTACTCATACTATCTCCTTTGCTTTGTAAGTATTTTCCCAAGTTTCAAATTCAGGTGTAAAGTATTCGATTCTTACCTTTTTAAATTCCCGAGAGGAGTAAAGAGGCATGTACGATTTTGCATCAATTTCTTGTGCCATCTCTTCAATCACATTGCTAGTCTCTTTTGTTGTTTTACCATGCACCATAGTAAAAAGATTATATGGCCAATTTTCATACTTCGGTCGCAAATAACAGTGACTCACCGCAGAAAAAGCCGCAGCTTTTTGCCCAACTTCCTCTCCACTCGACTCATCAACATCCCAAACAACCATCGCATTAGCTCCAAATCCAGCTTTACGATGATTGAGTATAGATGCAAAGCGTCTCATAATACCTGAATTTTGCAACTCTTCTAAAATTGCAAAAAAAGTCTCATAATCAATTTCTAACTTTTCAATAATCTTTTTAAAAGGCTCACTTACAAACTCGATGTCATACTGTATTTCTCTAATAATTGCATGATGCAGCGGTGTCAACTCAATATCCACATGTTGCACTTTTTTTACTTTCTCTTTTTTCTCATCATTTCCAGTTGTATCTAGTTTTACTGAGATTTTAAAAAGTTTGAGTGTCGGCAAAATGATATAACTTTGAGCATTGGCCAAAGAGGCTAAGATTTCGATACTTTTTTGCAACCCTAAAATTGAGTTTGGAGCCACTGCAATGGTAAACCAGATATTAAAATCATGGTTTCGTTCATAGTTATGTGAAATTCCAGGATGTGAATTTAAAAGAGTTACTGCTTCATCAATATCATCTTCTGCTATTTTAAAGGCAACCAAAGAGGATGTATACCCTAATCTTTTTGTATCAAAGATGGCCGATGTCTGGCGAATAATCCTACTTTCCTTTTCGTTATTTAAAATAGCAAGGACTTCCTCTTCGTCCATGCCTAAATCTTCTGCAAGCACCAAAAATGGTTTTGCCACCAAAGGAAACGACTTTTGTATTCTTGATAATATTTCTTCTTTCATCATCATATTACATCTTTTTTTAGATTTGTAACTAATTGTAATATTTTTTAAAATTATATATATTGATTTGAGTCAAGCCAAAAATATTACTCTTTTAGATATGCTATCCATATCAGTTAATGATGCAATTGTAGTCTTGAAAAAGGATTTTGATATGAGTTATTTTCCGGCTTTTATAAAGCTAGATCAACAAAAGATCTTAATTGTCGGCGGTGGAAAAGTCGCTTATGAAAAGTTAGAACATCTCTTAGATTTTACTCAAGATATTGAGATTATCGCAAAAGCTTATTCAAAAGAGATGCTTGCTCTGATTGGTCAAAATAAGCTTACATGGGAAGAACGCATTTATCAGAAGGGTGATATTCGCGGTTTTTCTATTGTGATCGTGGCTGTGGATGACATCCCTTTACAAGCTGAGATATTTTTAGAATCAAAGCAATACAACTGTTTATGCAATTCGGTTGACTCAACAAATTATTGTGATTTCATTTTTCCCGCTTATATTAAAAAAGATGACCTCACTATTGCCATCTCAACATCAGGAGCCTCGCCGGCTTTTGCAAAATATTTGAAAAGTTATCTCAATGCTCTGATTCCATCAACTATTTCTGATTTTTTACAAGAGATGAAACAGTTGCGCACAACACTGCCAAAAGGGAAAGAACGGATGCTGATGTTAGATAAAAAAGCACAAGATTATATTAATACATGGAGAAGATCATGAGTAATGCAAAAAGAGGATTATTTTTTGGAGTTTTATTTGCTTTTTTAGTGATGGGTATTTTAGCGATGAAACACGCAATGCCCGAACAAAAAGAGGAACGTATTTATAAAGAGCTGAAAGTTTATATGCCCTACACTCTTGAAAAAACAATTGGTGGATTAGCCATCATCGATAAACGTACAGGCACGAAAGAAAATCCGGACTCTGCTGAAGTGATGCTTCGCCTTGATGAACTTGAAAAAAAGTGGGGAAAAGAACATTTCAAAGTTGTTGATAATGATGTCATAATCAACAATGATGCAAATCAGAGCGTTGCAAAAATATTTATAGAGACGCCTAAAGAGCGTCAATTTTTACAACACTTTTTTGGAATCTGAAAAAGATCTACTTTGTAAGATCTAATTCTTTAGCAGCTTCTTGCTCAACAAGCTGCTTGAGTTCAGCCATTTTAAACCTGATTTCATCCATAACGTAAGCTGGAACATCTTGATCTTTGTACCAATTTACCGAATCCACATGCCCTCCATATTTCGCTCCAAACTCTTCTACTTGTAGGCTGTATTCATCCATATTTTTACAAAGAACAATACTCTCATCAACCATATCTTTAAGTTCTATAAGCCAGTTTTGCTCTTCATCCATTTTTATTGTTGAAGTAAATATCACGCTCATTTAGTCTTACCTTTGTGTTTTATCAAAAGTTTTCGCGAACGATTCCAAATCTTTTTTCTTTAAGTCACCATTGTAAGCTATTTGAGATGGGTCAACAATCTCATTATCAAGTATTCTTGGAACAACTTCACCATCTTCAATAACTTTCATATGATCATTAAGTTCATCTTCGCTGTATGACATGTGCATATCAGCTGCAACAACATGCGGAAGTTCTTCTATGACACGAAGTTTCTTCAACTCCTCTGCAACGCCTTCTCCCTCTATGGTCACAATAATTCTCCCTTTTTCATCATGCATATGATAATCACATACTCCACAATTTTTAAGACTCTCAATCACCTCATCTAAATATTTTGGTACTGTTTGCACTACTATACTTGATACATTCATAACTAAACTTCCTTTTCATAAATAATTTTTCTTATCATTTCACCATTCTCTTGACGTATCTTATCGTAGAATTTTTGATATCTTAATTTGTCTTCGTATTCAATTGGTGTTCTTAAAGATTTGTATTCGACCAATTCACCATTTTTATACACACCAGAAACTATGGCATACACCCAGTAAAATCCCTTATCTTTACGAAGATTTTTTACGATTCCAGTCCACTGTTTTTCACGCTTGAGAGTTTCCCATAAATCAGCAAAAATAGAACTGGGCATATCAGGATGTTTTACTATATTATGCGATCGTCCCACAAGTTCATCCACACTATACCCGCTTATCTTGCAAAAAGTCTCATTCGCATAGGTGATAATTCCCTTTAAATCTGTCCTTGAAATGATTAATTCATTTTGCGGGACTTCAGACTCTATTAAAAACTCACTCTCATAAAATTCCATAATAACCTCCTTTATTGAATCTGATAAAAATTGATCGTCTTATCATCACTTGAGACAAAAAATTGTTTTTCATTGAGAAATAGTATATTCGTAGGCGTCATCTTGTTTTTTCCAAACTTTCCTATCGCTGTTTTTGTCATTCTGTTAAAAACAGTAATATTGTTATTCTCATCACTCGAATATCCGACTAAAGCTCCACTTGGAGATAATCCTACACTATAGATAAGAAAGTTTGAGAGTTTATAAAATGCCACGTTTGTTTTAAGATCATATACTACCGCCCTTCTGTCTTCTCCTGCAGTAGCTATAAAATTATTTTTATAATCTACTTGAAAAACATTATCCAGATTTTGTCCACTAAGTTTTTTAATCAAAGCACCATTTTTTGTTGCAATGATTTTGATTTCGCCACTCTCATCGCAAAGGGCAACTTTCTGTTTTGATTCATTAAGTGCAAAACTTGAAAACTTTGAACTTCCAACTTGTATATGCCAATTTTCTGCTCTTTTTTTAATGTTATAGGAGACTAGTTCATCTCCCAAAAGTGCGAGTAATATTGTATTTTCATCTAAAAATTTAGCTTTTGCAATGGAAAGAGATAAAGAAGATGGAATAATCAACTCATTTTTACCATCTTTATTGATATAAACTTTTCTATACCCCTGCTCCGCTTGAGATAAAATCAATAAATTATTTCCACTGATATCAATAGAATAAATTTTTGCATCGATTGTATCACCCATAAAATCTTTTATCTTTTCTATATGGAGAGTTTTCATGATCTTATGATTTTTTATATTAAATATATCCACAGTTCCCTGTGAAGTCGCGGCGTAGAGTTTACTATCATGCACAAAAATATCCGTAACATTTCCAGAAGCTTTGTAACTTGAGCTGGGCATAATGATAGATTCGCCAAACAATGAACTCATCATGAAAAATAAGAAGAAAAAGGTTTTCATACAATAGCCTTTATATCAATTGAAACGGCTGGGCATACACTGATACAAAGTCCACAAGAGGTACATTTAGACTCATCAATGACTGGCATAAACATCGCCGTAAAGTTGATTGCATTATCAAAACACGGATCCTTACATGTAAAGCACATTACCCCACTCCAACTATAGCATGTATTTTTATTTATAACGACTTGTGCATTAATCTGACTTTTTGCTTCTAAAGTCAACACGCCATATTCACAAGCAATTGCACAATCATCGCAATAGGTACACCCACTTTTTGTAAAATCAAGATAGGGTGTCTTATCAGGCGCAATTTTAATAATCTCCTCTGTACAAGCAGTGACACACGTTCCCACGCACTTCTCGCACTCACTATAAAAAAGAGATTCATCAACATTATAAGGCGGTCTGATATAACGCTCTTGCTTCTGTATTTTTGTACCTTTTAAAGTAGAAGCAAGAGAGCCAAAAAGCTCTCTTCTATTCATATCAATTAATGCCCGTGTAACGGTTGACCCGCAAGTGAGTTATCATTTTCAATATCTTTTTGTGTCACGCTAGAATCTTTACCTACGGTATCTAGATGATCTCTCATAACATCACTCCAGTGAGATTTTGATGCTCCATCTGGACTTAAATACTCTGCTTTAAATTTACTTTCAGTTACAAGTTTCGCATCAGATTGAGGTGCGTGGCATTGTGAACAGTTAAATCTTCCTTGATAAAGATCACCTATTTTTTTAATACTGACTTCATTTTTCATATTATCAACAGCTTTTTCAAATGTTCCATTCACAATTTTGTCATGTGGTCTCATATCCATAAAGTGTGACGCTGGAATTGGTGTAGCACCCACTGATGGCGCAACATCTGGCATATGACAACTTAAACACTGATTATTACCTTTTTCAATAGGAAGCAACCCCTCTGTATCATGCGGAATCATAGGTGGAGCATCCTGAAATGCTCTTGGTATCTTTTTACTCGTACCTGCAGCCGCATCACTATACTTTGGTGCTGGCAAGGATGTATTATCCTCTGTATATATACTGCTATCTCTGTAGCCAAGTGATTCTTCAGAAATAGTTGGTGTTAGTACCATTTCATTAGACGGTTTTGTGCTTGAACTGCTACATCCGACTATCAATAATACTGTAGCGGCTAAACTGATAGTCATCTTACTTATTGTTTTCATTTCACTCTCCTATTATTTTTTTATTAATGACTTAATAGAAAATCCTAATGCATCATCATCACATACTTCTATACATCTTGCACAGTTCGTGCACTCTCCTGATAAAACAGGCAAACTCTCTTTTCCTACCATGTAAAGTACTTGACTTTCAGGGCAAACAACCTTACATTTCATGCACGCGGTACAATTAGCTTCATTATGATGTACTCTAATAAAACTAAATTTACCAATCAGTGAATAGAATCCGCCAAGTGGGCATACATGTCCACACCATCCATTTTTTAAAACTAAAAGGTCAAAAAGAAATATGACGACTACCGCAGCCCAGCCAAACCCGATACCAAAGACTACTCCTCTGACAACCATTGAGATTGGCGAAATAAATTCAAAAGCTGCTAGCCCCATAATTGCTGAAACAACCAAACTCAAAACCAATACCCAATATCGAATATTTCTTGAAGCTGGTTGCCTTGTCCCTTTTATATTATCAATTTTTAAAACTCTTCTCGCATAACTTGCAGCATCTGTTACCATATTTATTGGACATACCCAGCTACAAAACGCTCTTCCACCTATGAGCATATAAAAAAGTGTTGCTATCGCTGCACCTAAAAGTAAGTCAGCCGATATAACTGCTCCAGCAGCCAACATTTGCAATACGGCATAAGGGTCACTCATAGGAATCATATTGAAAATTTTAGATGCACTCAAATCACCTCTTAAAATCTTCAATCCCCACGCATTGCCTCCAAAATAAAGAACGAGAAGACTTATTTGCACTATTCTTCTTAAAATAAGGTATCTATATTTATTCCATAGCTTTGCCATTAATATAAATCCTTCATCCCACTATTTAAAGAGTCAATTGCACTTTTCTTACTTATTTCCGTAGTGGTTTTAATCTCTTTCGCGTTTTCTAATCTTTTCTCGTCTTTTTTATCCCAGCCCTTGATATAATGATCTCCGGCTTTACCCATAGCAACTTCTCTAGGTAATATATGAATAGACGCTTTTTGTGTCACACAAGCATGTTCACAAAGACCACAACCTGTACATGCGCCACTATGTACAATGGGTATCATAAAAGCATGTTTTCCAGTTCTTTCATTTTTACTGTATTCGATTGTAATCGCTTCTCCTAAAATCGGGCAAGCTCTATAACATGCGTCACATTGAATACCCCAAAAGGCGATACAGCTCTCTTGATCGACTACGGCAAGCCCCATTTGAGCTGATTTTATATTTAAATGTCCCTCTGTAGATACACTTTTTTTATCTAATGCTCCACTTGGACAAACAGGAACACAAGGAATATCAGGACACATGTAACAAGGGACATCTCTTGGAAGAAAAAATGGAGTTCCAAGAGGTCTATGATCACCAGGACGAGCTAGCACCAAGGTATCATAAGGACAAGCTTCAACACAAAGTCCACACTTTATGCATGTACGAAGAAAATCTTTTTCTTTTAAAGCTCCAGGAGGACGCAAGAGTAATTGAGATGCTTTTGCTTCATCTATAAATGCACTCCATACAAACCCGCCCAACGCTGCAATTCCTACGCCGCGAGCCATATCAAAGATAAATTTTCTTCTATCGCTCATCTGTTCTTTTTCCATTGTAGGATTTCCCTTATTACTTTTTTACGCTTTATAAATTTTTACGGCACATTTTTTGTGATCTACTTGTTTTGACATTGGACATGCTTGATCGAGTGTAACTTTATTGATAAAGACACGCTCATCAAACCATGGAACAAATACCAATCCACGGCTAGGTCTATTTCTACCACGAGTTTCTACTCGAGCTTTCACTTTACCGCGACGAGATTCGATCCAGCATAAACCACCTTGTGTTAGGCCTTTAGCTTTTGCATCTTTTGGATTCATATAGCATAACGCTTCTGGAACCGCACGATACAATTCCGGTACACGCATTGTCATAGTTCCTGAATGCCAGTGTTCAAGTACACGACCTGTACATAACCAAGTATCATACTCAGCATCTGGCATTTCTGGTGGATCCATATACGGACGTGCAAATATTTTAGCTTTGTTTGTTAACGCTCTTTTAGTTTTATCTTTAATTCCACCTAAATCGCCATGTGGAAGCTCTTTAGCAATTTTTCCATAGAATGCAAATTCATCATTCGTTCCTTTTGCTTCTTTGGCTGCATACGGATCATATTTAACGTTAAATCTCCATGGAGTTTCTTTCCCATCAACAACAGGCCATTTAAGTCCACGAACTTTATGATATACATTAAAAGGTGCCAAGTCATGTCCGTGACCGCGACCAAATGAAGCATACTCTTCAAATAGATATTTTTGAATAAAAAATCCATATCCGTTAAATACTTTTCCATCACTTCCAACAACATTTCTTTTATCCCCATATCCCTCTGAGTTGTCATAACCTTTTTGGATAGGATCTTTTTGGTCAAGTTTGTATGATTTTGCAATTTTATTCGCAAAAAGAATCTCATACATAGTTGTATTTTCACTATAACCCATGGCTTTTGCTTTTGCAATAACATCAGGTAAAGCAGCTTTTCTAGGACCAGATGGTGCGTAAGATCCCCATAAATCTTTAACAGTAAATCTTTTTGAAAGTTCAACCCATTGCCAAGTATCACTCATAGCATCACCAACTGGAATTACTTGTTGTCTCCAGTGCTGAGTACGGCGTTCTGCATTCCCGTATGCGCCCCATTTTTCATAGATCATAGCAGCGGGAAGAATTAAGTCTGAAACTTTTGCTGATATCCCAGGATATCCATCAGATGTCACGATAAAGTTATCCATCTCACGAGCTGCCTTGATCCAATGCGTTGCACTTGCAGTATCTTGATAAGGATTACAAACATTTACCCAAGCAAACTTAATCAATCCATCTTCAATATCTCTATGAATTCTCATGATATCTTGTACACCAACACCATTTAATGTATCTTCTGGAATCATCCATTTTTTCTCTGCGATTTTTCTATGCGCCGGATTTGCAACCATGAGATCTGCAGGAAGTCTATGAGTAAATACTCCAACTTCACGAGCTGTACCACATGCAGAAGGTTGACCAGTAAGAGAAAATGCTCCAGAACCAGGTTTTGCTTGTTTATTTAATAAAAAGTGAACATTGTATGCAAGAGTATTATCCCAGCTACCGCGAGTATGTTGATTCATACCCATTGTCCAAAAAGATACAACTTTTCTATCTTTTTCTATATAAAGCGCAGCAAGAGCTTGAAGTTTTTTCTTGAACGCATCTATACTTTCATCAGGATTTCCTTTTGCGATTTTCGCTACATAATCAAGCGTATATGGCGCAAGTGATCTTTTGTATTCCTCAAAAGAGATTTCCCAGTGATCAAGAGTACCAGCTGTATTATGCATTGTATCACCAGCTTTATAACCATATGGTTCTAATGCAGGACCCTCTTTGTCTGAAACTTTCTTATTCATCTCTTTATTGATAGCTATCATCTCTTTAGCGCTATATTTTCCAGCACTGCCATCAGTGCGTACAGGAGTTATAGATTTTTCCCCTGCACGTCTAAGTCCATATCCAATATTTACAGGACCTGTTGCGAAAATAATATGCTTTTTAACAAAATCCCAATCTATCGCTTCTGGATGATTGTAGACAATCTCTCTTGCAACATAGTTCCAAAGTGCAAGATCTGTATTTGGCGTAAAGATTATCTCGATATCTGCTAAGTCTGATGTTCTATGTGTATAAGTTTGTATAGAAACAACTTTCACTCTATCTGGGTGTGTAAGCTTTCTATCCGTTACACGAGACCAAAGAATCGGATGCATTTCAGCCATATTTGAACCCCATGCTACAACCGTATCTGTAAGCTCAATATCATCATAACATCCACTTGGCTCATCTATACCAAATGTTTGGTAAAAACCAACAACCGCAGATGCCATACAGTGACGAGCATTTGGATCAATCGCATTAGAACGAAAACCTGCTTTCATCATTTTTTGAGCAGCGTAACCTTCCATGATAGTATGTTGTCCCGATGCAAATACACCTACTCCCTCTGGACCACTTGCTTTTAAAGCTATGCGGATATGTTTTTCCATCTCATCATAAGCTCTTTTCCAAGATACAGGAGCAAAGTTTCCATGTTTATCAAACTCACCTTTTGCATTCACTCTTAATAATGGTTGCGTTAAGCGGTCAGCTCCATACATTATTTTTGCATTAAAGTAACCCTTAATACAGTTAAGTCCACGATTTACAGGAGCTGCGGGATCTCCCTTAACCGCTACTATTTTACCGTTTTTAGTTGCCATCATAATACCGCAACCAGTTCCACAGAAACGACAAGCTGCTTTATCCCACCTCCAGCCTGACTCAGCTTCTTTAGCTGCTGCTTGTAATCCAGTTGGTACAACCATACCCATAGCAGCTGCTGCAGATGCGGCCGCAGAACTTTTTAAAAAATCTCTTCTTGAGAATGACATGATTCCCTCCCCTAATATTCAGATTTATATTTCACATCTAAATCGTATCATTATTTAAACTTACGTTTATTGATTTAAGTCAAAAAGCATAGTTTTAGTTAAGAATATTGCAAATGTAGGAGCGGTATGTTTACTTTGGAGTTCGTTAAAGGGGCGATTTTATTTATTTTTTTGTAGTAACTTTCATTCCACATACTTCAGTTCGTAATTTCCAGTAAAAATATTTTGTAATTGACCTTCATCTATTATGATGATATCTGGTTTGTCAAACTCAATAATATTGTGTTGTTTTAATTTAGTCAGTATTCTAGAAAGAGTTTCAGGTTGTATATTAAGCATAGTGGATACTTCGTGTCTCTTAAATTTATTAAATCTCTCTAAGTTATTGTATAACATGTGCGCAACTCTTGCTGTTGCATCAAAAATAAGTTCTCTATTGATAATACAGTGCAATTCACGTGTATGATTGACTATTTCTTCTATAAAGTTATCTGTAAGCAACCCTGTTTGTATAAAGTGTTTTTTAAATAATTCATAATCTATCTCCAATACTACACTATCTTCAACAAACTCTGTATTTGCATAACAGTGAATCTCATGATTATTTAAAGATGATATTTCAGATATCAATCTATTTTTATAAATATACCTTAAAAAAATCTCATTGTCACATCGGTCAATTTTATATGTTTTTAATAAACCTTCAATTAAAAAGAATATTTTATCGTTTGCATCATCTTCATAGTATAACACTGATCCTTTAGGATATTGACGTACTAGAGAGATGGCAGACAGCCTTACAAAGGCATCCTCATCTAAGAGTTTGAAAAAATCCAATAACTTAATACAATCAAATATGTTCATCATTGATATAATGCTATCCAATTAACCTGAAGATTTCTTGATATATGTCAAATTTATTATAAATCATCAGTGTTATAATTTTCTGTGATATGTTAATTTAACACAAGGAAATGAAATGAAAAGATTGTTACTTTCTCTGGCTGCAATGCCATTGATTCTGGGGGGAATGAGTGTAAGTGCTAGTGCAGATGATGGGTTCAATGTCCTTAATAATGTAAAGTTCAACGGAGAAATCCGTCCTCGTTATGAGTATGCTGATATTAAAAATAATGGAAAAGATGCTGCTAATGCTTTTACGGTTCGTACGACTTTAGGCGTTGGTGCAGATCTTTTACAAGTTAATGGATTGTCAACATATTTAGAAGTTACTTCTGTTAATAATTTTGGCGACAGAAATTATAATGGAACAATAGATGGTAACACGAAATATGATGTTATCGCAGACCCACAACAAGCTCGCATGACACAAGCATACCTAGACTACAAGATAAATAAAACACTTATTCGCGCAGGTCGCCAAATGGTCAATCTTGATAATCAGCGTTTTATTGGTGCTGTTGGCTGGAGACAAATGTTTCAAACTTATGATGCTGTTGCCGTAGTTGACAACACTATTAATAACCTTTCTCTTTTAGGTGCTTATGTTTATGGTATTAACGGCGTTAAAAATGAAAGTTTTCTTCCATTAGCAAATCTATCTGCAGCTGGGTTAACAAATAACGAAGCATATGATACTTCCTCTGTTTTATTACATGCTTCATATAAAGCGATGAATGAACTTACAGTAACTGCATATGATTATATGCTAGCTTCATTACATGATACTTATGGTGCTGCATTAACAGGAAATGTAGATGCTGGCGTTGCAAAACTTGACTATCGTGGTGAATATGCAAAACAAGGCGATGCTTCTCTTGAAAGACGTTCACAAGCGGGTGCTAATCCAGTTGGCGGAATTAATGGTAAGCCAAAAGCTGATGCTTATTATTACAACTTAGATGTAGGGGCAAATGTTTCCGGTGTTTTAGCTGGTATCAATTACGAAGTACTAAGCGGTTCAACTGGAACTGACGGCAAAACAGCATTTCAAACTCCACTTGCTACTGGACATGCATTTAACGGTTGGGCAGATATGTTCTTATCTACACCGACAGGTGGTCTTAAAGATGCAAATGCTCGTTTAGGTTATACAAATAAATCTTTTGGTAAATTGCTTGGTGTTTATCATCAATTCACTGCGGATAAAAAAATGGCTGGCAAAGATGACCTTGGAACTGAGTTTGACGTTTCTTACGAAAACAAAATTCCTGGTGTAAACAATCTTACAGGACTTGTAAAGTATGCAGCTTATAACAAAGGTAAAGTAGCTACTTTTACAAATGACAAAACTGTCGCTTGGTTGATGTTAGATTATAAATTCGCTACGAAGTAGGGTTTAAAAAGCTACTTTAAAGTAAAAAATGTAATCGTCATAAAGTGAATCTTACTTTATGACGATGCTGCAATATTGTCTTGTCCCCACACTTTATAAGATCGTATTATCATCTTTCCAAGATTCTTGTTACAGGAATGTCATCAAATCTGATATAAATCCTTGGATTTATAAACTTCTTCTTTTTATTTTATTATTACTATTTTGTATTTTATACATTATTATAATTAATAATACATTATTTATTCAAATTTATTTTATTTATACATTAGTATCCTTACTATAATACTAATGTATAAATTATTATTTCTATAGCTCCATTTAGAGCCCATGGGTAAAGGGTTTTAGTCCCTTTCTACATTTCAAGAAAATAAATTTATTTTTATCTGATTGACAATGAATGAACATTCATATATAAATACGTTATCAAATAATAAAGGAGTGATCATGAAACAAGTCGATGAAAATCAAACTAAAGTTGATGCTATATTAGTAGCGTTTGTCCTGTGCGGATATTTGTACTCTGGATATTACACAATGCTATTTTTACTTACATACGATTTTTTTGTAAGACTTTATGTCTCACCAGTATTGAGCCCTTTGTACGCTCTCAGCCGTCTGTGTGTAAAAACCTTGAAACTTACAAGAAAAGATATCGAGGCAGAAGCAAAAACTTTTGCTGACAATATTGTCTTGACAGTTCTTATCTTTATTTTGGCATCGGAATTTTGGCAAGAACATATTGTTTCAATAAGTCTTGTGTTGGTACTTGTGTTTTGGAAAGTTGTTGAAGCGACAAAGAGTATTTGTGTAGGATGCAAGTTATTTCAGCTACTTCGCCGCCACAATATTGAAATCGTTTCTTTATAAAAATAAAAGGAAAACACAATGAATTTTGCAGAAAATATAACAGAATTAATAGGAAATACGCCTCTGGTAAAGCTAACAGATGCAAGCGTAAATGCACTGGTTTTAGGTAAATGTGAGTTTATGAATCCTACTCATTCGGTTAAGGACAGAATCGGATCCAATATGATCCAAAATGCACTTAATGAGGGGCTAATAAATAAGGATTCTATCATTATCGAGCCAACTAGCGGAAATACAGGAATTGCACTCGCAAGCGTTTGTGCGGCACTTAAAATAAAACTTATTTTGGCAATGCCAAGTTCTATGAGTTTAGAACGTAGACAACTCTTAAAAGCCTTTGGCGCCGAGCTTGTATTGACAGAGCCGAGTCTTGGGATGAAAGGTGCGGTTGATAAAGCTATAGAGCTAGCAAAAGAGTATAAAAACAGTTTCATACCTCAGCAGTTTGCGAATAAAGCAAACCCTGAGATTCATGAGAGAACGACGGCTTTGGAGATTTTACGAGATACGGATGGCAAAGTAGATATTTTTATTGCCAGTATTGGAACAGGTGGGACAATAACGGGTGTAGGCAAGATCTTAAAAGAGCATAACCCCGATATTAAAATTATCGCTATCGAACCTGAAAACTCTCATGTACTTTCAGGCGGTAAACCAGGAGCGCATAAGATCCAGGGTATCGGAGCAGGATTTATCCCTGATGTTTTAAACCAAAACATTTACGATGAGATTATCCAGATCAGTAATGAAGACGCCATTAAAACAGCAAAAGAGCTGGCAAAAAATGAGGGACTTTTAGTAGGTATCTCTGCAGGAGCTAATGTATTTGTATCTTCTCTTGTAGCAAATAGAGATGAAAACAAAGGTAAGACCATTGTCACGATTCTTTGTGATACCGGAGAGAGATACCTAAGTGCAGGGCTGTATGACGATATCTCATGATGCACGGAAAAAGAAGGAAAAAATAAAATGCAAGAAAAAGCATATAGGTCTATTGTTAAGACAATATCTTGGAGGGTTATAGGAACGATAGATACGGTTGTTATATCCTACCTCATTACCGGTAGTTTAGTGATGGCAACATCCATCGGTTCGGTTGAACTGTTTACAAAAATGACTCTTTACTATTTTCATGAAAGAGCATGGAATAAGATTAACTTAGGTAGGCATAAACCTACAAGTGATGATTATCAGATTTAGGAGATAAAAATGACAGAGATAATAAAACATTTAAATAAAAAGTTTGAGCACAAAAATACACAGGAAATATTGGAATATTTTTTAAAAGAGTATAAGGGAAAAATTGCTTTTTCATCAAGTTTTGGAGTGGAAGATCAACTTCTCACAGATATGATAACTAAGATTGACAAAGATACAAAGATATTTACGCTTGATACCTATGTGCTTCCACCCCAAACGTATGATGTCATGAAAAAAACAAATACAAGATATGAGATCACGGTAGAGAGTTATCAACCCACTTATGAAGAGTTAGAACAGCTTTATAAGAGACAAGGGATAAATGGTTTTTATGAATCGGTAGAAAATAGAAAAGATTGCTGTTTTGTTAGAAAAATAGTTCCTCTCAAAAAAGCGCTGAAGGGGATGCGTGTTTGGATTACCGGTCTACGTGCTGAACAAAGTGTCACACGCACAGAGATGCAGCTTTTAGAGTGGGATGAGGGGAATGATATTATAAAGCTCAATCCTCTTGTCTTATGGACTCATGAAGATGTCTGGGCATATATAAGAGAACATGATGTCCCCTACAACGAGCTTCATGATCAAGGCTATCCGAGTATTGGATGTGCCCCATGTACAAGAGCTGTAAAAGAGGGTGATGATATCCGAAGCGGAAGATGGTGGTGGGAAAATCCCGAACATAAAGAGTGCGGTTTGCACTTTAAATAAAGGTAAAAAAGATGATAGATACAAAACAATTAACACATTTAAAACAGCTTGAAGCAGAATCGATACACATCTTAAGAGAAGTGGTTGCAGAGTTTGAAAATCCCGTGATGATGTACTCAGTGGGTAAAGATTCCGCGGTGATGCTGCATCTTGCCTTAAAAGCATTTTTTCCGGCAAAACTTCCGTTTCCGCTTTTACATGTAGACACAAGATGGAAGTTCAAGGAGATGATTGAGTTTCGTGACAAAAGAGCTAAAGAAGAAGGGTTTGAACTTCTAGTACATACTAACCCTGATGGAATAGAACAGGATATCAATCCTTTTGTCCATGGTTCAGCGATTCATACCGACATCATGAAGACACAAGGGCTTAAACAAGCATTGAACAAATATGGATTTGATGCTGTTTTTGGCGGTGCTAGACGTGATGAAGAGAAAAGCCGTGCAAAAGAGCGCATCTACTCTTTTAGAGATAAAAACCATAGATGGGATCCAAAAAATCAAAGACCTGAACTTTGGAACACTTACAATGCAAGAGTGCACAAAGGTGAATCGATCAGAGTTTTTCCTCTCTCAAATTGGACGGAACTTGATATCTGGCAATATATTTATTTCGAAGGGATCCCTATCGTACCCCTTTATTTTGCCGGTAAACGCCCTATTGTCGAACGAGATGGTATTAAGATAATGGTGGACGATGAGAGAATGCCCATATATGAAGGCGAAGAGGTTAAAGAGGAGATGGTGAGGTTTCGGACTTTAGGCTGTTACCCGCTTACAGGCGCGGTAGAGTCATCGGCTCAAACACTCCCTCAGATCATCCAAGAGATGCTGCTCACAAAGACAAGTGAAAGACAGGGACGCATCATAGATAATGATTCTTCAGGATCAATGGAAAAGAAAAAAATAGAAGGATATTTTTAAAATGACAACATTACAAACAAAAATTGCAACTGATATACAGAGCTATTTAAAAGAACATGAAAACAAACAGCTTTTACGTTTTATCACATGCGGGAGCGTCGATGATGGTAAAAGTACGCTTATCGGAAGACTTCTGTATGACTCAAAAATGATCTTTGAAGACCAACTTGCGGCTATAAAAAAAGAGAGTAAAAAAAGTGCGGCGGTTGAAAATGAATTTGATCTTTCATTATTGGTGGATGGTCTTCAAAGTGAGCGAGAGCAAGGAATCACTATTGATGTCGCATATAGATACTTTACGACAGATAAAAGAAAGTTTATCATCGCTGATACTCCCGGCCATGAACAGTACACAAGAAATATGGCAACGGGTGCGAGTACGGCAGATCTAGCGATCATCTTGATAGATGCAAGATATGGCGTACAGACACAGACAAAAAGACACTCATTTATTGCAAAGCTCCTTGGTATTAAACATATCATCGTGGCTATAAATAAGATGGATCTGGTCAAATTTAGCGAAGAGGTCTATGACAATATTGTACTAGAGTATCTTAATTTTGCACAAGAACTTGGCTTAGATTCACAAATTAACCTTCTTCCTCTTAGTGCTTTGAGCGGAGACAATGTCGTACAAAAAAGTGAAAAAACACCTTGGTATGCCGGGGAAACTCTTCTTTTCTTGCTTGAAAATATAGAGATACAAAACGACAGAGATCTGCAACATTTTAGATTTCCTGTGCAGTATGTCAATAGAGCAAACCTTGATTTTAGAGGTTTTTGTGGCACGGTTGCCTCTGGAGTGATTGAAATTGGAGATGCTATTACTGTTTTACCCTCGGGCAAGAGCTCAAGGGTGAAAGCGATAGTTACTTATGATGGCGAGCTTTCATATGCTTATGCCCAGCAAGCAGTAACGCTCACGCTTGAAGATGAGATAGATATCAGCCGTGGTGACATCATTGTCAAAAATGATGATATCCCCCAAAGTGAAGATAGTTTTGATGTCAATATCGTCTGGATGGATGAAGCACCCCTTACTCAGGGAAAACGTTATTTTATAAAAAGAGGATCATCGCTTAATGTCGGAAACATTGATAAGTTTTACTATAAAACAGATGTCAATACACTCCAAAAACAGGAGATAAGCTCTCTTCATCTGAATGAAATTGCTTATGCTAAGTTGGATTTAGAAACTAAAATCGCTTATGACCCATACAATCGTAACAAAGCGATGGGAAGTTTTATCATCATAGACAGACTTACAAATAATACTGTCGGTGCGGGGATGATAGTCAAAAAATCTGATAATGCTCCAAGCACGCATACACCAAAACACACCGCTTTTGAGCTTGAACTCAAAGCATTGATAGAAAAATATTATCCTGAGTGGGACAATAATAAATAAACAGTTATGGAAAAAAAGATGAAAAAAGAAACAAAAGCACAAAGAGTCGAAAGAATCAAAAAAGAAAAAGATGGGCTTGACGTTTTAAAAGATATACACCGTTACGCACAAACAGGAGAAGCAGTAGATCCTGAAGACATTGACAGATTTAAGTGGTATGGACTTTATACGCAAAACAGAAATCTTCAAGCAGAAGATGATGCAACTTTGTATTTTATGTTAAGAATAAAACTTCCTAATGCACAGCTCAATTTAGAGCAAATAAAAATACTCGCTGAAATATCAGCAGAGTATGCCAGAGGAAGTGCAGACTTTACAACAAGACAAAACGTGCAGTTGCATTTTATCAAGGTTGTGGATCTTCCTACCATTTTTGCACGCTTAAAGTCGGTTGGACTCAGTACTGTCTTTGCCGCGGGTGATGTTCCTAGAAATATAGTCACCTGTCCTGTAAATGGGATTGATCATAAACAAATTGCCGATGTAAGAGAGATTGTAAAAGAGGTAGATGCTTATTTTGATGGAAACAGAGAACTTTCAAATCTTCCTAGAAAATACAAAGTGGGCATAAGCGGATGTCATAAACACTGTATTTCACATGAGATTCAAGATCTGAGCTTTAGTGCTACTAAAGGCAAAAACAACGAACTCCTTTTTGACGTTCATGTGGGTGGAGGACTTGCCTCAAATAAGCGTATAGCAACACATATCGGTTATGTTGCCAAAGAACAAATTATACATGTAGTCAAAGCGGTAAGTGAAATTTACAACGAAAGCGGAAATAGAGACAATCGTCATAAGGCAAGAGTAGGGCATATTGTAGAAGAGTTTGGTGTAGAAAAATTTCTTGAAGCCTTACATGTAAAACTAGATTTTACACTTTTACCAAGGCTTTCTCAAGAGTATACACATTACAAATATAGAGAACATTTTGGAATCCATAAAAGTCTAGAAACAGATAAAAGTTATATTGGCTGTGCTGTTAATGGTGGAGGAATAGGCGCAAATGGCCTCGAAAATATATATAAAGTGCTCAAAGAATATGGTGCAACAAAGATAAAAACAACGACGACACAAAATTTTGTTATTATCGACGCACCGACGCAAAATGTAATTGCCATTGCCAATGCACTCAAAGAGATAGATATAGAGGTAAATCCTTCACCGTTTAAAGCTAAAACACTTTCATGTACTGGAATGAAATTTTGTAAGTTTGCCGTATCTGAGACTAAAGATCTCACAGACTCACTTATCAAACATCTTGAGAGAAAGTTTCCCGACTTTGAAGAGAATATCTCTTTTAGTCTTAACGGCTGTCCAAATTCATGTGCTCATTCGCATATTGTGGATATTGGTCTCATCGGGTGTAAAGTAAAGAAGGATGATGTAACAGTTTCTGGTTTTGAGCTGATACTAGGAGGGTATCTTCAAGGAGATAAAAGTAGTTTCGCTAAAAATACGGGCATAAAATTTGCATCTGAGGAAACCTTAGAGGTTATCGAAAACCTTATAAACGAATATAATGAGAGTGGATACTCTTCATTTTATGATTTTGTAGACAAAAGAAATTCGCAATGAATAAAGATATTTTTCGCCCTATTCTTGAAAAAAGAAAAAAAGTTTTAGATGAGATCGTGGAGAACACTATTGGTCTGCATAAGAACCATTATTTTGATTACACGGCTTCTGGACTCGGATTTAGCACAATAGAGTCGAGGCTCCATGAGGTATTGCTGACCTATGCCAATACCCATTCCAAAGAAGCTACTATGGCAGCACAGACCGATTTTTACTATAATGAAGCACGCGCACAGCTTAAAAAATCTCTTGAGATCAATGACGGGTTTGCAATTTTGCCCTGCGGATATGGAGCAACATCTGCGATAAAACGTTTACAGGAGATTTTAGGGATTTATATCCCTCCGGCCACACGCAAACGCTTTAAATTGCTAGAAGATGGCATATCCCGTCCTCTTGTCATCACCGGACCTTATGAACATCATTCAAACGAGATCAGCTATAGAGAAGCCCTCTGTGATTGTATCCGTGTAAAAATCACAAATAAAGGGACGATTGATCTCAAACATCTTGAATCAATTCTTCGCAACTCTAAACATACTCAAATAATTGGTACTTTTTGTATAGCATCCAATGTCACAGGGATTATCACACCTTATGAAAAGATTTCCAAGCTACTTCGCAAATATAACGCGATTGTCTGTTTTGATGCTGCGGCTTCATCAGCATATATGAATGTTCCTTGCTCACTCTATGATGCGATGTTTCTTTCTCCTCATAAACTTCTCGGAGGTCCGGGCTCATGCGGCATACTCGTTGTAAAAAAAGAGCTTATCGACAATACTCTAGCACCTACATTTGCAGGTGGAGGAACGGTAGAATACGTTGATAGAGGCAGTCATAACTTTATAGACGAAAAAGAGGTACGTGAAGATGCTGGAACACCGGGAGTGTTACAGCTTATCCGCGCAGCACTTGCTTATCAGTTGCGTAACGAAATAGGACTTTCATGGATAAAAGAACGAAAAAAATATTTGCTAGATCATCTTCTTGAGGGTTTAAGAAAAATCAAACATTGTAAAATCTATGGTAATTTCAATGTGCAAAATATTGGAAATATCTCCTTAAATATAGAGGGTATCGATCCCTATGAAATTTGTGAAAATCTCTCCAAGAGATATGCTTTGCAAACACGCGCAGGCTGTTCATGCGCAGGTCCTTACGGTCATGACCTTTTGGGTATGAGTGACAATAGTGACTTGCAATCTCGTCCAGGCTGGCTTCGTATAAGCATTCACTATTCACAAAATATTGAGAGTATTGATTATCTTTTATCCTCACTCAAAGAGTATGCTGATAAAGTATAGAAGAGAAGGCTATTTTACCTATAACATTCCCATCGATAACTTAGCTTCATCACTCATCTTGTCTCTTGACCAAGGCGGGTCAAAAACCAGATTCACTTGAATCTCAAGATTTGGCTCATCTTCAATAAAGGAACTTACATTGCGAACCTGATTTACAAGGTGTTCACTTACGGGACATCCTGCAGAAGTAAGTGTCATCGTCACTACGCATGTTGTCCCTCCGGTTGATCTTGCACAGTCAATGCCATAAATGAGCCCCAAATCATATAGATTCATAGGGATTTCAGGGTCATAAATATCTCTGATTTTTTCTATGATTTTTTCTTTTAGCGCGTTAAACTTCATTATCTCCATCCTTGCATTGTTTTGCATAAGTATAGATCACATTTAAAAAAGCTTCTAAACCTTGCTGTCTAACAGGACTAAGCAACTCCATCACACCCATATCCATGAGTTTTTTTGGATCAAAAGAGAGAACCTCATCGGGAGTGCGATTGTTGAAAATCTTTAACAACATAACTAACATCCCCTTAGCGATGATAGAATCACCTTCGGCTCTCAAAAGTATCTTTGAATCTTTGTAGGCTTTTTGAACCCATGCAAGAGAAGAACACCCCTTTATGATGTTCTCATCAGTTTTATCTATAGCATCTAGCTCGTCGGCTTCTTTGCCATAATCAAGAATATACTCCATCTTTGAATCTTTATCTGAGAAAAGATTCAAATCATTTTTATACTGTTCAACCTGTTCTTGCATTGTCATCGTCAATCCTTTATTGCTAGTTCAAAATCCATACGGATTATCTCTTCATATTTAGCATTATCAAGAGTATCAATTAAAATACTGGCAAAAGCAAGTACCAGCATTTTTTTTGCTTCTTCAAGTTCAATCCCGCGTGAGCAGATATAAAAAAGTACCTCTTCATCCAATTCCCCTATGCTTGATCCATGTGAGGCTTCGAGTTCATCGGTATAGATCTCTAGTTGCGGTTTTGTGTACATGTGAGCGTTTTTACTTAAAAGTATTGCTTTAGAATTTTGTTTTGCCTTGGAATATTTAGCATCATGATTGATTAGAATCTTGCCATCAAATATACCGGTTGCTCCATCTTTTAAAATTGTGCGGGATTCTTGAATACTCTTAGAATGAGGCTGATTATGGTTTATATAGACAACATTACCGCTGTGAGCCTCTTGTGTCGCTAAAAGCAGATGAGATGCATTTGTAGATGCATAACTGTCTAAATCTATTTTATAAATATGCAAGGCATTACCGCTGCCAAGGTCAAAAGTATGAAGATCAAGGGAACTTTGTTCTGCCGCGTGATAATGATGTGAGCCGACAATTGCCGCTTCATCCAAGTATCTGTTTTGATTACGAATCCAGTTTAATCTACTCTCTGAAGCAATATATACATCCACGCCATAAAGGAGTAAACTCTCCTGACTTCCTTTTGTATGGAAACTTTCGAACACTTCTACTTGAGTATTTGCTTCTATCTGTATCGCAATACGATAAGGGATGAATCTGTTTTTATCACTGAAATGATGCTCTATCTCAAAAGTTATGTCATTTTTGGTTTGTATGTTTATCACATTTTGACAAAGAACATGAGACATAAAATACAAAGCATCATAATGTGTACTATCTGCTTGAAAATCATCAATAAAACTAAGAGTCACACCGTTTGGATACTCTTTTACAACTCCATTTTCAATAATGAGTTTAGTACCTTGAATCGGCGTGCCGACAGTGGGTATTGTGATGTCGTACTCTTTTGAGAGCAGTGGTTTGATAGCAAAATGACGATAGTGTTCCGTTTTATTTGCAGGGATTCCAAGTGCCTTTACTCTTTCATATAAAGGATGCTCTTCATTTGCAATTTCCAAAGTTATAGGTTGCATTATGTATCCTTTTGAAGTGCATGATATCCTTGAGATTCCAGTATATCTACAAGCTCAGGTCCACCTGTTTTGACTATTTTTCCATCTTGCAACACATGGATATAATCAGGATGGATATAATCTAAGATTCGTCTATAGTGTGTGATGACCAAAAAAGTTTTTTTGCCATCTTTCATTCTGTTTATCCCCTCTGAAACTGCTTTTAGAGCATCTATGTCTAGTCCTGAATCGATCTCATCGAGTATAATGACATCGGGTTGCAATATCTCCATCTGTAAGATTTCATTACGCTTTTTTTCACCGCCTGAAAAACCATCATTGAGCCCACGTGCGATCATATCTGTATTCATGCCAAGTTGCTCTACATGTACTTTCATGAGTTTTAAAAACTCTGCCGCATTTGTCTCTTTTTGGTTATGATATTTCTCTTTGGCATTGAGTGCTGTACGCAAAAAGTAGGCATTGTTTACCCCGGCCACTTCCACGGGATTTTGGAAACTGAGAAAAATCCCTTCAAGCGCTCTCTCTTCAGGAGGCATCTTTAAAATATCTTTCCCTTTATAGATGACTTCACCCTCAGTCACTTTAACATCATAATGACCGACGATTGCTTTTGTGAGAGTAGATTTTCCTGCACCGTTTGGACCCATGATTACATGGACTTTACCGGCTTCAAGAGTGAGGTTCACTCCCTTTAAAATATCGTTATCACCAATTTTTGCATGTATGTTTTTAATCTGCATCATCCTACACTTCCTTCGAGCGTTAAATTTAAAAGCTCTTTTGCTTCAACTGCAAACTCCATAGGGAGTTGTGCAAATACCTCTTTGCAAAATCCATGAACAATCATCGAAACAGCGTTTTCTTCACTGATACCGCGTTGACGCAGATAAAAGAGCTGTTCATCATTGATCTTGGATGTAGTCGCTTCATGCTCTATTTGCGCTGAGGGGTTCTGTGATTCCAGATAGGGAAAAGTATGTGCTCCGCAATCTGAACCTATTAAGAGAGAATCACATTGACTAAAATTACGCGCTTTATCTGCTTTTGGTAAAATTTTCACCAGTCCTCGATAACTGTTTTCTCCTCTCATGGCAGAGATCCCTTTTGAGATAATCGTTGAACGGGTATTTTTACCGATATGGATCATTTTAGTGCCCGTATCTGCCTGCTGATGCTTAGATGTGATTGCCACGGAATAAAACTCTCCGACAGAATTATCGCCTTTTAATATACAGCTTGGATATTTCCAAGTAATAGCCGAACCGGTTTCAACCTGCGTCCATGAGACTTTTGAATTTTCTCCATCGCAAAGCGCTCTTTTGGTTACAAAATTGTAAATACCCCCTTTACCGTTTTCATCACCAGGATACCAGTTTTGAATGGTAGAGTATTTGATCTGTGCATCTTTTTTTATGATGAGCTCTACCACAGCGGCATGAAGCTGATTTTCATCACGCTGGGGCGCTGAACATCCTTCATTATATGAGACGTAACTTCCCTCATCAGCGATGATAAGCGTCCGCTCAAATTGTCCTGTGTTTTTGGCATTGATACGAAAATAAGTGGAGAGTTCCATAGGACATCTCACGCCCTTTGGTATATAAACAAAGGTACCGTCCGTAAATACAGCGGCATTGAGCGCTGCGAAATAGTTGTCGGTAGAGGGAACAACACTAAAGAGATACTCTTGAATCATTTCGGGATAATCGCTGATCGCTTCTGATATGGAACAAAAGATGATCCCTTTTTCTTTGAGTGTCTCAGAATAGGTGGTCTTTACAGAAACAGAATCAAAAACAGCATCCACGGCAATACCCTGAAGCATTTTTTGCTCTTCAAGAGGAATACCTAGTTTTGCATAAGCGGCTAAAATATTCTCGTCCACTTCATCAAGGGAGTTAGGGGCTTTTTTTGGAGCAGAAAAATAGGAGATCGCCTGATAATCAATAGGGGGATAATGGATATGAGCCCAATGAGGCTCTTTCATCGTTTCCCATTTATGAAAAGCTTTTACTCGCAAATCATACATCCACTGAGGCTCATTCTTTTTTGCACAAATCATAGCAATAACACTCTCACTCAACCCCGGAGGAAGCGTATCCGCAATAACATCGACACTAAACCCAAGCTGATACTCTTGGGAAACTATTTTATCAACTTTCTCGGTAGCCATAATAACTCCTTATAATTGATTTTTTAAAATATATATCAAAGAGTATTTAAATACCTTATTATCTATTTAGTATGATTTATTTTTAATGTAAACATAAGAGAAGTAAATATTGCAGATAAAAATAACAGTTTAATCACAAGGATCTCGGAGGGAATAAAGGGAGATTGAAACTGAGTATCTGCAACTTCGGTAATATTCAAGATTCTATATCGACCTTGAGTAATTCTTGAAATTGTATTACAAATTTAAAGTGAATTAATCGATACTTTGAAAGAGAAGTTTTATTAAACCCGTCAATAAGCATTCCCACACATCTTTCGTAAGAGATTTTAGTGGGATTCTGGTTAGTTATAAAAATAGATCACATATTGAACATATCTTTATACCGACCTATAGCCCAAACTTTCAGAGCTTTACCGTTGCTTATACCTTCATCACCTTCCCACTTTTCAGAGAGTTCTACGTTGGTAAATCCTGCGAGAGTTTTACCTTCAAATTTATATTCAGCTCGTATTGAAATTGCACGATCTGGTTTTGTAGTGACTGATGAATAACACACTGTAAGTGGGGATTTCCAAGCTATATCTTTACCATCAGCGATTCTCTGTGCGATGAGCTGACCTAAATAGTGTCCTTCAGTATTTGAAGTATTACCAGATTTTGAGTAACCCATAGGGCGAGCATCACCAGATACAAAAATGTTTTTATTTTCTGCACCGAGCACTTCATATGTAAATGGATCGATATTGCCCTCCATTTTATTAAATGCAGTATCTTTTGCTACACCACACACTTCAATTAGTTTACCACCACGAACATGTGGATAAAATGCAGCATCTTCGAATTTATATTCATCTTCCATTTCACTGGCGATAACAACCTTTTTATCTAAATCAACTTTCATGATTTTTGCAGCTGGAACATAAACTAAGTAATCTTTATATAACTCATCGAATGCTGATTGAAACCCCTCTTTTTTAATAGTAATCTCCGCATTTTCATCAAGCAAGAGCACTTTTCCTGGGATCTTATTTTTCTTAAAATAATCTGCAATAAGACAAGCTCTTTCATAAGGTGCTGGAAGACATCTGTAGTTGCCTCCCGGTACAGTCAATATAAAATTCCCACCCTTAAAGTTTTGGATTTTATTTTTTAAAGTGATATGCTCGCTTCCTGGGATAAATGCTGCTGGATATTCTGTACGAAGTCTTTGCTCTGTAACAATATCCACATTCCATGGGCTGTAATCGTAGTCAATTCCAGGAGAAAGTACCAAGTAATCATATTTGATGTCACCGTTACTTGTTTTAAGAATTTTCTTTGCTTTATCGACACCCACTGCAGTTGCATTAAAAAAAGTATATTTGTTTTCACGAGCAGCTTGCAAGTAATCATGAGTAAGAAACTCTAAATCAAGCTCGCCTATGAGATAAAGATTACTCATAGGACATGAAATAAATTCAGATCTACGTTCAACTAAAACGACATCTGCATTTGGAGAGAACTTCTTAGTATATTTAGCAACAGATAGACCTGACCATCCACCACCTACAACAACTACCCTTGGACCTTTTGCTTTTGGGATAGGAGCATCTGAACCGACACCCACCTTTGGTTTTAAACCTTTAGTATCCGCTGATCTGGACTCTGAAGATTTTGCATATACATTTATTGTAGTTGCAGCTACACCTAATGCACTATATTTAAGTAAGTCTCGTCGATTCATATATATACTCCCGATTAGTGTTTTTTATTCTATAACTTTTTCAAATATTTATAACTTCATAAAATAGTATAACCATTAACATTAATTTTAAATTAAAATCTAAAGTTTTAAAAATATAGATATTTTTAAAACTTATGTATAGCTACATAAAAGATAGTTACTTTGCTACAATCTTAAATAAAATAGAAAAAAAATTATAAATAAATATAGAGATACAAAATGACATATAAACCAAAAAAGAGTACAAAGAATTCACAAAAAAGAGTTGATTCATTAAGTAACGATAATAAGTAAGATAAGATCAATAAGAAGGATTAGAAAAAATCCGATGAACTAGGCGGCGACCTACGT
>JAQUHB010000045.1 GCA_028683835.1 Sulfurimonadaceae bacterium | reverse complement strand
CAAAGAAGTTTCAATGAGTTAAGGTCATGAGAAACATAAATTATAGACATATTTTGTTCTTTTCTCTCTTTGAGTGCTTTTGTACATTTTGCGGCAAAATGTGCATCTCCAACCGAGAGTGCTTCATCAACTATAAGAATTTGAGGTTCAGAAAAGATAGCAATAGAAAAAGCCAACCGCATGCTCATACCCGATGAATAAGTACGAATTGGTTCATCAATATAATCTCCAAGTTCACTAAACCTTATTATCTTTTCTATTTTTAAATCTATCTCTTTTTTTGTCATACCTATGAGTGTTCCATTTAAGTAGATATTCTCATAACCTGTCATATCTGGGTTAAAACCTGTGCCCAATTCCAAGAGAGCGGTAACTCTACCATGTCTTACGACTTCACCTGAGAAGGGTTCTATAACTCCAGTTATAATTTTTAATATAGTTGACTTTCCTGCTCCATTTACACCTATAATTCCCAAGGTCTCACCCTCGTATAAGTCAAAAGAAATGTTGTTGTTTGAAATAAACTCTTTGTGATAAACTCTTTTAAAAAAAATCTCTTTTATCCTGTCGAAATTATTTTTATATATCTTGTATATCTTTGTAATATTTTTTACTTCGAGAACTTTTTTCATTAGATGATGTCCTTAATAGTGCCTATCATTTTTTTGTAAAGATATGCTGCAAAAAAAAGTGTCATCAAACTGATAGAAAAAATAATCATCATATCATGCAAAGAAGGTTCTTTGGAATATACAAAGATATCTTGATAAATATGTACAAAATAGTAGAATGGATTGTATGTAACGAGTGCGGGATATTTATTTGCTATCATCTCTTTCATGTAGATGATGGGCGTCATCCAAAACCAAAGCTGAACAATAACAGGAATAGCTTCTTTTAAGTCTTTGAAAAAGGGAGTAAAAAGTGAAAGAATGACTCCAAGTCCAAAACCAAACATTGTTTGTAACAAGACAACTGGGAGTATCCATAAAAATGTGCTCGTCACGGGTTGGTGTACAAGCAGTAAAAAGATAATTCCAAGTGTAAGAGAAAGTAAAAAAAGAAAAAGCTCGGTAATCACCATACTCAACTGAAAAGTGTGCATAGGGACATTGATTTTTTTTACCATATGCGCTTTTTCTAAAATAGAACCATTTAAACGCATAAGCACAGTGCTAAAAGAGTTCCAAGCTAAAAGTCCTGGAATCAAATAAATACTATACGCGTAAGAATTTTCTATAATATTGAGTTTCATTTTCATAAAATCTGAAAATATGACTGTGTAGATAAAAATGGTGATAATTGGAGAAAGCAAATACCATAACTGACCCAAACCTGTGCCAACATATCTCTCTTTAAAGTCTCTTTTTGAAAAGCTAAAGGCCAATAAAATATTGTGTTTCAATCATTCCCTTTTAAAATCATCTTGTAAACGAACAATATCGTCTTCTCCGAGGTAGCTGCCTATCTGTGCTTCTATGAGGACTACGGGCATTTTTCCATCATTGGAAAGTCTATGAACGTCCCCCATTTTTATGTATGTCGACTCGTTGGCTCTTAGTGTAAATGTTTTATCTGCTACTGTCACTGTCGCTGTGCCGCTGACTACTATCCAGTGCTCATTTCTATGGTAATGTTTTTGCAGTGAAAGTCTTTTCCCCGGTTGAACTTCTAAGCGTTTGATCTTATAGTTTTTATTGTCCTCAAGAACGGTATAGGTTCCCCATGGACGATGAGCTGTTACATGGATATTGTGCAATTCACTGTTTTTGCTGATCTCTTTTACTATTTTTTTGACCTTTTGTGAAGAACCTTTTTTTGAGAGTAAAAGCGCATCCATTGTATCTATAATGATGAGATCTTCTATATCGACGGTTGCTATTTTTCTATCATTGCCATACACAAGATTGTTCTTACTGTCTACTGATATGTAGTTTTCATTGAGCGTGTTGCCATCTCTATCTTTTGGCAGCTCATCATAGAGTGCGTCAAAGCTTCCCAAATCAGACCAATCAATATTTGAGGGTACCATTTTTACTTTTGAAGATTTTTCCATGACAGCATAGTCGATAGAGTCTTCGTCGATAGCCAGCATATCATCAAGTTTCACCCTGATAATATCTTCTTTATTTGCATTGGTAAAAGCAATCAAAGATGCGTTGTAGATATTTGGTGAACAGTTTTTTAACTCTTCTAAGAAGACACCTGCTTTAAAGCAAAACATTCCGCTATTCCAGTAATAGTTGCCGGCATTGATATAACTTGTGGCAGTGGTAAAATCCGGCTTTTCATGAAAAGCCAAAACATCATATCCATCTGCTTCAATATAACCAAATCCTGTTTCAGCAAAAGAGGGATTTATACCAAATGTAACAAGATTATCTTGTTCTGCTAACACTTTTGCTTGAATTAAAACTCTTTCGTATTCCACTTCATTTTTTATGAGATGATCGCTTGGCGTGATCAAAACAATCTCCTCGGGAGCGAGAGAAAAACATGCCAAAGCGATTGCGGGTGCTGTGTTTCTCCCTATAGGTTCTAACAAATATTGATTATTTACTTCCTCAAGTTCTTCTAATTGATCCAATGCCAAAAAATACTGCTCTGCATTGGAGATAATATATTGTGAATCGCACAATACTCTATTGCGCTTCACTGTAAGCTGAAAAAGTGATTTGTCATCAAAAAGTTTTACAAATTGTTTTGGCATAAGAGCACGACTTATGGGCCAAAGTCTCGTCCCGTTGCCGCCACATAAGATTATATTTACCACTGCAAGCCTCTGTTATTTTATATATAATATTACCGTAATTAACCTAATAGACAAAATTAAGCTTTCAAAAAAACGACTTTTATAGTCTTAATCAAAATGATAAAATCAGACCACAAAGACCAATTTTTGATATACCAGACTTCAAGATCATTTCTCTCTTTAAATGTAAGATTATTTCTTCCACTCACTTGCCAAAGTCCTGTAATTCCTGGTTTTACTTTTAATATGAAATCGAGATTTTCACCTAGTTTATCAGATTCGCTCACCATATAAGGTCTAGGACCGACTAAACTCATTTCACCTTTTAATACATTGATCAATTGAGCAACTTCATCAAGAGATGTCGCTCGTAAAATCTTCCCTATTTTTGTTATTCTAGGATCATTTTTATACTTATGATACTTCTCATAATGCTCTACTTCATCCCGATGGCTTAAAAGATAGTTTTTTAATAAAAGTTCTGAATCTTCATGCATCGATCTGTATTTGTAACATACAAAAGATTGATTGTTTTTACCTAATCTGTACTGTTTAAAAAATATGCTTCCTTTAGAATCGAGTCGTATGAGCAGGCTCAGTATAAGATGAATGAGGATAAAAAGAGGAAAAATCAACAAAACGGCTATAAAATCAAAGATATTTTTTATCCATATATTGCTCTTCAATAAGAGTTTATTTTCAATCTGAAGAGTGTTATAGCGTATATTTGAATATTCTAAAATTTCAGAGTTTGAAAAATTTATATCTTTTACATAGGGCACCATATACACAGTACTTTTTTTGTTTAAATATTTGGCAATATTTTTATTTACTTCATCTACATGCATCCCTTTTGAAAAAATAATCACAGTATCGTATTTTTCTTTATTGTATTTCATCCCAATATACCAATTGTCATGGAACTCTTTTTCAAAAGTAGATACTTGTTCTTGGTCACCAAGTATGAAAACATTTTGTTTGAAAAATGAAAATTTATAGATCAGTTTTTTCATAAATCTTTTTGAGATGGGTATCATAAAAAATGCAAAGAAAAAATATAGACTAATAAATAGTCTAGAGTATTCTAAGGATGTTTTCAAAATTGTCAAAAATGCTAAAACTATGAAGTATGCTAAGGTTAATGCCTTCAAAACCTTTTTTGTATCTTGCCAAAAATCGTATCGCAATGTATAGATTTTTTCATAAAACATCAACATTGAAATAGTTATAATAACAAAGATAAAATCTTTTAATGCAAGAGTACTAAAGTTTGCAATATAGGTAGTATAGATACTTGATCTTACTGCTAAGGTAAGATAAAAAATAGCAACAAGTACAAGTATGTCATTGGAAAAGAGTATAAAACTAACTAAATATTTTTTCATGGCTTCATCTTTAAGTTTATAAACATTTCCATTTCATTTTTAAAACGTGTAATGGCATAATGTTGAGTTTGTTCAGATATCTCTTTGGCATGAAACTGTAATGATTCAAACCTTTTCACAGCATCAATAATTGAAGTAGCAGTTTGCTCTTGAAAATGAATACCATTGACACCATCTATAACTGTTTCGGCTGTTCCACCTTGATTGAGTGAGATAACGGGAGTTCCGCAGGCCATCGCTTCTAGCGGTACTATACCAAAATCTTCTATAGCAGCATAAACAAAGGCTTTTGCTTTTTGCATTGTTTGTATCAATACTTCATTATTTTGATAGCCTAAAACAGTGATGTTTGCGTTTGCAATTTTTTTAATCTCTTCATATTCTTCGCCACTTCCTATTACAACAAGTTTTTTATCAGGCATTTGGTTAAAGGTTTCTACTATTAGTTTTGTTTTTTTATAAGGAACCAATCTTGAAGCTGTCATATAAAAATCCTCTTTTTGCATGATGAGATGAAATCTTTGTGTATCGACAGGAGGATAGATAACATGTGAATCTTTTTTATACGTTTTTTGAATTCTCTGGGCTACAAAATGGGAATCAGCTATAAAATAATCAACTCTATCAAGAGTGGCTAAGTCCCATTTTCGGATATAAGCCAATGTCATTTGTACGAAGAGTTTTTTTGGCTGCTTTAAATTTGATGTATACTCATCATACAGATCCCAAGCGTATCTGATAGGTGTATAGCAGTAGCAGATGTGTAATTGGCGTTTGTTTGTTTTAACGCCTTTTGCTACGGCCCATGACGAGCTTATAACAAGATCATAAGCGCTAAGATCAAAACTCTCTATGGCTTTTGGAAAAAAAGGTAGATAATTTCTAAAATGTTTTTTAGCCAAAGGGAATTTTTGGATAAAGGAAGTTTTTGCATACTTGCCATGTAAAATATTTGCTCTGTCTTGATCACTTAGAAAATCTACAAGTGAAAAAATATCTGCATTAGGATAGATCTCACAAATCGCTTTTAATACTTTTTCTGCGCCGGCATCCGTTACTAGCCAGTCATGGACTATTGCAATCTTCAACTTTCCATGACCTCTTTAAAAACAGCTAGGTGCATTTGTGCAGATTTTTGCCAACTAAATTCACTTGCGCGCTTTAAACCCTTGCTTATAAGCTTTTTTTGTAATACCTCATCGCCTAAAACAAGCTCGATTTTTTGCTTGATATCGACAATATTATAAGGATCGCAATAGATAGCAGCATCTTGACATACTTCAGGCATTGAAGTGAGATTGGATGAAACTACAGGAGTGCCACATGCCATAGCTTCAAGTGGTGGCAATCCAAAGCCCTCATAGAATGAAGGAAAAACAAATAAAGATGCTAGATTATACACTTTTGCCAACTCACTATCATCGATGAACCCTAGATAATGGATATTTTGTTCATTTTTTGTTATAAGTTGCATAATCTCTTTATTTTCCCAGCCTTTAAATCCTGCTAGCACTAATTTATACTCAGCTCGTATTTGCTCTGATAAATCATTATATGCCCTTAACAATCCAAGAAGATTCTTTCTAGGTTCGATACTTCCAACACTGAAAATAAACTTTTTTGGTAATTTAAAAGGCAAATCAAATTTATCATAGATCTTAAAAATAGAGTGATCTATACCGTGATAAATAACCTTTACTTTGTCTTCTGAAAATTGCAGCCTTTGTAAGATCTCAGTTTTGGAGTAGTGCGATCCTGTGATAATCATATGGCTACGATAGATATTTTTAAAAAAATTATTTTCAAAATATTCTATTCTCTCTTTTGGATGAAAATCTTTGTGCAAAATAAATGAAAAATCATGGACAGATGTTATAGTTTTTTTAGCCTTAATTCCCTTTAGCGGGATAAGGCTTGGTTGCCAATAAAGATCATATATAGGTGAAAACAATACGCTGGAGATGTTGAGTATTTTTCTTGCGATTTTTTTAAGGAGCGGAATCTTTACAATGAATGATTTAAATTTTTTTATCTCTCGTGAATCTAATGAAGTTGAAAGTATTTGAGAATGATATCCATAAAAAAAATAAAGCTCAAAGGTATCATCAGTTTTTAAAGATTTTGCAATCTCATAAGTATAGCGTCCGATACCTGTTAATGATGAAAGCAGAGATATCGTATCGATAACCAACTTAGGCTTCATACATCTCTTTTAACGTTATTTGAAACGGTTTTTGCTCTACCTTGCCTATCATGTTGAAAAGTTTTTTTGGTGATCCGGTCAAACTTGCTATCTCATCTTTTCTCACAAAAGCAGGGTTGACTTCAACTTCAATTGTATAAGCTGCTATTGTGTTCATCATATCGATCACATCAAGAAGTTTGATACCTCTGCTTGAACAAATATTTACTGTTTCACTTTTTGCACTGCACTCTAAAACTCTTTTGTAAACTTCACAAACAAAATTGACATCGTTAAATTCTCGCATCACATGTAGATTACCGAGTTCTATCTTCCCTTTTTTTTCTCTAAAATGCTTTATGATTTTAGGAATCAAAAAATGTTCGGCCTGGGAGATGCCTGTATAGTTAAATGGTCTCACCAAGATGATCGGAAGTTTATCAAAATAGCTACTCGCCAGTACCTCCATCGCATATTTACTTGCACCGTAGTGATTGGATGGTTTTGGGCAAAGAGATTCATCTAAAACTTCTAAACCTTGGTTTCCATAAACCGTAGCACTGCTTGCTAAGATTATTTTCAAAGGTTGTATAGCAAGTTCTACAAAAGCATCAAGTATGTTTGTTGTACCTATAGTATTTACTCTGTAAAACTCTTCAGTATTTTCATGGGCGGTAAATGATATGCCTGAGAGATGTATAAAATAATGTGGTTGAACCTGCTGTAATACACGCTTCACATCATCTTTATTTGTGATATCACATCGATACTTTTTCAAGCCAGTCTCAAAAAGTGAAGTTCCATAGAGATCATAGCCGAATTTTTCAAGATAAGCCGCAAGGTGCATTCCTGTAAAACTGTCTATGCCTGTGATTAGTACTTTTTTCATATATTAGAAACTAAAGCCAAGTTCATTTCTTCGTAAATCCTCTTTAACCATCATGGCACATAACTCTTCAAGTGTTGTCTTTGGTTCCCATCCAAGCTCATCTTTCGCTTTTTTTGGATCACCTATCAGAAGTTCGACTTCACAAGGTCTATAAAATTTTGGATTTACTTTTACGAGTGTTTTATTTGTTTTGATATCTATAGCTGTTTCATTTTCTTCAGAACCTCTCCATTGGAGTTCAATATCTACGGCTTTAAATGCCATAGTTACGAAATCACGCACAGTCTCTGTTCTGTTTGTTGCTAGTACGTAAACATCCGGTTTTTCAACTTGAAGCATAAGGTACATACCCTCAACATAATCTTTTGCGAAACCCCAATCTCTCTTTGCATCCATATTTCCAAGTTCTAAAATATCTAATTTGCCTAGTTTTATTTTTGCTACTGCGTCTGTAATCTTTCTTGTTACGAATTCAAGTCCTCGAAGAGGTGATTCATGGTTAAAGAGTATTCCACATGAGCCAAAGATATTATAAGATTCTCTATAATTGATCGTCATCCAATGCGCATATTGCTTTGCCACTCCATACGGGCTTCGTGGATACAAAGGTGTTTTCTCTGTTTGAGGTATCTCATGAACCTTGCCAAACATCTCAGAAGTACTCGCTTGATAGAATCTAATCTTGGGATTTACAATACGAATAGCCTCTAAAAGGTGTACAGCACCGAGTCCAGTTATATGTGCAGTTGCAAGTGGTTGATCAAATGAAACGCCTACAAAGCTCTGTGCGGCAAGATTGTATATTTCATCTGGCTGTATAGTCATGACCATTCTTATACTATTTGCCTGATCTGTTAAATCATATTCTACAAGATGAAGATTTTGATGATGCTGGATACCCAACTCTTCAATTCTCCAAAAATTTACTGAAGCTGTACGGCGATATGTTCCATAAACTTCATAACCTTTTTCTAAAAGAAGCTCTGCTAAATACGCACCATCTTGACCAGTAATACCTGTAACGATTGCTTTTTTCATACTTTTTTACTCCAATATTTCATCTAATAAATTTAAGTTTTCAAAATCACTTGTAGCCACCATTATACTCGCATATGAATCTACTAAGTCATACATGTTGTCAACATATTTATATTTAACATCATAGAGCTTACTTTTTGCATCGTTAAGGTCTATAAGACTTTTGAGTTGATGTTCATAACCGATCTCTACAGCATCATAATAAGATTTTGCTGCATCATAAGACTCTTTATACATGTCAACGAACTCGATTGCGGCATTAAATTTCGCGACATTTTCATTATAACTCAGTGCTACTTTTTTTTCAGCCGTCTTTAAATCTTCAGCCGCTGCAGCATATTGTAGCTTAGAGGATTGGATCTCTGAATATGTGTATCCACCACTAAAGAGTGGCAAATTTATATTTATCATAGCGTAAGAGACACTGTTGTAAGGTGCATCTATTGTCGGCGTATCAGTATTGTATTTGTTATATTGCGCTTCAAGACTGACTGTCGGCAAAAATTCATGATAAGCATTACTTATACTCTGATGTGCCATCTCTAAATTGACTTGGGCTGTTTTGACTTCAAAAGAGTCTTTTTGATCTGTTTTAATACTGTTTTTCATTTTTTGTAAAATATCCGAGATATTTTTATTGATCTCCATGGTTGGAATACTCTCGTTACTATCTCCAATATACTGCTTTAGTTTGAGTTTATAGACACTCAATAATTGAGTTTCTTTGCTAAGATCAACCTTTGTTGAGCTATATTGAGCCTTTGCTTGCAAGAGATCCATTTTGTTTGCAAGATTTAATTTATATTCTTTTTCTAAAAGATCTACTTGAACTTGCTGATAATCTAAGTAAGTCTTTAAAGACTCAAGTTTGCTAGTAGATTTTACAACGTTTAAATAGGTATCAAAAAGATCTTGTGCTAACTGTTGCTGTTGAAGATTGAGCTTTGTTTTAGAATATTTACTTCTCAGTTTTTGCATGGCTATCTTTGAGTAGATGCTTCCATCGTAGATAGATTGATCTACTGTAAGGCTCGCATTAAATAGACCTTGATCAGTTGTATGGTTATTTGGATTCGCCTTGTACTCAGTTTTTTTATAATAACCTGCTAATTTTATTTGAGGATACAGCTGTGATTCGGCTTGATTTATCTGCTCTTTATCGGCGTCAGACATATAGGTACTTGATTTGATCTCACTTGAGTTTTTAAGCGCCATATCATAAGCATTTGTAAAGAGTAAGGTTTCTGCTTGTAGGTGAGAACCTACAAGTAAACAAGCTA
>JAQUHB010000004.1 GCA_028683835.1 Sulfurimonadaceae bacterium | reverse complement strand
GCACGTCTCCACCAAATTATTTTTTATCTCTCTCAACAAAACCTTTTTCAAACAATACGGACTCAATCAAAAAAACCTTACGATTTACCAATCTATACTACAAAAGAGGGTAAAATAGCCGTGAAGTCAAAACAGGAAAATAAAATGGGAAAACATATTGCTATTTTTGGTCCAACGGGATATATTGGAACTAAGGTCGTGATGGAACTTTACAATATGGGTTATTCAATTACCCTGTTTACCCGTAACTTAAGAAAGCTGCTTTATCTTCAAGATGACTGTGAACTTTTTATGAATCAAAGTTCACATGTATGTTTAGTAGAGACAGAGATTAAAAAGAGCAATTATGATGTAATCAAACATGCACTTGAGGGTGTCGATGCTATCTATTACCTCGTACATTCCCTTAATATTGAAAATGGAAGTTTTCTCAACCAAGATAATGATATGGCCGAGTTGGTTGCTTCTGCTGCAAAAGATGCAAATGTAAAACAGATCATCTATCTTGGAGGACTTGGTGTTGATAATGTTGAACGTCCACTCTCAGAACATCTAAAAAGCCGTCATGAGACGGGAGAGTTTCTTAGAAAAGGACATCCAAATGTCACGGAATTTCGAGCAGGTGTTATCGTTGGTGAAGGATCTGCAAGTTTTGAACTTATACGCTCTTTAGGCATTAAACTTCCCCTCATTCCTTCTTTAGGAGATAATGAAGGTTATTGCCAACCGATCTTTGTCAATGATGTTATTGATTATCTCTTATATGCCCTGCTCAATCCAAAATATTACGACAAAATAGCCGAGATCGGATGCGACGAAGTATTGCATTATAGTGATATTGTAAAGATTTATGCACAGACAGTCAACGCTAAATATTTAACTTCCATCCTTATTCCTTTTGCCAGTATAGTGCTTCGTCCACAGCTCATCAGCTGGTTTGCTTCACGCATGTCTGGTATGCCATATATCTTAGTATATCGTCTTATTGAAGGTGCGTATTGCGATGCGATCGTTCATGACTATCCTATCAGTAAGATTGATCCTGATTCACCAATCAAACCCCTTTCCTTTAAAGAGTCCTTGCTCATTGCCGCAAAACGGTGTGAAGAAGGTTATATCAACAGTACTTGGTCTACACCATTTGAATATTCTGTTTTAAACTTCAATACAAAAAAACAATTTTTTCAGCTGAGTTCTCAGGAAATAGATGGTTTGATACATGATGAGTTCATACGAACAATTCCAGCTGAAGATATAAAAAAAGTGTTTGACAAAATCAAATCTATTGGTGGGAAAAACGGTTATTACTCGACACGCTGGCTTTGGGAGGCAAGAGGTTTTATCGATACGATTATGGGTGGACCAGGTCTCAACAACTGTGTCAGACCTGCGACAAAACTCTTGCGTGTGGGCGATCATATAGATTTTTGGGTTGTGACCTATTATAAAAATGCACCGAATCATAAAGTGCTACGTCTCAAAGCAAATATGAAAACTCCTGGAAATGCTTGGCTTCAATTTAGTATCGATCGCCAAGAGGGAAGCCCCACTGCCTTAGTAACCATGCGTCCATATTTTGATCCTTCAGGTATTTTTGGACATCTCTATTGGTACAGTCTTTACTTTATTCACAAAATCATTTTTAATCAAATGATTCAAAATATTGTAAAAGTTTGATTATCTAAAGGTTTTTTATGAAATTTGATAGATTTACAGATATTTTTTATCAATTTACAACGCGCAATTTTGGAGCCAATCTTGCCTTTCATGTAGGTGATGATATTAGCACTGTCCAGGCAAATCATCTATTTTTAGCAACTAACCTTAGGTATAACAAAGATGCTTTAATACATATGAAACAGATCCACTCAAATATCGTTCATGTAGTGAGTAAACAAGACAATTTCAACACTCCGCCTACGTGTGATGCTCTTGTGACAAATAAAAAAAATATTCCTCTTATGGTCATGGTTGCAGACTGCACACCTATCTTATTTTATGACTCTACGTGTAAAGCTATCGGTGTCGCACATGCAGGACGCGCTGGCACTTTTGATAACATCGTGGCAAAAGTCATAGAGACGATGCAAAAAGAGTATGGCTCAAAAGCAGAAAATATATTTGTTTCTATCGGTTCAGCTATCGGTGTTTGCTGTTATGAAGTTGGGAGCGAAATCTATGAACAAGCGAAAGAAAAATTCGGATACGCATTTGAAGTAAAAGAAAATAAATACTATCTTGATATCAACAAGATTTTACTCTTTCAGCTTCAAGAGTGTGGGATCAAAGAGGAAAATATAGAAAATGAAGGGATCTGCACAGCGTGCAATACGCAAGAGTATTTCTCTTACAGAGCAGAGGGAAAAACCGGAAGATTTGCCGGTATCTTAATGCTCAAGTGAGCGAGACTTATATCCACCCTTTTTTCTTAAAGATATAGATCGGTGTGATTGATGAGAGGATCATCAAAAAAATCGAGAAAAAATATCCATATTGCCAATGTAGTTCAGGCATAAAACTAAAATTCATACCATACACACTTGCGATGAGTGTTGGCGGAAGAAATACAACATTCACAATGGTAAAGATTTTTATAACTTTATTTTGCTCAATACTCAAGATACCAAGAAAGATATTTTGAAGATAATCAAGTCTTTCAAAATTAAAATCTGTATGCTCAATCAGTGATTTTAAATCTTTGAGCATGATGATAATCTCATTTTTAAGCTCTCCGCTATATTTGTTTGATTTTAAAAGCGATGTCAAGATTCTCTGCTTATCAACAAGATTTTCCCTGATCTTCATATTCAGATCTTCAAAGAGAGAGATTTTCTCAAGTATCTCCTCATCATCATTTGAATAATCTGTAAAGACATGACGGCGTAGCTTCGTGATCGCTTTTGCAAGATTTTCTATAGTATCGGCGTCCGCATCAATCCTAATATCGATAATCTGACAAAAGATATCATAACCATCTTTAAACTCTTTTGGAGTAGAAGTAAAGCGTTTGATAAACTCATTGAAACTTCTTAACTGGTTGTAACGTATGGAGATAAGAAGTTTATCTTTTATGATAAAAGAAACCGTCTCATTGTAAGGATGTTCGACATTACTCACAAGAAAATAGCTATTGATCTCGATTTTTTCGTTTTCTTCCCAGTACCTTGAACTGATCTCAATCTCTTCACTTTCCTGTTTTGTAGGAAATTTGATATCGAACATCTCTTCCACATGTAACCGTTCTTCTGAAGTTGGCTGGAGCATATCTATCCAGATAATGTCCTCTTTTTTATTCTCGCCACCTTCCAAGAATGTCAGATCATCCAATACTTCTATTCTATGCGTCTTTTTTATAAAGTATTTGACCATAATCCAACCTTGCGTTAAAACTCTTAGCGGATTATAACATTACAATCGATAACTGTGGTAACAGAAGTGTTATATAAAACTTATATTAAATATAGATAAAGTATAATTCTTCACTTATAGAAAATTAGGATGTTTCATGATTCGAAGATGTTTATTTCCAGCTGCGGGATATGGAACAAGATTTTTGCCCGCAACAAAAGCGATGCCCAAAGAGATGCTTCCGATTTTAACAAAACCGCTTATTCAGTACGGCGTTGAAGAAGCCATAGAAGCTGGATGTGACGTGATGGCTATCGTCACAGGACGCGGAAAACGTGCTATTGAAGATCATTTTGATATCTCTTATGAACTTGAACATCAGATTAAAGGAACATCTAAAGAGCATTATCTTAATGAAATACGTTCTGTTATTGACAAATGTACTTTTTCTTACACAAGACAAGTTGAGATGAAAGGCTTGGGTCATGCCATCCTTTCAGGCGAAATGCTCATTGCTGATGAAGCGTTTTGTGTTGTTCTAGCAGATGATCTTTGTGACAATCCTCTTGGAAAAGGGATACTTTCGCAGATGAATGAACTCTATACAAAATACAGATGTTGTATCGTCGCTGTCGAAGAGATAGATCTAAAAGACTCTAACAAATATGGTATTATCGCTGGAGAAGAGATTGAGGATGGAGTTTTAAAAGTTGATGATATGGTTGAAAAACCAGACCCAAAAGATGCTCCTTCAAACCTTGCGATCATCGGACGTTATATCCTAACTCCTGAGATTTTTGATGTCATCAGAGATACAGAACCTGGCAAAGGTGGCGAGATCCAGATTACAGACGCACTTTTAGCAATGGCAAAACAGGGCAAAGTGCTCGCATATAAATTTCAAGGTAGAAGATTTGACTGTGGAAGTGTCGAAGGTTTTGTGGAAGCAACAAACTACTTTTTTGAAAAAGAGAAAGATAACCTCGAAGCATGAAGATAGAAAATCCATTTGAATCAGGACAGATAAAAAACTATATTCTTTTTTATATTGCCATTATTGTTATCATGATTCTATTTTTTATCGCCTCTTCTCTATTCAATGATATCAAGCAAGAGAAGACAAAAGTATTTGATACGAATGTGACACTTAAAAAAGTGCCCGTTTTACCCGAAGAAAATACTACAAAAGAGAAAAAATCTCCTGTAATTCTTATGAAAAAAGATGTGTATTAGAACCTATTCTTACATTTTAGTCTTTAGTCACAATGTAAAGCTGTTCATGATTGAGCCGTTTTAAGATATTCATCACGCTCACAAAATCTTGAAATCTCGACTCTTTATCACTTCTGAGTACGACAGTCTGAGAGCTTGGAATAGCTGAGAGTTTTTGTTCCAACTCTTCTATACTTACTTTTCCCTTGTCATAATAGATCTCACCCTTATTATTGACATAGATGGCGACCTCTTTTTGTTGCTCATTTTTCTCGCTTGCTTTTGCGCTTGGAAGATCCACAGGGATAATCCCCTGCTTTACAAAAGTCGCAGTGGTAAGAACCATAACAAGAAGCACAAGCATAATGTCGATAAAAGGGATAACATTTATCTGATCAAACCTTTTTCTTGGACGCATCTATTTTTTCGCTTCTTGAGCAATGTCAAATTTTACGATGATTTTCTCCATTTTACGAAGTAAAATCGTATAAAAAGAGATAGCGGGAATCGCCACGACAAGTCCTAAGGCTGTCGCTTTAAGAGCAAGTGCTAATCCCATCATGATTTTTTTAGCATCCACAGCGCCGATATCGCCTAAAGAATAAAATGTCAGCATAATCCCGATAACTGTTCCCAAAAGTCCGACATAAGGAGCATTTGCACCTATGGCACTGATGGTAGCAAGGTTGTCACTGAGATCAAGTTCTAGTGCATCTTTATTTTCATAATCACTAATGCGCACAGTTTTATAAAACATCTGTCTTTCGATAAAAAGCCAAAGCGTTACAACACTCATCAGCAAAAGAATTCCCATAATCCCATAATCAAGTGCATTTTCAGCGTAACTTATAAAATCCGAATTTTCCATTAACAGCCTTTAAAATCTAAAAATATTGTCGTGCCATGCTCTTTTTTTGACTCAATATTGAGTTTAATGCGGTTTGTATCACAAAATCTTTTTACCATAGAAAGTCCTATCCCAAAACCGGGCATAGAATCATCACTTTGGTAATATCTGTCAAAAATACGCAATAAAATAACCTCATCAATACCAACTCCATGATCTTTTATACTGAGCATCCCATGATGAAGATAAAGTTCTATCTTCTTTGGTTGCTCGGAGTATTTCACACCGTTATCGATAAGATTGTCTATCACTTTTGCTAACCCAATTTTATCCATATTTATAGCAAAACTTTCCAAATCAGAAGTAAACTGGGCAGCGCTGTAAAGACTACTTAAGAAGGAAACTCTCTCTTGCACTACATCTTTAAGATCAAATCTTTGGCGTACCTCTTTTTTAGTCTGCTTTTTTATCATATAATCAAGTTCGCTATACCTTTGAGCTAACATATCACAAGCTGTTTTTATACGGGTCAGTCGTTTCAATGTTTTTTCATCCGAACTATTTTTTTCTATCATATCAACATTGGTTTTTATTGTCGCGATAGGAAGATTGAGTTCATGCAGGGTTTCGCTTGAAAGTTCTTCAAGGTTGGTAACATACTCTTCAAGTGGTTCTATAGCAAACTTGGAGATCACAACACCCGAGATGATGACAAGTACGAAAAAGATAAAAGCCAACAAATAAAGCTGATTAAACTTCTGCACATCTTTTATATACCAAAAGCTCACACCAAAGAGAGTAACAGTGATAAAGTAGTATAAAAATATATAACGTCTAAGAGTGTAAAACAAGTCGGTAGCCCACAGCACGGATGTTTTCTATCATCGCGTCATCCAAAAAGTGTTTCAGCCGGTTAATATACACACGGATGGCTCCGTCGCTCACATCTTCACTGCTATGCCAAAGCTCTTCTAAAATCATCTCTTTTGTAACCACTTGATTGACATTTTTTATAAAAAGAGCGAGAAGAAGATACTCTTTTTGTGAAAGATCAAGTTCCACCTCTTTATAAAAAATGCGTTTTCTTTTTTTATCATGACAAAGCCCGCTGATACACTCATTTGTATCGCCGTTTGTGCGTTTTAGTACCGCTTTTATGCGTAAAAGAAGTTCATATGAATCGAAAGGTTTTTGGATGTAATCATCTGCTCCAGATTCAAATCCTTCACAAATTTTCTCTTTTTCTTTATGAGAAGTAAGAAAAATAGTAGGAGTCTTGTCATCAGCATTACGAAGTGAACGAAGAATATCAAGTCCGTTAATTATAGGAACATTGATATCTAAAAGATAAAGATCAAAACGCTCTTTAAAAGTGATCTCTAACACCTCTTGACCATTTTTACAGTGGACTATATCACAACCCTCTTCTTCAAGAAGGTCTACAAGTGTCTCTCCTAAAAGAGGATCGTCTTCTAGGAGAAGGATTTTATTCAACACTTTGTATCGACCAAGCTATGCTTTCCCCTGCATACATAGGTACAACATGAGAATAGTTTTCAGGTACATGAAAAGGCACTTTTTGTAAAACAATCTCTTTAAACTCAGGGCAAATTCCATAAATACTTTGAGCATTATCGCTTACAAAACTTTGCAAGTTATCAAGCGCATCATATTTTTCAAACACTTCACATAAAAGCTGCAAAGCGATAGGTGCCGTAAACACGCCCGCCGCACAACCGCAAGACTCTTTTTTATGCTGTGGATGCGGCGCGGAGTCTGAGCCGAACATCACTTTTGGATGTGCTTCGAGTGCCACTTTTAAAAGTGCTTCTCTATCTTCTGGACGTTTTGCGATTGGCTTACAAAAAAGATGCGGTTTCATCATCCCGCCCACAACATCATCAAGCGTAATGATAAGATGATGGATCGTGATCGTTGCATAAAGGTTTTTATGTTTGTCCAACATATCCACAGCCGCTTTAGTCGTGATATGCTCCATCACTATTTTAAGATCAGGAAAGTTTGTCGCTAAAAGCTCATAAATGCTCATAAACTCCGCTTCTCTGTCCATCACAAATCCATCTGTCTCTCCGTGGATACAAAGAGGAATCCCAAGATCACTCATAACAGTCAAAGTCGGTCTCATGGTCTCAACATCAAAAGAGCTAACACCGCCCTCAGAATTTGTCGTAATACCTGCGGGATAAAGTTTGATCGCCAAGATATCTTCAGCCACACTTTCCAAAAACTTTTTGTCATAGTTTTGATAAAAGATCGTCATGTAAGGCTCAAAAAAATCATTTGGTACAGAAGCCATAATACGCTCTTTATAAGCAATAAGCTCCTCTTTTGTAGTCACAGGAGGAACAAGATTTGGCATCACCAAACCTCCGCTGAAACTGTACGCACTAAGCGGCGCGATATCTTCAAGCATTACTCCATCACGAAGATGCAAGTGCATGTCAAGTGGCATTAAAAGAGTATGAGTTTTCATAAATTTCCTTGTTTTATTGTGATTCTTAGTATAGCAAAAATAAAATTTTAGACAGCAAAAACTCTAAAAAACCACATTGAAAAGGTTGAAATAAAGATCGCAAAAGTCAAGTAGGGCAGATATTTGTAGATATGCGTAAGTCCAAATATCGGCTTGCCTTCCACAAAAACTCCAATCTGAATAGCAGTAATCATAAATGAAACAAGAGTAGCGAAGATAAAGATAAATGGCACAAACAAATACCACTCTACATATAAGACACCATAAAGCAAAATAGCTATAGAAGCCAGAGCGACTAAGATATTTTGCACACTTATAAGAAGTGAAGTCTTCTCCTCTTTTTTATAAACGCGGGCGATTTTAAAATATAAAAATGCCAAAAATAAAGCTAAATAGAATGTCATATTGTAGACTTTCCCCTCAAAATAAAAAGTCTGTTATTTTAGCAAAACTAATATTAATTATAAAATATCCAAAACACTCTCTTTAAATTTTATAGCAATATCTTGTTTAGCGACATCTTCCCCTTGAGATGACTGACCTATGATATCTACTTTCTTACTTTTTACGATCTGGTTTTTAGAGTCTCTTATATCGATATTTATAGCGGATCTTGCGAGGTCAAACCCATAAGCATGAGTAAAAATCGTGTGGGAAGTAATGTTCACATGCAAATGATATTTGTCTTCTTTTTGTGCTATTTGAAACCCTCTGTCGCTTAAAATTGATTTGAACGGATCGATAAAATTTTGGCTCTCTTTATCCGCTGTCACACTAAAAGTCATACTTGATTTTAACCTATTAAAACTCTCATTTATAGACTTTATTTCTGCTATGATATATCCATCGTCAAATGAAGGTTTTAGCACTTTTAACACAAGTGATTTATACAGCAGATTATCACTCGTATATGTGGCATTTTCATAAAAATAAAACTGCTCCAAAATATTTGCCGCTTTGCTTGTGGACTCATCATTTTTAAGCAGAGCAATCATTTTGTCTGCTTCATCCTTAAGACTCTTAAAAAGTGCTGACTTATCCGCTTTGACAAGTACGCCGTAACTTTCAAACCCAAGTTTCTCACTCTCAAGGATTTCATAACTGCTCAGCCGTATCTCTTTTACAAATAAATCAACTTTTTGCTCATCGTCTCTTGTATAGTTTTCGACTCCATTATCACTATGGACTCTTGTATTTGTAGTCAGTTTTGATTTTACCGATACACTCAAAGTAGAAGCGATGGAGTTTAACCCATTTGCAAGAGCGTTCTCTTTATCTTTCCCTTCGCCCACGCCATAAAGCGATGAAGCATCCAAGGGAGGATTTGTCATCCATGCAGGTTGTGGTTTTGGTGCCACTTCTACAGTAGGCGGTTTTGAACATCCACTCAGCAAAAGTAATACTATGACAAAGAGAAAAGAGAGTTTCATGACTGTTTTTACTTTTTATTTATCTGAGAGAGCGCTTGTTTGTTTTGCTCTATAATGCTATCAATATGGTTGATCGCCATGTTGATCTGATCCACTGGTTTGATAGTCAGACTATCCGCCTTCATATAAAGTGCTTTTGCTTCACTGTATTTGCCCTGTGCTTCTTTAACGACACCAAGATCGTATAGCGGTACATAACTTCTCTCAGCCGTTGAATCGATAAGCTGAGTTAAGAGAGTCTCCGCTTTGTCAAATCTGTTTGCTTTAATGTACTCTAGAGAACTCTTAAGCAATAGTTTTTGTCTGTCACTATAGTCGATATCTGCATCTTCTAAAAGTTCTACATTAAAATAAACATAGTGCGGAGCGAGCTTGGATACAAACTCTTCGCTGATATCTTCAGCCAAACCTTGAGCAGCCATAGAAAGAGAGGGAATCAATCTCGAATCATCACTACAATGCGTCCATGAACCACTTCTTGTAAGAGTATCAGCATAGATGATATCGCCTCTGGCTGTGTCTACCATCCTTATCTCCGCTGTGAGGGAAGCGACAGCTCTTGTGCAGGAAACACGTACTTCCCAACAGTAGTCTTTATTACATTTTATACGTTTTTCATAAAAGTTGGTATCTTGCATCGAAGGACGGGAAACATCTCCCGAGATGATTGCCTGAGCACCTATAATATGTCCCATCTGCACTGCAGTGGAGGGATTTATCAGACCGCTGTTTTGGATCTTTTGTTCATCTAAGATCTGATAAAAATCCTTTCTGCCTATCGTCGTAAAATAAGATTGCCCATCTACTCTGCTTTGTGCTATTTTGGCTTCTATCTTGCCTGAGAGATTGACTCTGTCGTTTGAGAAGTCCACGACTGAGATCTTCTTCGTCTCTGCCGCACGCGTTATTTGTGCAGGCTGAAGTGCTCTGATTTGTACTTTTTGAGCACATCCGCTAAATAAAATTGCTATTCCTAAAACTGTAAATACTATTTTCATAAAGATCCTTTAGCCTCTACGATAAGCTCATTTAATACTCTTTCGTATAACGTTGCATCCTCTTTACTCGTAGACTCAAAACGAGTTACCAAAATAGGAGTCGTATTGCTCGCACGCACAAGTCCCCAACCCGTATCAAAGATCACACGAACGCCGTCAACATCAATGATATCTTTGATATGTGGAAAATCAGAAGGAGGATTTTGAAGTAAAACTTTAAGTCTATCAATGATAAGAAACTTCTCCTTCTCCGTCGTTTCTACTTTGATCTCTTCGGTTGAAAAAACTTCAGGAAGCTTCGCAAGTTCTACATCCAAATCAATCCCCTCATGAATGAGTTCAAGCATTCTAAGTGTTGCGTAGATCGCATCATCATATCCAAAATAACGGTTTTTGAAAAACACATGCCCGCTCACTTCACATGCCAAATCCGCACCCACTTCTTTCATTTTTACTTTAAGATTTGAGTGACCTGTTTTGTACATGACCGCCGTGCCGCCGCGGCGTTCGAGTTCATCATACATCACTTGAGAACATTTCACTTCACCCACTACTACAGGGTTTGTCATCTTCATCGAATACAAAAGTGCCATCATGTCCCCTTTGATATTGTTTTTGTGTGTAAGTACGGCGATACGGTCAGCATCTCCATCGTAAGCAAAAGCAATATCACCCTCTTTTTCTAGCAGTGCTTTCACATCTTCAAGGTTATGTTCCACGGAAGGGTCTGGATGATGATTTGGGAAAGTACCGTCTGGATCTATGTAGATTCCCTTAGCATTTAGCCCGAGACCGCCGAAGATTTTCTCAGTAACAATCCCAGCCACACCGTTTCCACAGTCGTAAACGATACGCTCTTGCATTCCTTTAAGATGACTAAACTCTTTAATCATAAAGTCCACATAACGGCTTACTGCGTCTATTTCTATCACATCACGAGCAACTGTTTGTGGCATTGCCATCTGGGCTATCTCACGTCCGAGTGCATAGATATCTTCACCAAAAAATGGTGCTTTATCCACGGTGATTTTAAAGCCGTTATATTCACTTGGATTGTGTGAACCGGTGATCATGATAGAACCACTCGGGGTGATGCCGTTCCAATCTTGATAGTTTGTAAAATAGTTCACAGGTGTCGGCACCATACCCATGCCAAGCACCGTTTTTCCACCGGCGTTAAGTCCACGAACCAAATACTCAAATAAAATAGGTGAATGACTTCTTGCGTCATAGCCTACAGAAACATATTTACCCTCTATACGGCTTGCAAGTCCATAACCTATGCGCACAACACTTGCCTCGTTTAACTCTTTTTCAAAAATTCCTCGTATATCATACTCTCTGTAAATGCTCATATTCTTCTCCTTAAGATTTAAAGTTCACTCTGTTTCGTCCACTTCTTTTAGCTTCATAGAGGGCCTCATCTGCTCTTTTTATAGCTTCATATATATCTTCATCCTTATTATAGATGCTAAGTCCAAAACTACATGTAATCTTTTCAACATTATCGAATACTTCAGACTCGATAGCTTCTCTTATATTGTTTGCAATTTTTATCAATATATCCATAGAATCAATGTTTAAAAATATCACAAACTCCTCACCGCCCCAACGGACGATAAGATCATCTACTCTTATAGTTTTCCGCATAATCTGTACTATCTGTTTTAAAACTTGATCACCGACATCATGTCCATATGTATCATTTACATTTTTAAACAAATCGATATCACAAAAGATAATTCCCAGATGCAAACCATTGTGTGTGGAGTTGATTATTGTTTCATTACTCGCATTGAAATACTCACGATTATATGCGCCTGTCAAGGAATCGGTATATGCTTTATCGATAAAACGGAATTTTTCTTTCATTGTGTCACTGATGTCCGAAAGCTCCAAAAGATAATTATCTTCCATTTTATTTTCTTGTATTGAAAAATAATATACATCTCCCTTTTTATCCATCATTGAGACGATTTTATCTTTAGAGTCAATACTAGCAAGTTTTTCTATCCAGTCTCTTTTATTTTCGATGTTTTTTATATGAAAACATCTTTCATCATCCAAAAATTTTTCTGAAATATCTCTGTCATGAAGTTTAAATATCGCAAGTGAGGCATACCCAAAGAAATCCAAAAACTTTTTATTCACTTCTAAAATCTCATCTTTATTCATAATTAGTAATATAGAATCTTGTGCATCTAAAATACGCTGGGTTTTACGAAGCAATAATTTATACTCTTTTTTAAGACTAATCTCTTTGTACATGTACATAAACACAAACAAAAGAAGGATAAAACCAAGAAGATAAGCGATTCGTTTACTATTTTGCATATTCAAAAATATTGCATTATTTTTTTGCAAAATAAAGATTGCAACCACTTCGTTGGTAATGGGATTTTTTAAAGGAATAAACGTAAAAAGATAATTTTCATTTTTATCACTGATAGAAAATACTTCTCCCTTATCAATTTTTTCTTCTATATAAGCATACTTTTGTGAACCTATCAAAGAAATATCCGCATCAATAGAAAGATTTCTTAACTTTTCTCTCACTGCTTTATCAAAAGACCAACCCGCATATATGGAATTTTCATAGTTGGACTTTTGACTTGTAAAAAGTGTTGAATTGACAATATCTGATTTGACTAAAAAACTACCTTGACATCCATCTGTGTTAGCAAGATTTTTTATAAAAGAAAAAGAGCTAAATGAGATCTCAACACTTCCCATATAAAATTTATTGGATGAGTCATATTGGTAAAAAAGAGGGAAAATATGCCTAAATCCACTATAAATTTTTCCTTCCTCAAATCCATCAATCCTTTGATGATGTTCATTCACCCAACGAACTGTCGGTCTACTCTTTGTTAGGTTATCGCCATATATATTAGGCTTATGCATTCTTAAAAAACTTTCATTATTTGAGAGATGAAAGTGAAGCTGTCTTACACCGTAAAGTTTATTTTGTTCATATTTATCTTTTAACTGTTCATATAACTCTTCTCTGGCTTCATCTTTTTTACTTGGATCTTGAGCTTTTTTCAAAATTTCAAAGATCTTAACATTTTCGATTTCAAGCTTAAACATTATCTCTGCAATATCAGAATATTTGTTAGAAATATTTTCAAAATCAACTTTTACAGATTCATTATATGAGTATCTATAAGAATTTTCCTGCTCATGATAATAAAAATATACACCCAGAAAATAGAAAAGATAGATAAGGATAAAGATGCTAAAGGAGAAAAACAATAGTCTATCTATTTTCAGATGAAGATTATAATTGTTTCCAAGAACATAAAAGCCTAAGCTGATGAATATGATAAAAATCACCAGTAATCCTTGCACATCACTCTTTATTGGTTCAATTTTAGAATCACGGAAAGATGAGATATCCTTTGCGAGCAAGATATTTCCAAGAAAAACTTCTTTTTCATCAAATAAGGCATAATTAAAAACAGCTGTGTTTTTATCTATGACATAACTATAATAAGGAGAGATAAAATGTTCTGCACCTTTGCTTTTGATGAATTGTAGCATCTGTTTATCGGCATTTGTATTTGCTACGTAATAATCACCTATGAATGTTTTCGTGATTGGATAAGTGATCTGCTTTTTATACTGCTTATCAACTAGAACAAGAGAGTTATAGCCAAAATGTTTTAGTTCCTCGACCATAGAATCAAAAGTTGAGATCAGTTCGATAGAGCCTATAAAACTATTTTCACTATTAAAAATAGGCATCATAGTCTTGAAAGTCATATTGTATTTTCCAATACTGATGCTGCTGATAATTCTAGGAGATTTTATCATGCTCGCTACATCTTGACGGATATTAACTAGATTATCACCTGTTACAGAATCCCAACTTCTAGATAAACTAACTCCGTTTGCACTTATAAACTGTACACGGGAACCTTTGATATCACCATAAAGCTGTAGTTTTTGAAATATATATTTATATGAGTTTGAATCGAATTGCTTTATGTTTATCAGCTGCAGTACTTTATGATCTGCAACAAGTTGTTGAAGCATCATGAGCTGACTTGCTTTTTTATCGGAAATCAACTTATTTATTTGTCTATTGAGTTGCTCTGTATTTGAAGTGAAATATTCCTTTTCTTTTTCTTGTATCAGCTCATCCTTATAGATATTTGATACATATACAACTGCTACGAGTATGGAAAAGAATAAAGTAAAATAGACTAATTTAATAATTTTACTCAATAAAAAAACTCCTTGATCACTCTTGTATTTTACATAAAAGTCCATAAATAGAAGATTATTATGTTTATAAAGATAAAATCATTCATTTGGTATTTGGAGAAAATAGATGCATAGAATTTTAATCGTAGAAGATAACAAAGCACTGGCAAAACTCATCGCAATGAAGATGAGTAATGAACTGGATTTCGAGATAGATATCGCTTACAGCCTTCAAGAAGCAAAACTCTTCATCAAAAAATATACCTATTTTTTAGCACTGCTTGATCTTAATCTTCCTGATGCTCCCAACGGCGAAGTCGTAGAATATGCTCTTGAACGTGAACTTCCATCCATAATTTTAAGTGCTATTGTAGATAAAGAATTACGAAAGAAACTGATCCAAAAAGATATTATAGATTATATTAAAAAAGATGGCATCAGCTCAATTGAGTATATTATCTCCACGATCAAAAGACTTTATGACAATCAAAAACATAAAGTCCTTATCGTTGATGATTCTTTAATATTTCGCAATCAAATGCAAAAGATGATAAAAAATATGTTTTTTCAAGTCATTACTGTAGCGCACGGGGAAGAAGCTCTTGCCATGCTACAAGCGAATCCAGATATAAAAATTGTCCTTGTAGACTATTTTATGCCTGTTATGGATGGACTTGAACTAACAAAAGAGATCAGAAAACAATACTCTAAAAATGATCTTAGTATCATTACAATCTCCTCCAATCAGGATGAAGAGGTCACAGCACTTTTTCTAAAAAACGGAGCAAATGACTATATATACAAACCTTTTTCAAAAGAGGAGTTTATCTGCCGTCTCAATAATACCATCGAAGCTTTGGAAAACATAGAAAAAATAACAAATAATGCAAATAGAGACTTTTTGACAGGTGTCTATAATCGCAGATATTTCTATGCAAATACTCAGGAGTATTTTCAAGAAGCCAAACAAAGTGGACAAAATTTCGGCGTCGCTATGATAGATATAGATAACTTCAAAAAGATCAATGACACTTACGGACATGAAACCGGAGACAAAGCCATTGTCAATCTTTCCCAAATACTTACCACCAGCGTAGATGCAAAAGATATCGTCGCGCGATTTGGCGGTGAAGAGTTTTGTATCATTTTAAAAGATATGAGCTCTCACGCCATTAAAGAAAAACTTGAATTAATAAGAAAAAAGGTAGAAAACTCTTTCATCAAAGATCTTGACAAACAGATCTCTTTTACCGTTTCCATCGGTGTTGTCACATCAGCCGAGGACAGCTTGGAAGAAACGATAAATACTGCAGATATGTTTTTATATAATGCCAAAAATAACGGAAGAAATCAGATAGTCTCGGACTAATCTAAAACAATTAAACGACCAAAGGGAACATCCCCCTCTTTTGGCGAGACCCAAACCACTTCATAACGCGGTTCTTTACTTGGAAAAAGTCCCTCTAAATCCGTGAAATATACAAGCAAAGAAGTATCATAAAGATGAAGATTTATATACTCAAACGTGGGGCGAAAATCTGTTCCACCTCCACCTTTTAAAGAGTAACTCAACTCATCTCCCTCATAAAAAGTCTCATGTGATTGTACTGCGGCATCTGCGACAAGTATGTCGATCTCATAGTTTGAGATGCTTAGCATAATGGAGCAAATCTCACTCATAAAACTCCCCAAAAGCACCTCATCTACAGAACCGGAACTATCGATGGCGATGGTGAATTTAAAACGGTTACTAGTCAGTGAGGGCAAATATGTCCCAAGATAAAGCAGTTTTTTAGATGGTGGTAAAACTCTGTAATCATCTCTATAGAATCTATCTATCGCGTGAGCCAATTCTTCTCTCCAGTCAAGCTTAGATGTAAGCTCAATTTCAAAGAAACGCTCCATTCCAAGAGGCAAATCTCCACGACTCTTTTCATCTTGTAAAAGTTTTTCATTTATCTGTGAAAACAGTTCTTCATCGACCACATTTTCTACCTCCATTTTTGGAGCATTTTCATCTTTTTTATCATCTGATTTCGGATTGTTTTGCTTGTTGTTTTGACGCTGATTATTTTCATTGAATCCAGTTTCATCACTATCATCGTCACTAAACTCTTCGTTTTTGATCTCATCTTTGAGTATCTCATAAATCTCTTCGGCGTACAGTCCATCAAAGCGCGGGTCGTAGTTGACACCAAAAGGTTTATCAAGTCCATTCTCGACGAGCATCGCATTGATAGCATAATCAGTTGCAAGTTGCCAAAGCCACCCATAACGAGAGTTTTTACGGTTTTGATGTGCTAAAACCGTGTGCATCACGCCGTTACTAAGGGCAAATTCCAACTCGCTTATCTCTAAATGTGCAAGATACTCATCATTATATTCAAGTCTCAAACCATCACTTAAAAACGCACCGATGTTATCGTTTTTTACAAGCTCCAAACGGCTTGCAAGTGTTCCAAAATAGGGATAATCCACAAGCAGTTTAGCTTTGGCTTGTGAGATTTTTGTCTGTAAAACGTTTAGATTCATGAGAGCAGGTAACTAAACTTTCTCACCCAGATTTTAAACACCTCTGAGTGTTCCATTCTTACGCCGTTTCTTTGGAGTTCTTGGACTATCATCACGGCGAACTCGCTTTGAAGTTCAATCGTATAACCCAAAAGATTTTCAAGATACTCTGGATTATGAAGTGTTTTACTGACAAGTCCCGCACTAAGTGCATAAAGAACATCGACATCACTTGGATACTCACCCTTGCCTGTTTGTAAAATTACTTCGATATCTGGAAGACGACTTACTACTTTACAAAAACTGAGGAAATCCACAGCGATGTCATGCCCGACTGCACCCCCTATTGTATTCATTAACAATTGTTCACTAATGCTTGATTTGAGGAGTTTGTCCACAAATTCCCAACTTCTCGGTGTTGCAAAACTCTTCTCATTTTTTGTCGCATCAAAGGTAAAAAGATTCTCATTTTTGTAGCCGATGTAAGCGATAATGCGCTCATCAATAAGAGTTTTATATGCCCACGATTTATAATCATCAACATCCACACCCATGTCCAAATGCACAAAACGATTAGCCAAAGGGGAAGGCATTCTATAAACCACACCTCTATCGCTCTCACGATTTCCAGCTGCGACTATCGCCCAGCCCTCAGGCAGTTCATACTCGCCCACTTTTCTATCTAAGATCAGCTGATATGCCGAGGCCTGAACCGCAGGAGGCGCGGAGTTCAACTCATCCAAAAACAAAATTCCGCTTCCCTCACGCGGCAAAAATGAGGGAGAAGCCCAAACTGCTGTATGTTCGTGCTTGTCGTAAAAAGGTATCCCTTTTAAGTCTGTTGGGTCCATCAGGGAAAGACGCAAGTCCACAAATCCCATTTTATTTTCATCGGCGATCTGTCTGATAATGGAAGATTTTCCAATCCCTGGAGCGCCCCAAAGAAAAGTTGGAATCTTTTGCTCTATCATCGCTTCTATCGCGCTTTTTATCTCACTTGCTCTCAACTCTGCCATCCTATATTTTCTGTTTTTATATGGTTTCCAAAAGCCTCATTTTCACTTACTAAACGATCAAGTCTTTGGTCAAGTCTAAGTTCATAAAGCAATTCTACGGGAGTTCTTGGATTTTTACACAAAGCTTTTAAAACTTCGAGTTCTTTAGAATTTACAAGTATTTGCAAAATATCTACAGGTGTTTTTGGATTTTGTGCTAGAGAAAGATGATTTTTTTCATCCAAATATGCCTCGCGAAGCGTTTGCTCTTTTACTACTGTATTTGAAAAAAGTGCAATATTGAGCTCATCATCGCCAAGTGAAAGTATCATCTGTGCGACTTCTTCACAAAGAGTTTGATTTTCACATAAAGTGAGTATCGTTTCTTTGTTAGCAAGCGCTAAAAGTGTCTCTTGCATCTTACATGTAAGGCTTCTATTATTAGCCAAGGAGTTGGGAGTTTTTGGTAAAAAAAGATCAAACAAAGCGTCATTAAGCTTGATATGTTCAGCGATTATTTCAGGAAAAATTTCTTGAAGTTTTGTCACCAAAGTTTCATCAAGATCTGCATTTTCACAAAGGGCTTCATTTATAATGACCTCGTTCAAAGAAAAGAGGATAGTTTGCAAACTTTTATCTAGCCCTTCACGCAAGGCAATGATCTTTTTTATCTCCAAACTGCCATTTTTCAAAAGCATCTTTAAAACCACATCTGGAGTGTTTTTATTTTTAGAGATTGAAAGAAGTATCGCGTATAAACTTTGATTTGAAACCCCTTTTTTAAGTGGTTCTAAACCTGTGATCACCTCTATAAGATCACTGTTGTTACTTTGCTCTACAAGATGCATCAAGCCCAAAGTCGCATACTGCACGTTATGATTTCTCTCAATATTCTCATAAAATCTCGAAATCAGTGCCGCCGTAACATCACGGTTTTCATCATTGTCAAAAAAACCTTCATTTTGCCAGTCGTACAGCTTGATAAGTTTTAAAAAAAGTGTGTCATTGATTTGTGAGTTTTTTATATACGCAAAAAGTCTTTCTTTGTCATGAGAGAGTTTGAGACTCATTAAAAGTGCATCTTCATCAATGTTTTTTATCAGCAGATTTTCAAGCTCATTGATGGTAATGAACTTCTCTTTTAAACCCGCTTCATAAAGGGCATCAAAATCATTTTGTTCATAAGGAGTTATGAGCTTTCCCTCCACTATGAATGCTACGTTTTCATTATATTGACCTACAAGCTCTATCTTACACTCTTGTATCTGGTAAAGAAACTCTTCATGATTGAAAGCTCTTGGTTTTCCAAAAAGAAGAATCTTTTTATTTTTCAACCCTTCTAACGTCATCTCTCTCATCTAATTTGCCAATACTTTTTCTATCGAGTATTTCAAATCCGCATCAAGCGTGTCCATCGATTTGAGCATCCATCTTAAATATCCTGCATCTTCATGAGCAACATCGGTGAGGTCTTTGCCTTTGTATTTTCCGAATCTGAAAGTTTTTACAAAGATCGGTTCTTTTGTCAAAGCTACCATCTTCTCAACAGGATTTTCACCTGCAAACTTTTCTTGAACCGTTTTTCGAAGCTCAGTCAAAAAAAGTTTTAACGTTAAAACATCACCTATGGCATCGTGGGCTTTCACCTCAATACCGAGCTTGTCAGCCTCTGTTTTTTCCTCTTTATAAAGTCCCATTTTATAGCGAAAATACTGAAGTCTATGCGCTTCTTCTTCTGTGTAGATATGTCTGGCACAGCGAAGAGTGTCGATGAGCTTCATATTGAGAGAAAAACCCTCTTTTTCAAGCATTCCTATATCAAAAACAGCGTTGTGGATGATGATGTAGTTATCTGGAGTATTAAGTTCAAGAAGTCTTTTATAAGCTACAGTCTGAGTACACTGTGGCTTTCCTTCGATCATATCGGGTGTGATATTGTGTACCTCCATCGCTCCGTAAGAGATAGGCACTTCAGATGAGCAAAACTCATTATGTACCTCTATCTCTTTAGCGCCAAGTACCATATATCCAAGCTGAATAATACGGTCATTTTCACCCGCACCCGTTGTTTCTGTATCTAAAATTATATATTTTGCCATTTAACCTCTTTCATTAGTGTTTCATCTCTAAAAAAGGATGAAGCATATAGTTCTTCATAGCCTCGAGATACATCTCGTTTAATTTGATAAGTAAATATTTCATACCATCCTTATACACCTTTTCATATTCACAAAAGGTAAGAACGATATCAGGATATTTCTTTCCTTTATAAAAAAAATTATGCACCATAATCGGCTCATTTAAATCATCAAAGATTTCAAGAAGTTTAGTACTCGAAAAGGGAGTATCACTCAGTCCAAAGAGATGGTAGAGTTTACTGCACGGGATATTCATCAAAGATTCTCTATCACTCTGTATATAAGTACTGTATAACGATTGTGCGAGTTTCAATGTTTCTTTAGACAAAGGCGATTTTACAAGTTCTTGTTTCTCAATCTTCATCATACAACTCCCGAAATAGTTTATCTAGATCAAATTTTACCAATGGTTGCATATGAAAAATATAATGCGGAATCAGCTCTAAAAAGAGATATCCAACAAGGATCATAGGATAAAAAACAGCGACTTCTTTGTAAAGCATTTTATACGTATGACGTTTTTTCAGCCACTCAATACCCACCTTTGAACCGCTCATTCCAAGAATGACCTCAAATGCGACGATAAACCCCCAAACCAAATAAGTAAGAATCGATCCTAGCAATAAATACCAAAAAGAAAATTCAAAACTGTAAAACATACGACCATTATCTCATATCAAAGCTTATGTCACAATTTTCTTATATAGTTTAGCTTCACAGCTAAACCTTTTGAACTCGCTTATTGATACATTTGTAAGATGATTGAGTTTTTATAAAAGCCCAAGCAGTGCGATCAAAAGCACTGGTGGTGTGATCACTAGACCTACTTTCATATACTCGCCCCAGCCGATTTTCACCCCTTTTTGTGCCAGTACATGAAGCCATAAAAGTGTTGCAAGTGAACCGATCGGTGTCATTTTCGGGCCAAGATTTGAGCCTAAAATATTTGCATATGCAAGCGCTTCATGTCCTGCGTAACCCACTTGGTTGATCGAGATATCCATAAGCATGATGGTGGGCATATTGTTCATCACTGAACTGATAATTGCTGATAAAAAGCCCGTTCCTATGATAGCCGCTGTGTCACCCTGCTCTAATAATGCTTTGATCCAAGAAGCGATAACATCACTAATTCCCGCATTTTTAAGCCCGTAAACAACCACATACAAACCGATAGAAAACCATACTACTTGCCAAGGTGCAGCTTTGATAGTCATAATCGGTTTAACCGCTTTATAGTGGTTTGCTATAAATAAAAAGAGGATTGCTCCGCCTAGTGCAAAAAGTGAAACCGGCAGATGGTATCTGTCTCCTAAAAAATATCCTACCATCAAAAATGCTAAAAAGAACCATGAGATACGAAACATCGGCAAACTTTTGATGACTGAGCGAGGCTCTGCAAGTGCAGAAATATCGATATAAGTGGGAATGTCTTTTTTAAAATAGACCCATAAAACGACGATAGAAGCGATGATACTAAGTAAATTCGGCAAAAACATATGCAAAGCATATTCACTAAAACCTATGTGAAAATATCCTGCTGTTACGATGTTTGTAAGATTTGAGATCACTAAAGGATTTGATGCGCTATCTCCGATAAAACCGCCTGCCATCAAAAATGCAAATACTGCAAGAGGTTTGAGCTTCAGATGTTTTATCTTTGCCAAAACGATAGGTGTCAAAATAAGTGCGGCTCCGTCATTGGCAAAAAATGCCGCTACGAGGGCTCCAAGAAGAAGAATATAGATAAACATCAGATGCCCATTCCCTCGACTGAGTCTTGCCATCTTAAGTGCGGCATATTCAAAAAAGCCGATCTCATCAAGTACCATAGAAAGAAGAATAATCCCGATAAATGCCAAAGTCGCATCCCAGACAATGCCCGTTACAGTCAAAACATCGCCAAAATTTACCACACCAAGAACAAGACTCACAAAAGCACCAACAACCGCTGTTGTACCAATCTGAAGCCCTTTAGGCTGCCAGATAATAAAAAAGAGTGTGATAAAAAATATCGAACTTGCTAACAACATTAGTTATTAATCACTGTTGATTTTGCAAGTGCTTCTTCTATCTCTTCTTTAAGAATATCCCCGCTAAGCGTGAGATTGACATTGCCATCTTCTCCGCTTATCTGTATATCTTTTATTTTCTCTTTCGTTGCATCACTCATGCATTCGCATCCTCCGCTTTGGCAATTTTGTACCATTGAGACAATATTTGCTTTTTTGACTTCACCTAAAAATGATATTTTTACGCCATTTGCTGTTTTGCTTACTTCTTTTTGCATCTTGTATCCTTTACATATAGAGAAACTATAGCATACTTTCATCAATAAATCAATATATCTTGATATATAAAATTTACGTTATAATCCTCCCTATGGAAATATTTTTAACAACAGTATCGGCACTCAATGATGAAACACGTATAAAACTTTTACGTTTTATAGATGAAAACGGCTCGATGTGCGTTTGTGATCTTCAAGAATCTTTTGGAATGATCCAGTCACGCCTCTCCCGCCATCTTAAAATCCTCAAAGATGCGGGATTTTTGAGAGTGAACAGACAAGGTACTTGGGCTTATTATTCTATAAGAACACCATTAGACAGATTTCGTCTCCAAGCGCTCGAAGAGATCAAAACACTCGCCCTTTCCCTTCCTGAATTTAAAAAGTGTTCGTCAAATAATGAAGGATGTACTATAAAATGAAGATAAAAATAAAAGAGTTAGCGTACCATCTCAAGCTGATGTTGGAGGGATTTTTTGATAAGGAACTTACTCTTTTTGCCGCAAGTCTCAGCTTTTATACCATTTTTACTATCATCCCTCTTTTGATGATCGTTATGGCACTTATTACCTCGCTTCCAAACTTTAGTGACCATTATGAAACGATCAAAACGTTTATCTTCTCAAACCTTATGCCGGTCAATTCTGGTGCCATGATGGGGTATATCGACAGCTTTTTACAAAACTCTATAAAGATGGGAGTTATCGGTTTTGCGAGTGTTATCGTCGCTTCTTTGCTCTTTTTCCAAAATTTCGAGTATATCGTCAACCGCATATTTCACGCTCAAAAAAGAACTATCTGGGAATCTGTCACAACGTACTGGACACTTATCACCCTCACACCTATCGCTCTTGGTGTCTCTTTTTATATCTCCACTGAACTTGCCCTTATTGTCAATGAAAGTGGCTTATCTGGCTGGATAAATATCATCAAAATCTTCCCGTATATCATCGTTTGGGCGCTCTTTTTTCTTATCTATCAAATCGCAGCAAATGTCAAAATTGAGCCAAAAGCCTCACTCGTCGCATCTTTTATCACCTCGACAATATTCTCAATAGCCAAATCATCTTTTATTTATTACGTCATTTACAATAAAACCTATGCAACGATCTACGGCTCGTTTGCTATGGTAATTTTTATCTTTTTTTGGATCTATATTTCATGGATCATCTTTATTTACGGCATGAAACTATGTTACATTTTGCATCGCATATATGAAGATCGTCATGCTCTCAAACACAAGGATGTAAAATAGACTCTTCCACTTTATAGCCAGAAATGATAGACCAATATGCAAAAAAAACATAAAATTGCTTAGTTCGACTATACTTGTCAATTCCCCAAGTGAAAGTAATTTGAGTAGCCACACATCAAAAACTCCTCCAAAACCGCTTACATGCAAAAGAATACTCAGAGGATAAAAGATGCTAAAAAGTGTACTCCAGACTATAGAAAGCGGATGCATCAAAGAGAATATTCCAAAGATATAAAGTGAAAATGGCAACATCGCAAGATAAACAAAAATTGAAAGAAGAACAAAAATAGCAAATTTGTTCATTTTACTAAAATGCAGTAAAAATAAAAAGATATAAAAAACTCCACTCGCTGAAAGCCAAAATGCAAGAGAAAAAAGTAGCTTAGGGAAAAAGGCAACTAACAATAAAAGTGTCAAAAAAAGCGTCTGCATTGAGATAATTTTAACTCCTCTATCATGGAGAAAATATCCAACAAGGAGCATCCCAAAAGAACGGATAAGAGAAGGTGTAAAATCCAAAAACCAAACATAAACAAATAAAAAAAACGCAACAATAAAAAACAAATCGCGATTGGCATGTCTATATGGAAAATATCTTCCCGCAATGGGTCGATAAATCCAACCAAAAAGAAAAAACAAAACACCACTCAAAACACCCAAATGAAAACCGCTAATCGCCATCAAATGACTCACACCCAAAGAGGAGAGTTTTTGACGAAGCTCTATGTTTTGTGGTGCGGCCGTAAATAGCGCTTTGTAGATCGTTGCGATATCTTTATCTTCATGCTGTGCGGCGATGAAGGCGTTGAGTCGTGATTTAAAACTCTCAGATTCTAGCAGATGAAAATCTGTACTTTTGGCATAAAAACCTTTGAGATATCCCAAAAAATCAAGTCGGCTTAAACTAAACTCCGCACTCACCTCTTTTTCCATCACATCACCTATACCAAGACCTTTTGCAGTATAAATCATAGCTTCACCGCAATCGAGTTTAAGCATAAAATATCGAGAACTAAAACGGCTCTTTTCATATTGGTTGAGAACCTTACATGTCAGACTTACATTCTCTTGTGCAGCAAACTTTTTATAGGAAAGATATTCATAAGAAAGGGAAAGTAAAAAGATAAAAAAGAAACCAAGCAGAACATAAAAAAAGTCACGTCCTCGAAAAAGTTCTGGACGTGCAATCATAATTTAGAGGATAGACATCGATATGGAATCATTACCGACATCCACGCTCGCAGAGCGAGTATCGATATTTTCATAGACAGTTTCTATCCCTCTTGCAAAAGATGGAGCATCCACAAAGCGGGTGAGTTTTTTCTGAAACACAAGTTTCACATGACCTGTTGGACCATTACGCTGTTTACCGATGATTATCTCAGCTTCCTCTTCCTCTTTTTCGACGTAGTTGCCTTTAAACTCTTTGCCCTCAGCTTTAGCCGCTTTTTCTCGCTCTTTTTCTTCCTTATAAAGGTAGACATCATCTCGGTAGACAAAAAGGATGATATCGGCATCTTGCTCGATAGAACCCGACTCACGGATGTCGCTAAGCATCGGACGTTTGTCATTTCTTGATTCAAGTCCGCGGTTGAGCTGTGAGAGTGCGATAATAGGGATACCCAGTTCACGTGCAAGCATCTTTAAACCACGAGAAATTTCACTTACCTCTAAGTGACGATCTTTCCCGCCGGTTCCACTCATAATCTGCAAGTAATCTATCACAGCGACTTCGATCTCCGGATGTTGATTTTTGAGCTTACGAAGTTTTGAGCGAAGCTGATTGATATTGACAGAACCCTGATCATCAACAAAAAGTTTCGATCTATTCATCTTGTCTATCGCAGCTGTAAGTCTACTCCATTCATCATCATTTAAATCTCCGACACGCAGTTTTTGCAAAAAAATAGAAGTTTGTATACTTAGAAGTCTGAGCATTAGTTGTTCAGCGGGCATCTCAAGCGAGAAAAACGCAACACCCTTACCTTTTACTATAAGGTTATTGACCGTATTTAAAACAAAAGAGGTTTTCCCCATCGCCGGACGTGCCGCGATGATAACCAAATCCCCTTTACCAAAGCCCGTCGTCATCTCGTTTAACTTATCAAATCCCGTATCCACACCAACAAGTTTAGTATTTCCGCGCGCTTTCATCTCTTTGATATAATCCATTGTATCAGAGATTACGGTTGGAGAGTCTTTAAAATCACTGGATTGAGAGTTTTGAGTAATCTGGTAAAGTTTTTTTTCTACCATATCCACGACATCTTCACTCGGAAGATCCTCTTCCAAAGTTACACGTTTTATCTCGGTTGTGAGAGTTAAAAGATGACGTTTAAGTGATTTATCTTTGAGGACATCGACGTAGGCTTTGATATTTGCGATAGGGTTTGCAGAGAGAATATCAAGCATCACGCTCTCATCAAATTTTTTCTCACGGCTCAGCTCTTTTTTAATAAATTCTTCATCAATAGGCTCATTTTTTTGTGTCAAAGAGAGCATAGAACGAAAAATATCCTGATGCGCAGGCAAATAAAAATCATCAAATTTTAAGACTGACGAAAGCTCATCAAACTGCTTGGGATCAAAAACTATGGAGCTTAAAACAGATTTTTCAAAAGTGAGATTGTAAAGATTATTTTCCGTCATTTTCTGCCATTTTTTCTATTTCATTTACAAATCTATCTACAAGTTCATGCTCATCAAGGTTTGCTACAACTTCACCTTTTACCATCACAAGCCCCTTACCTTTGCCGTATGCAATCGCCACATCTGCATGTTGTGCTTCGCCGATGGCATTTACCACACAGCCCATGACAGAAACATTTAAAGGTGTTTTTATATGTGCCGTACGTCTTTCTATCTCACTCACGGCAGTCACAAGATCAGCTTCAATACGTCCGCATGTAGGACAAGAGATGATGTTAAGGCCATCGGGTGCTGCACCACTATCTTTTAGGATAGCGCGACCCACTTTTATCTCTTCTTCAAGTTCGCCTGTTATGGAAACACGCATCGTATCACCGATGCCATCGAGTAAAAGCGCGCCCAAACCGATAGCGCTTTTTACCGTCGCATGAAAGATAGTTCCAGCTTCAGTCACACCAAGATGAAACGGATAATGATTTTTTGGACGAAGCATTCTATATGCGTCCACAGTCCTTTGTACATCGCTGGCTTTAAGAGAGATCTTAATATCATCAAATCCTAAATCTTCTAAAAACTTGATATTGTACTCAGCGGAAGCCACCATCGCCTCAGCAGTTGGTCCATATTTGGCATCAAACTCTTTTTCCAAACTTCCGGCATTGACACCGATGCGAATGGGAAGATTACGCTCTTGACACGCTTTGACAACTTCACGAACTTTATCTTTTGAACCGATGTTTCCCGGATTGATACGAATACAATCCACCGATTCTGCGGCTATGAGAGCGAGTTTATGGTTAAAGTGAATATCTGCGATTAATGGCAAAGAGATACGCTCTTTGATCGCTTTAAGAGCAAGTGCATCTTCCATATCGGGAACAGCCACACGAACGATGTCACACCCTGCAAAATGCAAACGATTTATCTGCTCCACAGTTGCTTCCACGTCTCGAGTATTCGAGTAGGTCATAGACTGCACGCTAATAGGCGCATCCCCACCGACAGCAACATTTCCAACATAAATCTTTTTAGTATCAAATCTTTTTATCATAAAGAGATAGTATCTTTTTTGGGATAAAAAAATGCTTTTGCTTTTTTATAAAAAGTGATGTAAAAGGTTTTTTCTATATCACTTTTTTCTTATATGAGAGAAGTCGTATAAGAACAATATTACGAAAACTCTATTGGATCCATGTCAATCTGCGCTAAAGAGGTCTTACATGTAAGCAATGCTTTTATGAGATCGGTGCTTTTTTCAGCTCTTAAAAGTATCATAAAACGATATTTTTCTGCTATCTTTTCTATTGCAGATGCTCCAAAACCTATCACTTCGACCGTAGTAAAAGCTTTTAGTTTTTCTACCATTGCATGCATCTCATCTTGCGCTTTTATCCCATTTTTGTGAGCAAATAAAACTCTGGCAAGCTTTTTAAAAGGTGGATAAAAACCTCGACGAAACTCTAACTCATCTTTTAAAAATCTCTCATAATCATCGATGTAAGCCTCGAAGAACTCTCGGTTAAACGTCTGCACAATCACTTTTGCTTCTTTTTTGCGTCCGCTTCTTCCTGCGATCTGTACAAGAGAGGAAAGTGCTTTTTCTCTGGCTCTGTAGTCGCTCATGTTGAGTATATTATCAAGTCCCAATACAACTGCCAAAGTCACATCATGATAATCGTGCCCTTTACTTAACATCTGCGTTCCCACAAGCACATCTATCTCTTTGTCGTTAAATCGTTTAAGAATCTTTATAAGTTTGTTTTGCGTGGTTATCACATCACGGTCAAACTGCTCTACATGCAAGTCATCATGATTTTCTCTCAACTGCTTCACCGCTTCTGCGGTTCCAAGTCTTGCACTTTTAAGCGCAGGCTCTTCACACTCTGGACATACTTGGGGAATCTGTGTGGCAAAGTTACAATAGTGACATTTAAGCGTTTTTGTTTTTTGATGCACACTCATCCCAACACTGCAATATGGACACAAATATTTATGTCCGCAACTTGAACAGATAAGGTATTTAAAGTTTGCACGAGTTGGGATAAAAACAATGCTTTGCTCATTTTTTTGCTTCGTTTGAATGATTTCATTTTCTATGAGCGGTGTTATAGCTTCAAGCGAAGTTTGGTAAATATATTCTTTCTTTGACTCAAAATATCCACCACTAAGACGAAAAGATGGAAACTTTGCATAACTTGTAAGAGATGGTGTCGCACTTCCTAAAACTACTTTTGCTCTATTGTGTTTTCCCAAGTAGATCGCCATATCACGGGCGTTGTAACGAGGACGACTAGAAGATTTATAGCTGTCATCATGCTCTTCATCTACTACTATAAGCCCGATATCCGAGAGTGGAGTAAAGAGTGCTGATCGAGCCCCTGCGACGATATCTACACTTCCCTCACGGATCCGTTTTAAAATCTTCTCTTTTTGAATCTTTGTGATTTTTGAGTGCCACATCACGACGCGATCACCAAAATGAGCGGTGAGTCTTTGCTCCATTTGAGGAGTAAGCGAAATCTCAGGCATTAAAAAAATCGACCTTTTTCCCTCCTGTATAGCAAGAGAAAAAAGTTTCATATAGATCTCTGTTTTTCCGCTTCCTGTGTCTCCAAAAAGCAAAGAGATATCATTTTTTTGAGTAAAAACAACAGCTTCATTTTGCTTCGGTGAAAGTTTAATGTTGTCTTGAAGATCACTTACACTAGCCTTACATCTAAGGGTTTTATCAAAAGGAACAAGTAAAGAAAAAGCCTCGCCAAGCGAGCATAGATAGTAATTTGATAAAAAAGTTGCGAGTTGCATTTGAGGTTTTGAAAAGTAAAAATCTGTTCCATGTAAGATATCTGAAGTCTTAAACTCTGGTTTTTTACATAAGTCGATAACGACTGCTTGAACTTGTTTATTTTGAAGGGAAACCTCTACTTGCAAACCATTTTCTAAAAGTTGCTCACTTTGATAGGTTAATAATTGTAACGGAGAATTTAAAAGAGAGAGGTAGTAATAATTCATAAAAGAATTATACTTGAAACTAACTTTACTTAGTCAGTTTGTCACAGTATCCACTTCCAGAGATACAACTAAAATTTCCATCTGCTGCGGTATAATAAAATACATTTGGTGTTCCAGAAACGTAATAAGTATACTCATCAGTATTTGTTTTCATCCATCCACCATTAGAACTCTTTGATGTGATTCCATAAGTAAGTAATTTATTTGCTGTAGTACCATTATTGTCAAACAACATATCGCCATTTACTGAAGAAGTAGCGGCTAAACCATCCAGATGGCTAATGTAACTACTGTCACCCTTCATGAAACGCTTCTGTCTCTCAGTAGAGATTGCCGTACGGATCGACATAACATCTGAACGTCCACTTGCTATGACTGCTTGTTCAGATACTCCTGAAAATTTTGGAATGGCAATAGTAGCAAGGATACCAATAACGATAATGACAAAAATGAGCTCTATCATCGTAAAAGCATTTCGCAAAGTTTTATGTAACATAAGCAACCTAACAAGTTAAGATAGTGAGAAGAAAAAAGTATCACAATCCCGCAAAGGGATTGTCGTTACACAGATATTATTTTGTTAATATAGTACCATTGTTATCTTCTAAGAAGAACAGCGGAGATGAAGTTGCATTACCATCAGCACAACCTATATAATATTGCTTTGAACCTATTGTTGTTGCTTTAGCAAAAGCGTTAGTTCCTGCTTTTAAAGTAGTATTAACTGAATCCACCGCACCAACAGCTTCCGATGGATACGTCAACCCACAGTTTGTGCTGTTAAGCGTACCATTTGCGTCTAATTCACTTGGCCCAGTAATTTGAGAATCCAATTTTGCTTGGTAACCAGCTGTTAGCGCACCAGCACTTGCAATAGAACCATTCAAATCACCTGAAATTGACTCAGACCAAAGTGCAGGCGCAACAGTTCTATTCAATGTACCAACATACGCTTTCAACTTACCAACGTGTGCTTGTTCAGAAACACCGATGAACTTCGGTAATGCAACTGCTGATAAAATACCTAAAATAACGATAACGAAGATCAATTCGATCATTGTAAAACCAGCTCTTTTCATAAGAACTCCTTAGTTTAAAAAATTGGGTTACACCAGTAACCTTAGAGCACATTATGAGTTAGATTATCTTAAAGTTATATTAAAATGATAATACTATTGAAATATTTCAAATATTCAATTTTTTTATATGCAAATAAATTGGCACAACAATTGCTTTTAAAAACATAATAACAATAAAAAAGGTTTGCAGAATGAGTCTTCAGATATCTCCATCTTATGATTTAATGGCACAAGCATTAAACTATCGCTCGATGCGTCAAGATATGATAGCTTCAAACATCGCTAATGCAGACACTCCATATTACAAACCTCGTGACATCAATTTTCAATCAACTCTTGTGCAAAAACAAAAAGAAGTATTTGGAGCTAATACGCAAACACTTCAGATGGCAAAAACAGATGGTGAGCATCTTGACGCGCTTCCTCAACTTGACAACTCCACTGCATCTCTGTTTTTTAGAGACGGGCATATGACAAGAAATGATGGCAATAGTGTAGATATAGATGTAGAAACAACAGAGATGAGTAAAAACTCCACTATGTATACAGCTCTTATTGCGGCGATAAAAAAAGAAACGAACATTTATGCAAGTGTCATCGATGCATCTGCTAAAGTAAGTTAAGGATAGAAGTATGAGTAATTTCTTAAGCAGTTTTGATATCAGCGGTTATGGGCTTTCTGCTCAAAGAACAAGAGTTGATGTAATCTCTTCAAATATCGCAAATGCACAAACAACCCGTACTGAAGAGGGTGGACCTTACCGCCGTAGAGAAGTTATCTTCAAAGCTATCAACTTTAATGATGCTATCAATACAGCTATAAACAACCAAAATTCTTCACTCAAATATGAAGATCCTTTGGATGAGGGACAAGCTGGGCGTAAAGTAAACCCTGCTATAATGACCGTTAAAGTTGATAAAATATCACGTGACGATTCGCAACCCAAAATGAAATACGACCCGACAAGTCCTGATGCTGATGCAAAGGGTTATGTTGCGTATCCAAATATTAATCCTGTAGTAGAAATGGCCGATCTGGTAGAAGCAACAAGATCATATCAAGCAAATGTTGCGGCATTTGATAGTGCTAAAAATATGGCGACTAGCGCCATTTCTCTTTTACAGTAGACAAGGAATAAATTATGGCAATAACTGGTATTGATACTCTTTCATCTGCAGATATTTTAAAAAATAAATTATCATCGGCTAAGACGCCGAGCACGGGAGACGCTTTTGCTCAGTCTTTAAAATCAGCTATGAATGAAGTAAATGACATGCAAGAAACTAGCGAAAAAGCGATGAGCGACATAGCAACAGGTCAAGTCAAAGATCTTCATCAAGCAGCACTTGCTATTGACAAAGCAGAAATAAGTATGAAACTAATGCTAGAAGTTAGAAATAAAGCATTGAATGCGTACTCACAAATCAGTAAAACTCAGATGTAAGTAACCCGTTTTTAATGCATAGTATCTCTTACAGAACAAAATCAAAAAAGACTTTTTTACTTTTTTCTATTATCTCTCTCGGTTTTATCGTCTTTTTAAGCGTAATGCTTTTTACTGCCATCAATCCTCGTGAGACCCCTTCACTTTTCACCTCTGAAACATCTGTAGCTAAACGTGGGAGTATCATCAGTGCTGATGGATTTCATCTTGCAACTACACAAAAACTTTATAAAGCGATAGTCAATACTAACTTTATAGATCCAAACAAGATGGATCTTTTCATTCAACTTTACAGCATATACAGTAATGTCGATCCACAAACTGTGAAAACTCTTTTAAACAAAAAAAATGGAATTGTCGTTTTAAGTTATAACCTTAATTCCAAACAGGCGCAGTCTCTTAAAAATCTCGGCTTTGAGTTAAGAAGATATAAGGTATTTCAAGAAATAGAAAATCCTGTAACACATACTCGAATTACACAGGGTCTTAGTGTCATTGAAAGTGGAGAAGCTAGGATCTATCCTTATGGAACTTTACTTACACCTGTTATCGGCTATCCGCACAAGATAGAAGAGGAAGGATATACTAAAATACGTGGAGTAAAAGGTATTGAAAAGCGTTATGAAGATGAACTCTCATCCAAACAAGATGCCAAACAGTTTGCTCCTCGTGACGTTAATAATTATATGATACTCAATAAAGACAGCTATACCAAAGCGCAAACGGACGGCTTGGATGTGAAGTTAAATATTCCCGTTGTACTTCAAATAAAAATAGAAAATATTTTAGACAAGATGAAGGAGAAACTCAACGCTGAGCATATTATGACAGTTGTCATGTCATCAAAAGATGGCAGAATTTTATCACTTGCGAGTTCGAATAGATTTCTTCCACAAAACATACAAAAACAGGATTATCCTTCACTTAATACTTGGGCTATTGAGTATGGTTTTGAACCAGGTTCTGTTATCAAACCACTGACATTTACTCTTTTACTTGAAAAACATCTCATCAATCCTTATGATATGGTCAATGGTCATGGAGGAAAATTTTTAATGGGTAAAAAAGTGATCACGGATGAACATAAGTTTGATATGCTCAGTGCTGAGGATGTCATCGTTTACTCATCAAATATTGGTATGGCACAACTTGCACAAAAATTGACGGGCATGGACTTCTATGAAGGACTCTCCAACTTTGGGCTTGCACATAAAACCAACATCGATCTTTCTTATGAAAAAGAGGGGCAAATTCCCAACTCATCACAACTCAGCGATGAAATATATAAAGCAACTGCATCTTATGGATACGGGATGAAAGTAACACTCATGCAGCTTGTAAATGCCTATAACGCTTTTAATAACAACGGAAAAGAGGTTACGCCCGTCTTAGTAAATTCACTTATCGACAAGTTTGGTAAAGCAACTCCTATCCCTATTGATCCCGGGAAACAGGTTGTTGACCCTACAACAGCAAGTATGATGAAAAAAATTCTTATAAAAACTGTTATGGAAGGAACGGGAACAAAGGCGATCACTCCGGGCTTAGAAATAGGCGGAAAAACCGGAACTGCCCATATCGTAGAATCAGGATCGTATGTTGCTAAGTATAATACTTCATTTGTAGGTTTTGCCAATGATGGGAAGAACAGCTATACGATAGGTGTGGTCGTCATTCAACCAAAAGGTGAGTACTTTGCCGCACAGACATCGGTCCCCATCTTTAAACAGATCATCGATACTATGATTGAAGAAAAATACTTAAAGCCAAATATTATCCAACAGCCTAGTGACGCCAACAACAGCCTCCACCAAAATCACTGAGTTGCCCGTCTCCACCTTTTTAAGCGGGACAAACTCGCGGTTTACAATCGCTATATAAGAAACTTCCAGCGGAGTTAGGATAGCTTCCATCTCCTTTATGATCGTCTCAACGTCATACTCCTTGGCTATAACTAAACTCGTCGCTTTTTTTAAAGCTGATGGAATTTTTAGCGCTTCAGTTCTCTCATGCGCGCTGAGATAATCATTTCTACTGCTTAGTGCCAAACCTAAACTATCGCGCATCGTTTCAACGGGCACGATATTGACATCCATAAACATCTGTTTTACCATTAAAGTGATCAGTTTTAACTGTTGCGCATCTTTTTTTCCAAAATAGGCATTTGTTGGATTTACGATATTAAGAAGTTTCATCACAACGGTGAGAACACCGCTAAAATGTCCAGGACGAGTTGCCCCTTCAAGAATATAACCACGTACATTTGGAGCACAAACACTTACTTCATCTTGTCCGTACATATCTTCTGCATCAGGATAAAAAAGATAATCAACTCCAGCGAGTTCACAAACACGCTTATCAGCTTGTTCCCGCCTTGGATATTGTTCTAAATCTTCACCCTTTAAAAACTGTGTAGGGTTGACAAAGATCGAAACGACAACGATATCGTTTTCCTCTTTTGCTTTTTTAATTAGTGATATATGACCGTTATGCAAAGCACCCATCGTAGGTACAAATCCAATCTTTACATGTAAAGCTCTTAGCTCGCTCATAAGCTCGTTTGGGGATTGAAAAACTCTCATTTTTAAGCCTCTGTGATATATAATCGCAATTATACTATATGACTGGATAGAACCTATGGACAATTATGAATATACAGAACTTTTAAAAACGTTACAACTAAAAATGAAAAATATTGCCGGTGTCGTTGAGCCAAAAAAGATTGAAGTAAAACTCGAAGAGATCAAAGAGATGGAAAACGATCAAAGCTTTTGGAATGATGCGGCTAATGCAGCTGTCGTTCAAAAAGAAAAAACGCAACTTGAGAGAAAACTACAAAAATATCATGACGCTTCAGCTGCCGTAACAGATGCTCATGAGCTTTATGAGATGGCACAAGATGAGAATGATGAAGAAACTATAGAAACACTTTTTAAAGAGTCAGGAGATCTTGAAAACTACGTAAGACAGATGGAAATCAGTGTTTTATTGAGTGGTGAAACGGATGGAAATAATGCCATTCTATCCATCCACCCTGGAGCTGGCGGAACTGAGTCTCAGGACTGGGCTTCTATTCTCCTTAGAATGTATACAAGGTGGGCTGAAAGACACGGATTTAAAGTCGAAACGCTTGACTATCAAAATGGTGAGGAAGCCGGTATTAAAGATGCCTCTATTTTAATCTCTGGTGAAAATGCTTATGGATACCTCAAGGTTGAAAGCGGTATCCATCGTCTTGTCCGTATCTCTCCATTTGATTCAAATGCTAAGCGCCATACCTCTTTTACCTCAGTTGTTGTTTCACCTGAAATTGATGATAATATCAATATAGTTATAGAAGATAAAGATATTCGTATAGATACTTACCGTGCTTCAGGTGCTGGTGGACAGCATGTCAACAAAACAGAATCGGCAATCCGTATCACTCACATTGCAACGGGCATAGTTGTGCAGTGTCAAAACGATCGAAGTCAGCATAAAAACAAAGCCACTGCGATGAAGATGTTAAAATCGCGTCTGTATGAATATGAACTAGAGATTCAAAAAGCAAAAGAGGCAGGAGTTGAAAAAAGCGAGATCGGTTGGGGACATCAGATCCGTTCATATGTTCTTCAACCCTACCAACAAGTCAAAGATACACGAAGCAATGAAGCGTTTAGCAATGTCAGCGCCATCTTGGATGGTGATATAGACAGTATGATTGAAGGCGTTTTAATAGCTCAAAATAGATCTTCATAAGTTATTTTTAGAACAAAACGTTTTTATGAAATTACTCAATGAATGTGTGTTAACAGACAAGTGTTCTTATCTCAAAGATAAAGAGCAAACTGCCCACTACAAAATACTCTCGGAGTGTAGCACCAAATATTGTACTACTTTGATACAAAGAGGATGGAGAAGATTTGGAAAAATGTTTTTTAGACCAATTTGTGCAGATTGTCATGAATGTCAAAGCATAAAAATCGATGTCATAAACTATAACTTTTCAAAATCTGAGAGAAGAATTATTAAAAAAAATACTCATATGAGATCCATTATTCAAACACCTACTGTAAGTCATGAGCATATAGATCTTTTTAATAAATACCATGACTACATGCATGAAAGTAAAAATTGGGACAATAATCAAACTGACATAAAAAATTATTACACCTCTTTTGTTGCAGGTCATGATAATTTTGGATATGAGATTTTATATTATGATAGGAATAAGCTTATTGGCGTTGATCTCATAGATATTATGGAAGACGGTATCTCCTCCATCTACTTTTATTATGACCCAGAGTATCGACATTTATCTCTTGGAAAATACTCACTTCTGAGACAAATCAATCTTGCAAAAGTGCTTAAAAAACCTTGGATATATCTTGGATATTATGTGAAAGAGTGTCCAAGTTTGTCATATAAAGATCAGTTCTCTCCGTATATGATACTGCAAAACCGCCCAACAGATCTAGAAGAAGATATTTGGAATTAATAACTCTATAATAAATAGAAGATTGATTGTATTTAAAAATTTTGTAAAATAAGAGTGAAAGTAAAGATTGCCCCATAAAAAGGGGCAAAAAGTGAAAGACTAGCCGTTACGTTTTTTGATAATCTCTTCAGAAACGTTTCTTGGAACTTCTTCGTAATGGTGGAATTCCATAGAATAAGTACCACGTCCTTGAGTAGATGAACGAAGGTCAGTTGAGTAACCAAACATTTCAGATAATGGAACATACGCGTCAACTATTTTGTTTCCAGAACGGTCACCCATGTTATTGATCTGTCCACGACGACGGTTAAGGTCACCGATAACATCTCCCATATAATCTTCAGGAACTTCAACTTCAACTTTCATCAACGGCTCTAAAATCGCAGCACCTGCTTTTCTACAACCCTCTTTGAATCCCATTGAAGCAGCAAGTTTAAACGCCATCTCATTCGAGTCAACTTCGTGGTATGAACCATCATAAACTGAAACTTCGATATCTTCTAATGGATAACCAGCAAGTACACCACCTTGCATTGCTTCAACGATACCTTTTTCAATAGCAGGAACGTACTCTTTTGGAATAACCCCACCTTTAATCTCGTTGTTAAATTTGAAACCAGCACCAGCTTCATTTGGTTTGATACGTAAGAAGACGTGACCAAATTGTCCACGACCACCTGATTGTTTTGCGTATTTGTACTCTTGAGAAACTTCAGATTTAATCGCTTCACGATAAGAAACTTGTGGAGCACCAACTTCAGCTTCAACTTTAAACTCACGTTTCATACGGTCAACAATGATCTCAAGGTGTAGCTCACCCATTCCCGAAATAATTGTTTGGCCAGTTTCTTCGTCAGTATGAACACGGAATGAAGGATCTTCTGCAGCAAGTTTAGCAAGAGCTAGACCCATTTTCTCTTGGTCAGCTTTTGTTTTTGGTTCAACTGCAACAGAGATAACTGGTTCAGGGAAAACCATACGCTCTAGAATAACTTTATCATCTTCATTACATAAAGTATCACCCGTAGTTGTATATTTCAAACCAACAACAGCACCGATTTCACCTGCATAAATCTCTTTTACTTCTTCACGTTTGATAGCATGCATTTTCACGATACGACCAATACGCTCACGTTTGTCTTTTGTAGTGTTATGTACAAATGAACCTGCTTCTAAAGAACCACGGTAAACACGGATAAAAGTTAAAGTTCCAACAAATGGATCTGTCATGATTTTAAATGCCAAAGATGCAAACTTACCATCATCAGTTGAAGGAACAACAACTTCAACGTCTTCATCATCCATCATAGTACCTTTAATAGCAGCACATTCAGTTGGAGATGGAAGATAAGCAACAACAGCATCAAGTAAAGTTTGAACACCTTTGTTTTTAAATGCAGTCCCAGCAGTCATTGGAACGATTTCCATAGCTAATGTTGCTGCTTTGATACCTGCGATAATCTCTTCTTCAGTAAGTTCGATACCTTCAAGAAATTTTTCCATCAGTTCTTCATTGCCATCAACACCAGAGATTGATTCGATCATTTTTTCGCGGTATTCATTTGCTTTATCTACCATGTTTTCAGGAATCTCTTCAACGTGATAATTTGAGCCCATCGCTGCATCTTGATCCCAAACGATAGCTTTCATTTTTACTAGGTCAACGATACCCGCAAATGTATCTTCTGCACCGATTGGAAGTTGTATAGGAACAGGGTTCCCTTTTAGACGATCACGAATTTGACCTTCAACATTGTAAAAATCCGCACCTGTTCTATCCATTTTGTTTACGAAAACAATTGATGGAACACCATAACGATTTCTTTGTCTCCAAACTGTCTCAGATTGTGGTTGAACCCCACCAACTGCACAGAAAACTGAAACTGCACCATCAAGTACACGCATAGAACGCTCAACTTCAATTGTAAAGTCAACGTGGCCCGGAGTATCGATAATATTTATCTGTTTTCCATCCCATTCACAAGTTGTAGCAGCAGAAGTAATTGTAATACCTCTCTCTTGCTCTTGCTCCATCCAGTCCATAGTAGCAGCACCATCATGAACCTCACCGATTTTATGTTCAACACCTGTATAGAACAAAATACGTTCTGTTGTTGTTGTTTTTCCTGCATCAATGTGTGCAGCAATACCGATATTTCTTACATCTTCTAGCTTATGTGATCTTGCCATATTATTACCTTAAAAAAACTTTGATTTTGAAGAGCTGAACCTCTTTCCTAAAAGGAAAGCTTCATCTTAGAAAAGAGGTTTACATGTAGGAACTTCACACGAGGCGAAGTTCAACAAAAAGTAGATATTACCAGCGATAGTGAGCAAACGCTTTGTTCGCTTCAGCCATTCTGTAAGTATCCTCTTTTTTCTTGAATGCAGTACCTTTTTCGCTACCTGCATCCATGAGTTCATTTGCTAGACGTTCTGCCATAGTACGCTCATTACGATTACGAGATGCGTCAACTAACCAGCGGATTGCTAATGATTGTTGACGTACTGGACGTACCTCTACTGGAACTTGGTAAGTAGCACCACCAACACGACGGCTTTTTACCTCGATGATTGGTTTAACGTTATCGATAGCATTGTTAAATGTATCTATACCTGTTTTTTCACCACGAGAGCTAATGATGTCTAATGCGCTATAGATAATTTTTTCTGCTGTACTTTTTTTACCGTCTAGCATGATTTTGTTTATAAATTTCGTTAAAATTTTGCTTCCGTATATCGGATCTGGCATAATTTCACGAACAGGAGCTTTTCTTCTTCTCATCTGTTATTTTCCTTATCTTCAATTTTTGTCAAATTTACTCAAAACATTCATATTTCTTTAAAAAACTTAAAAAGTTTTCTACAAAATATTTCTGTCCTGTGCTCGCTTGAATTTTTTTGCGACAATCCCCTATTTAGAGATTATTTAGCAGCTTTTGGTTTCTTAGTTCCGTATTTAGAACGAGCAACTTTACGATCTTTAACACCAGCACTATCTAGAGCACCACGTACGATATGATACTTAACACCCGGTAAATCTTTAATACGACCACCACGAACTAGTACTATTGAGTGCTCTTGAAGGTTGTGACCCTCTCCACCGATATATGAAATAACTTCAAAACCTGAAGTTAGACGAACTTTAGCTACTTTACGTAGAGCCGAGTTAGGTTTTTTTGGTGTAGTAGTGTAAACACGAGTACAAACACCACGACGTTGTGGACACGAAACAAGCGCAGGCGATTTAGATTTTTTAACCACTTTTTTACGCTCATTACGAATCAATTGGTTGATTGTAGGCATACAATTCCTTTCTTAAATGTTCCAGTAGAATTTAATTCTTCCGCATCCGGCAAAGATGAGAGAATTATAAACGCGTAATCTTACAGAATTAGCGATTAAAGTTTGCTTATTTTAAGAATATATTAATGTGTTGTAAAAAGAGTGGATAGAATATTTACATGTAAGCGCTTTGCTTACATGTAAGAAGGTTAATTAGTTGGTGTAGTCTTCAAATCTTAACAGATCATCTTTATAAATACCAGTACCAACTGGGATCGTACGTCCGATAATAACGTTTTCTTTTAAATCTGTAAGATCATCGACTTTCGCTGAAACTGCTGCTTCTGTCAATACTTTCGTAGTATCTTGGAATGATGCAGCTGAGATAATACTATCTGCAGAAACTGCAGCACGAGTAATACCGACCAAAAATGGTTCAGCAATTGATGGACGTCCGCCTAAACGGATGATTTTCTGATTCTCTTCGATAAATTTATTTCGAGATATCAAATCACCTTCAATAAATTTCGTATCACCAGACTGAAGAATTTTAATCTGACGAAGCATTTGAGTATAGATAACCTCAATATGTTTATCTGCAATATTAACACCTTGAGAACGATATACTTGTTGTACTTCACTTACAAGATAGTTATGAAGTGCTTTCACACCCAATATTCTCAAGATGTCATGAGGAGAACCAAGCCCATCAGTCAATCTCTCTCCAGCGTGAACATATTCGCCGACATTTACTTGTGCAACAAGTGATTTATCAACAAAATACTCTTTAATCATACCATTTTCAGATGTGATTAAGATACGTTCTTTACCACGTAGAGGCTTTCCAAAACTAACTACACCATCGATTTCACTGATAACAGCATTTACTTTAGGGCGACGTGCTTCAAAAAGTTCAGATACACGTGGAAGACCTCCGGTAATATCGCTTGATTTTTGAAGTGCTTTTGGTGTTTTAACCAAAGTATCTGCTATTTTAACATCTGCACCATTTTGTACATAAACAGATGATTTAGGATCAATCGCATATCTGATGATTTCTCCATCATTCGTTGCCAGAACGATCGTCGGTTTATACTCAGGTGAGATATGTTCATTAATCATCAAACGAGTTTTACCAGTTAATTCATCATATTGAGATGATGCGGTAACCCCATCAATCACGTCTTCAAAACTGACTTTACCATTTGCTTCTGAGATAATAGGATTTGAATACGGATCCCACTCAGCGATAACAATTGATTCCTCTTTAGAAGGTTTAGCAATTAATGTGTCCGCTTCTACAAGTACATCATCATTTTGTTCAACGATAGAGCCACGAGCGATATAATGACGGATAGCCTCATGATCAAGCTCATCAACGATACTTGCGAATAGACCTTTTTCTTTTACTTCATGTCCAGCTCTAACACCTTCATATCTCTCTAAATAGTCACCTTTTAGTAGAAAATACTTGATAGTACCTGCTTCTTTAGCTCTTATTTTTTGAGTTATTGGATCGCCATCTTTGACCATGATCTCTGAAGCATATGGAATATGATTTGGAACGTTCCATCCATCATTAATTTTCTCAACAATTGATTCAGCGTCTTTTACCATTTCGCCATGTTTGTATGGTAAATAAAGTTTACTTTCAATATGTCCGCCTACACCGGCTAGTTCATTTGGACGAGCCACTTCATTTTTTCTGAGCGTATAACGGATAGTCTCTTTTTCACCAACAACACTGATGATCATTTCATCATGAATTGATTGAATTTCAACTCTACCATCAAACGGTGCTTTTATTTTTGGTTCAACCAATAATATACCCGCATTACGGCGATTTGCAACGATCTGCTTACCCTCTTTCGAAGTGTAAGTTTTAAAGTTATAGTAACGGATAAAACCTTCTTTGCTTGCTATAACCTGACGCTCTTGACGAGTACTTGACGCTGTACCCCCAACGTGGAATGTACGAAGCGTCAGCTGTGTCCCTGGCTCACCGATTGATTGAGCAGCAATAATACCAACGGCTTCACCGCGACGTACCATTTCACCAGTACCGAGGTTAAGTCCATAACAAAGTGCACAGATTCCACCGCCCTCAGACTTACAAGTAGTCGGAGTACGAATATATGCTGATTTGATTCCAGCTTCAACAATTGTTTTTGCTTTAATTTCATCAATCATAGTTCCTTCAGTGAAAAGGATTTCATTCGTAATAGGGTCAATTGCATCATCAGCTAAAACACGACCAAATAAACGGTCTTCTAAAGACTCGATCAATGAATTGTGATCAGAGATATCTGAAATCTCGATACCTTCATGCGTATGACAATCATGTTCTACAACTTTTACGTTTTGTGCGACATCAACTAGTTTACGAGTCAAATAACCCGCATTTGCCGTTTTAAGAGCAGTATCCGCAAGACCTTTACGTGCACCGTGAGTAGAAATAAAGTACTCAAGAACGTTTAGACCCTCTTTAAAGTTAGAGATAATCGGAGTTTCAATAATATCACCACTTGGTTTAGCCATAAGACCACGCATACCAGCTAACTGACGAATCTGCGCAGCAGAACCACGAGCACCAGAATCAGCCATCATATGAATCGAGTTAAAACCTTTTTTATCAGTTTGAACTAAAGTCATCATCTGTCCAGCTAGAATATTGTTTGTGTCTGTCCAAACATCGATAATTTTATTATAACGCTCTTGTTCAGTCAAAAGACCAGCTTCAAACTGCTTTTGAATCTCACGAACTTTATTTTTAGAATCATCTATTTTCGCTGTTTTAGTTTCAGGGATGATAATATCATCTATAGAGATAGAGATACCAGCTTCCGTTGCTTGTTTGAAACCAAGATTTTTAAGTGCATCCAAGAAAGATGCAGTAATACCGATACCGCCATGTTTTTGAACATAATCAACAAGTTCATTGATCGCTTTTTTCTTCATGACACGGTTCCAAAGTTCAACTGGAACAAAATCAGGAATAATATCTTTGAGTATTAAACGTCCTGCGGTTGTATGAATCAATCTTCCATTTACACTAGAACGAATCTTCGCATGAAGATCCAAAGCCCCATGTTGGATAGCTATCATGACTTCATCAACATTTGCAAACAGTTTATTTGAACCTTTTACACCACTTTTTTCCAAAGTTGTATAATAAATCCCAAGAACCATATCCTGTGATGGAGTAGCAATCGCTTTTCCAGATGCCGGAAGCAAGATGTTCATAGATGCAAGCATCAAAACTTTTGCTTCAGCGATTGCAGCCGTGCTTAATGGTACGTGGACAGCCATTTGATCTCCATCGAAATCGGCATTGAAAGCTGCACAAACAAGCGGATGCAATTGGATTGCTTTTCCATCAATCAATTTTGGATGAAATGCTTGAATTGAAAGTTTATGAAGTGTCGGCGCACGGTTGAGAAGGATAGGATATCCATCAACGATTTCAGCCAAACATTCCCAAACCTCATTCGTTTTTGCTTCGATCATCTTGCTTGCAGCTTTGATTGTCGTCGCATAACCTTTATCTTCAAGCTTAGCAATCAAGTGCGGTTTAAACAACTCTAGAGCCATTTTTTTAGGAAGACCACACTCATCCATTTTTAAAGATGGACCGACAACAATAACAGAACGCCCAGAGAAGTCAACACGTTTTCCAAGAAGATTTTGACGGAAACGTCCTTGTTTACCCTTGATAATTTCACTTAAAGATTTAAGTGGACGTTTATTTGCACCTTTTACAGCATTCGCACGACGACCATTGTCAAAAAGAGCATCTACAGCTTCTTGAAGCATACGTTTTTCATTTCTTACAATGATTTCAGGAGCTTCAAGTTCAACAAGACGTTTTAGACGTTGGTTACGGTTAATAACACGACGATACAAGTCATTTACATCTGAAACTGCGAATTTTCCGCCATCAAGACTTACTAGTGGACGTAAATCTGGTGGAAGAACCGGTAAGATTGTCAGCATCATCCATGCAGGATTATTCCCACTATTTAAAAATGATTCAATCACTTTTAAACGTTTTGCAATCGTTTTACGTTTCGCTTCAGAATTTGTTTTTTCAATATCCTCTTTAAGTTGAGAGAAAAGTTCAACAAGATCAATATCATCAAGAATATCACGAATAACTTCGCCACCCATCCTTGCTTTAAATCCTAGTTCTCCAAATCTTTGAATCAGTGTACGGTACTGTTCTTCATTTAAAACATCGTATTTTGCAACAGGAGTTTTAGCATCAGCATCGTAATACGCATCTCCGCCTGATTCAACAATGTATGCTTCATAATAAAGTACGCGCTCAAGATCTTTCATTTTAACACCAAGAAGTGTACCGATGCGAGATGGTAATGAACTTACATACCAAATATGTGCCACTGGAGTTACAAGATCAATATGCCCCATGCGAACACGACGAACCTTAGAACTTGCTACTTCGACGCCACATTTTTCACAGACAACGCCTTTGTAGCGCATTTTTTTATATTTACCGCATAAACATTCATAATCACGTACAGGACCAAATACTTTTGCACAGAACAGTCCGTCACGTTCTGGTTTTAAAGTACGGTAATTAATAGTTTCAGGTTTTTTAACTTCTCCATGACTCCAAGAAAGTATTTTCTCTGGAGATGCAAGACGAAACTGTAACTGTTTTATATCTTTTGGGCGGTTCTCTTCTGCTATTTCTATTGCTACTAATTTACTCATCGTCTTCAACCTCGTCAAAAATCTCTACATCAAGAGCCAATGATTGTAGCTCTTTTGTCAATACGAATAGTGTTTCAGGTATTCCAGATTCTGGTACCAATTCACCTTTTGTCAATGCTTTATATGCACGTACACGACCGTCTACATCATCTGATTTGATAGTTAACATCTCTTTTAGAACTGCAGATGCACCGTAAGCTTCAAGAGCCCAAACTTCCATCTCTCCAAATCTTTGCCCTCCAAAGAGCGCTTTACCACCAACAGGTTGTTGTGTTACTAAAGAGTATGGTCCAGTTGAACGAGCGTGAATTTTCTCATCAACCAAGTGATGAAGCTTCAGAATATACATGTAACCAACATTGACACGCTCACGCATCTTCTCACCTGTTTTACCATCATGTAAAACAGTTTTTCCATCAGAACTCATTTTTGCCATTGCAAAAAGTTTAGCAAATTCACTTTCGTTTACACCTTCAAAAATAGGTGTAGCAAATTTCACACCTTTTGCCCAGTCGCGAGCATATTTAAGAAGTTCATCATTGCTCATATTTCCAAGTACTTCTGCTGCATTCATAAGTCCAGCAACATCAGATATCTCTATCATTTTTGCACGAATGTTCTCTAAGAAATCGGCTTGTTTTGCATCAAACTCTGCTTGAATTTGGTGACCAAGTTCACGACCAGCCATACCAAGATGCATCTCAAGAACCTGACCGATATTCATACGAGATGGAACCCCAAGAGGATTCAAACAGACATCAACACTACGTCCATCTTCCATATATGGCATATCAACTTCAGGAACGATATTTGAAACGATACCTTTATTTCCATGACGTCCGGCCATTTTATCACCGACTTTGAGTTGACGTTTTGTAGCTATATAAATTTTCACATATTTCACAACACCATTTGGAAGGATGTCATCATTTTCAAGGATAGCAAGTTTTTCTTCATGCTCATCACGGAAAATTCTTTTTTGTTTTTGAAAATAGTTTTTCATAACATTATATTGATTTTGAATTTCATCAGTAAATGATTTAACAATGTTATTCATAGCAAAACGATTTACATCTTTAAGATCTTCACCGTTAATGATGTCACCTTTTTTGTAATCTGTTCCATTTACACTTACATCTTTTCCGAGTGGCTCTTTAGTTAAAAGGGCAGTGATTCTAAAGATCTCTTCTTTATCGATCATCAGTAAACGATCATAATGTTCACGTTCTAGATAATCACGTTCCTCTTTTTCAAGTTCTAGTGAACGAGGATCTTTATCATAACCTTTCTTAGTAAAGATTTTAATATCAACAACAACACCTTCCATAGATGGAGGACAATATAATGATTTATTGACGACATGACCAGATTTTTCACCAAAAATCGCACGGAGCAATCTTTCTTCAGGAGTTGGTTTTACTTCACCTTTAGGAGAAACTTTACCAACAAGGATCATTCCACCTTTAACATTCGTACCAATTTTTGCGATACCACTCTCGTCAAGATGTGCTAAATCTTCTTCGCGAACATTTGGAATATCACGAGTAATCTCTTCGACACCATGTTTTAACTCGCGTGCTTCACACTCTTTTTCATAGATATGTACTGATGTAAAAGCATCTTCACGAATCATACGCTCAGAGATAACGATAGCATCCTCGAAGTTATAACCATTCCATGGCATAAAGGCAACCATAGCATTGACACCAAGAGCAAGTTCCCCTTGATCCATATTTGGACCATCAGCAATAATATGATCTTTCTCCACAAACTGACCAATTTTGACAACCGGTTTTTGTGAAAATGATGTGTTTTGATTCGTACGAAGATTTTTTTGTAAAGGATAATAATCTATAAAGATACCATCATCATCTTCACCTTTAATATAGATGTGTTTTGCATCAGCTTTTTCAACTATACCAGAACGCTTCGCATAAATAGATTCCCAGCTATCACGAGAAACCAGTTTTTCCACACCTGTTCCAACCATTGGAGCTTGTGGACGAATAAGCGGTACTGCTTGACGCTGCATGTTCGAACCCATAAGTGCACGGTTGGCATCATCATGCTCCAAAAATGGAATAAGTGACGCAGCAACACCGACAACCATATGAGAAGAAAGGTCTGCATACTCACACTCTTTTGCCGAACGATAAATAATCTCACCATCTTGACGAACTGCAATCAGATCTTCTATAAACTGACCTTTTGAATCAAGTTTATTTGAAGCAGCAGCAATCATTTTGCCTTCTTCTTGAGTCGCTGTCAAATAAATAACTTCATTTGTTACAATACCATCTTTAAGAACTTTATATGGTGCTTCAATAAATCCATGCTCATTTACTTTTGAGTAAGTTGCAAGAGTATTGATAAGACCAATATTTTGTCCCTCTGGAGTCTCAATAGGACAGATACGACCATAGTGAGTCGGGTGAACGTCACGTACTTCAAATCCAGCTCTCTCTTTAACAAGACCGCCCTCTCCAAGTGCAGATAAACGACGTTTGTGTGTTAATTCTGATAATGGATTTGTTTGATCCATAAACTGAGACAATTGACCACCAGAGAAAAATTCCATAATAGTTGATGTAATCATTTTTGAATTTATCAAATCATGAGGCATAAGCTCACTCATCGGTCCACTCATTGTAGAGAGTTTATCTTTGATAGCTTTTTGCATCTTGATAAGACCATTATGTAATTCATTACCTAAAAGTTCACCAATTGAACGGATACGACGATTACCCAAGTGATCTCTATCATCAATATGACCTTGACCATTTTTAACTTTAATAACATATTTAACGGTATTGATAATATCTTCATTCGTTAATACAGTCACATATTCAGGAATATCCATTCCCAATTTATGATTCATTTTCATACGACCAACGCGTGTTAAATCATAACGCTCAGGATCAAAGAAAAGTTGATTAACAAAAGCTTTTGCAGCATCTTTCGTTACTGGCTCACCAGGACGCATTACTTTATAGATACGAATAGCTGAAAGATCATTTTCATCTTCTATATCTTCAGTTTGTTTTAAAAGTTTAAGTGAATCTGCATCAGCAATAAATGCATTAATAATCGATCCATCAACACCCTCTGCCAAATCATTTGCAATAACAAACGATGTAATACCTGCTTCTGCCATCTTTTTAAGCTTGGTCTCATCGATTGAAGTCATAGTATCAAATAAAACTTCACCCGTTTCTGGATTAATAATTGCTTCTGCCAAGTGACGATCTACTAAAGTTTCAAGAGGATACATAACTTTACTTACGCCATCTTCTATAAATTTTTGAGCTTTTTTAACAGACAATCTTTTTCCAGCTGTAATTAAAAGATTTCCTTTATCATCAATGAGATCGAAATCCAGTCTTCCTTTGAAATCGTCTGGCTTAAAATCAATCATGAAACTATTATCTTTAACTACAATAGTTTGTAATGGATAGAAAAGTTTTAATATATCTTGTTTAGAATAACCTAAAGCACGAAACATAATAGTTACGGGTACTTTACGACGCTTATTGATTCTCATGTATAAAATATCTTTTGGATCATACTCAAAATAAAGCCATGAACCACGATCTGGAATAATTTGACCAGTGTAGATAAGTTTATTTCCTGAAGTTGTTGATTCTTCCTCTTTGAAAATAACACCAGGTGATCTGTGTAGCTGATTTACAACAACGCGTTCTACACCGTTGATGATAAATGAAGTACGTTCAGTCATTAAAGGGATATCACGAACAAATATACTTTGCTCTTTAATATCTTTTACCCCTAATTTCTCTTTTGTGTTTTCATTGCGTTCCCAGATAACTAGACGAGTTTTCATTCGTAATGAAACTGCATATGTAAGTCCACGTTCCATACATTCACGAACTGTGTATTTAGGTTTACCGACTTCTGAGCCAATATACTCGACTGTTAATCTATTTTGAGAATCATGAATTGGGAAAACTGATTGAAATACATTTTCAATGCCACTTTTTGAACGATCATTTGCATCAAGCATAAGGAAGTTATCATATGAACTTTGTTGTAGTTGTAGTAGATTTGGAACTTCGATTTGCTGAGGGGTTTTTGCAAAGTCTACACGTAAACGATTTCCAGAATATAAAGTGTTTAACATGGGCTACCTCTAAGTAAGTTAGTGCACAATCTATTGAAAATAGATCGCATTTATCGTGTTCAAGCGTCCTTGAACTGAACCACAATTAAGCAATTATGGATATAAACGACAGAAAGGCACTTTTATAGTATGACGTAAATCATACCACAAAAGTGCCTGTTTCTTTTTTTGAAGGCTGGGAGCCTTCAAAGAAATTAAATAATTATTTAACTTCTACTTTAGCACCAGCTTCTTCAAGTTGTTTTTTTGCATCATCTGCAGTTGCTTTATCTACGCCTTCTTTGATTGTTGAAGGAACGTTTTCAGTTGCATCTTTTGCTTCTTTAAGGCCTAAACCAGTAAGAGCACGTACAACTTTAATTACGTTAATTTTTTTATCGCCAGCATCTAAGATGACAACGTCAAATTCAGTTTTTTCTTCAGCAGCTTCAGCAGCTACAGCGCCACCTGCAACAGCTACCGGTTGTGCAGATACACCAAATTTTTCTTCAAACTCTTTTACAAGTTCAGACAACTCAAGTACAGATAATCCAGATATGAATTCTAATACGTCTTCTTTAGTAACAGCCATAATGTTCTCCATTTTTTATTTTATTTTTTATTTATCAAAAGAGGCAAATTACGCTTCTTCTTTTTGTCTTTTTAATGCATCTAAACCGATTGTGAAGTTTCTGATTGGACCCATCCAAACAGAAGCAAGCATACCAAGAAGTTCTTCACGACCTGGAAGTTTAGCGAATGCGTCAATTTTCGCAGCATCTGCTAGTTCTTTATCTAAGTAACCAGCTTTAACTACAAATTTATCATTTGACTTTGCAAAATCAGATGCAACTTTAGAAGCAGCAATAACATCATCAGACCATACAAATATATTTGTATCTCTAAGATCTAAACCTGTCATTCCAGCTTTTTCAAGAGCGATAGTTGCTAAAGTATTTTTTACAACCTGAACACTTGTGCCTTTTACTTTTGCTGATCTACGTAACTCTTCCAAATTAGAAACAGTTAAACCTTTATAATCACAAACAACTACTGCAGTAGCGTTCTCTAGTGAAGATGCTAAGTTTTCAATTACTTCAGCTTTTTTTGCTTTTAACATAAAATCTCCTTTCCAGACATAACTTCAAGATGGGAGGGAAAGGCCTATTAAGCTACTACAAATGTAGATGCCCCAAACTATCTTTAGTCCAAGTAATTCAGATTTTCATCATGAAAATCTTTATTTTGTGATACCAATATCACAGAATAAAAACCTTCTATATAAGGCTAGCCAAGTTTTCTTGGCTAAGACTTATCTGATTTCTGCTAACTCTAAAAGTTCAAGTTTAATTGCAGGACTCATAGTAAGACTGAGTGCTGCATTTTTGATGTAACGTCCTTTTGCAGTTGATGGTTTATGTTTGTTAATAGCACCAACAAATGCAGAAATATTTTCTGCAAGTTTTTGTGAATCAAAACTTACTTTACCAATACCTGCATGGATATTACCTTTTTTATCAACACGGAAAGTAACCTGACCGCCTTTAACATTCTTAACTGCTTGTGCAACATCTGCTGTTACAGTACCAGTCTTAGGATTAGGCATCATACCTTTTGGCCCTAGAATACGACCGATTTTACCAACAAGACCCATACAGTCTGGTGCAGCAACAACTACATCAAAATTGAAAACTCCCTCTTGGATCTGTTCAACTAAGTCGTCAGTACCTACGATATCAGCGCCAGCAGCTTTAGCTTCATCAGCTTTAATACCTTTTGCAAATACTGCGACACGAACAGTTTTACCAGTTCCATGAGGAAGTACAACCGCACCTCTGACCATTTGGTCTGCATGTCTTGGATCAACATTTAAATTTAATGCTATCTCAACAGTTTCATCAAATTTTGCTGATTTTAACTCTTTGATTGTTACAGATGCATCAGCCACTGAAAAGCTTTGTGCAACATCTAATTTTTCTTTTAATAATTTATAACGTTTACCCGCCATTGAATATCTCCTATGATTTCTGCCGCAATATATATTTAGAAGAAAAAAATTCTTCTAAATGTGTATCATTAACCATCAATGCGGTCGTTGATTTAGATACACTTAACTTAAAATTTAGTCTACTATCTCTACACCCATTGAACGAGCTGAACCAGCAATTGTGTTTGCAGCCATTTCAATATCAGTAGTATTCATATCTTCCATTTTTGTTTTCACTATTTCCATAAGTTGGTCTTTTGTTATTTTACCAATCTTATTTTTTAGTGCATTATCTGTACCTTTTTTAAGTCCAGCTGCTCTCATGATCAATTGTGATGCTGGTGGTTGTTTAGTAATAAAAGAAAAACTTTTATCGCTATATACTGTGATAACTACTGGAACTTTGAATCCCATTTTATCTTTTGTTTTTTCATTGAATGCTTTACAGAATTCCATAATATTAACACCACGTTGACCTAATGCCGGACCTACTGGAGGTGCTGGATTAGCTGCACCAGCATTAATTTGCAGTTTGATGTAACCAGTGACTTTTTTTGCCATTTTGCTTCCTTTTTGTTGAGTTTAAATTATTTTTTCTACTTGAGTATACGATATATCTACAGGTGTCGCACGTCCAAAGATAGAAACATTCAGTTTCAATGTTCCATGCTCAAGATCGTACTCATCTACAGTCCCTGTAAAGTTCGCAAACGGACCATCAACGATACGGACCATCTCACCAGAATCAAAAAACACTTTTGGTTTTGGTGCTGCACGATTATTTGCACGATCCAAGATAACTTGAATATCACTTTCACTAAGCGGCGTAGGATGGTTCGCTTCACCGACAAAACCAGATACGCGTGGCAAAGACTGGATTAAGTGCTGAAGCTCATTATTTAAATCAATATATACAAATACATATCCAGAGTATAAAGATCTTTCAGTAATCTTTTTTTTACCTTCTTTTACTTCAATAACATCTTCTGTAGGAACAAGCAAATCTTTAATATTTTCTTGTAATCCTCTCTCGATAATAATATTTTCTATTGCAGCTTTAACACTACGTTCGCTTCCAGAATATGTCTGAATTGAATACCATTGATGTGCCATTATATATCCCTTAACTTAGTAAAGCTGAAACAGTTGAAGACATAATAAAATCAACTAGCGCTAAAAATAGTGATATAAATGTTACAACAATAACAACAGAGATGTAAGCTTGTTTTACCTGCACTTTATTTGGAAAAATAACTTTGCTAAGTTCTAACTTTGCATCTCTGACATAACTATTTAAATTTTTCATTGATAATCCTAAATATATCTACATATTACATTTTCAATAAATAGATCTCGAAAGATATATTTATTGAAAATGGCAGGCGAAGGGGGACTCGAACCCGCAACCATCGGATTTGGAATCCGGCGCTCTACCATTGGAGCTATTCGCCTGTATAAACTTATAAGTAGAAAATCTCTACTTATAGGTTAAATTATAATTTCATCTCTTTATGAACGGTATGCTCACGACAAAATTTACAAAATTTACGTACTGAAAATTTTTCAGTATGAGTTTTCTTATTTTTAGTTGTGTGGTAGTTACGACGTGTACACTTTTCACAACCTAAGTGGATATTTTCTCTCATTGTGTTTACCTAATTTAAAAGTTCACTTCTACTTTTGTAGAAGCGACATCAATTACTTGACGATTTTAGAAACAACACCTGCACCAACTGTACGTCCACCTTCACGAATAGCGAAACGAGTTCCCTCTTCCATCGCGATTGGGTGGATCAGTGTAGCAGTAATTTTAACGTTATCACCTGGCATAACCATTTCAGTACCTTCTGGTAAAGTGATTGCACCTGTAACGTCTGTTGTACGAACATAGAACTGTGGACGGTAGTTAGAGAAAAATGGAGTATGACGACCACCCTCTTCTTTACTTAGTACATAGATTTCTGCTTCGAATACTGTATGTGGAGTAATTGATTTTGGTTTACAAAGAACTTGACCACGTTCAACTGCTTCTTTAGCAATACCACGTAATAAAAGACCACAGTTATCGCCAGCAACACCTTCAGTCATCTCTTTACGGAACATTTCAATACCAGTTACAGTAGTAGTTTGGGTATCTTTAATACCAACGATTTCAATAGTTTCACCAATTTTAACTGTACCACGCTCAATACGACCAGTTACAACTGTACCACGACCAGAGATTGAAAATACGTCTTCAACTGGCATCAAGAAATCTTTATCAGTTTCACGTTGTGGTTGTGGGATATAAGCATCAACCTCAGCCATCAATTTTTTGATTTTTTCTGACCAAACACCTAATGTGCCAGTTTTTGCTTCTTCTAGTGCTTTAAGAGCTGAACCTGCAACGATTGGAGTATCATCACCTGGGAACTCATATTGGTCTAGTAATTCACGGATTTCCATTTCTACTAGTTCTAATAGTTCTTCATCATCAACCATATCTTCTTTGTTCATGAAGACAACGATGTATGGTACACCAACTTGTTTAGAAAGTAGAATGTGCTCACGTGTTTGTGGCATCGGGCCATCTGCTGCTGAAACAACTAATATAGCACCATCCATTTGAGCAGCACCAGTAATCATGTTTTTAACGTAGTCAGCGTGACCTGGACAGTCAACGTGTGCATAGTGACGATTATCTGTTTCATACTCAACGTGTGAAGTAGAGATAGTAATACCACGCTCTCTTTCTTCTGGAGCGTTATCGATTGCATCGTAATCCATCATTTTAGCGCCATTTGTTACTGCTAGAACTGCTGTGATTGCTGCAGTTAAAGTAGTTTTACCATGGTCGACGTGACCGATTGTACCAATGTTACAGTGAGGTTTATTACGCTCAAACTTTTCTTTTGCCATTGTGTCCTCCGACTTTATTTTTGTGAATAGAAATGGAATTGTATCCAAAAAATATTCAATTATTGCTTATATAAAAATAAAATATAAATTTTCTCTCTACTGGAGCTGATGACGGGATTTGAACCCGTGACCTCTTCCTTACCAAGGAAGTGCTCTACCCCTGAGCCACACCAGCAAGTTTTTTCAATAATAGATTTACATCTAATATATTTTTTGAATATTTATATTTAAATTTTATGGGTATTTTTCTGTAATAAGTGGAGCGGGTGAAGGGACTCGAACCCTCGACCCTCAGCTTGGAAGGCTGACGCTCTAGCCAACTGAGCTACGCCCGCATCCTGGCTTTTTTGTGGTGGTGAGAAGAGGAGTCGAACCTCTGAACCCGAAGGGAGCGGATTTACAGTCCGCCGTCGTTGGCCACTTGACTATCTCACCAAGTTTAACATTCAATATTCAATGGTGCCGGCACGAGGATTTGAACCCCGGGCCTGCTGATTACAAATCAGCTGCTCTAGCCAACTGAGCTATGCCGGCTTTGAATTTGAGCCAGAATTATAGACAAATTCATTTCTAATGTCAAGCTTTTTTTATTAAAAGATGATTTTTTCTCCATCTTTTAATATTTTCACTTCCAAAGCCCCCTGAAAATGGGCTATCTCTTTTGTCATTTCTTCCAAAAAAAGTGGTTTGATATGATTGATATAGATATTGATTTTTTGTTTTTTCATCATTTTCAACTTTTCAAACAGTATTTTTGGTGTTAAATGTTTTGAATCTTGTGCCAACTGCTCCATCCTTGATGGAAAAGAACACTCTACGACAAGAGTTTTAATATCATCTCTTGTATCTATTTTTTCAATTGTACTGTCCAAACTATAGGTATCAAGAGAAATTATCACCGATGAACCATTTTTTGTCACAATATATCCGCAACTTGCAACGGTATGATCTGTTTGATAAGGTTGCAAACTTATCTCTTGTGAAATTTGATAACTTTTCTCATACTCTATCTCTTGATAAACAACACTCATCTCATCTGAATCTAAAAGCTTTATTAATCCAAAATCCGGCCATATTCTATTGTTTAAAAAATCCTCTTTGACAGCTTTTATAGTTTCAGGCAATCCATAAATCTTTAACGGATTTTTTCTGCTCGCAAAATAACTGTCCATTATATAAGCGATGTCTATAATATGGTCAAGATGAGAATGTGAAAGCCAGATCGATTCTATCTCCGCTGATTTTTCTTTAAGTGGCACAAGCAAGTTACCGGCATCAATGACATTCTTTGCATCTATGTAAAATGCACTCGTCCCTACATCCGCACCCTTAGTTCCATATGCACCTAAAATAGTTATCTCATTCATCTTGATACCTCACTCCCCCGATTATAACAATAATATCGATATAATTTCATAAATTTGACACTACAAATAAAAGGTATAAGATTGCTTACAATCCTATTTTCTCCCGCTGAGGGCAAACATCAAGGTGGAAACGAACCAAAAGAAGAGCTTTTTGGATCAGACAAAGCAAGAGTGGATATTCTTAATATATATAATGAAATAGTTTTAAATAATGACGAAAAAGAACTGGAAAAACTTTTTGGCATAAAAAACAGTAAAGATTTTGAGCCTTACTTAAACGGAACAAATAATACACCGTTAATGTGTGCCATTCAAAGATATAGTGGAGTTGCTTACGAATATCTCGACATTCGTTCTCTGAACAAATCTGCACAAGAATATCTTAAAAAGAATGTCCTTATTTTTTCAAATCTTTATGGTCCGATCTTAGGTTCTGATACCATCGCCAACTATAAAGTGCATCAGGGGACAAATATCGGTTCTATTACACCGGATAAATATTATAAAGATAGATTTTCTTATCAAATAGATCTTTACTTGGCGGATAAAGAGATCTTAGATCTGCGCGCTGGGTATTATGACAAGTTTTATAAAACAAACAAACCTTACACAACTCTAAAATTTTTAAAAGATGGTAAAACGGTAAGTCACTGGGCAAAAGCGTATCGTGGAATCGTGCTTCGTGAAATCGCAAAGCACAATGTACGTTCGATAGAAGAATTTCATAAACTTCACATCGAAGGTTTATATGTAAGAGAGATAAAAACTATCAAAAATAAAACAGAAATAGTCTACGACATTGGAGAATAAAATGCAAAATATAGAATCAATCAATCAAACTATCAAAGAAAATCCAGCGGTTATACTCTACTTTAGTGCGCCTACTTGTAACGTTTGTCACGCACTTAAACCAAAACTCCTTGAAGCCCTGAATGAGAACTTTGCAAGCTTTGAAATCATAAGTATTGATGTTTCAACAGATGCCGATATTGCAGCAGAATTTAGCGTCTTTGCCATTCCCACAGTTTTAGTCTTTTTAGATAGCAAAGAATTTCTAAGAAAAAGCCGCCACATGAGTGTTGGCGAAGTGATAAGCGAGATCAAAAGACCTTATGAGATCATGATGAGCTAAGCCAGTTAAGAAATGGGAAGAGTGATCACAAATTCTGCACCAATGAGTCTGATATTCATATAGTTATACTCCCTTGTACGCGCAGATATTGTTCCATGAAGATGTTGGGTAATGATGATATAAGTAATATAAAGTCCAAGTCCTGTTCCTTTAGACTTATGTTTTGTCGTAAAATAGGGTTCAAAGATTTTTTCTAAAATCTCTTCTTTGATACCACCACCTGAATCTTTCAAAGTGATCATAAGTTCTTTGGCATTGCATTTGATATCTACAAAGAGATATCGATCTTTTTCTTGTTTTTCGACCATCGCATCTTTGGCATTATTATAAATATTTAATAATGCTTGAATCAAAAGATTTTCATTACTTAAAACTCTACAATCCTGTGTTGATAGAACTATGGAAATATTATTACTTTTAAAACTCTCTTTTATAAGTTCATGAACTCTATCGATCGCATCTGCTATGTAAAAATGTGCTGAACTTTCCATATCTGAACTAAAGTAATTCTTAAAATCATCTATAGTCTGTGAAAGATATTGAGCTTGGATATTGATATCATTGCTGATTTTAAGGATATCCTCTTTTTGTATAGAAGCCCCAAAGAGAAGAGATGTTTCTAATTTTGCTGTGTATAGAGAGATAATATTTAGCGGCTGTCTCCATTGATGAGCGATATTGCTCAGCATCTCGCCTAGTGCAGCTATTTTAGATTGGATCATGATTACTCTGTTTTGATTATCTATCTCCTCTTTTTGATGAGCAATTATTTGTTTTAATTGATTTTTAGTGTGAATCCACTTTTTTTTAAGACTGATAAAAAGCAAAATAAATATAAAGCTGACAATAGCCAAAATAAAAATAAATACAATATATACGATATCTTTATAATAAAGCTTAAAAGCAAGCTCTTTTGGATGATTGTATTCATATATAAATGAATCATAATCAAGATCTTTTGAAGTCATACCGAAGACTTTATAAACTTTTACAATGTCACTTAATTGATCTTTATTCAAATAACCCAAAGGAATATCTTTTTTGCAAGCCAAATGCTTGAGAACTTCCCCCTCTTTTATCAGTTGGATCAGAGTTTTGTGTTGTGTATTGTAGTATTTGTAGATTATCTCAGCGCTCTGCGTAATATTATCAAAGGCATATGTCCAGCCCCGCATCGTAGCTTCATAAAAATCTTTTGTCGTTTGCGGATTATTTTTAATATATGCAGAGGAGGTAAATAGGATATCATCATAAAAATGGAACCCATAATCTTTAGGATTAAAAATTTTATAACCAATACCTTTGTCTTCCATGCGTATCGGTTCATTTGATATATATGAAGCCATAGCATCAGTTTTTTGATCTACAAGATCATCAAGATCAAAGCTGTGCGGTATGAGTTTTACATCTTTTAAAGCTATCCCTCTAGAGGAAAGCATTGCCATAAGTGAAGCCATGTCCTGTGCATCATTTGAAAGCATAATTTTTTTATTTTTAAGATCAGCGACAGTACTGATGTTTGTGTCATCTCTTGTAAGTAAAATCATTGGTGATTGCTGATAAATAGCACCTAAAGCAACAATATCTGCACCGTTTATCTGACTGATTATTATCGATGAATGTCCCACAGCGAAGTCAGCTTTTTTTTCAGGGATGACACTGAAGATATCCGTATCTTTTGTAAATTCTTTTATCTCAACATCAAGACCGGCATCCCTATAGTATCCCAACTCTTTTGCCATGTAATACCCGGCAAACTGAAACTGGTTCAGCCAATCAAGCTGTAATATTACTTTCTGAGTTGCAAATAATGAGATAGATAATGATAAAACAAGAATAATCTTTTTCATGTCAATAATTTTATCCTAATATATGAATAGATCAAGTTAGCTCTTAGTTTATACTTTGTAAAAGTTTCAAAAACTGCTCTCCGTAGCGTTCAAACTTCACTTCACCCACACCGCTTACATGTAGCATCTCTTCCTTATTTTTGGGCAAGTGTTTTGCCATCTCTTTGAGTGTCTTATCTCCGAAGATAATGTAGGCAGGTTTGTTTTCCTCTTTTGCTATCTCAGCTCTTAAGACTCTTAGTTTTTCAAAAATCTCGCTGTTTACATCTTCATCTTTGTGCACGACAAACTCTTTTTTCGCTTTTACATGTAAGCGTTCCTCTTTTATGGAAACTTTGAGATCATTTTTGAGAATTCTCATGCCGACGTTATCTAAAACCAAAGCTCGGAACTCTCCTCTTTTTAAAGCACCCAGCTCCATCAATCGCTCACTTACTTTTTCCCAATAAGTTTTAGATCTCTGTGCACCGATGGCATAAACGGAGAGTTTGTCATGAGCATTATCAAGAATTTTTTGCACACTGCTTCCGCGAAGCACGTCGATGACATAAGCCTGACCGAAACTCTGGTTTGTTCTATACACGGTTGATAGAAATTTTTGCGCATCCACTGTAATATCTGTTTTTTCGCTCTGCACTTGCGTGCAGTTATCGCAAGCTGTTTCGCAGTTCTGTATCTCATCTTCAAAATAGGAAGCGATGTAATGATGACGGCACTCTTCCATCGTCGCATAACGGCTCATCTGCTCTATCTTATTGAAAGCGTTTTGTTTATATGGCGACTCTTCAAGCTGCTCTATAAACTCCCGCTGCATCACAACATCCGCTCCGCTGTACAAAAGAAGTACATCAGATTCGAGTCCATCACGCCCCGCTCGGCCGATCTCTTGATAATAGTTCTCTATTGTCTTTGGAAGATTCATATGCACCACAAAACGGATATTGCTTTTATCGATGCCCATCCCAAAAGCGATGGTCGCCACAACCACTTGGATCTCATCTCGCACAAAAGCCTTAAAGGTGTTTTCCTTTACATGTACGGGTAATCCTGCGTGAAAAGCTCTGGCTTTAATGCCGTTGGAATGTAAAAACACCGCCAATGCTTCGGTCTGTTTTCTTGAAAAAGCATACACGATGCCGCTCTCATTTTTAAAGTTTTTCAAAAATTGAAGTAGCTGTGCGCGTCCATCTTTTTCACGAGTCTCCACACTGATATGTAGATTTTTTCGAAACACTTTTCCTCGTATTTCGACTGGATTGTCAAGAGTGAGCGCATGGATGATATCTTCGGCTACTCTTGGTGTTGCCGTTGCTGTAAAAGCGGCGATGGAAATAGTGGGAAAATGAGAGCGCAAGAGATGGAGTTTTCTATAATCCACACGAAACTCATGCCCCCATTCACTCACACAATGCGCTTCATCGATCACAAAAAAGTTCAATTTAAGAGATTTTAGGAAATTGATAAATTCAAACGAGGCAAAGCGTTCAGGTGCGACATAAAGCAGTTTGATCTCAGAATTTAAGGCACGCTCTTTAATCTCAAAAATCTCATCCTCACGCTGCATAGAGGAGATCATCTCCGCTTTGATACCGTTGTTTTTGAGCGACATCACTTGATCGACCATCAATGCCAAAAGTGGAGAAACAACGATGGTAACACCCTCCATAAACAAAGATGGAAGCTGATAACATAAAGACTTTCCCCCGCCCGTTGGAAGGATCATGAGCAGATCTTTATGTTCTAAGATGGCATCTATCGCCTTCTCTTGAAGAGGACGGAATTCATCATAACCAAAGTAGGATTTTAAGAGTTTATGTTTGATACGTAGCCTTTAGATAAACTGTGAAGCTAAAGAGACGAGGCTTCTCTCATCAAGCGCACCTGAGACTCTATGAACCTCTTTTCCACCCTTGAATATGATGAGAGTAGGAATACTTCGGATACCAAAACGCGAGCCTAAATGCTGTTCCTCTTCGGTATTGACTTTGACAAACTGCATCTTCAAAGGATATTTTGTAGCAACCTTTTCAAAAGTCGGAGCCATCATCTTGCACGGCCCACACCAAGGAGCCCAAAAATCCACAATTACTGGAATATCGCTATTTACGACGAGTTCATCAAAATGTTGCGCCCCTAAACTGATGGGTTTTGTATCGAGTAAAGAGTTTTTACATTTTCCGCAATTTGCTTTTGTATAGGACTCTTTTAGAGGAACATTATTGACTGAAAAACAGTGTGGACAGACAATTCTCATAACATCTCCTTTTTTATCTTGGTAAAAAACTTATTAATGCCGCTGTAACGGCTACATTGAGTGATTCTACGCCTCTGTTCATTGGAATCTTCACAGAAGCGTTACAAAGATTTTGCACCTCTTTACTGATTCCCTCACTCTCATTTCCTAAAACAAAGACAGCTCTTTTGCTTACATGCAAGCTATTTAGATCCTCTTTTGCATAAGAACTCAAAGCAAATATATCACATTCATTTTTAATCTTTTTTAAAACATCTTCCAAAGCATTGCAATAATATATGGGAATTTTAAAAAGCGTTCCCGCACTTGCTTTGATGACAAGCGGAGAGATCTTTGCGCTATTTTTTTTCGGCAAGATAATACCGTCGATATTTCCAGCCGCTGCACTGCGGATGATCATCCCTAAATTTTGCGGGTTTTGAACACCATCAAGAGCTAGAAGTCTATACTCTTTTAAGCCCTCTATCTCATTCGCATTTTTGTATGTCTCAGCGATAATATCCGCGCACACGCCTTGATCTTGCTTCGCGTTTTTTGAGATGCGTGAGAGCGCATTTTTATCATGATACGCTATCTCTACACCTCTTTTTTTTGCCAGTGTTAGGATTGTACTTATAACGCCGTCTTGCTTATTTGAGTCTGCCAAATGCAGTTTGTGGATCGTTACATTTTCATCTTCTAAAACTTCCACGACGACATTGCGTCCATAGACTGTTATCACTCGCTCGAAAAACGCTTTTTTATCGAGATACTCTTTTGAATCATTCATTCTTGTGCCTTTTGTATGCAGCTTTGCATTGTTGGTTGTGAAGCTATTTTATAATTTACACCTAAGGGAATCGCCCTTGCCGTCGTCGTGCCGATAACGATGATATTTTGCGTCTCTTTAAAATCATGATGTTTTAAAAAACACTCCACGCTTGAAGGCGAGGTAAAGATAAGCGTCGCATTATCTTCTATCTCTACAGATTTAAGTTCATGAGAGCATGTAGTCTCATACATAATCACTTCGTCGATGTTGCATCCATTTTGCTTACATGTAAGGGCAAAATCTGAAGCAACTTCTTTGGCTCGAAGATAGAGCCATCTTTTTTCTTTAGGGTAAGAGAAAATAATCTCAGCCAGATTATCCCCATATCCGCTTCCATACTCCAAAATCTTTCCACCTGCTTTTACCACCGCTTCGGCTGTGGGTTTTGCAACTGCCAAAACCGGCAAATTTTTCCAACTCTCATGATAATTTTTCAAAGCTTGTAAAATCTGCTTGGAAGTGATAATCAAATAATCATAATTTTTAAAATCAATTTCTGGAGTAAAAAGGCTTACATGTAAGGAGTTTATATGCGTAACACCTTCATATGGTGTTAAAGAAAAAAGATAGATATTTTTTTGCATCTTGGGAAAAGCCTTTGGCTTATTCCCATTCAATTGTTGCTGGTGGTTTTGATGATATATCATAAACTACACGGTTGATTCCATCAACTTCATTGATGATACGGCGAGAGATTCTCTCTAAAAGATCATGAGGAAGATGAGCGAATGTTGCTGTCATTCCATCGACTGCTTCAACGACACGCACACACACAGTGTTGTCATACGTACGGTTATCACCCATAACGCCTACAGATTTTACATTCAGTAAAACTGCAAATGCCTGCCATGTTTTTGCGTAGTATCCACTCGCTTTTAACTCATCCAGCAAGATAACGTCAGCTTCGCGTAAAAGCTCCAAGTCCGGCTTATTTACATCGCCCATAATACGAATCGCAAGTCCTGGTCCAGGGAATGGATGACGGTTGATCATCCCCTCCGGCAATCCGAGTTCAAGCCCGATTTTACGTACCTCATCTTTGAAAAGTTCACGTAACGGTTCGATAAGTTCAAAATCCATCCAGTCAGGTAATCCGCCGACATTATGGTGAGATTTGATAACTTCTGAAGGTCCGTTTACAGAGATAGACTCGATAACGTCTGGATACAGCGTACCTTGTGCCAAAAATTTAATGCCATCATGTTTTTTTGCTTCCGCTTCAAAAACTTCGATGAAGGTATGACCGATGATTTTACGTTTTTGCTCAGGATCACTGATACCTGCAAGACGACCTAAAAAGAGCTCACTTGCATCTGCAACAACCAAAGGAGCTTTAAGGTTAATTTTAAAAATCTCTTCTACTTGCTGACGTTCGCCTTTACGTAAAAGTCCGTTATCAACAAATACCGGAATTAGCTGATCGCCGATCGCTTCATACAGCATTGCCGCAACAACAGAACTGTCAACACCCCCAGAAAGACCACAAAGAACTTTTCCAGTTCCTACTTTCTCACGGATAAGTTTGATCTGTTCTTTTAAGAAGTGTTCCATCTTCCATTTTTCTTCAACGCCACATATTTTACGTGCGAAGTTGCGAAGCATCAAATAACCCTCTTCTGAGTGTTGCACTTCTGGGTGAAACTGCATCGCATACACACGTCTTTCTTCATTTGCGATAGCCGCGTAAGGAGAGTTTGCAGAGACTGCGATAGGTTCAAACCCTTCTGGAAGAACATCTACTTTATCGCTGTGGCTCATCCAAACGACACGGTCGCTGTCACAGTTATCAAGAAGCGGAGAGATTTTGCCGTTGTTTTCTAAAATTGTAAGTTCTGCTTTTCCATATTCATGATGAGAACTTCTTACAACAGAACCGCCAAAATCTACAGCGATTCTTTGCATACCATAACAGATCCCAAGAACCGGAATGCCCATGCTGTATACTCCCTGATCCACTGTATATGCATTTTCATTATATACAGAGGATGGTCCACCACTAAGAATGATCCCTTTTGGATTTTTGGATTTGATCTCATCAACTTTCGTGTAATATGGAAGAATTTCACAGTAAACCTTCTCTTCACGAAGACGGCGAGCGATAAGCTGAGTGTACTGGGAACCAAAATCTAAAACGATAATGCTTACATTTGTCATGATAAATGCCTTTTAATATGGAGTAATTATGAGTGCCAAATGGCTTATTAAGAGGGTATATACCCTTTCAAATTATGTGAAAGGATACAATAAAATAGATTAATTTTAGTAAAGACCTAAAATCTCAAACTGAACATACCAGATAGCAATAGAAACGCCATATCCGATAAGAATAGTCCATGAATGTTTCATATGAGCAGAAAAAGTATAAATCCCTTTCATTCTTCCCATAACACCGACACCCGCAGCACTACCAAAACTGATAAGACTTCCGCCAATCCCTGCTGTCATAGTTACAAGCAACCACTGATCCATTCCCATCTCTGGTGAAGATTTCAATATGGCACTCATAACTGGAACATTATCTACGATTGCTGAGAGGAATCCGACGCCGATGTTTGATGCCATACTTCCTATCGCTCCATAAAGGTTGTGGATATAGTGGAGGAAACCTAAAAAATGTAGAGCACCAACAGCAGAAAGGATACCAAAAAAGAAAAGAAGGGTATCATTCTCAATTTTTTGCATGTTGATATAGATATTAAACCCTTCTGTGCTTTTTTGATTTAATGTAAATGCATAAACTTTTAAAATTGAAAGACCAAACATCATGCCCCACATCGCTGGAAAATTAAAAAACTGATGACCTAAAACGGCAATAACAATTGTCAATGCTCCAAGATAAACTACAACCATCCCCCCTTTTCTTAAGCGTGGTTTTTGTTCAGTTTGTGGATCAAACGCCGGTTTGCCTTGGGGCACTGAAAGAGAAAGCAAGAAAGCAGTTACTAACCATCCCACTACAGATGCGGGAAAGAGATACAAGAAATCTACAAAATTTGCTTTTCCTGCAGTCCAAGCCATTAATGTCGTAATATCACCAAATGGAGACCAAGCACCTCCGGCATTTGCTGCTACAACGATGTTTATCGCTCCTGGAACAAGAAAAAGAGTTTTCTCTTTGTCTATTGTAAATAAAACAGTCGATAGGATAAGTGCCGTTGTAAGGTTATCAGCAACAGGAGAGATAAAAAATGCAAGAAGGCCTGTAAACCAAAACAGTTTTTTATATGTATAGCCTTTTGAAACAAGTTTATACTTCATAAGCTCAAAAACACCACGTTCTATGAGTGTTTCGATATATGTCATCGCAACAAAAAGGAAGAAGAATATTTCTGAGATCTCCAATATCATCTTCTCAAGTTCATCATGCAAGGCATTCACATCAAGCCCATGAATTGCATAATAGATCCCGATAAGCATAAACATAAACGTACCTGCAAAGAGTGCTGGTTTTGCTTTATTTAGCTCGTATTTTTCCTCTGTTGCTACAAAATAATACGCTATCAAAAAAACAGCAAAACTAACTATACCTACCCATGTGGTCGTTAAATCGACTTCATGCATTACACTCTCCTAATTTTCTTCAATGGTATGGACACCGATAGATTTTTCCCTCTTTAAAGCGCTCGTAACTATCGCCCTTGCCGTTAATAAACGAAACTTAAGCAGTTTACCAATTTTTTCATTCAAAAGAGCGTCAATCTGCCCTAAAGCGTCACTCAGCCCTTGTTTTGTTCTCACAATTGAGACTTTGTCCCACATGATCTTACGAAGCAGATTTTTTTTCTCTTTATCCTCTTTGTAACTCATAACCTCATCTACAACCTTAAACTCTACAAACTCTTTTTTTGTATGATCTGTGAGGATATCATCGACAGCACGCTTTGCAAAAACAAGCCCTTCTAGAAGTGAGTTTGAAGCAAGTCTATTGGCTCCGTGTACACCAGTTGATGCCACCTCACCGATAGCATAAAGTGAATGCACACCTTCAACTCTAGCACTCAAATCTGTTTTAATCCCGCCAATTGCATAATGAAAAGCAGGAGAAATAGGTACTCTATCTTGAGGTAAGTTATAACCAAAATCTTTCATACTAGTGTAGATATTCGGAAATCTTTTTACAAAATACTCGTAACTGAAATTTTTCATACAAAGATAGATTTCAGAACCAGTTTTTTGTTTATAATCATAGATTGCCTTGCTGACGATATCACGAGAAGCAAGTTCACCTCTAGGATCGTAATCAAAAAGAAATCTTCTTCCATCTTTATCTTCAATTGTAGCACCTTCACCTCTCAGCGCTTCTGTGAGTAAAAGCTTTTGCGCTCCATCATTACCCACATAGACGGTCGGATGAAACTGCATCATCTCCATCATCTCTAACTTCAACCCTTTTAAAACACATAACCCCTGCATGTCACCGCTGATGGTCGGAGCATTCGTATGAAATTCATATAATGAACCCACTCCTCCACTTGCGATAATGACCTTGTCTGCATAGAGGTTTCTAAGTTCCCTATGGTCTAACACTGTTACACCATAACATTCATTGTCTTTAATAAGAAGGTCTACAACTCTTGAATCACAAAGCATTGGATGAGGGTTATGTTCTAAAAGAAAAAGATGCACATACCTTCCAGTTGCATCTCCGCCAGAATGTAAGATTCGCTCACGCGAGTGAGCAGCCTCTTTTGTATACAAAAGATTTCCCTCACTGTCCTTGTCAAATTCAAATCCCATGTTAATGAGATTATCTATAACTATACGGGAATTTTGACTTAAAACATCCACAGCATCTTTATCGCAAAGACCATCTCCAGCGTTTAAAGTATCCTCTATGTGTAAGGGAATATCCTCTTTATCTACAGCAAGCGCAATACCGCCTTGTGCATAAAAACTGTTGCATTTAAAAGTCTCTCGCTTATTAATAATAAGCACTTTCTTCTCTTTTGGAAGATTCATAGCAGCATAAAGCCCAGCTATTCCAGCCCCAACTATGATTACATCATATTTTATCATTGGCTATCTACACTTGTTTGGTTCGTATCTTTCTCGCCAATATAATATGGAGCCGCTTTATAGCCACATCCAAATAAATTTAATGATAGGAGTGTTATAATCACGACATGAAAAATGCCAATCAGATTCTTTCTTCTTTGCAAAATAAACCTCAGTTTTCAAAATTATCTAAATTTCGTTGTATCAAAAAAATTCAAGAACTCTTTCCACTACATCTTCAAAAGATGATCGTGTATGGATACTTTAAAAACAATGTCTTGAATTTCGTCCTCAGCCACCCGTGGGCTAAACAAGAGTTTGATATTATAATACAATCTATTAAAACACCTTTAAGGCAAATGCCCCCTCAAGAGTGCTGTGAAGCCAGTATCTCAGATATAAGAGCTTACGTTTCTTTTAAACCGCACAAAGAAGAGGACTTTCATGATGGTTGCAGTACAAATGAACTCTATAAAGAAAGAGCAAATGCAGAGTTTATAAATAATGCACAAGATCCAAAACTACACAATGTAATAGAAGATATCAGAAAGATTATTCATGATAGACACGATTAAAAAGCTTCCCCAGACTGCAGGAATCTACCAATATTTTGATGCCAAGGGGCAGCTTCTTTATGTAGGAAAAGCCAAAAATCTTAAAAATCGCGTTAAAAGCTACTGGATTTTCACACCCTCTCTTCGTCCAAATCCATCACTCAATCCTCGAATTTTAAAGATGCTGCATGAGACAATATCGATGCATTATATTGTTGTAAATTCTGAACATGATGCGCTAATTTTAGAAAACTCGCTTATCAAACAGCTCAAACCAAAATACAATATCTTGCTCCGAGATGACAAAACCTATCCTTATATTTATATAGATCAAACTCAGAAATATCCACGCTTTGAAATTACAAGGAAAGTGATAGATTCCAAAAATGTCAAATATTTTGGTCCTTACTCTGTGGGTGCGAAAGAGCTTCTTGACTCTATTTATGAACTTACTAAACTTGTGCAGAAAAAAAGTTGTCTTGGCGGAAAAAAGGCTTGTTTATACTATCAAATTAAAAAATGTCTTGCACCTTGTGAATTTAATGTACAAGAAACGCTCTACCAAAAAGAGATAAATAAAGCGATAGGCTTCCTAGAAAATAAAAAAGAACTTCTCAAACAACTTAAAGAAAAGATGTTTTTCTATGCTGATGAGCTTCGTTTTGAGGAAGCAAATGAGATAAAAACAAGAATACAAAAAATAGAAAAATCCAATATCTCTTCGCCAATCGATCTCGCAACAAACGATAATTACGATATCTTCGTTGTCTCACATAAAGAAAACCGCGCCGTTGTTGTAAGAATTTTTATGCGAAATGGCAAGATCATCTCATCATCGCATGATTTTATTTACCTCAATGAGGGCTTTGATAAAGATGAGCTTTATTATCGCGCCCTTCTGGAGTTTTACACCAAAGAGATTCCGCCTATCATTGCTCCGATCTTAGTCGCAGAGAGTTTTGAATCAGAAAAGCTTTTAAAAGAATATCTCTCTGTTTTATTTGAAAAAAAAGCGGATATAAGCATCCCAAAAATCGGGGATAAAAAACGACTTATCGAACTAGCTCTTTTAAATGCTAATGAACTTCTAAATAGAACAAAAGTCGATGATTCTTATGAACTTCTACTCTCTATACAAGAGCTTTATCAACTCAAAAGATTACCTTTAAGAATCGAAGTATTCGATAACTCTCACATGAGCGGACAAGCCACCGTTGGAGCTATGGCCGTATATGATAATGGAGCATTTGATAAAAAATCTTATCGCAACTATCATCTTGATGCACGTGATGAATATTCTCAGATGCGAGAGATGCTTATAAAAAGGATAGAAAGTTTTGAAAAAAACACGCCTCCTGACCTTTGGGTTCTCGATGGTGGGACAACGTTGCTAAGTCTGGCCATCGATCTTTTAGCCTCTAATGGCGTTTTCTTAGATGTTATAGCTATCTCAAAAGAGAAAATCGATGCAAAAAGCCACAGAGCAAAAGGGAAAGCAAAAGATATCGTCCACACAAAAGAGAAAAGTTTCAATCTCAAAACTACAGATAAAAGACTCCAATTTGTGCAAAGACTCCGAGATGAAGCGCATAGACTGGCAATTACTTTTCATAAAAAAACAAAACTCAAACTCGATCAAGAGACTCAACTATTGTCACTTCATGGAATTTCAAAAGTAAAAATACAAAAACTTTTAAACTATTTTGGAACATTTGAAATGATAAAACATGCGAGTGAAGCTGATATTGCATCTTTATTGAATCAAAAAGATGCAAAAAATATCAAAGATAGTTATAAATAAGTGATTTTTAGTTGAGAATATGCTATATTACCCCCAACTTAGAATTTAAGGTTTTTTTATATGCATACGCGGGATGTAATAGATGAAGAATATCACTTTGAGGGAAGAGCTATTGTAAGCGAGACTGACACGAAAGGTGTGATAACATTTGCAAATAGAAAATTTTGTGAAATTTCTGGATACGAAAAAGATGAGTTAATCGGCAAGCCTCACAATATTGTGAGGCATCCAGACATGCCACGTATAGCATTTGCTCAAATGTGGCATGATATTCAAGCAGGTAACACATGGCATGGCATTGTAAAAAATTTACGAAAAGATGGCTTGTATTATTGGGTTGAAACAGAGATTACTCCGGTGTTTGATGCCGAGGGCACAATCACAGGTTATATTGCCGCACGAAAACCAGCTAATAGAAAAAATATAGAAGAAGCTCAAGCTCTGTATAAAAAAATCTTAGAAAGTGAAAAATAAGGAATCAGCATGCTTATTTACAATCATCAGCAAGAGTTTGTAGGGATCAACGAAAAAGATCTCAAGAGTCTAGGATTTAGAAACTTGGCAGATTTACAAAATGAGTGCAAAGATTTTGCCGACTTATTTGTTAAAAGACCCACTTATATTCATAATTTTAAAAACTTTAATTGGATCTATTATATCTTAAACTCAGATATCCCTGAAGCTAAAGTTATCATCAATGCAAAGAACAGAGAGTTCAGCGCAACAATTGAGATAGAAACTATTTATTTAAATGATGCTCCAAGCCAGATCGCTTATGCTATTACTCTTGCGAAACTTAAAGCATTAGACGGCAGAGAGATAGAAGAAAGTAAACTAGCACGGGCAGAGACACCTACTGGAAACATTGATTTTGAGTCTGAACATGAATACATGCCGGGTTTTGAAAATGAAAAAGGTGTCGTCCTTAGCGAACCGGATCCTTTTGAAACACCTCCAGTACGCAATATCATCAATGATCCTTATGATTTTGATTTCAATGCTCCACTTGAGGTAGAAGATCTCTATGTCCCAAGCGAGACTCATGAAGAACAATTTGATATTGGTAATGACTTTGCATTTGCTGAGTTTGATGAACAAACAAAAGATACCCCAACCCTTTTTGAAGAACCAAAAGTCCAAAACATTTCAGATGAAAAAGTAAAAACAAAACCGATGCTTGGAGATTATACAATCTCTTCAGATAGTACACACGCTGAATACATCAATAATCTGCATGTGAGTAAAGATTATGTTTATAATCCACAAGTTGCATCTGATGAATTAGGTTTACCAGTTGATCTTATTGAAGAATTCATTGGTGACTTTATCCAGCAATCATATGACTTTAAAGAAGAACTCTATACTCGTCTTGCAAATGACGAATTAAGTGATTTGAAACTTTTATCTCATAAACTTAAAGGTGTTGCGGCTAACTTAAGAATTGAAGATGCTTTTGAAGTATTGAGTATAATTAACACCTCCTCTAACATGGATGAGATCAGAGCCACACTTGACCACTTCTATAAAATAATCTCTAAACTTGAAGGCAAAGAGCTTCCAATAGAACCAGATACAGAAAAGATATCTGATGAAAAGATTTCTACTGCAGTTAAAACTTCCAACGAAGAAGAAGATGATCTCTTCTTATTAAAAGATTTTGATAAAGAGGAAGAAACTGTTCAAGCACCAGCACATCAGGCAGATGGTGATGATATCTATGATATCAGCCTTATGCTTGATGAAGAGCAACCTGCTAATCTACAAGAGTCTCCTCTTGAAATATTGGACATAGATGACTTAGATAATTTTGTCGGTTCCAAAGAAGAGTTTTATAAGATTCCAGAAGAGATAAACTCACCAGCCGAAGATCTTGAAACACTTGATTATGATAAATCAGCAGCTGTCAACGAGCTCGGTTTACCTTCAGATCTTATTGAAGAACTTTTAGGAGACTTTAAAGAACAAGCTCAATCCCGTCTAAAGGTACTTGAAACAGCTGTAGAAACTAACGATAAGACTGCCTTATATGATACTGTCATGAATATAAAAGGAACTGCGGATAATCTTAGAGTAACTAAAATCTCTCAAGTTTTAAAAGATCTCTTATTTGTAACTGATAAACAAGAGATGAAACAATTACTGATTCGTTTGAAAAACTTCATAAATCAATTATAAGGAATTAGGACAATGCAAATAGGACTCAAAAACAGACTAAGACTAATAAGTTTATTCCCAATTATTATTCTTTTTTCATTGGCTTCGTATTATGTTTATAATGCATATATAAGCTATCAAGGTGGGACTAAACTACAAGCAAAGTTACAAGAAAACAGATATTTAACACACTTGCTTGACAATATATCACGTGAACGCGGTATGACTATTATGTATCTTGGAAATGCGTCTGAAACAACACATAACTCACTTATGGCTCAACGCGAGTTAGTAAACAAAAGTGCCAAAGAATACCTCTCAAACATTGGAACTTTAACTGATTTACACGATCATTCTCATGGAACAGCAAACTGTCAAGCATGTCAAAACAGTGTTACTATAAAATCTATTCTTCAAGAGATCAGCCAAGTTAGAAGAGCAGTAGATACTCAAAAAGTGGATTTTGATACCATTTTCTATAAAACTTATGGTAAAGCACAAGAGACAATTTTAGCAAGAATTGAAAATATTGCTCTTATACATGTAGATGAAAAAATTTCTTCACTTGCGACAGCATATCTTTCACTTGTGCGCGCACAAGAATATACAGCAGCGGAGCGTGATTATATCTCTTATACCCTTGCTCGCTCAACTCCGCTTGAAGCAGAACAAATTAACAAATGGCTCTTATTTATAGGTAAAGCCGACGCCATAAACTACTCAGAACTTGACAAAACGACTTCTAATAAGCTTGATCTTCTGTTTAAAAGTGATGACAGTGCTGAACTCGGTAGCGATATTACAGAAGAGCGTTCAAATATCCTAGAGGTAGCAAAAAGTGGGAAATATGATACAGAATCAGGTATCTGGTTTACTATGCTCTCTGAAAAAGAAAATGTTATTACAGAGGGTAAAAAAGTTATCTTACAGGAGATGGATAGCAGAGCGAAAATCGTTCAAACAAATGCAATCCAAATACTTGCAATTGCTATTTCTATCTGGTTTATTTCGATAATTATCGGTCTTCTTGGATTTTTACTTTCAAATGATATCGCTAGAAATATCAAAAACCTCGAATCCGTATTAAAACGTGTTGCAAAAGATACGGGAGAGGGTGAAGAAAATAGAAATATTAACCTTGATACAGCTTCAGGAACAGCGCAAGCTTATCAACTTCTAGAAGATATTATTGAACAGACTCGTAATGATAAAGAGTATGCGATGGAAGCCAGTGAAGCAAAATCTATGTTTCTTGCAAATATGTCGCATGAGATACGTACACCGTTAAACGGCATCGTCGGTTTTACAGAACTCTTAAAAGATACGGATCTTTCTTCAGAGCAAAGAGAGTTTATTGATATTATTGAAAAATCATCAGAAAATCTTCTTGAGATTATTAATAATATTTTAGACCTCTCTAAAATTGAAAGCAACAAGCTTGAAATTGAAGAGATCGTATTTAATCCAATCAGAGAGTTTGAAAGTGCTGTTGAAGTTTATTCTGTTCGCGCATCAGAAAAACATATCGACCTTGGCTGTTACATCGATCCAAACTTAGAACGTCCTGTTAAAGGTGATCCAACGAAGATCAAAGAGGTTGTTATCAACCTTCTTTCAAATGCGGTTAAATTTACAAATAGTGGTGGTAGCATTAATGTGAATATCCGCCGTATAGCATCTGAGAATAGCGGTAAAATTAAAATAAAATTTGAAGTCCAAGATAGTGGTATTGGTGTTACCAGTGAACAAAAATCACGTATCTTCGAAGCGTTTAGTCAAGCAGATACATCAATTACTCGTAAATATGGCGGGACAGGTCTTGGTCTTACTATTTCGAGTAGATTTGTTGAACTTATGGGCGGTATCCTTGATCTAGAAAGTGAAGTCGGTCATGGAACGACTTTCTTCTTTACTCTTGAATTTGAAGAGATTGAAACTCTTAATGAGAGCAATAAAGGTTCATTTTCAAATATCAATGCCCTTATCCTTGACTCTTCAGTTAAAACAAAAGCTCAGAGTAAATATTTACGTGAGTATTTAGATTTTTATGGTGTAAGCTATACTTCATTCAAAGATCTTGCGGAGTTAAATAAACTTGAGCAACAAATAAATTATGACCTCTTGTTTATTGATTACGATTTCTCTAATGAAAGTGATTTATTAAACTTTAGTAAATCTCCAGAAGCTATGATTTTGATTACAAAATCATACTATATGAAAAAGATTGAAACACTGGGTCTTAATATTTTTAAAACATTGTATGAGCCTTTAAATTCAACAAAGCTAAAATCAGTTCTTGAAAATTATGACGCATCATCATTTAATGAACAAAAAAATAAAAAAGCTCATCGAAAACTCTTTGATGAAAAAAGTTCAAAATTTGCGGCATCTGCTCTTGTTGCAGAAGACAATGTCATCAACCAAAAACTTATAAAAAGAACTTTGGAAGACTTAGGCTTAACTGTCACTTTAGCCAACAATGGACTTGAAGCATTTCAAAAACGTAAAAGTGGAAAATTTGATATTGTATTTATGGATATTCAAATGCCTGTTCTAGATGGTGTTGAAGCTACTCAAGAAATCCTTGATTATGAAGAAGATTTCGATGTTCCACATATTCCAATTATTGCCCTTACAGCCAATGCTCTTAAAGGAGACAGAGAACGCTTTTTGAGTCATGGGTTAGATGAATACACCACAAAACCTTTAGTACGTTCTGAAATTGTATCTATCTTAAATCAATTTCTAAGCGATTTAATTGTCGATACAAGTAATGATAGTGAGAAAATAATTGCAGATACAGAGATTGAAAAAATCTCAGAGGAAGTGTTAATAGTTTCTGAGATAGTTGAAGATAGCTCTGATAAAGAAGAGAAAGAAATTCAAAATGAAACGCAAGAGAGTGCAATTTTAGAAGAAAAAGTAGAAATGGTTCCAAAAGCATATAAAGCAGATATCTTGTTAACCAAGAAAAATAAGATTGAAACAAAACTCTTTGCACGTGTGCTTGAAGAACTAAGATACACTTATGAGATTGCGGAGAATGTAGCTGATATGGAAGAGAAACTCAAACACAATAGGTATAAACTAGCACTCTTTGATAAAGAATTAAGCGGACTTGATCTTGCTGATTTTGCAAGCAGTATTAAAGAGTTCGATTCAGAGATCTACCTTGTTATGATGGTAGATCCTGCTAGTGAAGCGGAAGAAACTGATGCTTTGTATGTGCATGAAATAATTAAAAATATCGTAAATAAAGATTTATTGCGTTTAGTGTTTGAAAAATTTGTTTAACCAAGGATTAAAAAATGTTAGATAAAAAATTAAAAATTTTAGCAGTTGATGATGATATGATCAACCTCAAACTGCTCAAGTCTATGCTCACAAAACAGGATAATATAGCTGAAGTTTTAGAAGCAAGGAATGGCACCGATGCTATCGAAATACTCAAGTCTGTAAGTGATATAGATATTATCTTATTAGACATAATTATGCCGGTAATGGGTGGTATAGAGATGCTAAAGATAGTTCGTGCTGATGACAATCTAAAGCAATTACCTATTATTATGCTAACAACAGATGAAACAAAAAAGAGTGAAGCTCTTGAAAGTGGGGCAAATGGTTTTTTAATGAAGCCTGTTCGTGCCCATGATCTCATAGAACAAATAAGCAGACTCTCTTTCTAATAGCTCTAGGCTATTAGATAAGTGCTAATTTTAAAACCTCTTCTATTCTCTTAACTCCGATAATCTCGATGTCGTCCTGAACCTCTTTTGGAATATCTACAAGGTCTCTTTCATAATTCTTTTGAGGAATCACAGCTTTTGTCATCCCTGCTTTATGTGCAGCTATCAGTTTTTCTTTCAACCCTCCGATTGGCAGGACATCTCCGCGAAGAGAAACTTCACCTGTCATAGCAAGGTCTGAGCGAACTTTTTTAGAACTGAGTATCGACGCCATAACCGTTGTCATAGCAATCCCAGCACTCGGTCCATCTTTTGGAGTCGCACCATCTGGAACGTGCACATGTAAGTCGTATCTTTTATAGACTTCACTGGCATCGAGCTTAATATTTTTCTCTTTTTCTTCAAATGTCATAGGAATGTTTTCAGCAGAAATTTCAAGTTTTCCCTCATCAATAAGTGTTTTGACAACACTTAAAGCGATTCTTGCAGACTCTTTCATCACCTCTCCAAGACTTCCAGTAATTTGCATATTTCCTTTGCCTTTAATACGTATAGTCTCAATTTTAAGTACATCACCACCGACACTTGTCCATGCAAGACCATTCACAATTCCAATGACGGGGATTTTATCAGTTTTTTCAATCTCAAAAACGCTCTTATCAAAGAATTCTTTTAAGTTTTTTACAGAAATAGAAACTTTCGTAAGCTCTTTATTTTGGAGCAGTATCTTTGCGGCCTTACGAGTCAGGTCTGCAATGCGACGGCGAAGATTTCTTACCCCAGCTTCACGCGTAAACTTATGAATAAGCTCTTGCAAAGCTGGTTTTGAAACAGAGAGTTCTGAGTTTTTCAATCCATGCTTTTTGATCTCTTGAGGCAGTAAGTATCGTTTTGCAATCTCAAATTTTTCTTGAGGTGTATAACTGCTTACCGTAATAAACTCCATTCTATCTCGAAGCGGTGCTGGAATACTTCCAACATCATTTGCAGTTGCAATGAAGATGATATCTCGAAGATCAATATTAAAGTTAAGATAATAATCCCTAAACTCTTTATTTTGCTCAGGGTCGAGTATCTCTAGTAAAACAGCTGTCGGATCGCCTCTGTGAGAGCGTGCAACTTTATCTATCTCATCAAGAACGATGACAGGATTCATCTTCTTAGCATCGATAATCCCTTGAACGATACGTCCAGGCATCGCACCTATATAAGTACGTCTGTGTCCACGAAGCTCATTAACATCCTCTAACCCGCCAAGCGCAATACGCACGAGTGGACGATGAAGCGCTTTTGCAATTGAGTTTGCAAGAGACGTTTTACCAACACCTGGAGGTCCATTAAAACAAAGGATCGCCCCAGCTGAATTTTCATCTTTTTTTCCTCTGAGTTCAAGAAGCTCTTTCACTGCAAAATACTCTACTATTCGCTCTTTTGGTTTTTTCAGTGAAAAGTGATCTTCATCAAGCTGTTTTTCAACATTTTCTATTTTTAACGCTTTTTTTGCCATTTCGCCAAATGGGACATCAAGTGTCCATTCCAAGTAACTCTGTATCATCCCAGCATCTGCAGAATCTGGATGCATTCTTGCATAACGCTCTATTTGCTTATTGATCTCTTTATAAGCATCCTCACCCATTTTAGGTTTTTTAGCAATAAGCTTTTTGCGATACTCTTCTATCTCTTCATCTCGCTGAGAATCAACGCCAAGTTCTCTTTGAATCTGTTTTAACTGCTCTTTTAAAAAGTACTCTTTATTCACTTTTTCTATTTTAGAATGAACTTTACTTCTTATCTCTTTTTGAAGTTTATTTGCTTCTATCTCTTCAATGAGATAGTCTATTAAGATTAAAAAACGCTCTTCTATATTTGTTTCAGAAAAAAGTTTATAGGCCTGCTCTTTTTTGAGTTTAATACTGCTACATATAAGATCTACAATACGATTGTATTCATGATTGTCTTCTATAGTCCGTAATAAATCAGGCGGGAAATAACCGCTGACCTGAGAAAGCGCACGCACTTTTTCTCTGACAACTTCTAAAACAGCATCAAGTCTAAGTTCATTTGCCACGCTCGATTGCAATACATTTATACTTGCAATCATAGGTGCATCACTCACATGAGAAAGTAATTCTCCTCGTGCAAGACCTTGAAAAAGTACTTTTACTCTTCCATCGGGAAGAGCTACTTTTCTCATAATCGAACCTATAACACCCACTTTATAAAGTGAATCATAATCTCTTTTTCCCTCATGTTCAGGCTTTGTCGAACATACAATTACTAAAGTATTTTCATCCATAGCTTTATTTGCAGCGGCGATATTTTTCTCATCACTTAAAAAAAGTGGAGAAATCATAAACGGATATAAAAATATTTCATCTTCAGCAATAACGGGAATATTCGCAGGAAACTCGCTAAAGTTACTTAATTGCATTATTTTTTTGCTCCTTCATCTGTAACATTATCGTCGCCTTGAAGACGATTTCTTGAAACAACACTTTGTGTTTTTGGTATCATAAAATCATACCAACTCGAAGTTCCATCACCCTCAAACCACTCTCTATACCAAGCACTTTTTTCACGATTGATCTCATCCCATTTTATCCATTCTTCTTTTTCTAGACCTCTGTAATACTTTGAACTTTTTGGCTTGTCGACCCTATCATAAAGCGATGCTATACTCTCGTTTAGTGCCGCTTGCGCTAGATACTGTTTTGTGAGCATCATGTCTACAAGTGGATAATATATAGAATTCGGATATTTAATTTTAAAGTTCTTCGAAGCTTGTATTGCATCATCTATCCCTGCTTGATCACGACGAGGATGTGGAAGAGCGAGATATTTTGCTTTTACAGACATATACTCTGAATACTCTTTTTCATTTGGATTTGCATATCTTTTGATATATTCATCTAAAAAGTGATCAGCTAAAATATACTCATCATTTTGCATGTGTGCGACTGCCAAAATAAGTGTTGCTTCACGAAGCAGAGGTGATCCTATATGCTCACCTTGAAGAGAACTGTAGTAGTTATCTGCCTTGTCGAGGTTGCCTATCGAGACACTTTCAACGATTTTAGAATACCAGTACGTCGCTGGTTTGTTATATTCATCATCATCCTTACTGCTACATCCAGTAAAGATAACAAAAATCACAAGCAATGGGAATAATGTTTTTGTTAGTATCAAAATAAATCCTTCTTTTTGTTAAGAGTGTTATTTTATCGAAAATAATTGTTACCCTACATTAAGTGACAACTAAATTACTGCAAATGTGCTACAATAATATTACTGTTCATTTTAAAGGTTTACTTATGATATTTGAGTTAAAAAGTCCGTTGTTAGGTTTTGAAAACATCACAAAGATGGAGCTAAAAACGATAGATGATGTTTTTGCAAGACTTCAAGTTTTAGATGCTAATGAACCATCTTTTACCCTAATAAATCCCTTTGTTCTGCGTGAATATAATATTGATATTTCCTCGGCTGTTCAGGAACTCCTTGAGATTAGTGAAACTACAAATTTTCTCGTATACAATATGCTTATCGTCGCAACTCCGATTGAAGATTCATATATAAATTTTGTAGGTCCACTTGTTTTCAATACAGACAACGGTACTATGTTGCAAGTGATCCTAGCTGACAATTCCCCTTACGGAGTCTCCGAAAAACTATCAAATTTTTTACAAAAAGATTAAATCATGAAAGAAAAAATCACCCTTATTGGTAATGGAAATATGGCATATGCCATTGCTGCTGGTCTTATTTCAGAATATGACATAGAACTTGTCGGAAGAGATATGCAAAAGCTCATCAGCTTTGAGGAAAAGCTACAAAAAAGTATCACAAAAACCCTTTTTGCAAACTTCGATGCAACCGATAAAACGCTTATTCTGTGTGTCAAACCTGCAAATATCACAGCTATGAAAACACTTATCTTAGGTGAAGCCAAGACTCTTTATTCTGTTCTTGCCGGCACAACCATAGAAAAACTAAAGCTCAATATTCAAGCTAAAAATTATGTAAGAGCGATGCCAAATCTTGCAGCAAATATTGGAAAGTCTATGACTACATTGACTGGTGAAACTACTTGCATGAATGAAGCTATCACGATATTTAGTGCTATTGGACTAACTCTGTGGGTATCTTCACAAAAAGAGCTTGATATCGCTACAGCGCTTGCAGGAAGTGGACCTGCCTTCCTAGCGCTCATGGCAGAGGCATTGGCAGATGGTGCAGTTAAGCAAGGGCTTAAACGTGATGATGCAATGAGTTTGATGCGCGGACTTTTCTTAGGTTTTAGTGCAATAATTCAAGATATTCACCCTGCTCTTTTAAAAGATGCTGTTATGAGTCCAGGGGGGACAACGGCTGCTGGATATAGCGCCTTAGAAGAAAACGGTGTAAGAAACGGTTGTATAAAAGCAATAGAAGCTGCATATAAAAAAGCGACAGAATTATAAAATATAGCTCTACATTTACGGGGTACTTCGCATGTAAGCAAAATGGCTTACATGTAAAAGTTTTTTTTAGAAGATCAACCTTTTGGACCAGCTTCTGAGAAATCAAAAGCACTGTCTTCAGTTTGATATTTTTGAAAGTTTTTGATAAACATAGCCGCAAGCCTCTTTGTTGTAGCATCATAAGCCACTTTATCTTCCCATGCATTACGAGGATTTAAAACACTTGGATTGATATCTCCAAGAGTTTTTGGAACCTCCAAACCAAAGATATCTGTTCTGTCAAACTCGCAGTCATTGATACTACTATCTAAGATCGAATTGATACAAGCACGAGTATCTTTGATGCTCATACGCTTACCAACACCATATCCTCCACCACTCCAGCCAGTGTTTACAAGATACACATGCACGCCATGTTTATCGATCTTTTCACCAAGAAGTTTTGCGTATACTGTTGGATGTAGCGGTAAAAATGCTTCTCCAAAACAAGCGCTAAAAGTAGCAACCGGCTCAGTAATCCCGCGTTCAGTTCCAGCAACTTTTGCTGTGTAGCCGCTTAAAAAGTAGTACATTGCCTGTTCTTTAGAAAGTTTACTCACTGGAGGAAGAACACCAAAAGCATCCGCTGTTAAGAAAATAATATTTTGAGCATGTCCACCCATTAAAGACGGTTCATGGTTTTCTATATGTTCGATTGGGTAAGAAACACGGGTATTTTCAGTTTTTACACAACTAGCATAATCAACAGCACCTTCACAGTCAAACATGACATTTTCCAAAAGTGCCCCTCTTTTGATCGCACCAAAGATTTCAGGTTCACTTGATGGGTCAAGATTGATCACTTTAGCGTAACATCCACCCTCGAAATTAAATACACCTTCGTCATCCCAGCCATGTTCATCATCACCAATAAGACGGCGTTGCGGATCTGTAGAAAGGGTTGTTTTACCTGTTCCGCTCAAACCAAAGAAAAGTGCTGTATCGCCATCTTTTCCTATATTTGCAGAACAATGCATTGAGAGTTTTCCTTCTAATGGTAACCAATAATTCATCATAGAGAAAATCCCTTTTTTGAGTTCACCACCATACCAAGTACCGCCGATAATCGCCATATTTTCTTCAATATTAAAAAGAACAAATACTTCAGAGTTAAGACCATGCTCTTGCCACTTTTCATTGACCGCTTTACAAGCATTAAAAACTGTAAAGTCAGCTTTAAAAGTTTTAAGATCTTCTTTTGTAGGACGGATAAACATATTTGTCACAAAATGAGACTGCCACGCAATCTCAGTAATAAAACGGATAGAACGCTTACTTGCAGGACTTGCACCTGTAAATACGTCAGTTACATAAAGATCTTTGTGTGAAAGTTGAGATTTGGAAAGTTCGAAGAGTTCATCAAAAATAGCTTTATCGATCTTTTGATTGACATCTCCCCAAGCAATATATTTATTTGACGGTTCCTGATTGACAAAATATTTATCTTTAGGACTGCGGCCTGTAAAAACACCTGTATCTACGGTAGTAGCACCACTGCTTGTCATACTACATTCGCCATTATCAAGTTCATGTTGAATCAACTCGTCATAACTAAGGTTATGGTATATTTTATTTATATTTTGTAGTCCAAGTTGCTCTAAATGTGTAGAATCAATCATATTTTGCCTTCATTGGTTTTGCAATGTCTATAAAAACATTTTAAGTTTGAAATTATACACTTTCCATACCTAAATTAAAAGTAAAAGAATAAATTTTATAAATATTTACAAGAGAAGAAAAGAGAAGCTCTTAATAGAGCTGAACTTTAGGTAATAATGCAAAAGAAGCTCACCTTCAAGTATGATAAGTTATTTTAAATCACCTCTTTATGATACAACCTCCTATAGTATTTTAATACTCCCATTTTAACAATATCATTAAATACTAACCACACAAGCGCATATCCCCACATCGCTGCGGCCCATCTCCAACCGATAGGTTCCATAAAACCAAAGCCATAAATAGCGATCACAGTTCCAATAATTCGACTTGCAAAAGTAGCTGCAAAAAGTTTTAAAGATGGATATGGACGTTTAAAAAACCAGTCATCCACCCTTGTATTGTAGATAGTTCCATGCCCTGCGATAACAAGTTTTGCAAAAAAGAGCGTTTGAATAAACGCAAGCTTAAAATCAAGAACCGACATGAGATACCAAAAAAGTAAGAATGAGGAGATGACTCCGGCAAGTCCAAGCCAAATTGCAAGTACAAAAATCTCTTTCATATCCCATCTGACAGGTTTTACTCTTACTTTTGTATTGTCATAGGCTATCGTCATAATAGGAATGTCGTTTAAAAGTGCCAAAATAATGATCATCAACGCAGTGACCGGATAAAAATCATAAAACACAATAGCAAGACTCATAAATACAACGATGCGTATCGTCTCTGCAATACGAAAAGTTGTGTAACTTTTCATCCTCTCAAAAATACGTCGCGCTTCGTCTATAGCATCCGTGATCACCCCTAAACCGGGAGCCATAAGTACGATATCAGCCGCCGCGCGCGCAGCATCGGTTGCACCGCTCACCGCGATACCGCAATCCGCTTTTTTAAGTGCAGGAGCGTCATTGACGCCATCACCCGTCATGCCTACGATATGATCCGCCTTTTGAAGTTTTTCTACGATAAAATATTTATCTTCTGGAAATACCTGCGCAAAGCCGTCTGCTTCTTCGATAATAGCAATGATCTCCGATTCATGTTTGGCAACGCCTCCTTTTGGAAGCGGCATATTATAAAGCTCTTTTTGCACATTTTTTAAAATATCGGCAACTCTTTGATCCACCTCATCTTTAGCTTCATCGGGATTCAAATTCTTTACGATTGCTCCGGATAAAACTTTTGACAGGTAGATATATTCTTCTAAAGACTCCCCTTTTAGGATATGGATATCTTCGATATTTTCACCGATGCTAAGCAGGTTTGATATATATTTCGCGACTGCGATATTATCGCCAGTGATCATTTTAACGGACACACCTTTGGCACGTGCAGCTTCTATGGCTTCTTTTGAATCTTCACGAGGCGGATCAAAAAGAGGAATCAATCCGACAAAATGATAGTTTTCCTCTTCTGGACTTTTGTATCCTACTCCAAGTGTTCTAAACCCGCGAGATGCAAAAAGCTCCACTTGAACCAATGCCTCTTTAACATCAAACTCTTTATCATCACACTGTGCGATGATGATTTGCGGAGCACCTTTTGTCACGATAATCTCATTTTTGTCACTCTTATAAAAACCTTGAGTCCGTTTATGTACAGGATCAAAAGGAAGAAACTTTTGCAGTTTATAATATACTCTTTTATCTTCTATAGAATTTTTACGCATATACTCGAAAATGGGCTTTTCTATGGGATCATTATTTTCCTCTTTACTAGCCAACATCGCATACAATATCAACTCATCTGTAGTATAGTTGCCAGTCATATATGGCTCTGCCAAACTCATAGAGTTTTGTGTCAGTGTCCCTGTTTTATCTGAACATAAAATATCCATTCCCGCGAGCTCTTCTATGGCAGAAAGGCGACTGACGATTGCATCTTTTGCTGAGAGAGCGCGCGCACCTATTGCCATAGTAACGGTTAAAACAGCTGGCATTGCAACAGGAATAGCAGAGATAGTGAGGACAAGGGCGAAGATAAGGAGTTCCATAGTTGGCTGACCAGTTTTGATGCCATGATAGATGATGATGACTATCATTAACAATGTCAATGCTATTAGAAAATTGCCCACTTTGATCACCATTTTTTGAAAATGGCTATGTTCTTCCTGCTGTGCTTTTGCGACAAGTCCGACAGTCTTTCCAAAATAGGTCTCTTTGGCGGTCTTTGTCACACGTGCTATCATCTCGCCTTGCTTTATAATAGCATTTGCATATAACTCGTCTCCAATATTTTTATATACAGGAAGTGACTCACCCGTGAGTGCAGACTGGTCGACCAAAAGCGCTTCATCACCCTCTAGAAGTTTTACATCCGCAGCTACGATATCACCTATCTTTATCTTGATAATATCATCAGGAACAACCATTTTGGCATCGATCTCCTGCCAAATATCATCACGAAAAACAAGGGCCCCTCTTGCCAACCTATTTTTTAAAACAGCTATGGCACTTAGCGCTTTGGATTCCTGATAAAAATCGACTATTGCATTGACAAAAAGCAGTACAAGGATGATAATGAGATCTTCCCATTTTTTTGCAATGGCTGAAAGAATGACAGCAATTTCTATCATCCACGGGATAGGTCCCCAAAATCTTCTAAACAAGCGTAAAGCCCAGCTCTGGGTTTTTTCCTCAAGCTCATTGAAACCATACTCTTTTATTCGTTCTTCTACCTCTTTGGCACTAAGACCTGTCAACTTTTCTGCCATGAAAACTCCTTAAGAGATTTCAACAATTATAACGCGATTTTATCTCCCTTGCGCAAACGACTCCGCTGCTAAATGCCCACTGAAAATTGTATCCGCCAAGCTCTCCCGTGACATTGGTGACCTCGCCTATAAAATAGAGTCCGTCCACTTTTTTACTCATCATACTCTTACCATGTAAGCCTTCTGTTTTTACCCCGCCGCGGCTGACCTCGGCTTTTGTAAAACCAAAATTTCCTGCCGGTGCGAAAGGATATTTTTGGATAACTTGAAGATTTTGCAACTCTTCACGTGTAAGTTTATTGCAGGGCTTATCCTCTACATGTAAGGCTTCAAGCAAAGCTTTCGAGAGGCGTTTGGAAAGATTTAAAACCGAAGAGATATTTTTTTTGGAGTTTTTTATTAGTATATTAATGTCATGATCCGGCAAAAAGTTGATAAACATATTTCCCTTTTTCCAGTAAAGCGAAGCACTCAGAATCGCAGGTCCGCTGATACCGCGATGCGCGAAAAGCATCTCTTCTCGCAATTTTTTGCCCTCCACTTCTATCTCTACCTCGGCACTTATCCCGCTGAGCTCTTTCATCCAAAACTGATCTTTTTGAAGTGTTAAACCCACAAGTGCCGGTGTAAACTCGGTGACTTCGTGTCCGAACTGCTTGGCTATCTGGATCCCTATATCCGTAGCGTTAAGAGTTTTGTAGCTTACTCCGCCCGTTGCTATGACAAGATTTTTAGCTCTGTACTCGGCTCTTGAGGTTTTGACTGTAAAACACTCTATATTTTGACTTACATCTAAGAGAGTTTCACCTAAATGATATTTTGTATTTTTCGTCAAACGACGGAAAATAGAGATGATCTCGTCACTGCTTATTTGGCAAAAGTAATATCTATTTTTACGAATCACTGGTTTTAAGCCATTGGCATGTAAGAACCCTAAAAGATCCTCTTTTGTAAAACGTGAAAGTACAGAAGCGACAAAACTCTCATCGCCGAGATAGTTTTTTTCACTTACCTGTGTATTTGTGATATTGCATTTTCCGCCACCCGATATCTTTATCTTCGCGCCGACATTTGCATTTGCATCGATCACACCGACTTTTATACCCTTGCAAGTGGAAAGTTCAGCCGCGCACATCAGCCCGCTCGCTCCCGCGCCGAGGATCAAAACATCATACATTTTAACGCTTTAAAAGTCGAAGAGATAAAAGTCCCGATATCACCGCAACATATATGATCTCATCCATTGAAACCTCTTTTTGCGCGAGGAGAAAATGGATCATCACAAGTACCATCCCAAAATAAAAAAGCTTATGCCAAGAGGAGAGACGTTTAAACAGAAACGGTATTGAAGTAATTGCCATCATAAGAAAGATCAAAAATGCCGCAAATCCAAACCATAAAAACAGGTGCTCTTGCATCGCACCATATATTTCATGATAGTCGAAATGATGTTTTATACCGATAAAAACACTTACATGAAAGAGCACATAAAAGAATCCAAAAAGCCCCAGCTCTTTTCTATACTTTAAAAAATCGATTGTTAGAATATTACGTAGAGGTTTGATAGCAAGTGTGATGATGAAAAGATTCAGCGCGGTTTTTGCACTCACATCTTGGACAAACTTCCAAAAATCGGTAGGATATCCGCCGATAGTGATATGCAGATATTTGCTAAAAAGATCAGCCACACTGCTTGGCCAATGCCAGCCAAGCGAAAAGGAGTAACGAAATGACATATAAAAAAGAGGCATTAAAGCCAAAAGTGTGATTAGTGTTCTCATGGCGCAATTATAGAGTATTATTTCTCAAAGTAGCTTTTAATCTCTCTTGAAAAACACTCTTTTTCTATAGTGGTGTATCTTCTCATAATTGATCTCAAAGATCAGCGCCAAGACTAAGACCGCCATAAAAAATGCCGATGAACCCACTGTTCCAAGATCAAGTCCGCCGTGATCAAGAGGTTTTGTAAGCAAGTCTCCAAAGGTCGCGCCAAAGGGACGCGTGAGGACAAAAGCCAGCCAAAAGAGAAATATCTTGGATATCTTTGTGTAGTAATTAAGCACGACCAGACTCACAAGCATTATGGAGATAAGCGTCGCACTCTGCACAAAACCGATGCCAAGATCATCCGCCAAGAAATCTCCCGCCGCCGTACCAAGAGTATTTGCGATCAAAAATGCGATCCAGTAGTAGAGTTCCGAAGAGGTTTTATATATCTTTTCAACAGAGAGAGTTCCATCAATGCGATGCCACAGATACAAGACGATGCCAAGTAGAGAAACCAGAACAAGTGAACCCACAGCATATCCAAGTCCAAGCGTGCGGTCGATGAAATCCGATATCGCAGTACCTACAATCGCCGTAGCAGTAAAGGTCAGCCAATATGTAAGCGGTTCATAGCGTTTAAGAGAAAGTTTAATCCCTAAAAATACTAAAAAAGTGATCATGAAGATAAAAATAGTCGTCGCATATCCAAGATCAAAAGTCATAGAAAACATATCCGCACCCGTTTCACCCAGCGTCGTAGAAGCGATCTTGATGATCCAATATAACACAATAATCCGTGGAACTCTTGTATCTATCATATTTTTTGTCATATATACTATTCCTTTTCTCTTTATAATTTATTTATTCTAGAAGAAGTAAAACAATCATCAGACAACATCTTCACGAATTGGATATAATTTCGCCTAATGAAACCATCCATGCAGATGATGGTAAAATTTTTTAAAAAGTGAAAAAATATGAGCAAAAAACTACACATCGTTTCTTTGGGATGTACGAAAAACCTTGTCGATACCGAAGTGATGATGGGACGATTACAAAACTATGAACTTACCCAAGATCAAAGTGACGCCGATGTCATCATCGTCAATACCTGCGGATTTATCGACGCGGCAAAAGAGGAATCAATCAATACGATTTTAAATCTTCATGATGCAAGAAAAGAGGATTCATTACTTGTCATGGCTGGATGCCTAAGTGAACGCTATCAAGCTGAACTCGTCCAAGATATGCCAGAAGTCGATCTCTTTACGGGTGTGGGCGATTATGAACGTATCGATGAGCTTTTGGCAAGTAAAAAATCTCAGTTTTCTGAAGAAGTATACCTCATAGATGGCGCTGAACGCGTGGTCACGGGTTCTACTTATCACGCATACATCAAACTCTCAGAGGGTTGTAACCAGACATGTAGTTTTTGTGCGATCCCCTCTTTCAAAGGTAAGCTCAATTCCCGTTCACTTGACTCTGTGGCAAGAGAAGTAGAAGGACTTGTGAAAAAAGGGTATTACGATTTCAGCTTTGTTTCTCAGGATAGTTCTTCATACCTAAGAGACAAAAAAACGATCGATGGACTTTCCCTTCTGATCAGCCGTATCGAGCTTATCGAGGGTGTAAAAAGTGCAAGAATTTTGTATCTCTACCCATCGACGACCTCTCTAAAACTGATCCAAAACATTGGAAAATCTAAAATTTTCCAGAACTATTTCGATATGCCGATCCAACATATCAACGACGAGATGCTTCGTATGATGAAACGCGGTTTTGGCAAAGAGAAGACTATCGAGCTTTTAGATGCGATGAAGGCGCTTCCAAACTCATTTTTAAGAACAAGCTTCATCGTCGGACATCCAAACGAGACTCAAGAAATGTTTGATGAGATGTGCGATTTTGCGGCATCTTTTGGTTTTGACCGTATCAATGTGTTTAGCTATTCGGACGAAGAGACGACTCCGGCTTATGAGATGAGTGACAAGATAGATAAAAAAACGATCGAAAAACGTGCGAAAATCCTTGGAAAAATCGCTTCTGCATGTGAGCTAAAAAGTCTTGAAAAAGAGATCGGTAAAACTGTTTCTATCGTGATTGACGGTGAAAGCGAAGAGAGCGAATATATTCTCAGCGCAAAAGAGCTTGCATGGGCTCCTGAGATCGACGGCGAACTTTATGTGACTGATAGAGAATTTGACGAAGATTTAGAGTTTGGAAAGATCTATCAGGCTACTATCACTTCCCTTGCGGGCACAAAACTTTTATGTACTGTGAATAATGCTTAAGAGCGAAGATATCGCATCTTTAAAAGCTAGCAAAAACCTTCTCGCCTTCTCGGGCGGAGCGGATTCTACGGCTCTATTTTTTTTACTTTTAGAAAATCAAATCCCTTTTGATATTGCCATTGTCGATTATGCGATTCGCGCGCAAAGTAAAGAAGAGGTCTCTTATGCACAAGAACTCGCTCTTACATACAAAAAAAACTGCCACCTTTTTGAAGCCGATGAGATAAGCACAAACTTTGAAGCGAACGCTAGAAAAATTCGCTACGATTTTTTTGAAGAATTAATCCTTAGTTATAGATATGAACACTTGTTAACTGCTCATCATCTAGGCGATAGACTTGAGTGGTTTTTTATGCAGTTATGTAAAGGCGCGGGTTGTGCAGAGCTAAATTCCCTCTCTCATTCAACGCAAAAAGATAGCTATAAACTCTTACGTCCACTCTTACATGTAAGCAAATCTGAGCTTATTGATTATCTAAAAATGAATAATAAAAGATGGTTTGAAGATGAGACAAATGAAGATACTCATATTAAAAGAAATGAGTTTCGCCATTTACATGTAAGCCCTCTTTTGGAGAAATATTCGGAGGGAATCAAAAAAAGTTTTGAGTATATGGATGAAGATAATAGGACACTTATCGAAGATATAAAACTCTTTCATGTAAAAGAATTTTATAGTTTTACAAAAACAAAAAATACTAACAGTGATCTTTACCACATTGATAAAATATTAAAACGCTTAGGAGTTATGATAAGTGCTAAAGTCAGAGATGAAATAAAAGAGAACGATACAAGCGTCGTGTCAAGAAAATATATTGTCGCAAAATCACAAACTCAGATTTTCATTACCCCCTATATTTGCCATAAAAAGATGGATAAAGAGTTCAAAGAGAGATGCAGAATTTTGAAGATTCCCGTAAAACTGCGCCCTTATCTTTTTTTAAATCAAGAACTCTTAGAAGAGATCAATTTTTTATAAGATTTACGTCTACTTTTAAAGGTGCTGGTGCAGTCGAGTTCTCTTTTTTTACCGTCGTCTTACTTTCATTGATATCATCATTAAGGTTATAAACACGCATCGTAAAAGATGAAACGATAAATTCTCCCTCTTTTTGAAAATGGATAGGAAAGTTGACTCCTATTATCCATTTTGCCTTATTTAAACTATCCAAAAAATTATAAAAAACGACAGGAGAATCTATCTTAGACGTCGCATTCACTTCATAAAGATCAAATGGAGTTTCTCTATCAACTTTTGTAAGTTTCGAAATTGTTAGATTCTGGAAATATTTTTTATTTTCTGCTATAAACTTAGCTTGGTCAAAAGTGTTTGCAAAAGCATTTACGACACTTCTATGCTTTTCCTGAAGAGATTTTAACTGATTATGAGTATCATCATTGAGCTGTTCAAACTGACTAAGTTCAGCCGCATGTTTACTAGTCTCATTTCGTGCGATTCTGTATTCCTGACCTGAAGGAATCAAAACAAAAAATGCAAATAGAAATACAAAAATAAGTAAAAATATTGTAATAGACAGCAGATAAACACTTTGACGGGACATTTTCATTGATTTCATTTTAGTAACTCTTCATCATCAAGTGTGTTTGTCGAAACAAAATTAAGCCAACCATTTTCTGCTTGATAAAAGCTTGTATAAGTATTGTTAAATATCGAGCGTAGGGGAGCTTGAAGCAAAAATTCGTACACCTCTTTACTTGGTGTTGTACCTTTCATAACTAAAGAATTTTTATTGAGTTCTACTTCTGAGAGTGTAATACGATCAGGCACAAGATCAAAAAGATTTTTGACACTCTCTTTTAAAACACTATTTTCAGTTACAACCTTCTCAGCTCTATCACTTTCTTGCTCTATGATATGTATTTGGTGCTGCATTTTAAGCGTTGAATTTTTCAACTCAACTTTTTTTGTTTCAATGTGTACAACACTCTCTTCAAATGTGTAAATTTTTAGCTTTAAAAAGCCATACGTTAAAAAAAGCATCACAATTGATATGGTAAAAAAGAGCAGAACAAGTTGCATCTCATCTGAAATCACTTGCTTAGATCTAGGATTTATATAACTTCTGGTCATATTTTTTCTCTCTTTGCCAAGTCAAATACTTCAGTGGATATATCTACTTGACGCACATATACTTTTAAAAAGAGTTCCTCTTCAAGATAATTTTTCAGACTATTGTTTACATCACATGCAGCAGCGATATAAATCGATTCTATAAAGTTATTTTCATATTTTTCATCTGTATAGTAGGTTTTGAGTGCATTTTTTATTGCATTAAAACGCTTGTATTCTTCGTTAAATCTTGCACTATGCTCTTCATCTTTTGTGTTCAAAAGATCTTGTTTTGTCTCTTTATTTCCAACTTTTACCTCTGTAAAATCCTCAAACTCATCCATAGAGTCAAGATCTTGTATATTTGTCAAATCATCAAGATCGCTAAAAGTATCATCAACATCAATATCTTCAAGATTCACTGATATTTGATCATCATCAAAATTGAGTTCGACTTTTTCATCACCTAACATCAGTTCGCTCTCAAGTTTTTCAGTTTTAATATTTACAAACTCTGCATATTTCAGCTTCGAATTTTCAAACACTGCAATACTCATACTCTCATCTTGGGTCAACACATAAAGCGCTGCTTCCATCGTAATCTTATCTTTGAAAAAATTTTCTATTATACAAAAAGGTGAAAATACAAAATCCAAACCTAAAGAACTATACTTTTTCTCTAACATACCCAGATCAGTTTTAGATGTATAACTGCTCCAACCATCATAACAAAGTGTTGTATATGTATCTTTATGGCTTGATTTTAAAAAATCATCTACTTTACATGTAGGAACTGCACCCTGATTCGAAGAATAATCGAGAAAAGAGATATATGAAAAAGGTGATTCAGACGTAAAAGAGTGGATAAAAGAAAGCATATTGTGCGATAGTTCTTCATCTTCAAAGATCTTCACGCGAGTATCTTTAATTTTGTTTCCCTTTAAAGTATGAACGCTCACATGAGTCTTCGTGCTTGATGCAACAATACTAATATATATCTTCAAATACAAGCCATGCATTATCTTAGAAAGTATCATTCATCTCCTTGCACAACGGGTGAGCCTTGTTGTAATTTTGCATCTTTAGCGCACTTCCAAGTTTTGTATATATCTGCGTAGTTGCCATAGACGAGTGACCTAAAAGTTCGCTAACATCGACAATTCTCGCATTGTTATTTAAAAGTGCCGTCGCATAAGAATGACGTAACTGGTGCGGAGTAACTTTTAAAGAAACCCGCTCAAACACCTTAGTAATCGTATATCTTAAACTATTTTCGCTTAATTTTTGGCTATTTTTTTCAAAAAGGTACGTTTTAGGAGTTCTCTCGTCTCTATACGTCTTTAAAAGTTTGGCCGTAGATGATAACAGCGGAATATCTCTTTGCTTATTTCCTTTTCCAAGAACACGAATCCACTCTAAACTAATATCATCAAGTCTCAAACCACTCAGTTCTGATATGCGAAGACCAAGTGTATAAAGCATAATAACAACTAAACATTCTTCTTTATCTGCGTGACTGAGGGCTTCCATAATATACTCATGAGGGATCGGTTTAGGAAGCGTTTTTGGTACTTTGATACTATCATCTGCTTTGAGAGTAATATGCTCGCCTTGAGTGATCAAAAACTCCGAAAATGAGCGAATAGCACTTAGTTTTTTAGCTATCGTTTTTTGTTTTAAAGAAGCGATAATAATGCGGTAAGGCATAAGATTAAAAACAGTTGTAGAAGTTTTTTTTTCTATCTCTATGAATAACAATGCCTCTTTTAAAACTTCATCATATGTTTTAAGGGTTAGGTCTGAGTAACCTCGTACTTTTTCGAGATAGATTAAAAAATCTTTCTTATATTGAAGGAGAGATTCTTTCATGAATTTTTATAAACTCGTCTCGATAGTAAGCAAGCAAAAAAGTTTATACGGCATGAATCATCATTCTCTCTTGAATCAATTTTTTAGCTTCTTCTATTTTTAAGCCTGTCAAGTCGATAGGCTCACTAGCAAAAAACTCTAAAGTCCCAAAAGGTTTTGGGATTACAAATTTATCCCAGCTTCCTAATTGCCAATAAGAAGATGGCTTGCAGTTGTAAATAATCACTTTAGCTCCAGTCTTTTGAGCCATTACGACGATTCCATCGCCCACGCTGTAACGCGGACCCTTTGGGCCATCTGGCGTGATACCGATATCGTAACCATCTTTTAAACTTTTTATCGCCTGTATAAGTACTTTTGCGGCATTGCGATTAGTAGAACCTGCTATCGTACCAAGACTAAAGTATTCCATAATTCTTGATATCAAAGATCCATCAAAATGATCACTGATAAGTACATTGGCTTTAGGAGTTTTACGAAACTGATAATAAAGATAAGGTTGCATGAGCAGATCTCCATGCCAAAAAGCAAAAACGACAGGTTCTGTGGGGATATTTTGCGGAAGATGAAAAATTTTTTTATTCGTAAGATATAAAAAGTGCATTAAGAGCATTCCGACGAATGGCACAACAACCAAAGCCAATGCTCTTAAAATCCGCTTTTTCATAACACTCTCAAACGATCTCGCCGATTAAAGAGGCTCTGCCAACCTTGGTGATTTTTACATTTGCAAAAGTGCCCAAAAGTTCTTCGCTTCCTTTAACTTTCACAAGATAATTATTGTCACTTCTTCCAGACACATAACTATCAGGACGCAATTCTTCAAAGTAAACTTCATAAATACATCCGAGCTGTGCTTCAATTTTTTTATCCAAAATCTCTTGTTGAAGTTCCTGCAAGGCATAAAGACGCTCAGAACCAAGCTCTTCCTCTACGACATTTGTAAATTCTGCGGCTTCGGTGAGTGGACGAGGAGAGTATTTAAAACTAAAGATCTGCTCGAAGCCTACTTTACGCACAACATCCATCGTTTCTTCAAACTCTTCATCGCTCTCTCCAGGAAAGGCAACGATGATATCCGTACTAAGACCGACATCAGGAACCATTGATTTAAGTTTTTCCACACGGTTTAAAAACCACTCTTGTGAGTAGCCGCGTTTCATATCTTTGAGTACTTTTGTAGAACCGCTCTGAAGAGGCATATGCATCGATTTACATATTTTTGGATTACTCGCGAACTCTTCTAAAAACTCATCATCCATATGAAAAGGATGCGGAGAAGTAAAACGGATTCGTTTTAAATCTTCGATCTTCGAAATACGGCGGAGGAGTTCTGTAAAGTTGACTTTTTCATGTTCACCACTAAAACGGCGACCATAGTTGTTGACATTTTGACCAAGTAAAAATAGCTCTTTGGCTCCACTTTTTACAGCTTTTTCACACTCTTTGAGGATCAAATCTGCAGGGATAGAAATCTCATCGCCTCTAGTTTTTGGAACAATACAAAAAGTACAAGATTTGTCACAACCGATAGAGATATTGATATACGCTTTGTAGGTAGATGAGCGAAAATCTTTAAAAGCGAAATCAGATTCATCATAATTAATGTCAATCTCAACAGCTTTATCTTTATGCAAAACTTCACTTATCTTTGAGACATTTCTCGCACCCAAAACAAAGTTAACATAAGGTGCACGCTTGATAATTTCTTTACCCAAATGTGACGCAGTACATCCGCATACACCTATTTTTGCACCCTCTTTTTTACTTTTATTGAAAACACCAAGTTCTGAAAAAAGCTTTTGAACAGGCTTTTCACGCACAGAACAAGTGTTAATAAGAATAAGATCTGCCTCTTTTGAATCAGTTGTTAAGACATAATCATCTTTTTCATTTAACTCTGCGATCATATGCTCAGAATCACGAACATTCATCGCACAACCAAGAGTTTCAATATAAAGTTTTTTACTCAAAATTTTTACCCTTATGCCAATATATGAACTTCGTACATGTACTCGTTATCAGCAAGACCGTATTTTACTTCACGCATATAAAAACTTTTTCCACTTGCTTCAATGTGATCTTGCAAAGCCAAAAGATCTTTATGTGAATTTTCACGATCAAAGTAAAATATTACTGATCCTTCTTTGGCTGCACTCTCTTCGATCTTTTTCAAATCTATTTTTTTTGGTTTTTGGTCGATCTCAACACGAGCTAGTTTTAATTCCATGATTTATCCTCATCTATATATAATTGCGTGCATTATATTAAAAGTTCAATAAATATTCGATTAAGCACAAGAGCAAGTTAAAACATTTTTTAAATTTGTTTTTGCTATAATTATACTCTTCATAAAAAGCACCCCCATTTTTAACTTAACATTTTTTATGAAAGCCACCTAAACAAGGGATACTTATGGAAAAAATTTTAGATATCGTAGACGCTATTGCTCACGAAAAAGGTCTTCAACCTACAAATGTACTTGAAGCACTCAAAACAGCTTTTGTACAAACTGCTAAACGTGTTATAAATCACAAATTTACTTTTGAAGCAGATATTGACAGTAAAACAAAAAAAATGCACCTGTACCAAACAATCATCGTTGTTGCAGATGAAGATAAAAGATTAGAAGATGAAGAACTTAGCGGTGGATTTATCTCCTTAAGTGATGCGCTTAAACTTGATGAAGATGCTGAACTTGAAGATCAACTTCAAATCGATCACTCTCTTGAAGATTATGGCAGAACTGCGGCGGGAAAACTTCATAATGAGATTGAATACCATATCCAAAGACTTGTAGAAAATGAACTTTATAGTAAATACAACTCTAAAATCGGTACTATCGTCACAGGCCGCGTTACCCTTGTCGATGCTGACCAAAACACTTACATCGAAGTAGATGAAGTACGTGCTATTTTACCTATGAAGAGTCGTATCAAAGGTGAAAAGTTTAAAGTTGGAGACCTCCTTAAAGCGCTTGTCCGTCGTGTAAATATCGATAAATCAAACGGAATCCAAATAGAGCTTTCACGTACATCTCCAAAATTTCTAGAGCAGCTTTTGGCAATGGAAGTTCCTGAAATCGCTGATGGAATCGTTATTGTAGAAAAATCAGCTCGTATCCCCGGTGACAGAGCAAAAATCGCACTTATAAGCACACATCCACAAGTTGATGCTGTAGGAGCGACTGTCGGAGTGAGAGGTGTACGTATCAATGCTGTAAGTGAAGAACTTATGGGTGAAAATATTGACTGTATTGAGTATACGACTATTCCTGAACTTTTCGTCGCACGTGTTATGAGTCCGGCTATCATCTCCCATATTGAGATACAGAGAAATGAAAAAGGTGAAGCTCAGAAAGCTATCATCACTCTTCCAGCTGACCAGAAAAGCAAAGCAATCGGAAAAAGCGGTATTAATATCCGTCTTGCTTCTATGCTTACAGGTATGGCTATAGAGCTTGTTGAAAGCGGAACATCAGCTACTACTGAGGGGATAGAAACCGAACAAAAAGATGGTGTTGACGCACTTCAAGCACTCTTTAGCTAAATCATCAACAAATATAAATGTAATTAATTTCTTACATGTAAGTTTTTACATGTAAGAGCTTCTTCTCTGTAAAATCTCTTTTTCTGGCTGCATATTTTTTATCTTGAAATAGTTTTGATGTATAATCATATCCACGAGGTGAGATTATGAATAAGCAAAGAATCATTATTGTAGGTGCGGGATATGGCGGTATCAAAGCCCTTGTGGAACTCTCTTCATGCGAAAATATTGAACTCTTGCTTATTGATAAAAACTCTTATCATTATCTTCAAACAGATGTGTATGATTACATCGCCAGCCAAATTACTCTCTCAGATATCGCCATCGATCTTTACACTTTTTGTTCTAGTTTTTCTAATGTAACTTTTATCCATGAAGAGGTGTTACGCGTTGATTTTTCAAACAATAAAGTCGTAACAAATTCCAACCGTTACATCTACGATCATCTCATCCTTGCAAGTGGAGGACAGACATTGATGCCAAGCTCTATCGAGGGTTTGAGAGAAAATTTTCACGGTATCAAATCACTTGAAAATGCTCTTCTTTTTAAACAAAGATTTGAATATTTCATCTATAAAAAAATTGAAAGCGAAGGTCAATGCTCGCTGGAATTAAACTTCAACATTGTCATAGCCGGCAGCGGTCTCAGCGGTGTTGAAATAGCAGCTGAGATGGCAAACTACGCAAGAAAGTTTTATAAAGATACAGGCTATTTGTGTTCTGGTATCAATCTTACGCTTGTGAGTTCAACAGAAACACTCCTTGCATCCAACTCCTCTTTTATGCAAGAAAATGCTGAGGCAAGATTAAAGCAACTCGAAATTAAGATCATCAAAAAAGCTCGTATAGTGAAAGTAAGTGAGAATGCCGTTTGGCTAAACAATGGAGAAAAACTCGCGATGAATTTTCTTATCTGGACAGCTGGAATCACTCCAAGCGATCTGATCTTAAAGATGCAAGTGGCAAAAAATAAAAAAGAACAACTTCAAGTTGATCAGTTTTTCAGACTTACAGAACACAAAAATGTTTTTGCTATCGGCGACAATGCGGCTTTATTTGATCCCTTAAGCAAAAAACCTCTACCGCCGACTGCACAGACTGCAGAACTTAGTGCTGATTATGTTACATACAATATCAAAAGAATTCTCTCAAATCATGAACCAAAAATAAAAAGTATCAGGCTTCGAGGATTTTTTGCATCTCTTGGCGGGAAATATGGATGCGGAGAACTTTTGGATTTTGTAAAAATTCAAGGGTTCAAAGCCTATCTCTTCAAGAAAATGATAGAAATTTTCTATAGAAAACCCCTGCAAAGAAGATGTAAACAAGGACTTAAAAAGATAAAAGAGTCTTAACCTCGTTTAGCATATGGATTAAGTTTGAGTAAGATCATATCTGCGATCATATTTCCAAAGAGTGTTAAAAATGCGGTAATCATGAGAATTCCCATAATAACGGGATAATCCCGACTCATAGCACTGAGATAAAAAAATCTTCCCATCCCATCAATTCCAAATATTGACTCTAAAATCACACTTCCTCCTATAAGTCCAGGAAAAGAAAGTCCCAACAACGTAACAACGGGAGGCAAAAGATTTGGCAATATGTAACGTTTAAGTATGATTTTTTCACTCAAACCTCTCGCTTTTGCAAAGAAATAATAGTCACTTTTGAGTATCTCTAAAGTCAAAGAACGGATATAAATAACCATATTCCCGACCCCTACAAATATCATGACCCCGATTGGTAAAACTAGGTGCCAAGCCATATCAAGATAATTTGCTATCCCCTCTTTTGGTTCTATGGAGTGCAATCCTGAAAAGGGAAACCAGCCAAGATTGACACTAAATAAGATAATAAACAAAAGTGCAAGATAAAAAGAGGGCATAGAAAAAGAAAATAAAGAAAACTGGCGAATAAGATGATCGCTTTTTTGCCCATTAAAAAGAGCTGCCTTTACGCCAAAATAGATCGATAAAGTAAACACTGCAACCAAAGAAACGAGGTTCATGAACAGTGTCACTGGAATGCGTTTAGCAATCTCACTGCTCACATCTTCTCCACTCACAAAAGAGACACCAAAATGAAGCGTGAGCATACTTTTCATCCACTCTATATACTGAAAAAAAAGTGGTTTATCTAAACCATAAACAGCTTTAAGTTTGGCAATAGCTGCATCTGTCATGTTGGGATTGAGTTCTCCCGCACCCAAAAAACTGTTTGGCGCGATATGAATAGCCAAAAATGAAACAATAGAGATAAGAAGAAGCATCAAAACTAGATATGCCATTTTTTTCATCATAAAAATCATAAAAATATTATACTATATTCGTTACAATAAAATTTAGAAAAATCCAGATTGAGGTGCGATGCTCTTAGAACAATTCAGATCATTTTATGCTAGACACTATCCAGATGATATGGAGAAGCAGATAGAGTACTTTTCCATCTTTGGAGGTCTTGGATGGCGTGTCGATATAGATAAGTCTCCCGAAGAACTTATCATCTCGGAGATCCTCGATAATTATGGACATCTTCACAATGAACTTTCATCTCTTTCACTTGATGAGCCTGAATACGCGCGTCTTCTTCATGCGTTGGCAACTGGTGATAGACGCTTATTTAAAGCTTTCAACAGAGCCGGACTCAACAATAAAAACGGCGGTGCGGCGGTAGATTACTTACAAAATAATCATATTTTAGAGATGCAGCGTTCACGAGAAAGAGATCCAAGAGAGCTTCATCCAAATCAAAAACTCAAACGTGAAGATGCTCGCCACCGTATCTCTCATAAGATGCGTTTCACAAAACCTTTCATCAGGTTTTGGTTTTACTTTATCTATCCGCACTCTCGAGAGATCCAAAAGGGTATCTATGAAAATATGCTCAAAAGATTCCAAATACATCAGTATAGCTATACGAGTTTGGTATTTGAGGAACTTTCAGAACTGCTTTTGGATTATTACACGCGAGATGATCAGATACTCACAAGTGGAAGCTATTGGGATGCCAATATAGAGATCGACCTACTTGCTATCACCAAAAGTCAAAAGATCTATGTCGGCGAATGTAAATGGACAAATCATAAAATAAACAAAAAAGAGTTACATAAACTTCTTGACAAGTGTGTACGACTTGGAATCTCACCGGCGAAAATTTTACTTTTTGCAAAACGTGGATTTTCTAAAGAGCTTTTACAGATGCAAAGCCCGACACTCGCACTTTACAGTGCAGAAGAATTTTCTATTCTTTTAAAAAACATCTCTTCAGCTGATATCCGTCAAGGTTTTTTTATTCCTAACTAACGATTCTGAGCGCACTATACGCTTCTTGGATCATCTGAAATTTCTGCGTATAATGCCCAACCATATTTGGACTATCACAATAAATACGATCCGGATGATATACACGAGCGAGCTTTTTATAGTTTTTCTTGATAAGATCTTTGGATGCACCGACTGGGCATCCAAGCACATTATAAAAACCTATCATCTTTTCAATACTCTCATCTTCGTTATCTCCATAGTCAAAGATCGAAAAACCACCATAAAGACGCTGCATGAAGTTAGCATCATATCTATACTGAATCTCATAATGTAAGACATGGCGCCTACTTAATGCGCGTTCGAGCCTTTTTTTTGCTTTTGGATGACTCACATCTACCTCTAGTGAACTTTCAGTAGAAGCTTTTATATGCATCCCAAGCTGGCTTTTGAGATAACTCATCACCCAAGAGTTTGGATAAAAAAGTGAGATATCTACCGTATATCTGTCTCTTGCATAAAGCTCAACGCTTACATGTTGGATCTCTTGCATACTGACTAGCTCGATTTTGATAGGAATATTTGAAAGTTTTTGGAGTGACTTTTTATAGAAAACTTGGCAAAAATCATTTATTTCGGCGTAAAAATGGCTGAGTGTATCTAAGAACTGTTTTCTGCTATCAAAGAGAGACTGATCTTTAAATATCAAAACAGCTTTCGGTAAAAAAAGCATATTTTTTGAATGTAAGGTCAAAAACTCCCGCATCCAGCTTTGATTGAGTGTTCTAAAATTGGTACGAATCAAGATAAGGTTGTTCTGCAGTACAACTTCCATCATTCTCTCCATTTAGATTTATTGAGCAAATCTAGCAAAAAGAGTTCCAGCCTTTAATAAAATGCTTACACCCGTAGAGCACTTCGCATGTAAAGTTATTTAATGCCTACTCTTCCAAAGAAAACAATTTCCAAATAGAGAGTAAACCGTTAGTTAACCGTAACCGTTGTGTAATCATCACACTTTAAAATGTCGGCAACAAAAACAGGAGAAAACACCAACATGAAAAAAATCGTATTATCAACATTAGTTGCATTATCAATCGCTACAGTTGCATCTGCTTCAGATGTTAAATTATACCAAGACGCAAATGGTCAAGTATTTACTCAAGCGGCTGATGGTCGTACAGAAATTTCTACACATCAAGGTACTTCAGTATCTTCTTTAACTGATAAACTAGACTTTAGCATGTTGGCATACATCGGTTATGATAACTTTGACTATAGAAATAATGGGGCAATTAAGCCTGTAGACAACAGTCAATTTGAACTAAGACGTATGTATTTCCAAGTAAAAGCTCACCTACTTGAAGATCCAAAAAGTTATTTCCGTATCACACTAGATGAAAATAATAACGCTGGTTACTATGATATGAACATCAAATATGCTTATCTTTTCTTAAATAATATCTTACCATTTACAGATGTTGAAATCGGTCAAGCACATACAACTTTACTAGATTATGAAGAGAGTCACTCTTGGGCTTACCGTTCAATCGACAATGTATTTACTGAGCAAAATAATGCTGGTAAATTAAATGCTTCTGGCGATAGAGGTATTGACCTTAAAACAAATACTAAATACTTTTCGAGCGAAATCGGTATTTACAATGGTGAAGGTTACCATGCTGATCAAACACATACTGCTGTAAATAGTATGGGTATGGATTATGAAGGAAGACTAACTGCTCACTTATTAGGTACAGGTACTGATTATAACCAAAAACATACATACTTTGATGTTTCACTTTTAGGTAAAGACAATACTAAAGGAAATGCAAACGGAACTGATATCCAATACATCGGTGTACACTCTGTATTTAATATGAAAAACTTCCTAATCGCTGGTCAATATATTTCAGCTCCGGATACTGATAAGAGTGCTGCAGTTTCAGGTCATTCAGGTAAAGGTTACAGTGTAAACGTAGAGGGACGTCTTGGCGAAAAAGACCAATACCATGCATTCGCTCGTTATGACTCATGGACTCCAGAAGTTGTTGCTGGTGCAACTAAAAATGACGATCGTACATATATCTTAGGTGCAGCTTGGGACATGAATAAGAATGTACAATGGATAGCAAACGTTATCACAACAGACAACCAACACGATGCAACAAACGTTAATGGAACAGTTAATCCAAACGGCAACGAGTATATGATAACTGCACAAGTTTCTTTCTAATAATTCTCTTTCTCAAATGTGGCATCCGTCACATTTGAACCCTCTTTTTTTAAAAAAATTTCCTTACATGTAAAGCATCTTTTAAACCTTCCTTTGATATTCTGGTTATTCACGAAGATAAATTGTGAAATTCAATAATAAGAGGTTTTGCTATGTCATTTAAATTCTTAAGTATCGTTACATGTACCGTGTTACTTTTTAGTGGCTGTGCTACAATGCAAAAAACTGAAGTGCATGAAGTACCGACTGTTTCAGCTCCCCAAGTCAGCAAATCAATACAGATAAAGAATGAAGATCCCACAGGACTCAAAAGAAAAGTAGCCATCGGACGTTTTTCTGATGAGACAAGATATGGACAAAGCTTTTTTATCGATAAAAACAATGACAAGATTGGTAAGCAGGCTATGGATATCCTCTCAGCTAAGCTTTTTCAGTCTGGTAGATTTATAATGCTCGAACGTGCAGATTTGCCACAAATCGAACAAGAACTCAAGATGAACCATTCTGCACAACTTGACAACTCAGCTGATTATCTCATCCTTGGATCGATCACAGAGTTTGGACGCAAAGAGACAAGCGATGTTGGGATCTTCAGTCGTGTGAAAAAGCAAGAGACTTTTGCAAAAGTCCATATTCGTATCGTCGATGTTTCTACAGGGCAAATCATCTATTCTGAAGAGGGAAAAGGAACGGCTTACAGTGAAGCCGGAACAGTTATGGGTGTAGGTGCAAAAAGTGCATATGACGCACAGCTTAACGATAAGGCTATTGATGCGGCTATCTCAGATCTGACATCAAACATCATAGAAAATATGCTTGACAAGCCATGGCGTGGATATATCTTAGGCTATGAAGATGGGCAACTCATCACATCTGGCGGAAAAAGCCAAAATATCAAAATCGGTGACAGATTTGATGTGTATCAAAAAGGCAAAGAGGTCAAAAATCCGCAAACCAATATGATGATGAGACTTCCTGGAAAAAAACTGGGCTCTATAGAGATCACCGCGACCATGGGAGATACACCTGAAAGTGAAGTTTCTACGGCTAAAATCACTAACGGAAACCTAAGCTCGTACCTTTCTTCAAAAGATTTCTCTGGACTTTATATACAAATAGGAGATAAAAAATGAGAGTTATATCATCAATAGTAGCTTTGCTACTTCTAATCGGTCTTAGCGGATGTGGATATAAAGAAGGTGTCGCAACGGGAGATAAAAAATCTTATCTTTACTTTAACGGGAATGTGAGTGATGTCAAAGTATCCGTCGATGGCGGGGCGCAGTTTGAAGTCAAATCTGGACGCGACAATCAGTACGAGGTCAAACCCGGAAAACATACAGTTACAGTATATAGAAACAATGAAATCATCGTCAATAGAGAAATATTTTTAGGTGATGGAATCGCTAAAGAGATGGAAGTGAAATAATGAAACTATCAAATAAGCTGACTCTTATCACTTCTGCAGTTGCGATGGTACTGATCTCTGGGTGTTCAAGCCAGCCAAAACCACTGTATAACTATGAAGATTATAGCGATAGTTATTATCATTACAAAAAAAATGCGGGTGAACAATCTGCTTTAGAATATAAACAAAATTTAGAAAAAGCAATAGAAAATGCAGGAGATAGCAGTTCCGGACGAGTGGCTCCAGGGTTGTACGCTGATCTTGGCTATATCTACCTCAAAAGTGGTAATAACCAAAAGGCTATAGAATATTTCACGAAAGAAAAAACAATCTATCCGGAGTCTGCACATTTTATGGATCGCATGATTCACAAAATCCATGCACAAGAGGGAGATAAAAAATGAAATTTCAAAATTTAACTGCCTTTAGCGCACTGCTTCTTACGCTTTTTTTCTTTACTGGTTGCGGACCTGCAACCATCTCAAAGGGTGCGGCTTATCCTAAGATGTATGACCAAAAACCAAGATCTCTTTTGATCCTTCCTCCGATGAATGAAAGTACCGATGCCGAGGCAAAAGAATACTATATGACAACAGTTGAAGTACCTTTTGCACAAATGGGGTATTACACTTTCCCTGTTGAAATGGTCAGCGACGTCATGAAGCAAGAAGGGGTCTATGACACGGAACTTCTTTACAATCTACCGATGAACAAGTTTCAAGAGTATTTTGGAGCAGATGCTGTTTTATTTACAAAGATCAAAAAGTGGAATGTCTCCTATATGGTTCTAGCATCTAATCTTACTGTTTCTATAGAATCAAAAATAGTCTCAACTAAAACATCAGAAGTACTATGGCAGCACAGTGGAACTGTCGTAGTAGATTTGAGTGGCGGAAATAACAATGGTGGCGGTATCGCCGGCTTATTGATACAAGTAGTTGCGACTGCTGTAAGCACAGCGGCGGCTGACTATGTAAAATATGCAAGAGTTGCAAATGTAAAACTCGTTTCAACGCTTCCTGTTGGGCCGTATCACGCACTTTATCTTCAAGATCAAGATGCACAGCTGATACAAAATAGATAAACTCTTCCTCCCGCTTATGCGGGAGACGTTATGACTTTACCAAATCTCCATAACACTCTGGACGTCTGTCTCGGATAAGTCCCCAGTAGTGCTGAAACTCTCTATTTTTTTCCAAATCATATTCGGCGTAAAGTATCTCTTCTTTGTCACGACTAGCTTCCGCTATCTTCGCACCCGAAGCGTCTGTCATAAAAGAGCTTCCAAAGAAGTTGAGACTACAGCTTTCACCATCCTCTTGCCCATATCTGTTTGCCGCAATGACAGGCACGATGTTTGTACTTGCATGACCCATCTGAACTCTTTGCCAATGATCTTTTGAGTCTACATGTATCTCAGGTTCACTCCCGATAGCTGTAGGATAAAAAATAAGCTCCGCACCTTTGAGTGTCAAAGCACGAGCCGTCTCACAAAACCACTGATCCCAGCAGATGCCTGCACCAATGCGTCCAAATGCTGTATCCCATACTTTAAAACCACTATCTCCTGGTTTGAAGTAAAACTTCTCTTCATATCCTGGACCATCTGGAATATGTGTCTTACGGTAATTTTCAAGCTCACGACCATCACTGTCCATAACGACAAGCGAATTAAAATACTCCTCGCCGCTCTTTTCAAAGTAACTCACTAAAAGAACCGCTTCAAGCTCTTTTGCCAAAGCGGAAAATGTTTTTAAAAGTGGATGACCTGCTCTTTCTTGCGCCCAAGAAAAATATTTTTCATCCATATCTTTACAAAAATACAAGCCTTCAAAAAGCTCCGGAAGTAAAATAATATTTGCGCCATTTTTAGCGGCTTCTCTTGTTAATCGAACAGCTTTTTCTACATTCTTACTTTTATCTTCGCTCATGCTCATCTGAAGGGCAGCTACTTTTACCATCAAAATCTCCTTTCATGCGTAAGTACCCCTTAAGAGTATAGGTAAAATAATATTATAAAAAAGCTATCAAAGGCGTTAAATTAGCTCTTTATAAAACTCATATTTCTTTTCTCTATGCTTTTTGATACTATACATCGCCTGATCTGCATTATTGAGTAAAACATCCCGATTTTCCCCATCGTCTGGATAGATACTTATCCCTATACTAAGTGATGGTATTAAACAATGCTCATTAATATGAAATGGTTTTTCTACGATTTGAATTATCTTATGTATTATTTTTATAGAGTCTTGAGACTCTTTCAATTCCGTTAATATTATTGCAAATTCATCACCACCAAGCCTTGCAACAGTATCTTCTTCTCTCACACTTGATACAAAGCGCAGCGAAATCTCTTTTAAAAGTTGATCGCCTATCTCATGCCCCAAGGTATCATTGACTTCTTTAAAATGATTTAGGTCTATAAAAAGTACTCCTATTTTATTTTGACGTCTTTTTGCCATCTGAATCGCTTTATCAAGATTATCATAAAAATTCATTCTGTTTGCGAGTGATGTCAAATTGTCATGAGCTGCAAGATGAGCCAGTTGAAGTTCATACTTCTTGCGATCATTGATATCTGAAAACACAGACACATAGCCAGTTACTAACCCCTCATCATTTTTTACAGCGGTTATACTTTGCAATGTTGTAAAATACTCACCGTTTTTACGTTTATTTGTAATTTCCCCATACCATGTACCCTTAGTATCAATAATATTCCACATCTCTTTATAAAAATTTTTATCATGAATACCTGATTGTAAAAAACGGGGATTTTTTCCAAGAACTTCTTGAGAAGTAAAACCCGTGACTTTTGTGAATGTACTGTTAACTCTTATGATATTATTTTTTGCATCTGCTATCACAATGCCTTCATGAGTATGTTCAAAGACAAGAGATGCTTCTTGCAGTGCAATTTCAAAATGTTTTTTTTCTGTAATATCTTCTATACTTGACCAAATATATTTTTTTCCATCGTGTCTCAATAAACATCCGGAAAGTCTAACATTGACTATGTGCCCATCTTTATGTATATACTCTTTTTCATATGGTCCATAGCGATTTTCCTGCGCAAGTGACATTAATTGTTGTTGCTCTTGATCTGCATATTTTATAGGTGTAATATCCCAATATGATATTTTAAAAATCTCATCAAGTTCATAACCGATCAACTTTAAAAATGCGGGGTTGACATCTAATACATTACCTTTCATGTCTGTCAGGACAAGACTAATAGGTGATTCATTGAATAGTGTACGATTGTAAAGTCTACTCTTTTCAATCGCACTAAGAAGAGGCTGAGTAAAAAATATAACAACAAAACCGCCTATAGTCATAACTATAATACTCATAAAGAATCCGAAGATTGCAGCTTGAATATATGGAGCCTGAATTTCTGCTGTATCTATTTTAGCAACGATTCCCCATTTAAAATGCTCGATTGGTTCATACGCTGCAAGGACTTCCGTAGCACGATAATCTAGTCCGACAATAGTCCCCGTTTTTCCTTTGAGTGCCATACGCATCGGCGCAGCCAATTGAGAATCAATCGGCACAAAATTTACCTTACCTGTTTCATTATGACGATGACTCAGGAGAAACACTATTTTGTTATTATGAAGTGTTCCTAAAGTATATTCGCCACTTGTTCCAAAACCTACAAATTTTTTATGTGCATACATAAGCTTGTCTAAAATCTCTATTTTGGCTTGTGATATTGCATCTGTAGGAGAATTGATATGATCCATTTTAAGTTGATAGTTTATCATCATATTTATCATCACAGCTTCATTGTTGACAATCTCAATCAAACGTTTTTTTTGCTGTTCAAATCCTATCTTGTATAAACCGTAAATAGAAGCATTAGTCACTATGAGAGCTACCAAAACCATGATCGATATGAGCTGGTAAGGAGCACGTAGTAATTTCTTATAATTAACATCATTATTTAAATTTTTCATCTGCTCCTCTACCCAACTTCATTTCAGAAACTCAAACTAAGTATAACAATTTTTTAACTTAGTTGTATAAAAGAAGTACCTAAAATAAAACTTTATTTCTTCCTTAAGATTATCATCGTCCTAGCTATTCCACATCGTTTCTTTTTTTAATAGCTGTTTATTCTTTTTGAAAATAGAGTGCATATCATGCAAGATAGATATCAATACATCGATAGTATCAAAAGTAAAAGGACCTTTGTTAAGCATTACACATTCTGCACGGCTGGACATTGCAGCATCTGTGACCTCAGCACGGCTTGGAAGATTGTTTTTCATTTTACTTTCAAGCACTTGAGTAGCCCAAATCACAGGCATATGTGCTGCGTCACAGATATCTAAAAGTGCCTCTTGTATGTGTGGAAGATTTTCAAATCCTACTTCTATGGCCAAATCGCCACGCGCTATCATCACACCGCTGTTTTTAGATTTCAGAAGCTGTTTTAAGATACTTGGCATGTTTGAAACTGCCTGTTTTGTCTCTATCTTTGCGATAATTCCTATATCTTCTCGGCCATAACTTGAAAGTAGATCTTGAAGTTTTTTAACATCATCAGCACTTTGACAAAATGAGATACTCAGACTATCTGCAAAGCCGATCACTTCAAGTAAATTTTCTTTATCAAGTTCAGTAAGTGCCGAAGTTCTAATATAGCTGTTTGGAAAATTGATCCCTTTTTCTTCTTTGATAACTACGCCGTTTTCTTTGGCTAAAATAACCTTACATGTAATCTCATCCTCGCCCATTTCAACAACTTCCAATCCCAATTTTCCATCATCGATAAATACTTTCTCACCCAATTTGACATATTCAAGTATTCTATTGCCTCCACAGCCTATCAATGCAGGTTCAATAATTTTGCCATTGTCATCTTTTCTACTAGCTCTTCCGAAAAGATCTTTTTGTGTAATTCTCACCTTATCATCAATAAAAACTCGGATAAGCTCACTCTGCGTTTGAATATTTTTAATAAAACTCTCTTTCTTTTTATGGATCAAAACACTTTGTTTGTCTAAAAATAGTTTTTTATTAATGACGCATTTGGCCACATTTTTGTCTATCTCCAAAACTCGAATCTCTGCAATTTTAGTATTCATATCATGTGCTTGAATGGTAGAACCTTTTTTCAATGATTTGAAGAAATCTTTCTCAACTACTATCTGTGCAGGAAATTTTTGAAGTGTTTTTGGATCCGTTTCTTCAGGTTTGCTCTCTTCATCTCTATGATATAGCCAAATCTCTTTTTCGGTTTTATTACTCCCCACTTCCAAAGAAAGATCTATCTTCCTGATCTTTCCCGTACGGATCTTTGGACCGGCAAGATCGACAAAGATCTTCATCTTTTCGTGCTTTTCTTTATATTCATTTTCAGATGCGATAATGTCTGCCATCTCTTTCCAGATCTGCGGCGTATCATGAGCGGTATTGATACGAAATATATCGACATGCGAAGTTGCAAGTTTCCGAATCAATTTGCCCTCATCATCTGCCGCATTCGATGGAAGTGTTATCATCAAAGCGGTTTTTTGACGACTCATTTTCGAACTTGATTTTCCTCCAAAAAGTGCTTTTGCATTGTCTGATGCAATATTGATAGCATCTTGAATAAAAAGATGATGAAAATCTTCCATCAACTCTTTTGAGATCTCTTCATGACCTAACGAACAACACAACTGATCATGTAACGTATCGACGCTAGCTGCAACATGAGAATAAGAGCGGCCAAGGGATGAAAGAGAAAGTAAAGAAAGCTTTTCTTGCAATTTTGTGTAGTCATCACTTCTGAGTTTGATATATTGGTTTAAATTTAAAAGGCTCTTATATCGCAGTTCGTTTGTATCTGTCTCATTACGTACCTCAAACAGACTTGCACGTAGTTTTTGTAACTCATCATATACTGATCCCATCAACTCTCTATCCAACATCATCCCCTCCATAATAGGCAAATCTTCACTAGTCTAACACAAATGGGATACTCTTTGATAACATTAAATTAGCTATAATTACTGCACATACTCAAATAAATATGTATACTATCAAAAAGATAATGGCAGGTTCGCGCCATAATAAAAAGGATTACTCATGGATGAACTCACACAAGCTTTTTCTATAGCACTTATGGATCCACTGACGGTATTGAGTAACAAACTCACTTCAGAACTACCAAACATCGCAGCTGCACTCGTCACATTAATCATAGGCTATTTTATAGCAAAGATTACTGCTTATCTTGTCCTGCGTTTTATTGAAAAAACACATCTTGAACAGCTTGTAGCACAAAGCGGATTTCTCAAGTTTTTCAATATCACAGAAAAGCTCAGTTTTGCGTTGTTCTTCTCTAAACTTTCATTTTATATTTTGATGATAACTTTTGTTATGTCAGCGGCAGAAATGCTTCATCTCAATGTTATGGCAGACTCGTTAAAAGTAATCTTGCTTTATCTTCCAAATGTATTTGCTTCACTTCTTGTACTTCTTTTTGGTTTTTATATTGCCAATATTGCAAAAAATGTGATTATCAATGGCGCAAAAGGGATGAATATTGATTATGCTGTACCTCTTGGAAAAACAGCCTATGGCGTCATTGCAATTATCTCCATCTCTCTTGGTATCGGACAGCTTGGCATCGACACAGAACTTTTAAATATTGCCGCTGAAATCTTTCTTGTTGCCATCGCTGCATCTTTGGCTCTTTCACTTGGACTTGGAACAAGAGGAGTTTCTGCACAGTTTATTGCTGGAGCGTATGTTCGTGATCTGTACGAACCCGAAGACAGAGTTGAAGTTGATGGTATTATCGGAACAGTTTTGTATATAGGAAGTGTAAAAACAATTATCGGTACAGATGAGGGGCAAGAAATCTCTATCTCAAATGAACGACTTCTAAAAGCTAAAGTCATCAAAGGTTGATGGATGTCAATCTATGAGTAACCTACAAGAGCATCGTTTTTTGCTTAATGCCAGAGAGATACTACATGCAAGACTTAGCCTCACTGAAGACAAAGCTGAAGACAGCGTCATAGATGACCGTATACGTGGCAATATAGGTATGCACGGGAGCAATCTCTGGATCTTGATGTTTGCTATTTTTGTTGCCTCTGTGGGACTTAATGTCAACTCAACGGCTGTTATCATAGGTGCCATGTTAATCTCTCCGCTAATGGGACCAATTATGGGGATCGGTTATGGAGCTGGGATCAATGACTTTGTTTTGATTCGTACCTCATTTAAAAACCTCGCTATTGCAACGCTTATCGCCCTTTTAACCTCAACACTCTATTTTTTAATTTCCCCTCTTGATACAGTCCAGTCTGAACTTTTAGCACGTACAACACCAACTGCATGGGACGTACTTATAGGCTTTTTCGGTGGACTTGCCGGCATCGTCGGTGTAACGAGAAAAGAGATAAGTAATGTCATTCCCGGAGTTGCTATCGCGACTGCTTTGATGCCACCACTTTGCACTGCTGGATTTGGACTGGCTACTGGTCACTGGAGCTATTTTTTTGGAGCTTTTTATCTTTATACGATTAACTTTGTTTTTATCGCTCTTTCAGCTTTTTTAGTAGTACGCGCATTTAGTGTCGCAAAGAAAAAATATGTCGATCCAGATATTGCCAAAAGAGCTCAACGCTATATCATGATTATCGTTATCGCTACCATCTTACCAAGTTCTTATTTGGCGTATCTACTTGTCGGTGAAGAAGTCTTTAAAGCACAAGCAACATCTTTTATCAATGCACAAATGAACTTTAAAAATACTAATGTTGCTCAAGTAAAAATTGATACAACAACACGGGTACTTAAAGTATTTCTTATTGGAGACCATATTCCAAAAAATGAACTTAACAATATTAGTGCTCGGCTTAATGATGCCGGTCTCAAAAATACCATTTTAAAAGTCTACCAAAATGGTGAACAAGAAACACTCAATGTTTCAACGCTCAAAGCAGATATCGTGACAGAACTTTATAAAAATTCGCAAGTCGCAATTGACAATAAAGACAAGCAAATCTTAAGCCTCAAAACACAAATTCAAAAGCTTTCTACAAGTCGTGAAAACTTTAAAGAAGTTCCGCAAGAACTCGAAACACTTTTTCCAAATATTAATAATGTTTTCTTATCTCAAGGCTATGATTTAGAAGCAAAAGAAAATAACCGAAGCGAAACGAAACTTATCCTCAATGGTGAAGCTAAAAAACGTCTTAACTTAAAAGAGCAAAAGCAAATTGAAGAGTGGCTCAAACTGCGTATGAAAAATACAAATGTCTCTGTCTATATCCACTAAATTGATAAGGGTAATTCATATAAGTTTGATGGTGGCCAATCTCGGATTGCAAAAAAGCACCTACTCTATACAAGAATATACCAATAATACGGACTTTAAGAAAATAAAACTTCTCAAATATTTGGTACTTTTATGTATATTTTGGCACAAAAATGACACAAAATATATTCATTAAAATTTTTAAATTATCTAATCTTTTATTTTATTTCTGCGTAAAATTAATCTTGAGCTACATAATTACGAGTCACATTGCTTTTCTTTAGATTTCCGGCAACCGTATCATAAAAAGAAATCGTATGCCCTAGGAACGAATAACCATCAAATGAAAAACTTAAAACTTCAGATTCTCCGTATTGACTATTGATTCCAAATAATTCTTTTTCTCCATACCACTCACCACCAGAACCATATTTGATTTTATAATTTCCAGCGGGTATTTTCAATGTCAGTTCTTCTTTTGCTCTTATAAAAAACTTAGCAACTGTTTTATCTCCGCGCATTGTATCGATTAGTTTTATATAATAATTTTTATCGTTTGCAATTAATGTCAGCGGACAATTTGCAGAAGAACTATCATAAAAAGTTGATAAAATTGATGTTAAAGGTATCCGAATATTTACTTTTATTGGAGTTGGTGTATTTGAAGTAGCCACTGGAGCAGTTGAAGAGTTAGTATTTGTATTATCAGCTGAAGATTTACTAATTATATTTGCTATTACAAGGATAACAACAAGAGCCGTAATCCAAGGAAGAAAAGAGAACTTTTTATGTGGTTTCAATATGTCTTCCGTAGCTCTAATTTTTCTTCTAGTTCTAGATGCCTCATTGTATTGTTTTATACCATCATCAATATTTTTATGTAAGCCAATATTGTGAGTGTCACTTTTTCTATTTAAACTTGTTTTACTATCAACTTTATTATCTAGCTCAATTTCACCTTTAGATTCATTGAATTTTAATTTGAAGTTATTTTTATTATAGTCTCTGTCAGCGATTCCCATATAATCTTAACCTTTAAATTTTGAAATAATCTTCATTATTGAATAATGTGATATTTAGTAATTGTACTACAAAAACAATCAATTTATTCTATTTATTAAAAATACAAATATAAATATGTATTGACATACAATTTGTATTACAGTATAATTTTGACATCTGCATTTGTAGAAAATGAAATTAAGGAGCTATTGTGAGTTTAAATAAACGCTTGAATAAGTCTAAAGACAAAGGTGAGGATAAAGTAATTACATTACGAATGCCTCAAAACAAAGTGACACTTTTAGAGATACTTTCAAAACATTATGAATTGTCGATGTCAACTCTTATACGTGAAATGATTGATGAAAGTATTATTAAATTAGCAAAAGAACATTTGATTTTATCTGAGGATGCAGGATTGATTTTTCAAAATCCATTAAACGGAGAACAAAGCAATATTCGTTTTTATAAAGATATTGTTGAGACTATAGCACCTGAGTTGCCTATACGGCTTAAAATTGAAGATTTTTGTAATGATGAAGCGTTTGATGAAGCAATATTAGAAGAGATGAAATTAAGTTTTGAATATGGCTTTTCAGTTTCGGGTACATTTAGAGAATCAGAAGATGTAGAATATACACTTCAAAAGAAAACAGGGGTAAAAAATGAATGTAAAAATAGAAGGTATATACCTTAATGGATATGCCAAACCAGAGTATAAAGACAAACAGACGGGTGAAGTCTACCAAGGTGATTTCGTAGTGCAGATACAGCAGAAAAAAGAGCTTACTAACGGTGCTTTACAAATGGAATACTTTGATATCCCTATTGATAGATCACTAGAAAATCTATATGCTGATAAAAAAGTTGGTGATACTGTAACAGTATTATGTAATGTATATGGTGAAAACTTTGCACAGCTAAAAATAGGTAAAGCTAAGTAATTATTTAAACAATAAGCATCAGAGAAGCCCATCTTGGCGGACGGCTTCCCTGACTGTAAATCCCTCGAAGGAAATACTTATGTATTATACAATAAATCATCTAAATGAAAATGTGCTTGGATATCGAGGTTCTGTGGCTTTGCCACTTGAATTCGATAGTTCCAGCACCAATGCCGTAGGCTCCTTGACTATTTATAAAGAAGTTGTGGACATTGATATGACAGCCGTCATAAAAGAACGCCACAGAAACATTCACTACGGTTTGAGCAAATCAAATTTAGATGAAGTAGAAAAAAAACTAAAAGATCAAAAGAGATTTTTAGATTATAGTTCTATATATGATAGAATCAATCAAAAATATATCCCCTTATCTGATATTATCATAT
>JAQUHB010000003.1 GCA_028683835.1 Sulfurimonadaceae bacterium | reverse complement strand
AGTGGGAAAAAGAAAGACCTGATCTAGTAAGACTAATTAATCAAGGACTTGCACTCGATGAAAGTATTGAAGAAACAAAACGACATTTAGAAAAACTTGAATCATTAAAAGCAAAAGCTAGTAATGGAAAATTTAATTTAAAATGAGTATTAGCACATACATAATGTTCCTCTTGACAATAATATTCATTATATTATTTATGAAAGCAATTACAGAAAAAAGTAAAATGCAAAAAGTAAACCCTATATATCCAAACACAAATCAATCTACAAAGAACGATATAAAAAAAGATTTCATTGATGTAGAAGTAATAAATAAATTTGAAACTCAATACACCAAAAACAATATACCAAAAGAAAAAGTTTATATCTCAACAAGTAAAATAGCAGAATCACTTAATCAACCTATAGAAAAAATCTATAAAATATTTGATCAACTCAAATGGACAGAAAAAAGAGGTAAATGGATATTAACCACCGAAAAAGGAAAAATAAACGGAGCTAAACAAGAATATGACGAAATTAATAAACAAAAATATGTAATGTGGGATATCAAGATATTAGAAAATTTAGAATTTAAAAATATGATAACAAATTTAAAAAACAAACCAACTATGACAAATAAAGAAAAAGGGGATATGTATGAAGCATATGTAGCAAAATTCTTTAGAGAAAAAGGCTATTTTGTTTGGGAATATGGAAAAGAAAAAGGTATTGAAGATGGGGGAATGGATCTTTTCGTAAAAATAGGAGAATTTGCTTATTTTGTTCAATGCAGAAACTGGGAAAAATGGGAAAAAAAAGAATGGCAAATAAATCAAGACACTGTTCTAGCAGCACAAAAGAAAATCGAAAATCTACTACAAAAAGAAGATTCACTTAGAAATATAATTTCAAACTGTAAACAAAAAATATTATACGTTACGTCGAAAGATATCTTAAACCCAGGAGCAAAAAGATATATAAAAGAATACAATGAGATAATAGAACACCATATTATTCCAATAGAAGAAACTTACTTATAAGCACCTTCACGGGTTGTTACATGTAAGACTAAGATAACAAGTCTATTTTCATACTTTTGATAGATAACTCTATATGAACGAAGTTTCAAGCGATATAAAATCTCTTTTTGTCCTTGCAGTTTTTTTATCTTACCAGAAGACATTAAAGAAATCTCATAATCAGAAGAGAAGTTTTGAGCAAAAGATTCTAAAGAATCAAGAATAAAAGCTTGATCTGGTTTATTGATAACCTTTAAATCTTGTTTTGAAGAACGAGAAAAATCTAAACTATACAAATTAAAGACCTAATTCTTTTCTCATCTCTTCAAGAGAAATTGTTGGTTCATTAGCTTCAAGTCTTTTTTCTGCAACTCTAAGATCAAGATAATCAAAATACATCTCAAGAGCATTAGCGATAATATGACTCTTTTTTTCATTGAGTTCTTGTACATAATGATTGATATCATCATTAACAGAAGAGGGCAATGTGATATTTAATCGAACTGTATTCATAATGAATTCCTTATTTTTTAAGTGCATAATTATACATCAAATTTCGATAAAGAGAAAAATAAAGAAGAAAAAATTGTAACCATAGCGTAACAGCTATAGATACAAATACATAGTAAAGCGGTTACACTAACCCTTTAATCTTCGTGTGTAAGGTAAATCCAGAACTCTTTATGAGTTTTACCCTGATTTAAAAAGTAGAATTGGAGTATTGCAACTCTGTAGAGTGTGATAACCATTTTGATATAAGGTAGAAAAAGAGAAAAAGCAACGAAAGGGGATTGTGCCTTTTCGCCTTTACTATCTATCATTTCATTCATACCTATATTTTTACTCAAGTAAATTCCAAAAAGTATGGAAAAAACAAAATTGAGCACTATTCCAAATAGAAGATAAGCTACTAAATCTTGTTCAAACATTCCTGCTATCATACTAAATACTTATTTATAGTTTTTGATAGCATCTTCAAGAATTTTTGTTGCACTTGCTTTATCTTCAAAACCTTTCACTTTAACCCATTTGTTTGGCTCAAGCATTTTGTATGTTTCAAAGAAATTTTTGATCTTAGCCAAAGTATGTTTTGGGATATCTCCAAGGTCTTGAATCTCATCAAAAGTAGGATCGATTTTAGAAACAGGGACTGCTAAAAGTTTTTCATCTATTCCACTTTCATCTTCCATGATCAAAACACCAACTAAACGGCAGTTAACAACACAGCCAGCTTGCATTGGATATTCAGCAAGAACTAAAACGTCTGCAGGGTCTCCATCTTGAGAAAGAGTTTGATTTACAAAACCGTAGTTTGCAGGATAATACATGGCAGAATGCATAACACGGTCAAGAACAAGCGCGCCGCTCTCTTTTTCTACTTCATATTTGATATTTGATCCACATGGAATCTCAATGATTGCTTTTACTTTGTCTGGATTTTCGCCGTAACTGATTTTATCTAGATTCATACCTATTTCCTTCTTAATTTTTTAATGATGAAATTATATCGTTTAAACTTTATATGTTCGTAAAATAGTTTAAAAAAAGTAACAAAGATTGCATAAATGTGCACAATAGAGGGAAATCTATAAAAAGTTTAAACTTTATTATAATATGATTACGAATTATTTGATAAGGTGAATGATATGGAAACAAATTTAGTTCTTGATGGAACGAAGTTTATGTTTCTTGGCATAGGAGCGGTTTTCCTTTTCATATTTGTTATGATCTTAGTTGCTAAAGCAAAAAGTTCTAACAGAATTGTTCCGGAACTCAAAAGTATGTCATTAGAGGAAACGTATACGGAGACACGTATTGAACATATGTCTGAGCAACACAAGCAAAGGATAATTGCAGCAATTACGGCGGCAATTATATATCACAGGTCGAAGCAAGACAATAAAAAAGTAATTGCGGCAGTAACAGCGGCAATTATGCATCACAGTGAAGGATAATAATGGCAAAGAAATTTATTGATATTATGGATACGACATTTAGAGACGGGTTTCAATCTGTTTTTGGTGGTCGTGTACTTATGGATGATTTTTTCCCGGCAGTTGAAGCAGCAAAACATGCAGGAATAACACACTTTGAATTTGGTGGTGGAGCAAGATTTCAGTCACTTTATTTTTATCTTAATGAAGATGCATTTACTATGATGGACAGATTTCGTTCTATCGTTGGGCCAGATGCAAATCTTCAAACACTTGCTCGCGGTATAAACACAGTTATGCTGGACACTGGTTCAAGAGAACTTATTGATCTTCATGCAAAAATGTTCAAAAAACATGGAACGACTACAATTCGTAATTTTGATGCATTAAATGATGTTGAAAACCTAAAATACTCAGCTGAGCGAATCACACACTATGGACTAAAACATGAAGTAGTTGTGACTATGATGGACTTACCTCCAGGATGTGTTGGTGCGCATGATGTTCACTTTTATGAAAAAACTTTACGTGATATTTTAGACAGCGGTATACCATATGATAGTATCTGTTTTAAGGATGCAAGTGGAACTTCTAGCCCTAAAAAAGTCTATGATACTATCAGAATGGCGCGTGCTTTAGTTCCTGAAGGAACTCATTTACGTCTTCATACTCATGAGACAGCTGGTGTATCTGTTGCTGCTTATCTTGCAGCACTTGATGCTGGAATCGATGGTATAGATATGGCTGCCGCTCCTGTGAGCGGTGGAACATCTCAACCGGATATTTTGACTATGTTACATGCGACTAAAGGTATGAACTATGATCTCGGTGGATTAGAGATTGAAAAGATATTAACATATGAAAAAGAAGTTGAACGTTGTCTTGAAGATTATTTCATGCCTCCAGAAGCAACTACAGTTTCTCCACTTATTCCATTTTCACCAATGCCAGGTGGTGCGCTCACTGCAAACACACAGATGATGCGTGATAATAATATCTTAGATAGATTTCCGGAAGTTATCGATGCGATGCGTGAAGTTGTTGAAAAAGGTGGATACGGTACTTCTGTAACTCCAGTGTCACAGTTTTACTTCCAACAAGCATTGAACAATGTAATGCAAGGTCCATGGAAAGCTATTGCTCCGGGATATGGAAAAATGGTTCTTGGTTATTTTGGTAAAACTCCAGTTGCGCCAGATCCTGAGATTGTTAAGATCGCTTCAGAAAAGTTGCGTTTGGAACCAACTAGGAGAAATGCGTTAGATCTTGCAGATGAAGATGAGAGCAAATCTTTGAGTCATTGGACAAAAATCTTAGAAGAAGAGGGCATTGCAACAACTGAAGAGAACATCTTCATCGCTGCAGCTTGTCATCATAAAGGTATCGCTTTTCTTAAAGGTGAAGCGGAAGTAAATGTAAGAAAAAAATCAAATATGCAAACAAATAAAGGAGTAAAAAAAATGAGTACAGGAAATTATACAGTAGTAGTAGACGGACAAAAGTTCAGTGTTCAAGTAGCAGAGGGTGATGCAAACATTCAAGTAACAGCAGTAAATGGTGAAAGTTTTTCAATGCCGGCACCACAAGCGGCGCCAGTGGCTCCAGCAGCACCAGTAGCACCAAAAATAGATGGTACAGCAGTGAATGCAATGCTTCCAGGGTCTGTTTGGAAGATCTCAGCTACTGTAGGTCAGACTGTCGCAGAGGGTGATGTTCTTTTAATCTTAGAATCTATGAAAATGGAGATCGATGTTGTCGCACCTTGCAATGGTGTTGTAAAATCTCTTAATGTAAACATAAATGATAAAGTAGTAGAAGGTCAACTAGTAGCTGTAATAGGTTAGTCGGAAGAAGCTTGCTTCTTTCCGATTTATTTTTAAATAAAACTTTTCCTTACATGTAGAGATCTTTACATGTAAGGTTTTTCTTCTTTTGTAAACTTTATTTTAAGTGTTTTCTCTTGAATTCATAGCTTCTACAATTAATGGTATGATATTATGACTTTTTGTCTTATCGATAAAACCATCAGCTCCAAGAGCAGTAGCTTCACGTTTGTTATTATCACCTGTCATAGAACTGTTGACGATAAGTGGTATTTGTGCCGTTAATGAATTGGAACGTAATTCTTTTATAACAGTAAATCCGGAGATTTCAGGCATCTCTATATCTGTGATAACTACTGGAATAATTGATGGATCATCGAGTGATGCAATATAATTTAGCAGAAGTTTACCATTACTGAAGATTTTGTATTTCAGATTTGCATTTTCAAATATTTGTATAAGATGTTTTTGGGCAGTTTTCGAATCTTCTGCTATTAATACAGTGCCTTTTCTTAACTTCATCGGTATATCAAACTCTTCCATAGCACGTTTGCCTTCATTCACATCGACCATTGCTTGAGGAATAACATCTGCTAAAAGTTTTTCATAATCAAGAATTAAACACATACTTCCATCCTCGAGTCTTGTGTCATTCATGATAACACTGTTATCACCTACGCTGTAGCTTTCTGGTGCGTGCATTTCGCTCCAGTTCTTTTTGACAACTTTAAATGCCGACATGATGCGAAGACCAATAATAACGCCGTTAAAATCGCATATAAGAATATTTGATTTTTTGATCTCCTCTTTAGTGAGTGTCATATGAAGCCATGCCGGAAGGTTGAGTATTGGTATTTGAATGCCTCGGAGTGTTATCGTTCCTTCAAGCATAGGATGTGATGAGGGAATTTGTGTGAGGTAATGATTTTTTGATTCGACTACTTCTCTAGTCTTAAAAACATTAATGGCATAAAATGCTGCATCAGTAATACTACTTACTTTAAATACTAAGAGTTGCACTTCATTATTTTTTGCTAAATTTGTAGACGCATCCACGTTGTCTAATACAGACATATCATCTTCCTTGTGTGCAATAATACGTAATATTATCGAAATAAAAATGAATATGAGATTATGTGCCTATATATTTCGCATTATCTAATTAAAAGTGATTTGTGAGTAAAATTGCTGCTCTTAAAGAACATAAGGATTGAAATTTTGAATACTATTACAGCTTGTCCTCTGGATTGTTATGATACCTGTTCTATCATATATACGGATGGAAAGTTAAAAGGTTTAAAAGAGGGTTTTACTCAGGGTTTCTTATGTCCACATCTCAACCATTATGAAACTTTTGAAAGAATAGAAAAGCCTAGATTTAAAGGTGAAATCATAACAATGGATGAAGCTCTTACTCATCTTGTAAATATCATAAAAGAAAGTAAGAAAACTCTTCATTATAGAGGAAACGGAAATTTTGCTTTGATGCAAGAAGTAACGGATCATTTTTTTAGTTCTTACGGCGCAACTTTGACCAACGGAACTCTTTGTGATGGAGCTGGTGAAGCAGGCATTATCGCCGGACGAGGGCATAATGACATAATGACACCGCAGCAGATAGCCAAATCTGAAGTTGTTGTCTTTTGGGGAAGAAATCCACACACGACATCATCACATTTTTTGCCCCTTTTAAAAGATAAAAAGATTATTGTTATTGATCCTGTAAAAACAAAAATCGCACAAACAGCTGATTTACATGTACAGATAAAACCTCATGGAGATGCTGAGTTTGTGATGCTTTTATCACGTTTTTTATTTATAGAAGGTGGTATAGATAAAGAGTTTGTAAAAAAATATGCTCCAGAATATGAGGAATTTTATGAACTTACACAAACTATCCGCATTAAAGCTGTTTTAGATAATATTGGTGCGACTTTAGGCGACATCGGTAAGTTTTTAGAACTAGTCAAGGACAAAAAAGTAGCCATCCTTTGTGGAGTCGGGATTCAAAAATATCTTGATGGTGCAGATGTGATGCGTGCTATCGATGCTTTTGGTGTATTGTTTGGACTCTTTGGAAAAGAGGGGTGTGGCGTGAGCTATCTTGGTTTTTCGAAACGTGGAATTGATTCACCATTTATTTTATGTGAGGCAAAAAAAGTAAGTAAAGTCGATACAAAATTTGGTAATTTTGATACTGTTTTTATCCAAGGATCAAATCCTCTCAATCAGATGCCAAACACATCAAGGGTGGTAGAAGAGCTTCAAAAAGTGGAAAATATTATTTATTTTGGTCTGTATGAAAACCAAACTTCTCAGATGGCAGATCTTATTATCCCAGCAAAAACATTCTTGGAAAAAAATGATATCAGAACCTCTTACTCGACGCATTACATGTATGAGATGCCTCGTCAAAAAGTGAGTGAAATAGGGATAAGTGAATATGAACTGACAAAATATCTTTGCGATGCTTTTGATGTTTCACTCAAGAATGAAGAAGACTATATTGCACATTTTAGATCTTGTGCTGTTAAAAATGAAGAGGGACTTTTGGAAGTAAAAGGACGTGAAAAGATAGCTTATGAGAATGGTTTCACGACAGATAATGGCAAATTTTTGTTTTTAGATGAGTTGGACAGTGATCGTAATGAGAGCGATGAACTTTATCTGCTTACATGTAAGTCTGCTACAAGTCTCAATTCTCAGTTTAAAACGGTTCAGAAAGTTTATCTTCATCCCTCACTTGGCTATGAAGAAAATCAGTTAGTCGAAGTATCATCATCCAGCGGAACTGTACTCTTGCATGTAGCTTTTGATGAAAGACTTAGAGAAGACTGTGTGCTTATCTATTCTGGAACAAATGGGGTAAATATGTTGACAACTTCAAAGAAGAGTTATGAGGGAAATAGTGCTGTCTTTCAGGAGAACAAGGTCAAAGTGACAAAAGCTTAAAGGATGTTACATGTATGGTAAATTGATATTTTTGACAATAAGTTTTTTTGTATTTTCCACTGTAAGTTTTGCAAATCCTGTTTCTCAGGAGATATGTATTGCTAAGGGTAACGGTTTTATCTTTGCTGGTGGAGAATGTATTGCCTATAAAGCAATAGCGGGAGATAAAGAGGGGCCATTGACCATCATCGTTCATGGTACGTGGAAAGAGGGAACTGATATTTTGGCAAGATATACACCTTTTGCCGAAGATCTGTCTATGCTTACTGATACTATGACTATAGCGGTTGCCCTTCCGGGCTATTCAGGATCATCAACAAATCATTTTACAGCACTTTCTCACGATAAAACAAATAATCTTGCAGCACAAAAAAAGTATATACTTTTTTTAGATGAACTCATAAAAGCCTTGAAAGAGAAGTATAAAGCGACGACCGTGAATTATGTAGGTCATTCAGCAGGAGCCATGATGGGTGCGACTTTGATGGGCTTGGATCCAGATCTTATACAAAATATTGCTCTTGTTGGGGGAAGATATAATATTCATGAGGTTTCAAAAGAAAAAGAGCTTATATCAGCCGTTGATGTCATAGATAAGATAAGTAAAAAGGCAAAGATAGTTCTTATTTACGGCACAAAGGATGAAATATCAAGACCAGAAGTGACGAAAGATTTTTATACACTTGCGAAAGAAAATGGCTTACATGTAAAGCTTGTAGAAGTCAAAGATGCACCACATTTAGACCTTGATAGAACACAAACTTCGATGGAAGCTATAAGTAAGATGTTGGAAAATTAGATGTATAATTCGACCATAAGTATAGACATCAGAATTAAGGTTTTAAAATGACAATAAAAGAATTAGATAACAAATATGTTTTACCTACATACGCAAGGGCGGATGTAGAGTTTGTAAGCGGAAAAAATGCGAAACTTATCGATGCTAAGGGCAAAGATTATATCGATTTTACTTCTGGCATCGCTGTTGTGAGTGTGGGTCATGGCAATGAAAGATTGACAAACGCTTTATGCGCTCAGGTCAAAAATATGATCCATATGTCAAATCTTTACTATATAGCACCTCAAGCACGCGCGGCTGAGAAACTTGTACTTGCTAGCGGATATGATATGAGATGTTTCTTTGGAAACAGCGGGGCGGAGGCAAACGAGGGTGCTATCAAGATCGCTAGAAAATATGGCGAAAAAGATGGAGAGATCAAAAGATATAAGATCATCACTTTAGACCATTCATTTCACGGACGTACTATCACGACGGTAAAAGCAACAGGACAAGCAAGTATGCATAACTATTTTGGACCTTTTCCAGATGGATTTGTATATGCTAAAAATATCGATGAGATAGAAACTCTTGTTGATGAACATACTGTTGCAGTCATGATAGAACTTGTCCAAGGCGAGGGCGGAGTTCAGCCTCAAGATAAAGAAAAAGTACAAAACTTGGCGAAGTTTTTAAAATCAAAAGATGTTTTACTTATCGTTGATGAAGTGCAAACCGGTGTGTATAGAACAGGAAAATTCTTGGCATCAAATTTGTATGAGATAGAGCCGAATGTGGTCACACTCGCAAAAGGTGTGGGCGGCGGTGTTCCCGTGGGCGTGGTTATGACAACGTTAAAAGATATTTTCAGCGCTGGAGATCATGGCTCGACTTTTGGTGGAAATTATCTCAGTTCAACGGCTATTTGTGAAGTGATGGATATTTTAAACGAGTATGATGCAAGCGGAGAGTTGGCGATTAATATGCTTCTATTTGATAAAGCATTAGAGAGATTTTACAATGAAAATCAACATCTCTTTACTGAAAAAGTAGGACTTGGAATGATGTGTGGTTTACGCGCAAAAGACGCCGACACACTTGCAAAAGTGATAAACAGCGCAAGAGAACATGGCGTGATGGTTTTAAAAGCAGGAAGAAATACTTTAAGACTTTTGCCTCCGCTTACAATAACAGAGGAAGAGATAGAAGAAGGTTTTAAACGTCTTAGCGCTGCGGTTAAAAATATATAATAAGCTATGAGATTTAGCCAATATATGACAGAATGGCTCTACGGCGAGCAGGGCTACTATACAAACTATAAACAGATAGGTAAAGAGGGCGATTTTTATACCTCAGTGAGCACATCCAAGTTCTTTGGGGGAACGATTGCAAAGCACATCGTCGCTTTGGTAGAAGAGGGTTTCTTAGACAAAGACGCGGTCATTTGTGAGATAGGTGCACATCATGGCTACTTTTTAGCGGATGTTGTAGAGTTTATCTATTCCCTTGCACCTGAACTTCTTGAAACATTTAACTTTGTCATTATTGAGAGATTTGATGCGCTTCAAGAACAGCAGAGAAACTACTTTCATGAGAGCTTTGGCGATGTAATCTCTTTGACGCATTACAAGTCGCTTAGCGAGCTTACATGTAAAGGGGAATCTCCATGCAAGAGTGCTTTTTTTATTGCAAATGAGATCTTTGATGCATTTCCATGTGAACTTTTATATGATGGCAAGATCGCTTCAGTAAAAAATGGCAAAGTCGAGTTTGATACAGAAGATGAAGCGATTTTACAAAAAGCAAAAAAATATCATAAAGACAAAGGGGAGATAGCCGTAGGCTATGAAGCGTTTGCCAAAGAGATGGCAGGTGCAGCGCAGAGATTTGAATTTATGAGTTTTGATTATGGCGAAATGATAGCTCGCCCCGATTTTTCTATTCGTATCTATAAAAACCATGATGTATTTCCATTTTTTGATGAAAATATCAAGCTTGAAGAACTCTATAAAAATTCAGACATTACTTATGATGTGACATTTGAGCATGTAAAAGATGCTTTTGTTGAGGCAGGTGTAGAGTTTCTAGAGTTACAAGCACAAATGCGTGCCCTTGTAGATATGGGGATTTTACAACTTCTAGAGATGCTAAAAGCTAATGTAGATGAGAAAATCTATGAGCAGGAACTTCAAAAAATAAAACTGCTTATCATGCCAAATTTTTTAGGCGAAAGATTTAAAATGATACGGTTTCGTAAACAATAAAATATATATAATTTCTGTATAATTTGATAAATTATTAAAAGGAGTGAGTCATGAAAAATCTATCTTACTTAGTTGTTGCCGCGTTATTGCTTGGCGGATGTACTTATAAAAATGAAGCGATTGGACTTTCATCTTATAAAACTGTCTATAGTGGAGCTACGTCAAATAATCATAAAAGCATTTATCTTGCATCTGTAAATGATGATCGCTCTGATAAAACAAGTATAGGTTATGTTCAAGCAAATGGAAAAAAAACAACATTACTTTACAGTTACACTGATTTTGCCGACAAATATAAAGATGGATTAAATAGCGCTCTTAGAATGGCTCAATTTAATGTAGAACAACATCCAGATACTGATGCTATTATTGTAGATGTAAAAATTAAAAAAGTAGAGCTTGTATATAATGATACAAAGAAGTTTGATGAAAATCTTCATGGAAAGATTCTAATAGATGTAACAGTGAAACAGGGAAATAAGGTGACTACTCAAAGTTTCACCCAAAACCAGGGAATTTGGATAAAACCATCTTATACCACAAAAGATATGGAACCACTTTTATATACTCTTTTCTCGAGTAGTATTAACGATATCGTTTCGAAGTTGACTAGCTTCTAGTCTAACTCCTCAGTTTTTGGAACTATCTTTCGAACATTGCGTTTGGGAGGTAGTTTACTTTGTGCTTTTTTATCTTTCTTTTCTTTCTCTTTTGCGAGCTCTTGTTCAAAACGTTTTGCTTTTTTTTCTCTTTTTGCTTTAGCTATTTTGATGTCTTTACTTTGTGTTGTTTCAAACGCTTTGAGGGGTTCTTGTACTAAAACACGACCAAGAGTTGTTTCTATAGGATAAAGTTCTGCATGATCAACGGGATCAAGTAAAACAAAAGAGTATGTCTTAGCAAGTTCTAAACGTTTTAGATATTCTTGGGGATTCTCCGGAAGATCATAATTCAGGAGCATATCAAATTCTGATGTTATATCATTGTTGAATTGTGCATCGGTAGTAATTCTCACTTTTTCATTTAATGAAATATCTTTAAAATTATTTATTGATTCTTTTGATACTATAACTATCTCAAGTTGGCTGTTATTATTAATAAGGAAATTTATAAGTTCAATCTTACGCTGTGTATTACAGGGAATAACACGATGATTGTGGCGTTTTATAGTTGCAGATGACATAGAAATCCTTGTATAATTAAGTAAGCGAATTATATCTAAATTAGAAAGAGAATAAATGAAGGTAGTAGTGAATGGGATTACAAGAGAGTTCCAAGATAATGCGAATTTACAAAATTTGATTTACGAGTTGGGTCTTGATGACAAAGTTATGGCCGCAGCTGTTAATATGGAGATTGTAAAGCAAGAGGAATGGTCTATATGTAAGCTACATGAAGATGATAAAGTTGAGTTACTTGATTTTGTAGGTGGTGGTTAATGAGTTTCTATAGCAACTACTGCAATCGCATAGTCTCCATCATGAGTGATGGAAAGTGAAGTACTTTTAATTTTGAAGTTTTGCATTAGTCTTTGACTTAATTCCAAAACTGGAGCACCTCTTGGTGTCTTGGATATTGAGATATCAAAGAAAGTACATTCCGAACCAATTCCTGTGCCCAAAGCTTTTGAACAAGCTTCTTTTACAGCCCAAAACCCTGCGGCAGTTTTATGATTTTTTACAAGTTTGATCTCGTCATGAGAAAGAAACTTTTGAAGAGACTTCTCACCAAATCTCTCCATTATATGTTTCATTCTCTCTAATTTAATAAGATCGATTCCTATCATTATTGAATTACGAAATCCGTAAAATAAACTCCATTAATACTTCCATCTTTAAGCATTGGGTTGAGTTGTTGCAAGATTTGTTCACTGAGTTGATCTTTTCCTTTAAGGGTAGAAACCTCTTCTACTGATTTTGAAGATAGAAGTCTTAGTATTTTATCTCTAAGGACAGCTTTTTTTGCATCTAACTCTTCTGTTAACTCTTTACCACTGAGTTCAAGAGATATTTGAGCTTTAAGGTAACGGCTTCCGTTTTCACTCATAAGATTTACTGTAAATGTATCAAGCGGGTATAAAATACCGATTTTGTCTAAAGTTCTAGACTCCTCAGCGCCCCCAGCAACTGCTTTTTTTTCTCCAACTATTTTTTCTGTTTTTTCAGTATCTTTTGAAGCTTTTTCTTCAGATTTTGAATCTCCACCCATCATAAGGATTGTAACGACGACCCCGATTAAAATTACAAGTATTAAAACAACAATAATTATTACCAGCATCATCGAACTTGATTTCTTTCCTTCTGGTGGGGCTACTTCTTCCTCTTCTTTCTTTTTGTTTTCTGCCATTTATCAATCCTTGATTTTTATTTTATGATTATAACACACTAATTTTTTTTCACTAACGAGTTTAGAGGTATAAACTGATATGTGTCGGGATCATAATAATCGATACTCCCTGTTTCTATGTCGTAGTACCAACCATATATATGAAGATCTTCTTCATCAACTCTTCTTTGAACTTCGGGATAAGTTAAAAGATTTTCTAGTTGAGTTATCACAGAAAGTTTTTCTGTAACACGTAAAAGTTCCTCTTTATTACCATTTACTCCAAGACTTAAAAGTGCCATAGATTTTGCTTTTTCACCTAAACTTAACCATTTTTTTGTATGCACTAACGAAGGATTTTCCACACTCTTAAAAAGGTGATTAATAGCACCACAATGTGAATGTCCACATATAATTATTTCACTTACATTGAGTACGCTGACAGCGTATTCTATGCCCGTAGCCGTTGCATGATAATCTTCATCAGGACTAAACGGAGGAACAAAGTTTCCAACATTACGGATAACAAAAAGATCTCCAGGACGGGATTGAACGATAAGATCGGGTATAACTCTTGAGTCAGAACAACCTATGAATAAAGTCCTAGGACTTTGTCCGTTTTGAGCGAGTTCGAGAAAAGATTCTTCGTTTTTTTTAAAGTGAACTTTTTTAAAAAGCTCATTGCCCTCGGCAAATTTTCTTAGATCCACAGCATAATCCTTATATAATTAACAGCGAGATATTCCTAACGTTTTCATGATTTTCTCAAAGATAGGTCCTGATCTTCGGTCACAATCATCATGATATTCGATAACAATAACTTTTTTATTTTTTGGAAGTTCACATGAGTAGATCTCAGGTTTAAAAGTATTTTCATCTAGAACAACATTGATAGCTGAATTGACTCCATCCTCTTCTTCTTTTGTATCAAATACTATAGATAGCTTTGAATAACGCTCTTCGCTTTTGTATTCCGCGTTTATCATCCTGTAAATTCCTTTTACATATTTAAAACATTATACAAAAAAAATCTTTAACAATCAAAACCATTCTAAGAGTTTTGTTACTTCATCTACAATATATGTTTTAATCGCTGATTTTTCTAAAGTTTTTTTTGCGATGAGTGCTTTTGTTATATTTTGCATTTTTGCTTCTTTGAGTCTGATATCAAGCTGAAATACCTCTCTAACATCACCAACAAGAGAGACCTCTCCAATAAATACAGTCTCTTTCGAGATAGCTCTGTCTCGAAAACTGCTGATTATAGCCGCTAAAATTGCAAGATCTGCAGCGGTTTCGGTAATCTTGATGCCACCAGTTATATTTATAAAGACATCATAACTGTTAAGTGGAATTTCAAGTTTTCTTTCTAAAAGGGCTAGAAGCATATTAAGCCTGTTATTATCAAAACCTGTTGCTTGACGTTTTGGATTGGAAGTATGAGATTCTGAGACAAGAGCTTGTACTTCAAGGATGATAGGGCGGGAACCTTCCATTATGACTGTGAGAGCAGAACCAGGCTGTGAAGTGTTGCGATTGAAAAATCGTGAAGAGATATCTTTGGCACTGACAAGTCCTTCTGAACGCATCTCAAATACACCTATCTCACTCGTGGGCCCAAAACGGTTTTTAAAGCCGCGTAAAATACGCAACTCTTGAGAAGAATCACCCTCAAAATATAAAACAGTATCAACCATATGTTCTAAAACTCTTGGCCCTGCAATAGAACCCTCTTTGGTAATATGTCCGATGATAAAGATAGCAATATTTTTATCTTTAGCAAGACGCATGAGTTCAAAAGTAATCTGTCTTACTTGTGTTACTGATCCTGGTGCCGATGAAATAGCTTCAGAGTAAAGAGTTTGAATAGAATCTATGATGATAAACTCATATTCTCGGTGATGAAGCTCTGCCAATACCTGTTCCATGCGGATTTCACTGAGAAGATAAAGATTTTTTTCATTTGCGCCGAGTCTGTTTGAGCGAAGTTTGACCTGACTTTCTGATTCCTCTCCTGTGACATATAGAACGTTCTTTTGCGTTGATGCGATGTTGGAGCCGATTTTTAAAAGTAGGGTTGATTTTCCGACTCCTGGGCTTCCCCCTATTAGTGTTAATGATCCTGGAACTACTCCACCGCCTAAAACGGTATCGAGTTCATAATCAAGTGAAGAAAATCTAGGAATATCGATCTCGGTGATATCGGGCATTGCAATGGCTTTAGTTTTTGAATTACTAGAAGAGGAGAGTGTTTTTATAACCTCTTGTTCCCGTTCATCGAGTTCTATAAATGAATCCCAAGCACCGCAATTGGTACATTTTCCCATCCATTTCGGAGTTGTGAGTCCACAATGTTGACACTCAAAAAGAATTTTTTTCTTTGCCATAAAGATACCTTTGATAGAACCTTACAAGTAAGTGTTTTGGGATGTAAGGAGTTGTTTGATAGTTAGATTATAGAAGAATTATTCTTGATTTTATAAAATATGACAAAACGTCATATTTTATTTTGCTTCATCTTCTGTAAATATTTCATCAAGTAAGCCGTTTACAAATTCATATTTGTCAAATTTGAGAAGATGTTCAGGTTGTTCTCCGACGCCGATGTAAAAGATTGGAAGTTTGAGTGCATAAGCAATACTAAATATTGATCCACCTTTTGCTGTGCCATCAAGCTTAGTGATGATGATGCCGTCTATTCCTACCATCTCATTAAATGCTTTTGCTTGAGCGATTGCAGAGTTTCCTTGTGTTCCATCAATGATCAAGAGCGTTCTATGCGGTGCGCCTGCATGTGCTTTATCACAAATACGATTGATTTTTTTTAGTTCATTTGCTAGATTTGTTTGAGTATGCAAGCGTCCAGCTGTATCAATGATAACATGATCCATATTTTTTGCTTTTGCCGATTCGATAGTATCATAAGCAACGGCTGAGGGATCATGTCCTTGGCGTGAATAAACGATAGGAACACCTATTTTATCAGCCCAACGTGTGAGTTGCTCGATGGCCGCTGCTCTAAAAGTGTCTGCGGCGCCAAGCATAACGCGTTTGCCTTCACTCTTATATTTGGAAGCGAGTTTGGCAATAGTCGTAGTTTTTCCAGCACCGTTAACACCGATAATAAGCTCTACAAAAGGTTTTTCGTAAACAGGCTCTTCATATTTGGTGTAAGCCAATGTCGCTAAAAGTTTTGATTCAAGAATTTCTCTAGTAATTTTTTCTTGATAGATCTCGTTTAAAATGATCTCGACAAGAGCATACTCAACATCTGACTCAAGTAGAATATCTTCAAGCTCACTTTTAGTAAGTGTGATCTTTTTCTTTGGAGCGACTGCTCTTATAGCTTCAACAGTCTTTTTTAGCCCCTGTTTGATAAAGCCAAACATTATTTACCTAATGCTTTTTTAAGATCAGATTCGATGATCTCTTCTGGAGTCGCACCGACATAAAAATTGATTAAAGTTCCATCTTTATACATGGCCATCAAAGGGATTGGGAAATCCGCTTCTACCCCTTGTAATGTTGAAGCAATAGCTTGAGCTGCTTTTTGATTATCTGCGCCAAAGAGCATCATATAATTTGCACCATACTCTTTTTGAAAACTTGCTAATTCTTCTTTAGTGATATCTTTTTGTATTGAGATACCTGCAACAGTGAGATCATCTTTATATTTTGCTTGTAAAGATGCAAGATGTGAAGCTTCGGCACGGCAAGGTGGGCACCATGTAGCAAAGATATCAAATAATATCACTTTCCCTTTACTCCCATCAAGATTAAAATTATTGCCAGCTCGATCAACTGTGTGAGAATTTTTGTTCATGTCATTTAATTCAAACTTGCTTGTTGCAACCATAGCATTATCATTATCTTTTTTATTACAGCCTTGAAAAAAAAGTGTAATTGCCAGAAGCGAAATTATTAGTGATTTTTTTAACATTTAAAACCTTTTATTAGATAAAATATCTGAAATTATATCAAAAGATTTAAAATGAAAGTCACAAAAGAACTGTTTCGTAATAATTGTTTAAATAAATTGAGAAACTCACAAAAATTCAACAAAATTTATAGAGATAATCTTGTAAATTCACAGATTATCTCTCTTTTTAAAAAGAAAAAAGGACTCAATATACTTATGTTCTGGCCTTTAGATCTCGAAGTTGATATAAGAAAATCATTATATGAGATTAGAAAAAATAACCATATTTATATTCCGTTTATGGAAGAAATCAGTTTTAAAATGGTACCATTCAGATTACCGCTGTCACGTAAAAAATTTAATATATATGAAGCGGGAAACAGTTTAAAAAATATAAGAAAAATTGATGTAGCTATTATTCCAGCGGTTGGAGTTGACAGAAGATCGCGACGTATCGGATTTGGAAAAGGGATGTATGATCGTTTCTTTGAAAAAATTAAAAAAGATCCATATAAAATTTTTGTACAGTCACAGATTTGTTATATAAATAAAGATATTTGTGATGATTATGATATATCGTGTGATATGTTGATAACACCAAGGGCAAGGTTGCTGCACAGAAGGGCAAAACATGCTAACCATACTATTAGGGGCTTTTACAGCCATAGTGAGCGGAGTAGTAGGTTTTTTCATTTCTAGAAAAGTTTCAAATACTAACTTTGATATTTATGTAGAACAGGCAAAAGCAAAAGCAAAAGCTATAGAAAGCGAAGCTGAGCTGCTTCTACATAGAGCAAATCTAAAATCTCAAGAGATAGAGCTTGAGGCAAAAAAAGAGTATGAAAGTGTACAAGATCGCGTAAGACGTGATATGCAAGAGCGTACAGATGAGCTTCAAAGAAAAGAGAGTGAGTTTAATCGTTATAAAGAGAGCGAAGATCACAAACTAAAAAATGAGAATTTGTCGCTTTCAAGCGAAAGATTGAAACTAAAAAGAAATGAAAAAGCGCTACAGCTGCTAAAAAATGATTATGAATCACGTATTGATGATGTGATTCGTGTTTTAGAAGGCGCTGCAGGAATGACACGTGAAGAAGCAAAAAAATTGATGCTTCAAAAAGTAGAAGAGAGTTCACGCGCAGAAATATCGCATATAGTGCGTAAATATGAAAACGAAGCAAAAGCTGAGGGACAAAAAAAAGCAAACTTTATCTTAGCACAGGCAACAACACGCTTTGCGGGAGAGTTTGCTAGTGAGAGACTTGTGAATAATATCTATCTTGAAAGTGATGAGCTCAAAGGGCGTATTATAGGTAGAGAAGGTAGAAACATCAAGGCTCTTGAGATGGTCTTAGGTGTGGATATCATCATCGATGATACTCCAAATACTATTGTTGTGAGTAGTTTTAATCTTTATCGCAGAGCGATAGCGACAAAAACGATAGAACTTCTTGTAGAAGATGGACGAATTCAGCCTGCGCGTATCGAAGAGATATATCAAAAAGTATGTGATGAATTTGAGGATAAAATTCTTCAAGAGGGTGAAGATATCGTAGCTAAAATGGGAATCCCACCTATGAATCCTGAGCTTATGAAGCTTATCGGACGTTTACGATATCGTGCGAGTTATGGACAAAATGCACTTGCTCATACACTTGAAGTAGCACATTTAGCCGGAATTATGGCGTCTGAAATGGGTGGAGATCCTATTTTGGCAAAACGTGCTGGTTTACTTCATGATATAGGCAAATCATTGACACATGATATGGATGGAAACCATGTCGACCTTGGTGTAGAGGTTTGTACCAGATATAATGAAAGCGAAGTCGTTATCAATGCGATTTATGCGCATCATGGACAAGAGGAGATTAAAAGTATTGAGTGCGGTGCTGTATGTGCTGCAGATGCACTCTCTGCTGCTCGTCCCGGAGCACGACGCGAAGTGTTAGAAAGCTTTTTAAAGCGGGTTTCTCAAGTTGAAGAGATTGCTATAAAACATAGCGGTGTTAAACAATGTTACGCTATCAATGCAGGGCGCGAGCTTCGTGTCATTGTTAATGCAACACTTATCAATGATGATGAAGCGGTACTGATAGCCAAAGAGATAGCTAAAGAGATAGAGGAAAAAGTCCAATATCCCGGCGAAATCAAAGTGAATGTTATCCGTGAGATGAGAGCTACCGTTTACGCAAGATAAACCTTTGCATGTAAGTAATTTTGCTTACATGTAGGTAACGTCCTTTGTTGTCATTATTACATAAACTTGTTTATTTTATTTTCATATTCTTCAAGTAAAAAATCAAGTTCATTTTGAACAACTTCCAATCTCTCAAATTTTACTTCGATCTCATTTTCCAGTTTCCCTATGAGTTGTGATATCTCCATAATTTTGGAATTATCTGAGGCGTTGGAAGCTTTGATGAGAACTTCATGATGGATCTTTAATTCCTCTTCTGTTTTGATGATAAATTTTTCTAGACTTTCTACCTCTTTTTTTAAAGGCATGGTCTTTTGGCTTCGCTCTTGAACGAGAGCTGCACGCAGTTTTTTATTTTCTGCTTTGTTGATTTTTGGGGCAGATTTTTGCTTTTCTTCTAGTTCCTCTTCTTGCCAGCCTATTTTTTCTAAAAAGAGATCATATCCGCCGTCAAAATACTCGGCACCATCATTTGAAAAAATGATAAGTGCGTCACATACACGGCGTAAAAGTTCTTCGGAGTGAGTGACTAGAATGACTGAACCCTCAAAGTTATTGACAGCTTTCGTGAGTGCTTCTATGGAATCCATATCAAGGTGGTTTGTTGGTTCATCTAAAAAGAGCAGGTTAAGATCACGTGCTAAGATCTGTCCGAGCATAACGCGGCTTTTTTCACCACCTGAGAGGAGAGAGATCTTCTTTTTTGCACTCTCACCGCTAAACATCATCCCGCCGCAGATATTTCGTACGACTGATTCTCCAAGCTTGGAGTTTGCAGAATAGATCTCATCCATAACCGTGTTATTTGGGCTGAGACGGCTAATATTTGTCTGACCAAAATGCGCATAAGCTGTAGAACTGTGAAAAATAACCTCTCCGCCTAGAGGTTTGAGTTCACCTGCTATGAGATTTAAAAGAGTAGATTTCCCTTTTCCATTTTTTCCAATGATCCCAAGGCATTTCCCCTTTTCTAAAACGAAAGAGATCTTTTTAAACAAGATATTTTCGGGTGTATATCCGAAGGTGAGATCTTTGACTTCAAGTAAAACTTTTGCAGGTGTATCTTTATAATTAAAGTCAAACTTTAAAGTTGGATCATATCCAAGATCATCAAGGAGATCCATCTTTTCAAGCTGTTTGACTTTAGATTGGGCAAGCGCTGCTGTGGAAGCTCTTGCTTTGTTTCGTGCGATGAAATCTTCGAGTTCTTTGACCTTTTTATCTTGATTGATTTTTTGCTTTTCGTAGAGCTCTTCATTTGCCGCAAGCTGTGCATAGAACTTGTGAGTATCCCCTGTGACAATCTGTAAAGATCTTCGGATAAGCCCCATAGTGTGTGTTGTTATAGCATCCATAAAATCACGATCGTGGGTGATAAGAATGATCTCGCCTTCAAAATTTTTTAAAAAGGCTTTGAGCCAGCGAAGAGAGACAATATCAAGATAGTTGGTTGGCTCATCGAGAAGCAAAAGGTTTGGTTCAGTCAAAAGTAGTTTTGCAAGATTGATACGAATCTGATATCCGCCTGAAAAAGAGAGAGGATCTTTTTCCAAATCTTCATGAGAAAAGCCAAGACCAAAGAGAATTTTTTCTACTTTATAGATGCTGAATTTATCATCTTCAGCTAGTGCGAGTGCAGCTTCTTTGCGAAGAGTTGGCTCAGAAAATGAGAGATACTGCTTTAAAGCACCGATCTTGTATCCTCTTGGAATAATAATCTCTCCAGTGTCGGGATGCTCTTCATCAAGAATAAGTTTGAAAAGTGTTGATTTTCCGCTTCCATTTCTACCGACCAAGCCTACTTTATCGCCAGATCCGAGTTTGAAGTTAAGATTTGAAAAAAGTTCTTGGGTTGTGAAGCTTTTTGAAAGATTATTGAGTTGTATCATAGGATTCTTTACATGTAATATAGTTTTCGTATTATATCAGGTTGTAGTTATGGTACAATAAATACGTTTTTTTTTGATAGCTTAATCACAAAATAGATAAGGATTTTAAAGATGCTGGATACGATTTGTTTACCCATAATTCAGGCGGTCATAGACTCTCAAAAGGATTTGGTTGTCATTTTTCATCAACAAAACCATATTGCGACAAATAAAGCTTTTAATAAATTTTTTGATGTTCGTACTTTTGAAGAATATAACAACAATTTTGGACCTATTGTTGATAATTTTGTTCCACATCCTTCTTATTTTCATAAGGAAAAACTCCAAGAAGGTGAGAACTGGTTTGATGCAATTGGCAAGCTTGAAGAGATAGACCGCATCGTCAGTATATTGACGCAAACGTATGAACCATGTGCTTTTTCTGTCAAGATAGACAGCAGTGTGCAAGATTATAAAATAGTCACATTTGTTGATATTACGCGGGATCTTGTTAAACGTATTATGATTGAAAATAATATCAATATTGATAAAAAAAGTGGTGCTTATGATAAGAAGTATTTCTTACAAATTGGAAAAAACTTCGAAGAGGCTGCTGTTTTTAATGAAAAGATGATTGGGATGAATCTTGTAACTGTCGATGAAGAAGCAAATCCGGATTTTTCTCATGATGACAATGCTCTTAGAGAATTTGTAAAGAAATTTAAAAGCAGTATCCGTCAAGATGATATGCTTGTTCGTTGGGGTCCATCGAAGTTTTTGCTCGTTTATCTTATCGATAGCGAACAAAATGCAGGTCAAGTTGCAATTAAACTGCAAAATCTTTTAAAGGGAATGAGCGGTTTAAACTCTACACTATCATCTGTTTTACAACAAAAGGGTGAAAATATAAGTGCTCTTATTAAAAGAGTTCATGCCTAGATCAATATTTACCATAGTAAGAGTGCTTACATGGTAAGTATTCTTTATTTTTTGATTGTTACGACTACAGCTCCACGAAGATCATCCATCTTATAGTTTACAGCTTTATCAGTTGGATATCTTTCATTGATCGCTTTTTCTAAGACTTTATCTCCTGAAATATCTCCATGACATTTTAAACAGACTTGATTGTTTATAGTAAGCGGTTTGTAAAATTTGTAGGTATGTTCATCTACTTTTTCAACAACGTACTCCGGTAAAGCTTTTTTTGCAGTTTTTATCTCTGCAAAAGAGTTCAAAACTTTTAGCTCATCAGCTTGAGGCTCATTTGCAGGATTACGATATTTGATACTTATACGCTTTGTGGTAACACCTTTTTGAAGTTCGCTGTTTACTTTGTCCGTAAGGGCATACGCTTCAGTAGAACAAAAATTTAAAGCGTCCATAACACCCCCTTTTTTCATATGCTGCTGCATATTTTTTTGCAGAGTTTCAAGTAGGGTCTTCGTAGCTATTTTTCCAGAATTTACAACAGATACAAGGTTTGCATCTTCTGTTTTTGGAACATCCGCATAAACAAGAGCACCAGCTAAAGCCAAAGCGGCAACAATACTCAGTATTTTCATATTTTTTCCTTTTTAGTAGGTTTAATATTGCTCTTCATCTTCATTGATTTGTGAATCATCATAAGGGTCGAGATGCATCATTGTATGAACTTTATACTCTGGAAAGAGTTTTTTAAATTTTAGTTCTATCTTATCTCCGACAACATGCGCGTCATAAAGTGTAACGGTTACGTTAAACACAAGATGCACCGAGATATACACATGTGAACCTGCGCATCTTGTATTGAGAAAATGATAAGTTGTAATATCTTTTTCATGATTCAAAAGATTTTTGATTTTTTCCACTTCTTCAAGAGTCATGGAAACATCCAAAAGCATTAACACTCCCTCTTTTATGATAGGAATGGCTGAGTAAAACATATACATTGCAATGACAATACCTAAAATTGGGTCAATGATCTCGATGCCTGTCATAGAAATAAGACCAAGAGCGAGTAAAACTGCACCATTTGAGAAGAGGTCTGTTTTGTAGTGAAGGGCATCAGCGCGTATAACCATATTATTTGTTTTTTTAGCGATGTAGTTTAAAAAGAATACTAAACCACCGGTGATGACGATGGAAAAAATCATAATTGCTATTGACTCTTCAAGGTGCTGTGTTGGAGATGCATGTATGATTTTTTGAACTGCTTCATATAAAACAAAGAGAGCAGAGATGGCAATGATAGTACCTTCGATCACTGCAGCTAAAGGCTCGAGTTTTGATCTACCGTAGTTAAATTTCTCATCTGGCTCTTTTTGTGAATGGCCAAGGGCAAAGAAGTTAAAAGCCGATACACAAAGATCTAAAAGTGAGTCTATCGCAGATGCAAGAACTGCGACTGAACCGCTCATAACGCCGATGGCCATCTTCACAACGACGAGCATTGTCGCCACAGACATAGAGGCAACGGTTGCTTTTTGTTCTAATTTCATAAAGTTCCTATTTTTTTATCGTGATTATAACAAATATGTAGTTACAATTACGCCATGAATATACAAGAGATACGAGAAGAACGGCAAAAATGGATGACGTGGAAAAATATTGCTCCACTTCGAGAAGCCATAGAAAAACTGCCAAATATTGATACAAAAGTAGAGTTGGGCGACGTTGTTACGCTTACACCCAAAGGGTGCTTCGCATATGAAGATGAAGTGGATGCTACTCTCATGAAAGAGACAGCACGGATGATGATGCCTTGGCGAAAAGGACCTTTTAACCTTTTTGGTCTTTTTATAGATACGGAGTGGAAAAGCAATATAAAATACAATCTTTTACGTCCACACTTTAATCTTAAAGATAAAAAAGTTGCAGATATAGGATGTAATAATGGGTATTATCTTTTTCGTATGCAAGAAGATGCTCCCAAAAAACTAGTCGGTTTTGATCCCTCTGCTTTATATAAAACACAGTTTGATTTTATCAATCACTTTGCAAAAACGGAGATCGTGTATGAGCTTTTGGGTGTTGAGCATCTTCCTTTTTATGAAGAGAAGTTTGATCTTATCTTTTGTTTGGGCGTTTTATATCATAGAAGCGATCCTGTTTCTATGCTTAAAGAATTATATAAAGGACTTGAAGATAAAGGTGAAGTGATCTTAGATACTTTTTACATCGAGGGAGAAGATGAGATAGCGCTTACGCCTAAAGGAAGTTATTCGAAAATCCCAAATATTTACTTTGTTCCAACCGTTCCTGCGCTTAAAAATTGGTGTATGAGAGCGGGCTTTACGAGCTTTGAAGTATTGGAAACTTCCCTTACCTGTAAAGATGAACAACGAAAAACTGAGTGGATAGAAGGGCAGAGTCTTGAAGATTTTTTAGATCCTGACGATAGTAGTAAAACGATTGAAGGATATCCTTCTCCAAGAAGGGTCTATGTCAAGCTCATAAAGGAAACAAATGGCAAAAAGTAGAAAGATAATCGAATCACGAGATGAAGACCTTGATGTAGAATTTCAAGAAGATAACACGATCTATCTCAATACTCATGAGAGTATCAATCAAGATTTATGTGGAGAGATCCATAAGCTTGAACTAGGTCAAGTTGAAGTAGAACTTGTAACGACTGAAGATATGGTAGCTGATGATATGGGATTGATCCACGGCGGATTTGTATTTAGTGCGGCGGATTATGCTGCTATGGCTGCAGTAAATGAGCGAAATGTGGTTCTAGTTGCGAGTGAGTGTCAATTTTTATCTCCGGTAAAACTTGGAGATGTCGTTAAAATTATTGCAAAAGTACGTCATAAAGAGGGCAGAAAAAGAAATGTTGAGGTGGAAGCTTTTGTTACAGAGATTAAAGTCTTCAGTGGACTTTTTAAGACCGTTATCACTGAGAGACATGTACTAAAACTCAATCTTTTAGATAGTGCAGGCGAGGATGACAAAAAATAGTTTGGCACTGAGATTATAGACTTCGTATCCAATAATCTGAAATCGCTTGTTCCTTTTTAATGGTGGTACTGCCGCCATGCCCCGGATAAACTGTTTTATCATAATCGATTTTTTTAAATTTTTCCAGAGATTTTTTCATATCATCAGGATTTGAATAGGGAAAATCGGTTCTGCCGATAGAACGCTCAAAGATAAAATCCCCACTAAACATAGCATCCTCTATCTCTATAGTCGAACACCCTGGACAATGTCCCGGAAAATGGCGGAATTTCACTTTTACACCATCAAAATCAAACTCTTCATCTCCCACAACTTCAACATCTGGATATGAAGGTGGAAGATCTGGCATCCAGTCACTGCTTTTGAGTAAAAAAACATCACCTTTTGGCGTGTACAAAGGGATGCTGAGTTTTTCTTTGAGCTCTTGATTGCTCCATACATGGTCAAAATGACCATGAGTATTGAGGATGGCGACAGGATTTGTGACATTTTTCAGTACCCAAGGAGTTGCACCGACTCCCGGATCGATGATGAAATCTTTTCCTTTGCATGTAAGGATATAGCAGTTGGTTTGGTATGGACCCATTGGTTGCATTTTGAGTGTTGTCATATATTAAATCCCTAAAATTCTATTTTTTTATCTTATCTCTTGGAACAAACTCCAAGACTGTCGCATTGAGACAAAATCTTCTTTTATTTCCCTCATAAGGAAATACATGTCCTAGGTGGATACCGCTTTTTTTGGCGATGATCTCGACTCTATGCATGCCGTAGCTGTTGTCCTCTTTTTCAATAACAGATCCATCGACTGCTTTATAAAAACTGAGCCAGCCGGTTCCGGAGTTGAATCTGTCTCTTGTATCAAAGAGAATCTCGCCTGAGAGCTTATCGATAAAGACACCATCTGGTGTATGGTTGAAAATATCATATTGCTTGCAAAAACTGCTCTCTGTACTTTTATTGAAAGCGATATTATAAGCTTCTGAATCTTTACCAAGTTTAAAAGCTCCAAGAGTCTTGTAAAATTCATCTTTATCCATATACCCTTTGTATCCGATCACCTCTTTGCCGTCTTGGATAAAAAGGATAGTCGGTGTAGCAAAAAGCTCGCTTTTGATATTGAATTTTGATAGTTCTTTGGCTGTGACTGAGCGAAGAGGAAGCGTACCTTTGTAAGATGAAGTCACATCCTTTTTAAATTTTTCGCAGTATGGGCAGTAACCCTCAGCGACCACGACAATGATCTCTTTGCCGCCAAGCGGGACAATCATATCTTTGGCGATAGTTTGCCCTTTAAACTTTACGCCCGTAGAATGGTTTGGACAGTATCCAAAAGGGTGGTTTTTGAGATAATCCTGATGATAACTCTCAGCTAGGTAAAACTTTTTGAGAGGTTTTATCTCTGTCACTATTTTGCCATACCCATTTTTGCTCAAAAGCTTTTGGTACTCATCTTCTGTCTCTAAAGCTATCTTATGCTGAGTTTCGTTTGTATAGTAGATGGCACTTCTGTAGTTTGTCCCCACATCATTGCCTTGTCTGTTCTTTTGAGTCGGATCATGAAGCTCCCAAAAATCTTTTATAAGCTCTGTTTCGCTTACTTTGGAAGTATCAAATTTAACATCCACAGCCTCTGTATAATTATCTTTTGATTTTTTATTTTTGAGCAGATCCTCATAGCTTGGATTGGCATAGTTCCCGCCGACATAACCAGACTTGACATCCACGACTCCATTTACATGCTCAAAATGTTTTTCAACACCCCAAAAACAACCCGCGGCAAATACTATCTCTGCTATCATTGTAAACTCCTCTAAACTCACTATTTAGCCTGAGTATAGCCGCTCTTCATTGATAAAAAAATAAAAATAAATTCATAAAATAATTCAATACCTTTTTTCTTTCTTTAATCTCTAATTTGACCTAAAAATGATAAAATCTAACATCTTATAAAAATGGTTGTATATGGGATTTACAGAATCAGACACTCGCTCAAAGCTCATAGACCCTCGCATCAAAGAGAGTGGCTGGAGTGAAAACAATATAGTTCGTGAATATTATTTTACCGATGGACGAAAGCTTATAGGCAATAAACGTGGAAAGCGTTATTTTGTCGATTATCTGCTTACATGTAAAAACACAAACCTAGCCATCATCGAAGCAAAAGCAGAAGATAAAGACCCGCTTGATGGCTTACAACAATCCATAAACTACGCAAGTAAACTCAAAATCGACTTTGTGTATTCAACCAACGGACATAAAATCTATGAACATTCTCTCATAGAGGGTAAAGGTCAGTTTATAGAAGAGTACCCAACGCCAAACGAACTCTTTGAACGCAAATATGGCAAAGTAGAAGCGAAAAAAGAAACCATCATCACCACTCCTTTTCATATAGAAGGAACGATGAAGCCTCGTTTTTATCAGCAAATAGCCGTGCAAAAATCGATAGAAGCAATCAGTAATGGAAACAACAGAGTGCTTCTGACACTTGCCACAGGCACGGGAAAAACATATATCGCTTTTCAAATCGTGTATAGACTGTTTCAATCCAAATGGAATAGAGATGCAAGTGAAAGAAGACCGAAGATACTCTTTTTGGCAGATAGAAATGTTTTAAAAGACCAATCTATGAACACATTTAATCCCTTAGAAAAAGATTGTGTCGAGATAAATGGCAAAGCCATCAAAAAAAGAGGCGGGAAAGTCCCGACGGCGGGAAATATATTTTTTGCCATCTATCAATCAATCGCCGATAATGCCAATAGAACGGTAGAAGTATTAGAAGAGGAGAGTGAAGATGATGTCACCGGATACTATAAACAGTATCCATCCAACTTTTTTGATCTCATTATCATTGACGAGTGCCACCGAGGCAGTGCGAATGATGAAAGCTCTTGGAGAAAGATACTGGAGCATTTTAGCTCTGCTGTGCATCTTGGACTCACCGCCACGCCAAAAAGAGACGACAACGGCGATACTTACAAATATTTTGGCGATCCGATCTATGAATACTCGCTTAAAGACGGCATCAATGACGGGTTTCTCACACCGTATAAAGTCAAACGCATCCAGACAAATATAGATGAATATAAATTTGACCCCAATGACATCATAGAGGGTGAGTTAGAAAAACAGATAGTCACGCTTGAGCAGTTTGAAAAAGAGGTTGTCATACCAAAACGAACAGAGTTACTGGCAAAAACAATCTTAGAAAATATGAACACAATGGACAAAACCATAGTCTTCTGTGTCAATCAAAAACACGCTGCTGATATGAAAGTAGCCATAGATAAGTTCAAAACCATCAAAGACAATAACTACTGTGTCCGTGTTACTTCCGATGAGGGCGATATAGGAAGAGAGTTTTTAGAAGCTTTTCAAAACAACGATAAAGATATCCCTACTATTTTGACAAGTTCAAAGATGCTCACAACGGGCGTAGACGCAAAAAATGTGCGAAATGTCGTCCTCACAGCACCCATAAAATCAATGACGGAGTTTAAACAGATCATCGGGCGTGGAACAAGAGTGTTTGAGGGGAAAGATTTCTTTACCATCATAGACTTTGTGGGTGCTACAAACCTTTTCTATGACAGTAGATGGGATGGAGAAGCCGAAGAGATTAATTCAACCTCTACCAACACCGATAAAACTCCAAAAGATAAAATAACTGCTGGTGTAGATGATGAAAACCATTCAAATATTGATGGCACTACGGCAGATGCGAAGAGATCTCAAAAAGTCATCATAGATGTAAAAGGCAAAAAACTCAAAGTCATAAACATCGAAACCACGTATGTGGGCGAAGATGGAAAACCGCTCAAAACGGCAGATTATTTGGAGTTGTTGATAGGAATATTGGGGACATTTTACAATGATGAAGATGGACTTCGAGAGATATGGAGCAATCCAAAAAACAGAAAAGAGCTACTCCAAAAACTCAGAGATATGAACATAGACGAATCTCAGCTTGATGATCTCAAGCAAATATTTGAAGCGCAAGAGAGCGATATTTACGATGTTCTCGCGCATTTGTCATTTAATCTCGACATCAAAACAAGAACGGAGAGAGTCTTACATGTAGAGAACTCCGACTTCGTAGAAAAGTACCACAACGAAAAAGCAAAAGAGTTCATAGAGTTTATACTTGACAGGTACAAAAAAGACGGAGTCAAAGAGCTAGACGACACAAACCTCTCCACACTCGTAAAACTCAGCGGCATCGACAAAAGCGAACTCAAAGACTCTTTTGGAAGTTACAATGTCCGAGATGAATATTTTGGGTTGCAAAGGGAGATTTATAGGTGAAGGATTTGAGTTTAATTGAATTAAAAGTAAAATGTGGCGATAATTGCACCAACATACTTCTTCCACCTCTTACTAAAGTGCAAATGAGGAAGTGCTTATGATCTCTTACAACAAGCCTCATTTAACATATTCTCAACAAATCAGGCACCTTCAAAGTCGCGGACTTATAATCGATGATGAAAAATTTGCTCTTTTAAAACTACAACATATAAGTTACTATCGTCTTAGTGCTTACTTTCTTCCTTTTCAATCCACAAAAGATACTTTTAATGAAGGTACAACTTTTGAACAGATAATCGACCTTTATCATTTTGATAAAGAACTAAGAATTTTAACTTTTAACGCAATAGAAAAAATAGAAATATTTCTAAGAGCCTCAATAGCATACAACTTTTCTAAAAATCATCATCTATTTGCTTACACTGAAAAAGAAAACTTTTGTTGTGACGAGAATGATTTTGAATGGTTAAAAAAAGATATTTTCAAAGAAACAACTCGTTCAAAAGAGACTTTTGTTAAGCATTTTAGAGAAAACTATATTGAAGATGACCTTCCAATCTGGATGGTTGTTGAGATTATCTCTTTTGGAACACTGTCAAAACTTTATACTATGCTTTGCGCTCAAACAGAAAAAGAGATACTCGATGGTATAAACTTACCATCTTTTGTATTTAAAAATTGGCTTCATCTTTTTTCCTATGTTCGCAATACCTCTGCCCATCATAGTAGACTTTGGAACAGACAATTTGTCATCAAAGCAAAAATTCCAAAACATAAAAAAGAGTTCAAGGGTATGATAAATGATAGATACTATACCTTTGCTGTTATGACAAACTATGTTTTAAAAGCTATTAACGATAGTTTTGACTTTAAATCAGAACTCAAAAATTTATTTGAAAAATATCCGCAAACAGATAAAAAAGCGATGGGCTTTGTGGATGGTTGGGAAGAGTTGGAGATGTGGGGATGAGACGAGTATTTTGGGTTAGAGCGGGAGATTTATATATAATGGCACAAAGTAGTCGTTTGATCTATTTAAAGATATGTAAAGAAAATCGTAAAAAGTTTACATGTAGAGCTTGATGTGTCAAAAAAAGGTATTTAATTTGACATATCATATAAACAATGTTAAAAAAAGTAGAAATATTTACACATAGTTCAAAACCTATGTTAAAAAAACAGTCAAATTCACACACTATAAAAAGGCAAAATTTGGAAAGTAAAATAAACCGTATAACAGATATATTACGCCGTGATGACGGTATTAGCGGGGCTATGCATTATACTGAGCAGATAAGCTGGATACTATTTTTAAAGTTTTTGGATGATTTGGAAGAGTCGAAAAATGAAGATGCCGAGCTAGATGGGGAAGACTATAACTATATTTTAGATGAGAAGTTTCGATGGAATGTTTGGGCGGTTCCTAAAACAAACGGCAAGATAGATCTCATCAATGCAAAAAGCGGAGAAGACCTCTTAGAGTTTGTAAATAAAGAGCTTTTCCCATATCTCAAATCATTTAAAAGCATCACCGAAAATCCAAAATCTATCAAATACAAAATCGGTGCGATTTTTGAGTTTTTGGACAACCGCATCGCAAACGGTCACACGCTTCGAGAGATACTCGACATCATCGACGAGATGGATTTTCACAACCAGTCAGACCTTTTCCAACTCTCGCTTATCTACGAAAAACTTCTCAAAGATATGGGAAGCGACGGCGGAAACAGCGGTGAGTTTTACACGCCTCGTCCGCTCATCAAGGTCATCACCGATGTGGTAAATCCAAAAATCGGAGAGAAGATTTACGATCCCGCAGTGGGAAGCTGTGGATTTCTCATCGAAGCTTACAATCACATCCGATACACCGATGTAAAAGAAAACAAACAAAGAGAACTTTCCACCGAACAGCTGAAATTTTTGAGCGAAGACACGTTTTTTGGAAATGAAAAAACGCCTCTAAGCTATGTCATGGGCGTGATGAATATGATACTTCACGGCGTAGAATCTCCAAACATTTCTAAGAAAAACACCTTAGCTGACAATATCCGAGGTTTGGAGGAAAAGGATAAATACGATGTTATCTTGGCAAATCCTCCTTTTGGCGGAAAAGAGAAAGAGCAGATACAACAAAACTTTCCCATCAAGTCCAATGCCACGGAGCTGCTGTTTTTACAACACATGATGAATCATCTAAGTCTTGGCGGAAGATGCGGTGTAGTCATCCCCGAGGGCGTTTTGTTTCAGACGAACAACGCATTTCAAGCTGTAAAAAAAGATTTGCTAGAGCGTTTTAACGTACATACCATCCTCTCACTTCCAAGCGGTGTATTTTTACCCTACAGCGGTGTAAAAACCAATGTCATCTTCTTCGATAGAAACGGCTCGACATCAGATATCTATTATTACGAAGTAAACCCTTCGACAAAGCTCACGAAAAACAAACCCATCACGATGGAGCATTTCAAAGAGTTTTTAGAAAGCTGGGAAAACAGGGTCTTAACCCAAAACAGCTGGGTTTTACATGCAAGCGATATAAAAGAGTTCGACATCAGCGCAAAAAACCCAAATAAAAATGAAACCATAGAACACAAAAGCCCTATAGAACTGGTAGAAAACATCAAGCTCAACAATGCTGAGATAAACGATCTGATGGATGAAATAGAAGCCATACTCATAGGAAAAGATATCAATGAGTGAGTTGTATGAACTTCCTGATGGGTGGGAATTAAAAAGATTAGATACTGTAAGTACATTCATTAATGGAAGAGCCTATAAAAAAGATGAATTATTAGATAGTGGAAAATACCCAGTATTACGTGTTGGTAATTTTTTTACAAATAATAATTGGTACTATTCAGATTTAGAATTACCAAGTGATAAATATTGTGATGCTGGTGATTTACTTTATGCGTGGTCAGCCTCATTTGGGCCAAGAATATGGGAAGGTGATAAATCAATATATCATTACCATATTTGGAAAGTTATTCCAAATTTTGAATTTATATTAAAAGACTATCTTTATCAGTTTTTATCTTGGGATACAGAAAAAATTAAGTCTGACAAGGGAACTGGTACCACAATGGTACATATTACTAAAGGTTCAATTGAAGAAAGAATTATTCCACTCCCGCCACTCCCAGAGCAACAAAGAATCGTTTCTAAATTGGATCTGCTCTTTGAAAAAATAGACAGATCAATAGCCTTACATGTAAGCAATATGAACGAAGCCGATGCCTTTATGGGAAGTGTTTTGAATGATGTTTTTGGAGAGTTGGAAGAGAAGTATGAACTCAAAATATTAGGTGATTTAACAAAAACAACCAGTGGTGGTACTCCAAAAAGAAATGAAAAATCTTATTGGGGTGGAAATATTGGATGGTTGAAAAGTGGTGAGTTGAATGATGGATATATCACTGAGGTTGAAGAATTTATTACAGAAGATGGATTAAAAAAATCATCAGCTAAACTATTCCCAAAAGGAACTTTGCTTATAGCTATGTATGGAGCAACTGTTGGTAGATTAGGAATCTTGGAATTTGAAACTACTACAAATCAAGCTATTTGTGGAATTCTTAATGATAAAAATCAATTTGAGACATTATACATGTTTTACTTTTTGAGAAAAATTAGAGAAAAAATGTTAAAAGATTCATTTGGTGGTGCTCAACCAAATATTAGTCAAACATATATAAAAGAATTGGAATTACCTCTCCCACCTCTCCAAATCCAACAAAAAACAGTCGCCTACTTAGACGAAATCTCTCTTAAGATAGAGAAAATAAAACAGCTTCAAAAAGAGAAGATGAACAGCCTCAAAGCCCTTAAAGCTTCTATCTTGGATAGTGCTTTTCGAGGCGAATTATAAGGATATAGATGAGTATATTTGCCCTGCAGTCTCAAGCTGGTGGTTTTCTAGATGAAGATTTAAAACACTTCAACAAAAAATTTGATGATTGGTGTGTTCATTTTGAAAGTTATGACGATGCCATGCTTATCGTCGAAACACTCAAAAATCCTCATGGCATTGATATTGTAGAGATAACACCGCTGAGTTATCCTCAATATTTTTTTCCAACACTTCAAGGCACAGTTCATGCCACACGCCAAATAGGTCAAAAGATCATCTGCATCGTAGAGCCGTTCATGGGCTCTAGCTTTCGGTTAGTAGTCTGCGATCTTTTAACAAAAACAGTCAAAGTCACCAACACACATTATAAAAATGTTTTAAGCGTAGAAGGTGCATTCGCCAATTTTACAGAGTGAAGCTTACGACGCGGGGCAAAGCTCCAAAGCTGCTTTTACCGCGTTGATATAGCTCAGAGTATGGGCTTTGTTTTGGTAAGCAATATCAAAGGCTGTGCCGTGATCGACAGAAGTTCGTACAATGGGAAGATTTAAAGAGACATTGATACTCTCATCAAAATAGAGCGCTTTAAGAGGGGCGAGACCTTGGTCATGATACATCGCGCAGATGTATTGCACTGTGTCTCTGAAGTAGGGCGCAAAGGCTACGTCTGGGACGATGGGGCCAAAAAAGAGCTCTTTGCCGATAGTTTGGTTCGCGTTTGAAATCGCTTTTTCTATCTCTCGCTCTTCATCGCCGATGGCTCCGTTGTCACCTGCATGCGGGTTGAGTCCTAAAAGCGCTACACGTTTGTCGCCTATGCTTTTATGTAAGTCAAGCAAGAAGGGCGTGAGCTTTTCCTCTTTTACATGCAAAGGCACTTCACGAAGCGGAATATGCTCGGTAAATAGCGGCACGTAAAGCTTTTCGCATCCAAGCATCATGATGGCGTCTTGTTTGAAATAATCACGAAGCATATCGGTATGCCCTTTGTATTTTAAGCCTGCCATCATCCATGCTTCTTTATGGATCGGCATCGTTACCACCGCGTCGCATTCACCGTTTTCGCAGAGTTTTATCGCTTGTAAAAATGAACGGTAAGAATACTCTCCGCTCTCTTTTGTAACACAGGAGGGTTCGATGTTTATGCTTAGATGTAAAGGCTTGCATGCAAGAGTTTGAGGAACTTCTCTATGCAAGAGTTTTGCGCCATCTTCTAGCACATCTTGATCTACACAGTACACGGGAGAACAAAGACGGCTGATTTCTTCATGACACTTGAGAGCGATCTCTAAACCAACTCCGTTGATATCTCCGATACTGATGGCGATCTTCTTCATATTATACGTTTACCAGCTTTTTCATCTCTTTGACCGCCGCGTCAAGTCCGCTAAATACAGAACGCGCAATGATGCTTTGCCCGATGTTGAGCTCACTTATCTCTTTTATCGCCGCGATATGTTTGACATTGATGTAGTTAAGACCGTGCCCTGCGGCTACTTCAAGACCCAAAGATTTTGCATACGTTGCACTTTCTTGTAAAGATGCAAGTGCGTGTTCTAGGCGAGAAGCTAGCTCATAACGAGGAAGCTCAAGCTCTTTGACGCTGTGGTTTGAGTGGCTAAGTGCGGAGTTTAGCATCGCAAAAAGGTTCGCAAACTCTCCTGTGTGAAGCTCCACCATCTCAGCGCCAAGCTCTTTGCTCTGCTTCATCGCCTCACGTGTCGGGTCTACAAAAAGTGAAACTGGGATAAGCGAATCATGAAGCTGTTCTATGGCATTTCTGACTTCATCTTCGTTTTTGAAGATATCAAGCCCGCCCTCGGTTGTGACCTCTTCGCGTTTTTCTGGTACTAAAGTCGCGCGGTGGGGTTGAAGATCGCAGACGATATCTAAGATTTTTTGATTGACCGAACACTCCAAGTTTACGGGCACGGCAGATGCGGCGATGATCTTTTGCGCATCAGAGTCTTGGATATGGCGTCTGTCTTCTCTTAAATGGATAGTTATCTGGTCAGCTCCCGCTTGCACGGCAGTGTAAAGTGCCATCATGATATCAGGATCATTCACACGTCTTGCTTCTCTTAAAACCGCTACATGATCGATGTTTACTCCAAGTGTCATCTTTCACTCCTTTTTGTATAAAACTCTTTTTTAAACTCAGCGTATCTATCTGCTAAAATCGCCTCACGTGCTTGTTTCATGAGGTTTAGATAATAGTGAAGATTGTGAATCGTTGCAAGTCTAAAGTAGGTAATCTCACGAGCACGGAAAAGATGGTTCAAATACGCTCTGGAGTAACGCTTACATGTAAGACAATCACATTCAGGATCGACCGGTGCATCATCGAGTTTAAACTTCGCGCCTTTGATATTTATTTTCCCAAAAGAGGTGAAAAGTGTACCGTTTCTCGCATTTCTCGTTGGCATAACACAGTCAAACATATCCACGCCGCGCTCGATGTTTTCTATTAAGTCCTCAGGCGTTCCCACGCCCATCAAATAACGCGGTTTATCCTCTGGCATATATTGCACGGTGTGTTCTACGGTATCGTACATCTCATTGTTGAGTTCGCCGACACTGAGTCCACCGATTGCAAAACCATCGTAAGGAAGGGCGCAAAGTTCGGTCGCAGATTTGGTGCGAAACGCTTTATCTGTTCCACCTTGGATGATGGCAAAGATATTTTGCTCCGTACCGATTCCCTCAGCTTGTTTGCCTCTAAAATACTCGATACTCTCCTGCGCCCACTGCGTCGTACGTTCGATAGAAACTGCGATGCGCTCCTGAGTCGCCGGAAGTGCGACAAGGTCATCTAAAATCATCATGATATCGCTTCCAAGATTGAGCTGGATATCGATCACTTTTTGAGGAGTAAAAAAGTGTTTGCTTCCATCGATGTGACTGCGAAATTCGATGCCGTTTTCCATCGGTTTTGAGATGTCGCTGAGGCTAAATGCCTGAAAACCGCCGCTGTCTGTCAAGAAGCTTTTTGGGTAGGTCGTAAACTTATGAAGTTTGCCCATTTTTGCTACGACATCGTCTCCGGGGCGAAGATACATGTGGTAAGTATTTGCCAATATTATCTGTGCGCCAAGAAGCTCTTCCATGTCCGCCATATCAAGCGCTTTTACGCTTCCAATCGTACCAACGGGCATAAATACAGGCGTTTGGATAGTCGAATGAGCGGTTTTGATGGTACAAGCTCTCGCTTTGCCAGAGGTTTTTTCTAAAGTAAATTCCATAAATTCTCTTTTCATTATTTTGTACGCTTTTGGAGCAAAGCCCTTAAAGCTACGTTAAACACTAGGTTGGCTAAAGCTTGACGCTTTGCATCAGAAAATAAGTGTTTGTTAGTTTGGGCGAAATTATAACATCTCAATATAAAAAGGGTTATCATTTCAAAAAATAAACTCTCAAAGGTAAAAAATGATTTTATATATACACGGTTTCGGAAGCAGTGCCGAGGGGACAAAATCAAAGCAGTTTCGTGAGTATTTTAAAAGTATTGGTGAGAGTTTTATCGCTCCATCACTCTCTCATATTCCCGCTCTTGCCATCGGTACGCTTGAAGATATCATCGAAAACTGTGACTCAGATATCAAGCTCATGGGCTCTTCTCTTGGTGGATTTTATGCTTTGTATCTGAGTCAAAAATATAATCTCAAAGTAGTACTCATAAACCCAGCAGTCAATGCAGATATAACACTCCATCGTGCCATCGGTCACGGAATAAACTATTATGACAACAGCACATACGAGTGGAATGCCCACCATGTAGAGAGTCTGAAAAAATACAAGGCTGATAAACTCAATCAAAAAAATATCATGCTTTTACTCCAAAAAGGTGATGATGTCTTGGATTACAAAGAAGCTCTCGATTTATTGCCCGCTGCATCTTTAGATGTAGAAGAGGGCGGAAGCCACAACTTTGATGGAATCGAGAGATATCATGAAAAGATAAAAAAGTTTTTATTTTAAGATGATACAAGTACAAACAGCTCTTCTGCTATAATCACGCCCATGAAAAAGATACTGATAATCAGTGATAGCGAAATTGGCCGTCAATTTATAGAACGAGTGATAGATACTTATACGAGTGATAATATCTATTATATTGTTCAACCAAAAGCAGTTGAGTATGAAAATGCGAACCCTGCACGTTTTAAATTTTTTGAGTTTGATCCTACGAGCTTTCATAAACTTTCCAATATTTTAAAAATGGAATTTGTTCAAGTTGTTATCACCATGGATAATATTACAGATGTAGAGCATACAATCAAAAATATTAGAACGATGAAAAAACAACTTCGTCTTATAGTCCTTGACCATTGGGGATTTGAAAACAGAGATCCAAGTATTTTGTATGTGAAACAAAATGAGATCATGGCTTCAAGGATGATAGATTATCTTCCTAATGTGCCAGTAACTGCAAAAAATGTTGGTCTTGGCAAGGGTGAGATCATGGAAGTGCTTGTTCCTTTTGGAAGCTCTTTTGTTTACCGCCACATTGGTGTGATAGAACAACGCAAATGGAAAATCGTGGCTATTTACAGAAATCGGGAGCTTTTGTTACCGACAAGAAAGCGTATGATCCATCCAAATGACCTTTTACTTCTTGTTGGAGATCCGGCTGTTTTAAAATCTGTTTATCGTGCTATAAAACGTGAGCTTGGACAGTTTCCCGAACCTTTTGGATCAAACCTTTATCTTTATATTGATATGTTTAAAGATAATCAAAAAAATATCAAAGATCTGCTTCGTCGTGCTTTGTTCATCCATAAAAGTTTCAAACATAAGCTTTATATCAAGGTGTTCAATCCAAGTAATATCGAGCTATTATGGGCTATCAAAGATCTGAGTTCACAGAGTGTGGATGTTGAGATCAATTATAATGACGCGCCAATTGAGACTATTTTTCGTGCTGATATGAAAAAATATCATATCGGTTTGGTGATGGTTTCTAAAGATCTCTTTAAAAACTATGAAGCTAGAAATATGCTTTATGGTGCTCGTTTACCGGTACTAAAAATTGCAAATAGATCATTTTCAAAACTTAAAGACTCAGTTGCAGTGCTTAGTGAAAACAGAGATCTCGAAAAAGTTTCGACAACTGTCTTTGATATCTCTTCTCAGATGGGCTTTAACTTGGAACTTTTTAACTATACAAATGAAGAAGATCAAAATAAAGAACAGGTTATAGAACATTTTAACAATCTTGCTACGATCTTTTCAAAGTCGATTAAAGTTACCAATAGTGGTGGTAATCCTATCCGTGAACTTAGAAATAAAGAAAATTTTCTTCATCTTTTGCCTTTTACTTCAAAAATTGTTGAAAGACAGATTCTTTCACTCTTTTCCATTGACAGCGAGAAGCTTTATTTTAAGCTTGACGATTACCACCAGATTTTTATTCCTGTTCAGCTTTAGCCATGAATAGGTCTATTTCACACGTTTTTAAGTAAGAATAAAGTATTATCTATCACTTAATAATTTCATGTTTGGATGTAAAAAATGGTCGTAGATATAACACTTAAAAAAGTAATAGATAACTCTTATAAAATAACAATAGACAGGCTTGGTGACTTGCGTTTTGATAAAAAAGTCGCAATTGTCACAAATCCTACAGTTGCTGGACTTCACCTGCGATATCTTCTAAACACCATAAGTGCAAAAGAACTTTATATCATCACGGTGTCTGATGGTGAAGAGTATAAAAATCAGGCAACTATCGATCTTATCTTAGAAAATCTTTTCAATCACCGTTTTAATCGCGGCTCTTTGCTCATCGCTTTTGGCGGCGGAGTTATCGGCGACATGACAGGTTACGCGGCGAGTATCTATCAAAGAGGGATTGATTTTATCCAGATTCCAACAACACTTCTTTCTCAGGTAGATGCGAGTGTCGGCGGAAAAACAGGGATGAATAACAGTTTTGGTAAAAATCTTGTCGGCGCTTTTCATCAGCCTCAAGCGGTATATATTGATCCGTATTTTCTTTCAACTCTTCCATCACGTGAATTTGGTGCAGGGATTGCTGAGATCGTAAAAATGGCTGTCACTTTTAGCGCTGAGTTCTTTACTTGGCTTGAAGAAAATGATCTTAACAGTGCGACAGTTCTTGCAGAAGCGATCAAAAAATCTGTGGAAACAAAGGCAAATGTCGTTTCTCAAGATGAAAAAGAAAAGGGTCTTAGAGCGGCTTTGAACTACGGACACACTTTTGCTCATGTCATAGAAAATGAGACAAACTACACAGGTTTTCTTCATGGAGAAGCTGTCGCTGTTGGTATGGTGATGGCAAATGATGTTTCTGTAAAACTTGGACTTTTAAAAGAAGAAGAAGCATTGCGTATCAAAAAACTTTTAGTGAAGTACCATCTGCCAGTGACTTATGCTATCAAAGATGTTGAAAGTTTTTATCAGGCATTCTTTCTAGATAAAAAAAGCTCTGACAGTTCTATCACTTTTATACTCGCTGATGGTATAGGCGGTGTCAAGATTACCGATGAAGTGGATGCTAAGATCATTAAAGACATTTTAAATTCGTATAAGGTAAGTTGATGAGTAAAATACTGTTTGTTCTTCTTTGCGCTCTTTCTCTGTATGCGAAAACAATAGATAAAGATAACAATGCCACAAATGATGCATTTTCAGCACAAAGACAACATCTTATAGAAGAATATACAACGTCTATTAGTGATATCGATGATGAAATACCATCTGATAATGTTTGGATAAAAAACTATAGCTCTTATCTAACATCACTCGAGGTAAAAAAGAATCTTGAAGAGATAAAAGATCAGATCTCTACTCTTACAAAAGAAAATAAATATGGCAAGAATTTTGATGAGCTTTCCTCTTTACGCTCTAAGGAAAATATTCTTTCTAGTCAGATGACACAGTTCAAAAGTAAAGATTCAGCGCCTTTTTCAGAATTATTAACTCCTCCGGAAATTTCTGAACTTCCTTCTATTAATAATCCTTTAGATATCTTTACAGGATACTCTTTTATTAAGCAGATCAATAATAATTATGATGAGTATATAAAGCAAAAAGAGAGCTTGGCAGCTATGGTTGTGCTCTTAGAAAAAAAGACAGCAATTTATGAAAATCTAGCTGCACTGCAAGATGATAACAAGACACAAAGCAATCTTGAAGATCTTAAAAAACAACTTGAAAAATTTTCAGTAGCACTAGATACCATCAATATTACAGAAAGTGTTTATAAAAAACGTATTGAAGTGATGGAGATAAATCTTAATAAAAAGATTGAAGAACAGATATATAAGCTTATTAAAATCGGGATTATTATTGTCATCCTTTTTGTTATTCTTTTTTTATTCAAACTCATTATTAAAAAATATATCAAAGATAATGAGCGTTTTTATACAGCAAACAAAATCATCACTTTTGTGAACTTTACGGTCATCCTTTTAATCCTCTTTTTTAATTATATTGAAAATGTCAGTTATTTAGTCACTATTCTCGGTTTTGCATCGGCGGGTATCGCCATCGCTATGAAAGACTGGTTTATGAGTATCCTCGGATGGCTTGTGATCGTTTTTGGCGGGAGTATTCATGTTGGTGACAGAATACGTGTAGATATGGACGGAATGGTGTATGTCGGTGATGTTATGGATATTTCATTACTTCGTATTACTATTTTAGAAGATATCACACTCTCATCTGTTATGAAAAACCGTCGTGCCGGACGTATCATCTTTATTCCAAACAATTATATCTTTACGAGGATGATTGCAAACTATACACATAATTCGCTCAAAACAGTATGGGACGGGATAGATATCGTCGTGACTTTTGATTCAAACCATAAAAAAGCACTCCATATCTGTAAAGAGATCACTCGTAAATACTCTAAAGGTTATACGGATATTACACGTAAACAGCTTAACAAACTCAGAAGTAATTACAGTCTAAAAAATACGAATGTCGAGCCTAGAATATTTTCATTTATTGAACCAAACGGAATTGTGATTAGTTCTTGGTATTTGACAAACGCATATGGAACTTTGACGCTTAGAAGTACCATCTCAATGGAGATCGTCGAAGAGTTCAATAAAGCTGATGATATCACGATAGCATATCCAACACAAAGATTACATATAGATACAGAACAAAAAATGATGCCTCCAGAGGAGCTTGCATGAGAAAAAAAGTCTACTTTAAAACTTTCGGATGCCGAACAAATCTTTTTGATTCCCAGGTAATGATGCAAAACTTAGAAGATTTTGATATCACAGAGGATGAGAGTCAAGCAGATGTGGTTGTCGTAAACTCATGTACCGTGACAAACGGTGCGGATACAACGGTACGCTCTTATGTGAACCACATTGAAAAAAGTAGCGGAGCGAAGGTGTTTCTCACAGGATGTGGAGCGCATACCAAAGGTGAGAATCTTTTTGAAAAGAAAAAAGTTTTTGGAGTTTTTGGACAGAGTGAAAAGCAGAAAATCAATACACTTTTAAAAGAAGATACTCCATTTTATGAGCTTGGCGATTTGAACTTTGTCGATGATGCAGTTGTTGGCGAGTTCATCGGAAAAAGCCGCGCGTTTATTAAGATACAAGAGGGGTGTAACTTTCGATGTAACTACTGCATCATCCCATTTGTACGTGGAGATGCGAGAAGTTTAGATGAAAAAAGAATTCTAGAACAGGTCTATAGACTCGCAACTAACGGCTTTGGAGAGTTTATCTTAACGGGCACAAATGTGGGAAGTTACGGCACGGGCGAGGGCACAAATATCGCGCGTCTAATGAAAATGATGAGCCAGATTCGCGGTGTGAGACGCATCCGTGTGGGAAGCTTAGAACCTATCCAAATTAATGATGAATTTAAAGAGATTTTAGGTGAACCATGGCTTGAAAAACACTTACATGTAGCGCTTCAGCATACTTCGCCAACAATGCTTAAACTCATGAACCGCCGGAACCGTTATGAGAGTGATTTGAAACTTTTTGAATCTTTGGCGCAAAAGGGTTTTGCTCTAGGAACGGATTTTATTGTCGGGCATCCCGGAGAGAGCGAAGAGCTTTGGCGTGAGGGAATTGAGAATATCAAAAGATTGCCACTGACTCATGTGCATGCCTTTAGCTACTCAAAACGAGATGGAACTCCTTCTGCTACGATGAAAAATGAAGTTAGTGGTAATATTGCAAAAGATCGCTTGCATGAGCTAACTTCTATTATTGAGGTTAAGAATCTAGAGTTTAGAAAAGCTTTTAGCGGCGAACTTGATGTTTTAATCGAGAGCCAAAGAGAAGATGGACTTTATCAGGGATTTGATCAGCATTTCAATAAAGTAGTTATAAAATCAGATGAAGATCTCAGTGGAAACTGGCTTACATGTAAAGAATTTGAGGTGAAAGATGAGTATAACTATGTTCAAATCCAAATATAACAATATCGCTCTTTATGCTTCGGCTATTATTATTATTATTTTGATACTTTTCGCCGTATTTCGAGATACTTCAAATCCAATAACGCTTAATGATGCGCAAAAAATACTCATAGATCATACAGTCACAAATGTGATCGCTACAAAAGAGTATGTTTATCTCAAAACAAAAAAAGATATTTATAAGATAGCAACTTCACAGGTAACACCGGGAATGTTTTCAGATTATAAGGTCGAGATCGAAGAGGGACATTCTGAATACACTTCTTTACTTTACGTTATTTTATTTCTCGGCGCTGGATCTTATGGATTACGATGGATTCAAAAAAATCGTTCTATATTTAATTTTGGCTCTTCTCGTGTATCAGATATCACAGCACCTATCGCGTCAAATGAACCGATTCAAGCGATAAAACCAAATATCTCTTTTGATGATATTGGCGGGATTAGTGAAGTAAAAGTGGAGCTCTCTGAGATTATCGACTTTATGAAAAATCCAAAACATTATCGCTCTTTTGGCGCTAGAATGCCTCGTGGTGTTTTGCTTGTAGGTCCTCCAGGTGTTGGAAAAACGATGATAGCAAAAGCTGTCGCTCATGAAGCTGGTGTTCCATTTTTTTACCAAAGCGGGGCTTCTTTTGTTCAAATCTACGTGGGAATGGGAGCAAAAAGGGTACATGAACTCTTTTTGGCAGCAAAGAAAAATGCTCCGGCAATCATCTTCATAGATGAAATAGATGCCGTGGGTAAAAAACGTGATGGAAACCGCAATGATGAAAGAGAAGCAACACTCAATCAACTTCTCACAGAGATGGACGGATTTGAAGAATCAAGCGATATCATCGTAATCGCGGCAACAAATAAGATAGATGTGTTAGATAGTGCTTTACTTCGTGCAGGACGCTTTGACAGACGTATTTTTGTTGATCTTCCTACAAAAGGGGAACGTGCTTCTATTATTGCAAAATATTTAGCTCCGATTCCAAATGAAACAGATATTAATGTTTTAGCAAATATGACAGTGGGATTTAATGGCGCGTCTTTAGCAGCACTTGTGAATGAAGCGGCACTCCTTGCACTTCGTCAAAACGGTACTTTGGTTACGATGGAGCATTTTTATCAAGTCAAAGATAAAGTAATGTTTGGTAAAAGAAAACTGTTGATACTCAGTGAGGATCAAAAAGCGCATCGTATTTGTTATCAAGCTGGTAAAGCAGTTGCAGCGGCTTTATATAATATTCATTTTGAAAAGCTTCTACTTTCCAATGAATCAATGACTCCGCCTGTGACAACCCCACTTTTAAAACATGAAATGGAATCACGTGTTCGGATGTTATTAGGCGGTATTGCCGCATGTGAGTTAAAATTTGGGGAACACTCAAGCAGTGCAAAGATCGATCTTGATGAAGCAAAAGAAAGTGTCAAAGAGATGATCGAGGGCTTTGGGATGGGCGAGACCCTTTTGGCTTCAACTAGTCAAGAGGATATGTTGATGAAAAGACTCTATGATGAGACAAAAGAGAGTCTAAGCGGCTTTAGAAGTGTACTTCAATATGTTGAAGAGGTACTTTATGAGCGTGAGAGCATTACAAAAGATGAGATTGAGGCAAAGCTAGATGGTTTACTATAGTGGGTTTTCTTTCAAAAATGAGAGCTCATTTTTTGAAAAATATTTAAAACAAAATGACTATAACGTCGCAGGATTTAGTTATGGAGCGATTAAAGCTTTTGAATATGTATATTCTCGTAAAGAACGAGTAGATACGCTTCAACTTTTTTCTCCCGCATTTTTTCAGACAAAGCCGAAAACATTTAAACGTGCGCAAATGATGGCGTATAAAAAAGATAAAGAAAAGTATCTAAGCCAGTTTATACAAGGGTGTTTTGCGCCGAATGAACTCAAAAAGACCTCACATATAAGCACTAAAGAGAGTCAACTTGAAGAGCTTTTGTATTATGAATGGGACAGTGAGAAGCTCAAAGAGATTCAATCAAGCGGCGTACATATTGAAGTGTATTTGGGAAGTGAAGATAAGATTATAGATATGCATGGAGCAAAAGAGTTTTTCCTTCCATATGCAACGACTTATGTTATCAATGGCGCAAACCATTTTTTACAAATAGATTAGGAGAAATTATATGGCAGATATCAAAATAGGTGTTATCACAGCAAGTGATAGAGCAAGCGCGGGAATTTATGAGGATATCTCGGGAATGGCGATCCAAGATACGATGAAAGATTATCTAGTTAGTGAATTTGAAATTGTTTATAGATGTATTCCTGATGAACAAGATGTGATCGAAGCGATGATGAGAGAACTTTGTGATGATGAGGGATGTTGTTTGGTAGTCACAACAGGTGGAACAGGTCCGGCTCTTCGTGACGTAACGCCTGAAGCAACTGAAAATGTGTGTCAAAAGATGATGCCGGGTTTTGGCGAGTTGATGCGTCAAGTAAGCCTGAAATATGTTCCGACAGCGATTCTCTCACGTCAAACTGCGGGGATTCGGGGTAAATCTCTTATCATTAATCTTCCGGGAAAACCAAAGTCGATACGTGAGTGTTTAGACGCTGTTTTTCCAGCTGTGCCTTATTGTATAGACCTCATAGAAGGACCTTATATCGAGACGAACGAAGCAGTTGTAAAAGCGTTTCGACCAAAGAAATAGAATCCCTTATAAAGAGATTCTGATCCCTACGGGACAGTGATCCGAACCTGTAACTTCTGGGAGTATAAAAGCATCTTCGAGGTTTTCTGCGAGATCTTCTGAGATGAAAAAATAGTCTATTCTCCAGCCGACATTGTTGGCTCTTGCGTTTGCTCTGTAGCTCCACCAACTATATGCATCTATTACATCTCCATGAACATATCTAAAAGTATCGATGTAACCATGAGATAAAAACTTATCTATCCAAGCTCGCTCGATTGGTAGAAATCCGCTTGTCTTTGAGTTTGCTTTTGGGTTTTTAAGGTCGATCTCCCGATGAGCTGTATTGACATCCCCGCAGATAATGATAGATTTTCCCTCTTCGCGGAGTTTCTCACAATACTCTAAGAAATCATCATAGAACTTCATTTTGACATCAAGTCTTTCATCATCTTTTTGTCCGTTTGGAAAATAAACATTAAAAAGTGCAATATCTCCAAAATGCTGTTCGACGATTCGTCCCTCATTTAAAGTGTCAATATCTTTACATATAGAATTGTAATTACTCTTGATTGCAGAAAATGTTGCTGTTCCAGAATAGCCTTTTTTGTCGGCACTATTAACTAGAATTTCATTATGCTGTTTTAAAAAGAGAGAGTCTGGAATCTGCTCACGTGTGGCTTTTATCTCTTGAAGACAGAGAATATCTGTATCCCTTTCATCTATCCACTTGAGTGCTTCTTTTGATGCGACAGCGCGGATACCATTGACGTTCCATGAGATTATTTCGATTGAGTTTGACATAAAAGTTCTTTATAAGTAAGGATTTTAAAAAGTGGTTGCAGGGAAAAACCCTGCAAGAAATTATACGAAGTCTACTTTTGTGACGTGGTGTTTGAGCCCTAATTCTTCATTAGTACAACCAAGAGCTAAACCTAGCATTTGTTGCATATGAAGAACCGGAAGTGAAACTTCACGGCCGATCGCAACTGAAGCATGATGTGTTTGAGTATCAAGCTTGAGGTGACAAAGTGGACAAGGTGTAACCATCCAGTCAGCATTTGCGTCCATTGCACCGGCAACAGCATTTCCTGTAAGGATAGCGGCTGTACGAGGTGCTTGAAGTTCAGCATGGAAACCACAACATTTATTCTTTTCAGTATAATCCACATTTACACCGCCACATGCGATGATAAGATCATCAAGTGAAGTAGGGTTGTATGGATTTTCCGCTTTTCTGTGAGATTCATTTTGAAGCTCAGAAGGGCGGATATTATGACAACCGTAAAATGGTGCAATATTGAATTGGCTTAATGGTTTGACAACCATCTCTTTTATCTTATCAAGACCAAAATCATCGATAATAGCATATAAAAAGTGAATGACTTGTGAAGTACCTTTGTACTCTAAACCAACTTCACCAAGTTTAGCATTTACTTTTGCTTTTAGCTCTGGATTATTATCAAGTCTGTGTTTTGTCATAGCACTGTTGAGCTGACAAGTATTACAAATTGTGACCATTGTTAAGCCATGTTTTTCAGCATAAGCGATGTTACGTGCATTTAAAACTAAAGATAAAAAATCATCATAATCTTGCAAGTGAGATGCACCACAACAAGAAGCTTCAGTCAACTCGATCAGTTCGATTCCAAGTTTGTTAGCAACTGCCATGGTCGACATCATTTGCTCAGGAGTACTCTCTTTTGCAGTACAACCTGTAAAAAGTGCGTATCTTAATTTTTCCATTACTATTACTCCCTAGAACTTTGCTGTTGATGATGATTTTACAAGTTTTTTGATCTCATCTAAGTTTTTTGATTTTGGCATATTCCATGGCAATACTATTTTGCCTTTTGTAAACATTTTAATAGCGACCGGAACATGTTTCAATACGCCGATATTTCCTTCAGAGTAGCGAACAAGTTCACCTTCATCAAGCAAACCGTGTTTTGCTATAGAATGTTTGAATCCAACCGCATGGCGAGTAGCAACATTATTTGTTGCAACACCTTTTGAAAATATCATGTTGTGTAATTTTGTAATTTTTTCTATTGGATTAACATCTTTTGGACATGCTTCTTGACACTCAAAACATTTTACACAATCCCAAACACCTTGGAACTCTTGATTCACTTCACTAATACGAGAAGTTCCAGCTTCATCACGAACATCAGCTTCAAAACGATACGCTGCAGCAAATGCAGCAGGTCCCATAAAGTCTTCATTGATCTCAACAACGGGACACGCATAGTGACAAGCACCGCATTGGATACAAAGGTCTGAATCTAAAAGATTTTCAACTTCTTCCGGTGAAACTAAATGCTCAGCTTCAGGATTTTCGTCGATTTCGCTTACTAAAAACGGCTGAACTTGTGCGTGTTTTTCCCAAAAATCAGCCTTATCAATGATCATATCTTTAACAGCGCGTTTGATGCTGAGTGGTTCTAAAACGATCTCGTTGCCAAAAAGCTCGATCATATCTTTCATACTCTCTTTACATGCAAGAGTAGAACGTCCGTTTACTTTGATAGCACAAGCACCACATATTCCATGTCGGCAGCTACGACGGTATGAAAAACTTCCGTCATGATCCCATTTGATTCTATTTAATATATCAAGTACAACCTCTTCAGAAGTGACTTCCATGTTATATTCTTTATAATATGGAAGATAATCTTCATCAGCATTGAAACGAAATACTTTAAAAGTTACATCTTGTGTAGTTATTTTATGAGTACCCATAGTCTGTAATCTCCTTAGTAAGTTCTTGCTTTTAACTCATGTTTACCAAGAGTTACCGGCATATAATCAAGTGTTAAATCGCCGTTTTCATCCATATAGGCCATAGTGTGTTTGAGGAAGTTTTCATCATCACGCTCAGTAAAATCTTCTCTATAGTGAGCACCACGACTTTCTTTTCTTGCAACAGCACATTCTACGATAAACGCAGAATAGTCAAGCATGTGACCAAGTTCGATCGCTTCTTGAAGCTCAGTATTGAATACTTTTGATTTATCTTGGATACGGATATCTTTAAATCTTTTATGAAGCTCTTTGACTTTCGCAACAGCAACTTCAAGAGATTCCTCTGTTCTAAATGCACCGGCATTATGAGTCATACATGCTTGTAGCTCTTCTCTTATAGATGGAACTGTTTCAGTGCCGTTATTATTTAAAATCCATTCAATCTCTTTAATCGCAGTTTGTGCATCTTCTTCAGTTGCTTTTCTTAAAGGAATACTGTCAATATCTTCAACCATTGTTTTACCGACAAAACGTCCAAAAAGAAGCGCTTCAAGAACAGAGTTTGCACCAAGACGATTTGCTCCATGAACGGAAACACATGAACATTCGCCTGCAGCATAGAATCCTTCTACAAATTCAGTATTGTTTTTACGAACATGACCTGGAATATCCACTGGAATACCACCCATGGAGTAATGAGCAGTTGCAGAGATTAAGATAGGTTCTTTAATCATATCAAGACCAAGGAAAGTAATAGCAAGATCACGAAGTTCCGGTAATCTTTCCATAATCAAATCTTTTCCTAAATGCGTTACATCAAGGTAAACAGCATCTTGTCTAGGACCCACACCTCGTCCTTCACGAATTTCGTTCATGATTGCACGGCTTACAACGTCGCGAGAAGCTAGTTCAAGAGCGTTTGGAGCGTATTTTTCCATAAATCTTTCACCTAAAGAGTTGAACAAACGTCCACCTTCGCCACGAGCAGCTTCAGAGATCAAAACACCATTTCCAGAAAGACCTGATGGGTGAAACTGGACAAATTCCATATCTTCTAAAGGAAGACCATGACGTGCTACTATTGAGAGACCATCACCCGTATTGGCATGAGCATTTGAGTTGATCTTAAATGAACGAGCGTAACCGCCGGTTGCAAAAAGAACTGATTTTGCATTGAAAATCGCCATCTGCATATCACGGATATTGAACGCTACGACACCTGATACTTTTCCATCTTTATAGATAAGGTCAGCCGCATACCATTCATCCCAGAACTTTACGCCAACACGAAAAGCTTGCTCATACATTGTTTGTAAAAGTGTCAAACCTGTTCTGTCTTTTGCATAACATGCACGAGGAGAAGATTGACCACCGAATGGACGCTGTGCAATCTTTCCATCATGAGTACGACTAAATGCAGCACCCATTCTTTCAGCCCAGCGGATCGTTTCAGGTGCTTTTTGGCACATAAACTCAACCGCATCTTGGTCAGCTAAATAATCAGAACCTTTTACGGTATCAAACTCGTGTAGCTCAATACTATCTTTGTCGCTCAAAGCGGCATTGATCCCACCTTGTGCCGCACCTGAGTGAGAACGAAGAGGATGTAATTTTGTAATAACAGCAACACTTTTACCAGCATTTTGTAGTTCACGAGCAGCTGCACATCCAGCGAGTCCAGCTCCAACGATAACTGCATCATAAGTATAAATAGGAATACTCAATTTGCCTTCCTTTTTAAGAGAATTAATGTTTTTATTGTATCGGGATATAACTTGTGTAAGGTTAAAAGTGTGGATTATTTGCCGGAAGTTTTAGTATGTTACTATTTGAACCACTTATAAGTTCTCTCTAGTATAAAGTGATTAGATTTGTAACAGATTAGAATCTTTCTGCATGCTCGCGTATCTGAGCAATACGATTTTTTCCAGCTGTTTTTGCAGTTTGGAGTATCTCTTTGGCTTGTTTCATTGCATCATCTAAAGATTTATTGTTTGGCTTTATAAATAACCCTCCACTCAGAGTAAAAGGGATAACGCCACCTTGAGGGTTAGTGAAAACAGTTTCTTCTATACTTTTTCTCATAGCCTCACAATCCTCAAAACTTTTAGTTTTTGTTTCTCTTGAAAGTATCACGGCAAATTGATCATATTCAATGCGAGCTATGACATCAGTTGGTTGTTCATACAAAGAGAGGATGAAAGAGATTTTTTTAAGTACAGATTGTGTATATTCCTTGGAAAGAGTTTTTTCATACTCTTTGAAGTTATCTATCTCAAAAACGCATACGGCAGTGTAATTATTTTCTTTCAACCCTTTCTTTTCTGAATATGACTGAATCATCCCTTTATAGTTTTTAATTCCTGTCACAGGATCTATCATACTTGGATTTTGACTTAGAGTGGGTTTTCTTACCATTCTTATTTTGATGGCATCTACCTCTTTTGTCACAATTGATTCTGATGATCTTTCACTACCTATAGAAAAGAGAGATTTAAGATCATTATAAATAATTGTTAATTTTTTAGAATAAAATAATCCTCCGGCAAGCATTAAAAAAAGAGTTACATAGACAATCCACTGTGTAAAGGAGAATTTTTTATAGTCATCATCTAGATTGTTTGCAATCATCTCGTTGAGCTGATTTAAGAGAGCGACTTTTGCAATCGAGAGTTCACTGAGCCGTTGAGAGAGATTTTCATCTTTTTTTTGATAATAACTATTTGCTTTTGATATATATGTATCTTCAAGCAAAGACAACTCTTCTATATAATTTTTATTATCATGGTTTAGTCCTAAAGCTTTACTTAAAAAATCATTCGCAGTTGCGGCTGTTAACAAGACGAGATTACTTTTAAGTTGAGTACCTAAACCTTTTGAATTAATAATGCTGTAGTCGAGATCAGATCTTCCAAGTTTATAGATCTTATTTACAAGTGTTTTTTGTTCTTCAAGTTGCTTTGTTTTTTCATATGATGAATATTGGTTGAGTTCAATCAAAGAGATTAAAATTAAAAAAACTGTCATAATGGCGAAAAAAAACTTTATATTTTTAAAAACATCAAGTATGGAAAATTTCATAATTCGTACCTTTTTATAGTGCATATAGATTTGAATAAATAAGCAAACGATTTTATTGTGTTGTATTTTAACACAAAGTTACTAACAAAGACAGTGTTTACACTCTTAAATTAATCCGATATATAATGTAAGTGTAATATAATCATTAACTATATAGAATTCGCTTATGAATAAAGAAGATTATTTTATATCGTGTTTTAGTAAAAAAACGAGACATATTGGTGATGACGGCGCATTGATAGGAGATTATGTCTACTCTAAAGATGCCTTTTTTGAAAATGTCCATTTCAAACGAGAATGGATGAGTTTTAAAGATCTGGCATATCGCTCGATGATGGTTAATATCAGTGATGCGATCGCCATGAATGCGAAGCCTTTGTATGCGCTTTTAGCAGTTGCAATACCAAAAGATATGAATAAACTCGATATGAAAGAATTATCGGAAGGTTTTATAGCCGCTGCACAAAAATATGGGATCGATATTATTGGCGGAGATACAATCGCAAACACAAAACTTGATATCAGCGTGACGATCATCTCTAAAACAAAAAATCCGCTGCTTCGAAAAGGGATAAAAACAAATCATCTTTTAGCCTACACAGGTAAGTTGGGAGATTCAAAAAAAGAGCTTCAAAGATTGCTTCGCGGCGGTACTTTACATAGTAAATCAAAATTTAGAAATATTGTTCTGCGAGACAAATTTATCTTTATATGTAAGCGATATTTGAGTGCAGGAATGGATATTTCAGATGGTATTTTTAGTGATTTGGGTAAACTTTCATCCGTAAACTCTTTGGGATATAAATTTTTAAAAAATATTTCTAAAGATATTGGCTGCAGCGGCGAAGAGTATGAGTTGCTTGTATCCTTTGATGCACGACAAAAAAAAGCTCTTTTAAGACGTGCGGCGCAAACAAGAACCCCGCTTACTATTTTTGCAAAAGCAACAAGAGCAAAATACAAAAATAGATGTAAATCACACCATTTTTAAAAGGTAACTATGAACCGTTTTTACAGTATGAACCACTCACCGATCGATTTTATTTTCAAACAAACAGCTCGAGATTTCGTTGTCGAAGAGATTCCTCTTTATGAGTTTAGCGGCGAAGGTGAACATTTAGTCCTACATATAAGAAAGAAAAACCTTACAACGTGGGAGATGATAGACAAGATCTGTGTGCATTTGGGTATAAAAGCAAAAGAGGTCGGCTATGCGGGTCTCAAAGATAAAAATGCGATGACAAAGCAGTATATTTCTCTTGAAAAAAAGTATGAAGAAAAGATGCAAAGTTTTGAGCATCCAGATATCAAAATCATCTCAACTACGTATCATAATAACAAGATACGAACAGGTCATCTCAAAGGGAACAGATTTTTTATCCGTCTTAAAAAAGTAAACCCGACCAATGCGAAAAAAATCTCTTTGGCACTCAAGCACATCAAAGAGTTCGGTATGCCAAACTATTTTGGATATCAGCGTTTTGGTAATGATGGCGATAACTATATTTTGGGCGAAAAAGTTGCACGCGGTGAAAAAAAAGAGCGTAATCCTAAGATAAAAAAACTGTTAATCAACTCTTACCAAAGTCATCTTTTCAATCTTTGGCTGAGTCGTCGTTTGGAGATAAATAAGCTCGTAGAGAGTTTTAGTGCCGCAGAACTTGAAGCAACTTTAAATCTTCCTGCACACACGATCCAATCTATGAAAGACCAAAAGCATCCATTTAAGATGATAATGGGTGATGTGATCGAGCACTATCCACATGGTCGTCTATTTAATTATGAGGGTGACAAAGAGGATATTAAACGTTTCGAAGAACGTGCTGTTTCCGTGACAGGACTTTTATGCGGTAAAAAAGCTTGGCTCGCAAAAGATGATGCTTGGACTCTAGAAAAAGATTATAACGAGACAATTTCAGCTGATGGTGCGCGCCGTTATGCTTGGATCTTCCCTGAAGAAGTGGAGGGGGCGTACAAAGAGGAAGAGGCTTGGTTTGAGCTTCACTTTTCTCTTCCAAAGGGCTCTTATGCGACTGTTTTGATCGAAGAGTTGGCGAAAAAGGAGATACGTTCATGAGCAAACATATCACAAGTCTGATATCGCAAAATTTTGGAAAGTTCGCATCTAAGGAGTTTTCTCCTTGGTTTCAAAAAATTGTAAATCAAAGTTATGTCTCTTTGATGGGTCTTGATATGAGCGATTTTCATGCGCCCTCAAGCTACAAAACCCTTAACAAACTTTTTACCCGTAATCTGCGTGAACCGAGACATTTTAGTTTGGATGGAACTGATTTCATCTCTCCGTGTGACTCGCTGATCTCTGAGTGCGGCGATTTGGATGAAAGTTACGCACTTCAGATAAAAGGGATGGAATATTCTACGGATGAACTCCTCGGCGAAAATTTTACAAAAGAGGAGAAGACAAAAGTCCATAACGGGCAGTTTATAAACTTCTACCTTTCTCCAAAAGATTACCACCGATATCATATTCCTATGAATCTCAAAGTCCTAAAAGCGGTGCATATTCCCGGAAAACTTTACCCTGTGAATATGCCCTCACTCAAAGGTCGTCTGAATCTTTTTATAGAGAATGAGCGTGTCGTCATCAAATGTGAGACGCTTGAGGGCAAAATCTTTTATATGGTTTTGGTCGGAGCTTTAAACGTCGGTGTGATGCAGGTCTCTTTCGAACCAGGTATCAAGACAAATGCTGATACAAAAGTTCAAAGTGTATATGAATATGAAGATTTGTATCTTAACAAAGGCGATGATTTTGGCTGTTTTGAGATGGGTTCTACTATCGTCATCATAAGTGAAGAGAGGATGTTTGATCTTCTGATAAAGAGCGGAGATGATGTGCGCTTCGCTCAGACAATAGCAAAACTCGGATAATCCTGTCATGTACGAATCAATCATAGCAGTTTTAAGTCTTTTAGTCGGTGCTATCTCAATTTATCTTTTAGGTTTTCGTTCACTCAAAAATCGCTACGAGATGGAACTTTTTGAACTTAAAGAACTTTATGAAGCGGAGCGTCAAAACAACAGTGAACTTGGCAGTAAAAATGCAGTTTTACAAGAACGTTTCAGAAGTTTTGAACAGCATTCAAAAGAAAAACTTCAACTTTTAGAAGAAAATAAAGAGCATATGAAACTCGAATTTAAAGAGCTTGCAGAGAATATATTAAAAACAAATTCCGAAAAGTTCTCCACTCAGAATAATGAATCACTCACAAAGATGATTACACCTATTAAAGAACAGTTTGACGCTTTTAAAAAGCAGATAAACGATGTGTATATTAAGGAAACGCAAGAAAGATCGATGCTTCAAAGCGAGATAAAAGCAATCAAAGAGATCAATCATCAGATGAGCAATGATGCCAAAAATCTTACACGCGCACTTAAAGGGGAGAGTAAAAAACAAGGAATCTGGGGCGAGATGATCTTAGAAAGTGTTCTTGAAAATTCAGGACTTCGTGAGGGGCATGAGTATGAGAGAGAGGTGAGTTTTATCCACGAGGGTGACAGCAATCGTTATCGTCCTGATGTGATCGTACATCTTCCTGATACGAGAGAGATTATTATTGATGCAAAGACTTCTCTCACAGCGTATGAGCAATATATTAATGCAGATGAAGAGAATAGAATAACATTTGCCAGCTACCATGTAAGCTCTATGAAAAAGCACGTTGATGAGCTCAGTGCAAAGGATTATACGAAACTCAAAGGGATTGAGACTTTGGATTTTATCTTTATGTTTGTGCCTATTGAGAGTGCTTTACTTATGGCGATGGAACAAGACCCTACGCTATTTGACTATGCTTTTAAAAAGAGAGTTGTAATGGTTGGTCCGACAACTTTGATGGTTTCTTTGCGTGCTGTGGAAAACACTTGGAAATATGAACATCAGCAAAAAAATGCTCAAGAAATAGCAAAACGGGCAGGGCTTTTATTTGACAAGTTTGTCGGATTTTTAGAAAGTGTCGAGAAGCTTGGAAAACAGATAATGACAGTGCAAAAAACCTACGATGAAACCTATAATAAATTACATGTAGGTGCAGGAAGCATCACGACGCAGTTTCAAAAGTTAGAAAAACTCGGAGCTGCAACGAGCAAAACTATCCCAGAACATATTGTAAGACAGATAGAAGAATAAGAGCAATAAAGTAATTGTGTAGATCCTCCATGAAGATAGTAAATCTTTTAAGAGGATTTTTGAGTAAATTAATCTATAAAAAATTTTAATTTAAAATTGTACGAATGAAGTTTTAGTGACGATCGCGACGATCTCTGTCGTCATCTCTACGATGATCACGCTCTTCACGGCGGTCATCTCTATATTGGTCACGGTCATCATGACGGTCGTCTCTATAGTAATCACGACGATTATCTCTATGACTATAATATATCGCTCTATGATAACGATGTTGTCTATTATATTCTATAGGTTCATCGTAATAACGATCATTAGTATGTACTACATTTACTGTTCTTATGGGTTGAGAATTTCTATCGTATATGACACCTCTATCCCTTGAAGAATCATCTCTAGATCCAGCTGCTGCACCAAGTGCTCCACCAAGTCCTCCACCAATGATTGCACCATTTGTACCGCCTATTGCTGATCCAACAGCAGAACCGACACCTGCGCCTATCATACTGCCAAGAACTGCACTTCCATCTATATCTCGAGCTTGAAGTCCCACGCTAAGTAATAATGTACATAAGGTTACTAAAATTTTATTTTTCATAAGTAATCTCCTTTATTTGAAATTATACACAAGATAAAAAAACAATGTTTAGTTAGATTTTATTTTAAGGGCTAAGAGAGCAAACAAGGAAGTAATACTCATCATAATAAAGATAGGTGTTAATTCTGCTGTGTGTATCAGAGATGCCAAAAATCCAATAAAACCGGCAATTGTGAATTCTGTAACTCCAATAACAGAGTTTGCAATACCGCTATCATTTTTAAAATACTCTAATGCCGTAGCAATTCCATTACCGAAAATTATTCCTAAAATACCGACATAAATGGTCATCATGAAAGTAACAGCAATTAAATTTGGAGCTGTAAATGTAATAATAGAGAGGATGATTCCCGCAGAAAATTGAATAAAAAGTCCAACTCTTAAAATATTTTTTGGTTCATATCGTTCTACTAGTTTGATATTGTATCGAGTAAGTAAAATCATTACGAAAACATTGGCTCCAAAAAGAAAAGGAAAAAGTTGTTTTGAAACACCAAAATATTCTATATAGATAAAGCTTGATTTCTCGATAAATATAAACATTCCTGAAAATCCAAATGAGAGAGCGATGATAAATCCGAGCGCATCTTTGTGGGTTAAAACCCTTTTATAAGCTTCTAAGACCTTCGATTTTGTAGGTGTGCCAGTTTCAACTAAGTTAAACGAAAGTGCAACTAAGACGAAGAAAGAATATAACCCTAAAAATAAAAATATGTAATTCCATTGAAAATAAGAGATGATTAAAGCTCCCAGTGATGGTGCAATCATAGGTGCTAACATTGTGATCGATGCGATGGACGAGAAAGCTTTTGCCGCTTCTTTGCCGTGAAAAATATCTCTTACCATAGCAGAAGAGTTTACGATGGCCAATCCCCCTGAAAATGCTTGAATCGCACGAAAGATATAAAGTTCTTGCAGTGAGGCAGAAAAATAAAGCGCAAAGTTTGCTAAAGTGAAAATACTCAGACCTATAAGAGCGATTTTTTTTCTGCCATATCTATCGGAGAGCGCTCCTCCAAAGAGTTGACCTAAGGCAAAGGAGATCAAGAAAATACTTATGGTCACCTCGATTTTGCTGATATCTACATGTAAAGATCTCGCGATGTCGGGCATCGAGGGCAGATATGTGTCAATGGAGAGTGGTGTTACGGAAGTGAGAAGAGCAAGTAAGACTATAAGAAGTGTGTAATTGTTAGTAGTTTTCATAAAAGGATTATATCCATTCTTATCACTTTGGGTAGGAATAAAGATATAATTCGCCTCAAAAATAAGGATATTTGATGCTTAAACGCTTTGCTTTAATACTGTTTCTTCTCGTTGGATCTCTCCAAGCGACGGATCTTTCTACAATGGATTCTTTTCGTTCTAAAGTTTTAACTTCTGCTGTTTCTCTTTACTTTCAGGCTAGAGGATATGGTACTGTTGAGAATGCTACTGTAGATACAACGAAAAAAAACTTGAGTTTTATTCTTGCACCTGAAGGAGAGACACAAAAACTCTCTATTGTCATTGGTTCATATATGACACTTACGGTAGATAACAAAGAATATTTGATTCTTCAAAAAATACAAACCAATAGAGTTTGGCTTAATCGTATTTTCGCAGATCACATGAAAGAGGGGATTAAAATTCCACTAGGAACTATGTCTAAAGGTGTGGGATCACTTATTTTAAACATCTAAGTCTTTTATTGACTTAGTTGTACTGCTAGATCAGTATAGATACGAGCTTTTTCAATATTGAGACGGTTGGTATCTGCGCTGTGTTCAAGAAGAGTGATTTTTTGATTTAACTGCATCATTCGAGCATTGATAGAATTTCTATTTTCATTGACTTTCGTTTTATCCGAAGTGGAAGCAGCTGCCGAAGTTTTTGAAAATCCTACATAATTTTTTGCCTGAGAGAAATAATTCCCTGTAGTATCGAGTGCATCCGCTATACTTTGCGTTGTTGCCGCCATCATCCCTGTAGACTCTGATATTTGTTTTAAAGATACTTGTAAATTTCGTGCATCACGCAACAAGACAGAATCAGCAAAAGTTGCCAATCTAGCCAATTCAGCAGGTTGTACCGTATTAGGACTCAGTTTGTCAAAGCTATCCAAGAAAGATGCTGAACTTTTTTTGTAATGATCCAATGCATCGGCTGCAACGCTAAGATGAAGTGCAGTTTTTGAAATCAGTTTTGTTGTATTGGAAATCTCTCCAGCGTATGGAATAGGTAGAAATCTTACAACATTACTGATGTAAACACTTGATTTTATCATAGTTGCATAGTTATTGACAGTGACTTTCATCGCACTGATAAATCCATCGAAAGTATCAATATTTTTTTTATCTTCACGAAGTAGATTTGCTACACGTGCAAGAGAGTCATAACCGTAATTACTTAACTGTGCACTATTGAGACAAGATGCTTGAGGTGGCTGTGGTGTTGATTGTGGCATACATCCCGTAAAAAGGAGAACTGTCATGGCTATTAATATCGATTGTTTCATCTATTTTTCCTTGGAATGAAAATTATTGATTTATATTGTGTGGAGTTCTAAAAGTGGAATTGTAGCTTATCTTTCTTAAGATATTTGTCTTCGCAGGAATAGTCCTACAAAGTTAATCTCCTAAATAGAGCTGGCGAGGACGAGTGATTTTTGCATCTTTATCTTTTTTAAACTCTATCCACTGTGTTATCCATCCCACAGTTCTGCCAATGACAAAAACAGGTGTAAACATAGATGTAGGTATCTTGAGGGCAGTTAGGATAATGCCTGAATAAAAGTCTATATTTGGATATAACTTTCTACTAATAAAATATTCATCACTGAGCGCTATCGTTTCTATTTTATGTGCTATTTTTAAAAGATTTGAATCTATATTGAGTTCATCTTTGAGTTGGTCTTGCAGTGTTTTTAATATTTTTGCTCTTGGATCGTAATTTTTATAGACACGATGACCAAATCCCATAAGTCTAAATGGATCATTTGGGTCTTTTGCACGCTCTATATAGGTATCTACATTTTCCACACTTCCTATCATTTCAAGTTGTGCAACAACAGATTCATTGGCGCCTCCATGTGCTCTTCCCCAAAGTGCCGAGATGCCGGAACTGATTGCAACATACGGATGTGCACCGGTTGAAGCCACACCTCTAACCGTGGTTGTTGAAGCGTTTTGTTCATGGTCTGCATGAAGAGTAAAGATTGTGTCGAGTGCTTTTATCTCTATCTCTTTTATCTTCTCTTCTCCATGGACACCACGATGCATTTTACCTCCAGGATAAGCTCGCAACATATATAAAAAGTTCTCAGTAAAACTTCTATTGATATCTGGCTGAATAAATGGAGCGCCGATAGAGTGTCTGTATGCAAAGGCTGCGATAGTCGGTATTTTTGCGATGATCCTTCTGGCCATCTCTTGATACTCATTTTCTTTACAGATCTCTAAATGTGAGAAATAAAAAGTAGAGAGGGCAGAAGTGGCTGAAGAAAGGGTTGCCATAGGATGAGCATCGGAAGGAAAAGCTTGAAAAAGATGTCGTAGCCCTTCATGTAAAAATGAGCGGTGGCGCAGTTCTAAATCAAACTCTAAAGATTCTTGCTCTGTTGGTAATCTTGAATTCAAGAGTAGATAACAAACATCAAGGTAGCTATGGTTCAAGGCCAGTTTTTCAATCTCAATACCACGATATCTTAGCTCACCTTTTTCTCCGTCTATAAATGTGATATCCGATTTACAACTCGCAGTTGATGTATATCCGTTATCAAAAGTAAACATTCCTGTCTGTGCAAAAAATGATGAGATATTCACAACATTGGGACCACGTGTTGCTTCTAAAATATCAAATTCATAACTTTTACCAGTTCTATTATCAATCATAGTAATACTATTTTTCATAGTCAATCCTTAGATGAGAAAAACTATTGTAACTTAAATTGAATCAAATAGTATGTTTATAATAAAATCTAATTAGTATCTTTTATAAGAGGTGAAGTGAAAGTTCAAAGTTTTAGATTGTAAGAAGAAAAAAAGGATTTCTATAGAAGTGGATGGGGTGAAGGGATTCGAACCCCTGAATATCGGTACCAAAAACCGAGGCCTTACCGCTTGGCGACACCCCAATGATTAACAATTTTAAGTTGGTTGCGGAAACAGGATTTGAACCTATGACCTTCGGGTTATGAGCCCGACGAGCTACCGAGCTGCTCTATTCCGCGATACTTTCCACGACAAGACGAACCTGTTGTTGGGCCGAAATTATATGTAAATATAACAATATTGTCAAGTAGATTTTTGTTTTATAATCCTTTTTAGCTTAGTTTGAATATAATCACCCACTAATTTACATCTAAAGAAGATTTCATGACACCAATAGACAGAGTTTTAAGAGCAATAGAAGATATTAAAAAGGGTAAAATGGTCATCATGGTAGATGATGAAGATCGTGAAAATGAGGGTGACTTAGTTTATGCATCCGTGTTTTCGACACCTGAACATGTAAACTTTATGGCGACAAAAGCGAGAGGACTTATCTGTGTTGCCATCAGTAAAGAGATAGCAACAAGACTAGAGCTCAACCCAATGGTAAGCTCAAACACATCTATGCATGAGACAGCTTTTACTGTTTCAGTGGACGCTGCAGAAGCAAAAACAGGTATTTCTGCGAGTGAGAGAGATATGGCCATTAGAATTTTGGCAAATCCTATCAGTCATAAAACAGATCTTGTAAAACCAGGGCATATCTTTCCACTGATTGCAAAGGATGGTGGAACATTAGTACGTACTGGTCATACTGAGGGTTCAGTCGATCTTTGCCGTTTATCAGGGCTTAATGAGAGTTCTGTAATCTGCGAGATCATTAAAGATGATGGAACGATGGCGCGTCGTGATGACTTAGATATTTTTGCAAAAGAGCATGATCTAAATATCGTTTATATCTCTGACATCGTCGAATATAGACTTGCAAATGAAATTTTAGTCACTCAAGTTGGTGAAGAGCAGATAGAGTTTTTTGGTGTAAAGGTAAAAAAATATAGTTTTGTAGATCATAATAAAATAGAGCATACGGCGATTGTTTTTCATAATGTTGGATCTGTTTCTAATGTAAAAGTGCATAATGTTCTACCAGATATCGATTTGCTTTTAAATCAACAAAAATATAATCATCTTGTCGATTCGATTGAATATCTCAAACAAAACAGTGGGGTTTTAGTTTTTATTAATAAGCCAGCTCACGAAGTCAGTGCGTCAATGAGAGAGTATGGCATCGGCGCACAAATACTCAAATCTTTACATGTAAAGAGTATGAACCTCATTACATCTTCAAAACAAAAAGAGCTTATCGGTCTTGGCGGTTTTGGGCTTGATATTCATGAGATGGTACATTTATAAAATCACTTGTCTCATACTTGCTTGATGGATTCCAAAACATCCATCCGCTTGTATTTGCATCTTTGCACGCTTTTATCTGTGCTTGGATCTCTTCTTCTTTATAATTTCTTCTATCAAATGCGTAATCTCTAAATGCTTGTAACCAAGGACGAACTCTTTTTGGTTCTATTCGATCATAAATATTTTCTACACTTTTATAAATAATCTCATAAGGAAATGCTGTTGGATTTTTATATCCTGCAGAACCCTCTGCAAATCCTGATGGATAGAGCATTGGAGAAATATAGTCAGCATATTTTGCAAGTGAAGTTATCATATGCCCAATGTATGTGTCATCAGTTACCCAACAGACCATTCCATAGGTATCGATTGAGACAAATGTGCCATACGGACGCAGCTTTGTCTGTGCGGCACGGATAAAGTTTGAAATGGCATTCACACGAGTTTCTTGATTGTTTACTTGTCCATATTGAATCGATTTATCAGCAGGAAATCGGACATAATCAAAGTTGATCTCATCAAATCCGTGTTTAGCAGCATCGGCTGCAATGGAAAGCACATAATCATAAGATTCTGTTTTGTAGGGGTTTATCCACGCCATCTGATCTTTAGCACTATAAAATTCACCATTTGGATCATGAATAGCAAACTGTGGATAATTTTTTGCTCTCAGATCGTCTTTAAAGACTACGACACGGGCGATCATATAAACATTTTTTGCTTTCATAAGTGCCATAAATTCATCTATATTTTTGATGGTTCTATGTGTCCATGCATCCATTTTGTTTGCAACTTCATAATCTGTTTTATAAGAGGTCCAACCATGTTCATTTTTCACGTCGACAACGATGGCATTGATCTGTTTATTATCTATCATCTTCATAATTTTTTGCAATGTTTTAGAATCTAGACTCGCACCCCAAAAAGAGAGATAAAGAGCTTGTATATGAATGGGAGAGATGAAGCATTTGAGTGAAACAAAACGTGTATCATTTAAAAAGCCGTAAGGTTTGTATCCATAAGCTTTTACATGTAAAACCTTCTCATTGGAGTTTATAACAAATCTTCCGTTTTTATCGCTTAAGACTTCAGTTTTTGTATCAAATACTTTGGCGGAAGCCATGGGCAATCCTGTAACTTTGTCAATTAAGATTCCATAAGTAGAGGCAAAGATGAACGTCGGTAATAAAATAAGTAATAACTTTAACATGATAATCTCTTGAGTCGTGTATAATTTTCAAAAGCGATTATAGCCTAAAAAGGGGATGTGCAAGAAAGATGGATTACTACTTGTCTGTATTGATAATATTATTTCAAAGCGGTATGAGTATTTTTTTATTTTATATTCTTTTTTCGCGATATAAAAGGAAAAAATTACAAAAGATTCTCAATGCTCCTTTTTTAAAAGAGCATGAAACAATTCTTTTGAAAATTTCACATTACAATAAACTCAGTAAAATGGATCAAAGAGATATTCAAAAATCAATAATGCTTTTTATAAATACCAAAGAGTTTATCGGTGTGCATTGCATTGTCACGATGGAGATGAAGATCGTTATAGGGTTTTATGCCTGTTTGCTTCTTTTACATATAAGTAAAGAAAATTGTTATGAAAATCTCAAAACAATTATTATCTATCCAAATACTATTATTTCAAAAGAGATTCGTTCAAACGGCGGCATCTATATAAATGAGCGATTTTTACTTGAAGGTCAATCTGCTATTGATACGGTTGTATTAAGTTGGCATGAGGCTAAAAAAGAGGCGTATCATCCAAGTCATGGCAATGTTATCATCCATGAGTTTGCGCATGAGATCGACTTTATGGATGGAGAAGTTGATGGTGTTCCACCTATGCCTGCGTCAAAATATGAAGCTTGGGCAAGGAGTTTGAATAGAAATTTTATCGCCTTAAATAAAGTTGTACTCAAAAATAGAGAATGGGGAAAGTACAAACTGCTTGGTAGCTATGCAAGTACCAATGAAGCGGAGTTTTTTGCAGTAATTACAGAGCTCTTCTTTGAAAAACCAAATGCTCTCAAAGAAGAGTTTCCTGACCTTTATAACGAACTCTTAGGTTTCTATAAGATAGAGTTTTTGGAGTAATCTCGACACTATTTTCCTCTTTCTCCGAAAAAACTGAAACTAACATATACAACGACAATAACTATCAAAATCATTGCCATATCTGAATAATCGAGTTGTATTTCAACTCCTTAACGTATATTGAGATAGTGACGTAAGCTTATATCTGACCAAGCACGGCTAAGATCAAGATGTTTTTTGATGGATGCATATACTATCTCAAAATCTTTATTTTTAGCTGATTGTTCTGCCAAAACAGCTTCAAGAGCTTTCTTACCTGCAATGTTCACTTCCTGTGGAAACTGTAAAAATTCGATTCCCTCTGCTTTGAGTTTTGGTACAGTATGGATATTTTCATAATGAAACTCGCTTGTCATAGAAGAGTTGAGATCGCTTGAACATAGATCTATGATGGCTTTATGCTCGCTTGCAAGCTTATTCCATGATTGTTTGTTAAAAGTAAGTTCTAAAATAGAACCCGGTTCATGCCAACCTGAGTAATAATATGGTGCGACTTTGTAAAATCCCATCTGCATATCAAGTGCAGGTCCGACCCATTCAGTCGCATCGATGACTCCGCGCTCTAAAGAGGTGTAGATTTCACCCGCAGGAAGCAGGATTGTATTGACGCCCATCTTAGTAAACACTTCTCCTCCAAGACCGGGAATACGCATCTTCAAGCCTTGTATATCTTTAAGTGAATTGATCTTTTTACGAAACCATCCGCCCATTTGGATATTGGTATTTCCACCTAGAAGAGGGTAAAGATTGTACTTGTCATACTGTTCTCTCCATAGCCTGAGTCCATCGCCAAAGAGCATCCAAGAGTTGATCTCCTCTGCCGTAAAACCAAAAGGGATACCACTAAAGAGTGAAAAAGAGCTGTTTTTCCCTTTCCAATAATAAGGTCCTGAATGAAAAGCATCTATCTGACCATTACTCGCCGCGTCAAAAACGGCAAGAGCTGGGACTAAAGTATTTTTTGGAAAGAGCTTGATCTCGAGTGAACCGCCGCTTGCGTCTTTGATTTTTTGAGCAAATCTCTCAACTCCAGTTCCCATAATTGGAAAATGTGCCGGCCAGCTTGTCGCAAGAGTGATGGTTGTTTTCTTGTTTTTGTTTACATGTATGGTTTTTTGCTCATCAGCTGAAGTTTTAGGGTGTTTTGAATAATCTATGGCCACATGATTACCTTCATTACATCCAGAAACAGCGACTGCAGCTGCAGCTGCAAGTCCTGTTGTTATAAAATTTCTTCTGTCCATAAAATATCCTTTTAAAATTCTAAAGTAAGCTGTTGCGTTTTTTTTGTGAAAAAACTTTTTTCTAAAAGGGTTTTGTCTTGCTCTGCGATAAGTGCAAAGTGAAAATCGGTACTTTTTAAGATGCTGATAATATCTTGTTGTGTTGTATAAGTGAAAATATTTGCCAACCTTTGTGTTTCATCTATTTTATTTATTGGCAAAATATAGATCAGTTTTGCCCAGTTTGCCTGATTCTGTAAAAAAGTTATTTGAGATTCAATAAACTCAAAATCGCTCTCAAATATTAAAACTTTGTCACTTGTTCCAAACTCTTTTACTTCAAAATTTTTGTTTGTAAACACAGGCTCAAAATGGGAAAGATGTTTAAAAGAATTAATTTTGAAATCGATTTTTTTCTCTTTAAAAAGTGATAAAAGAATTTCTAAAAAGGGGATAAAAAATACAGATAGAGCTTGTCTTTCATAGTAGATATCATCATAGATAAAAGAGGTCTCAAAAAGTGTTTGTTCGATAATGCTGATAATTGCGTCAGCACTCTTTGGCATCTCATTTTGATGAGTGAAAATATCTTTACATGCAAAAGTGTGTGTAAACAAAACAACAGCGTCTTGCGGAATATCCCAAAGCTCTTTAAAAGTATTATAGATATCTCCGCTAAGAGATTTAAAACGCTCATGAGTTGATATTTGAGAGGAAAGATCAAGGGTAATTGCATCGCATTCATAAGCAGAAATATTTTTATCTAAAAGATGAAATCGTAAAATTTTCAACAGAGCAGTTGCTATATCATCAACTTTGATCCAAGCAATCTCGCTGTCACACATCTGCATAGGAGAATCAAAAAGAATTCCATACGCACCGTTTTGTATGGCAAGCTCTATTTCACTACTCTCTTTAGCGACGAAAAGAGAGCCCCTTTTGACACTCTTTACCTCGTAAGTAATTCCACTAAAATCACTGACATAAGGAGAATTTAGTAGTGTTGCATTCGTTAATGCGATGACATTTTCTAATCTCATCCAATCGGTGTGCCCGCTTTTCTAGGTTTTTCAGGTCTGATCAAACAAAGTCCATTTTCATCTTTTGCAGCTAAAAGCATACCTTCTGAGAGTAATCCCATCAGTTTTGCAGGTTTGAGGTTTGCAACGACACACACCTGTGTATTGATAAGTTCTTCTGGACTATAAAACTCTCTTATTCCAGCAAGGATTTGACGAGGAACTTCTTCACCAACATCTACTTGAAGTTGGATAAGTTTTTTACTTTTTGGAACTTCAGCGGCATCTAAAACAGTACCGATTTTTAAAGCTGTTTCGAAAAATTGACCGATCTCTATGAGATTATCACCCTCGACAGTTGTCTCTTTTTTTGCTTCCATCTTTTTAGGTTCAGCCTTTACTTCTATATCTGGAGTTTCTTCTTTTGCAGTGTTATCTTGCATCAAAGGCTCTTCTACACGAGGAAAAAGTGGCGGAACTTCCTTAATGACAAAAGCTTCTAATATAGATTTTTCAACTATAATGGCTTTGTATGAAGCACTGTCTATAGTAAAACCGAGGGCATCGGCAACTGTAGAAGTAGTGTTTGGCATTACCGGATGCAACGACACTGCGGCTTTTGCTAAAATATTGGCAACAAGTGCGACAGTCGCAAGTGCTTCATCTTTTTTATCTTCTTTCATTTTTACCCATGGAGCATGTTCTTCGATCGCTTTATTACCGATGCTAAAGAGTTTCCATAGTTCTTCTAAATATCTATGAGGCTGAAGATTTGTGATGTATGTATCCAAACTATCTAAGATAGTGTTTGCTTCTGTAATCTCTTTTGAGTGGTATTTTAAAACATCCACGCTGTCGATATGAAACTCAGAGTATTTACCGCTCATTCCGATGATACGGTTTAAAAGGTTTCCAAGATCGTTACTGAGATCCGAGTTGATACGATCGATAAATGCACGTTGAGAAAAATCACCGTCTTGTCCAAATGGCACTTCACGAAGCATGAAATATCTGAAGTTTTCAAGTCCGTAAGCTTCGCTGACCTCTTTTGGAGAGACGACATTGCCTTTAGATTTGCTCATCTTTTCGCCATCTCTTGTCCACCAACCATGCGCACCGATATGTTTTGGAAGTGGGAGATCAAGACTCATTAAAAATGCAGGCCAATAGATCGCATGAAAACGTAAGATATCTTTGCCCACAAGATGCATCTGTGCAGGCCAGTAACCCATGTCTTTTTCATCTTTTCCATATCCAAGAGCTGTAATATAGTTTAAAAGAGCGTCAAGCCAAACATACATCACATGTTTATCATCATTGAAAGATTCTGGAAGTTTTACGCCCCAAGTGAAGCTTGTACGTGTTACTGAAAGATCATGAAGACCATTTTTTACAAAGTTGATAACTTCATTTCTTTTTGAACGTGGAAGGATGAAATCTGGATGAGATTCATAATACTCTAAAAGCGGTTTTTCATATTTTGAAAGATTGAAAAAATAGCTTTCCTCTTTTACTACATTTGTAGCACGTCCACAATCAGGACAAAATTCGCCATCGATGAGCTGAGTCTCGGGGAAGAAAGTCTCACAACTCACACAGTAATGACCTTCATAATCTCCTTTATAGATATCTCCTTTTGCATACATCTTTGTAAATGCATGTTGTACACCTTGCATGTGGTAGTCATCAGTCGTTCGAATAAATTTGTCGTAACTGATACCAAAATCATCCCAAAGGTTTTTAAATGTCGCGCTTATTTCGTCAGCGAACTCTTTAGTCGATTTATCGTTTTTCTTTGCAGATTCTTCGATCTTTTGACCATGCTCATCTGTTCCTGTCAAAAAGAAAACGTCTTCCCCTTTGAGTCTGCCGTAACGTGCGAGTGTATCAGCTATGAATGTCGTGTAAGCGTGACCTATATGTGCTTCGCCATTCACATAGTAAATTGGCGTTGTTATGTAGTTTTTCATAAAATCCCTATCATTTAAAATTCAAATCCACCGGTCTGTCCTTTTGACATAGAGTCATAGACAGCGGCAATATATTTGTTCCTGAGTTCACAGCCAATATAATGTTCACATTTGCTGCAGCTTTCGAGCTGTTTTTGTTCCTGACAACTTTGAATCTCGACTATCATCATATCTAGTCTTTGTTCGTAGATGTCAGTTTCTTGCATAGACATCTTTTACTCTTGAGATCTCAGCCTTTGAGCCAAAAAAACATGGTGATGTATCGTGTACATGTGAGCATGAAAGGGAAAGTAAATCGTTCTTGCCATCAATTGCTTCTCCACCGGCTTTTGTATATATGTAAGCAAAAGGAAATACTTCAAAAAGTTTGCGAAGTTTGCCATCTGGCTTGTCTGAAGTCGCAGGATATGAGAAAAGTCCGCCACCTTTGAGTAAAATTTGGTGCAAGTCAGGAACCATTCCTCCTGAATAACGAAGTCTGTAACCCTCCGCAAAGAAAGAATCTACAAGCTCTTTATGGTAAGGAAGCCAGTTCTGTTGCGTCCCACCAGGAGCGTTGAGTTTCCCCTTTTCATTTAAGTGGATCTCTTTTACAAACTCAAAATCTCCAGCTTGAAGTAGATAAAGTTTGACTTTATTTTCAGCAAATACCATCTCTACGCGAGGACCGTAAACAATGTAACAAGAAGCGACCATATTTTCAGCGCCAAAGCCCCCTTTATATATCCCAAAGATAGAGCCGACACTGAGGTTTACATCAATCAGGGATGAACCATCAAGTGGGTCGTAAGCGATGAAGTAGGGTGCATCTGCATGAAAGTGCATCGCTTCCTCTTTCTCCTCACTCGCAATAGTGTTTATAGATAAAACACGGCTAAACTCCTCTTCGATGATCATATCGCATTTGATATCGAGTTGTAGTTGAGTTTCTCCAGAGCTGTTCTCAGATTCGGAATAGCCGAAATCTTTTACGTCTATTGCAGTTTTAATCCGTTTTGCACTTCTTTGTATCGCATCAAATATATCTCTCACTTACACTTCCTTCGCATTTTTAAATATCCATTCTATCACTTCGTCTGTATTGTTTAAATCCAGAATATTGACATTTTTTGGGATCTCATATTTTTTAATATCTATAGTTTCATCAACTGCAAGCGCATCCATATAATCAAAATAATCTTCATCAAGAGAGTTTCTAAATACGCTGATACGTGGCAGAGGTAGGCTTTTTAGACCCTCTACAAGTAAAATATCAAACTCTCCAAAAACCCGTATCATCTCATCAAGCTCTTTATATCTGTTTGAAAAGTATGTTGTACGTGCAGGGGAGGTGACGATCACTTCTGCACCTGTATCTGTAAATTTATAACTATCTTTACCCTCGACATCAAACCTTGCTTTATCTTTTGGATCATGCTTGATGATGGCAACCTCTTTGCCATGCTCATGAATGAGCTTTCGTGCAATTTTGAGTATTAATGTTGTTTTTCCGCTATTTGAAGGCCCCGTAAAAGCCACTGCTATTCTTTTTTTCATCTTTGGATTATACTTCATACTCATTAAAAAGTTGTTTAAGCTATAATTAGAAATCTTAAAATTTTCAGGTTTTCTCTATGCCTTTTTCTTTACATGTGAGCCTTGTCTTAACAACCCTTTTAGTATTTTCAGGATGTACAACAAATAATGCATTTTCTAGATTTCATTTTACTGCTGTAAAAGAGCAGGCTGTTGCGAGTCTTAGAACTTCAAAAATCAATTTGGATAATGATGTCGTTGGGGTTGTATCTAGCATTTATCTTAATGAAGTAAACCCCCAGAAATACAATGGTATGGAATATTTTTATATAGCAGTTTATACAAAAAACAAAGATATCTTGTCTGATCCAAACAATATAGTCGGGAGTAACATGGTTGTCAAACTGAATGATGCGCTGCCTGTGAAGATAAAAAAACTAGATCAGAAAAATGAGTTTGAGGGGTTGATAGCGCTCGATAATAGCTGGACTAGCTATTATCTCGTAGCTTTCCCAGTATCACAGAGTGATACACTTTCGCTTATTCTGCAAGATGGGAAATTTGGTTCTCTGCCTTTAGTTTATCAAAAAAATGAACTATAGAAAAATCTTCATGCAGGATTTTTTTGTAGATAGCATAGTTTGCCAAGACTCTTTTCCCGTACTCTCTGCTTTCAACATTCGTCATTGTATCCATACTTAAGAATGGTTCATACGCTCCAGTTGTAAATTTACCAGATTGAATATATCTTTTTGTGAATCCAAGACCACCATTATATGCATAGGCTTTAAAAAGAGGGTTGTCCAACTGCGTATTTAACCAAGATAGATGTTTGATTGAAAATAAAATATTTGTTTTTGGATCAAACATATCACTGTAGCAAGAGATTTTATTTGGCATCTGTTTATTGAGATTATCAACTAGAAATGGCATTAACTGCATAAGACCTAATGCATAAGATGAAGAGATGACAGATGGTATAAACTGGCTTTCTTGACGCATAAGGGCATATAAAAACGCTTTGTCATCATTTGAAAGAGATGAAGTATATTCCGTATAAGGCATAATATAATTTTCCAATTTATAAGAGTTTGCTTTTTCAAGAGTATAGCCTTCAAGCACTAGCATATTTTTTTTACCATAATCATCTGCTAAAGAATGAAGATCATTTTTTGGCGTTGCATTGATCGTTTTTTTCATCTCTATCCATGCAAATGGATCTTCAATACATTTGGATTTCAAGGTCTTACCCTCAGCCGTAAAGTAGTTTGTCGTATCAATGTTTAAAATCTCTTTGGCATAGAGCGTGTAGATGTTGATATTTACACTTTGTGAGACTTGTTTAAGGTACTTCATATCTTGAGTAATAAGATATTTCCAAAATATTGTTTTATCTTTATCTATTTGCAAGGAAGATTTTTTATTTGAAAAATCAAGATATGAAAGTGCAAGATCTTTCTTATTTTCTAAGAGATAATGCATAGCCATAAAAAAAGTGCTGCTAGCATCGAGTTTGTTTGGATCTATTAAAGTAAGGCGCGGAACAAATTGATCCATTTTTTCATCATTAATCGTTGCTTCAACAAGTTTTGAGATTTTAGGTGAGCCAGAGATATATGTTATAAATTCTTTTGAATAAGCGTGGTTAAAATGATCTTCTCTGTATTTTTTTCCTGCACCGTTCATAACTGTCAAAATATCTGAAGGGTTGTGCTTCATGAGTGTTGTTTCATTCATATCAGAGCTCATAATCTCAAGATATTTTTTTGTCTTATCTACAAAAACTCTTTTCTCGAGCTCTTTGATCTGAGGTTTTGTATACACAGCAGCAGCCCATGGAGTCATGGCAATTTGTAGACAACTGTTATCATCGAGTTTAAGAAGTTCATTTGCCGGAATAGTCATACATTTTGCAATATATTGTATTTCAGGACGAGAAGTTTTTTTTGCATACATAAAAAAGAGTTTTGTGTTGACATTTTCCATCTGATCAAAAACTTTATCTGCTTGATCTGGTGTAATATCTTGCTTTAAAAACTGCCAGATGAGAAAATTCTTTGCTCGAGAAGCAGGTTTTGAATTGATCTCATCAAGAGTTATTTGTGCAGAGAGTAGGGTGCTAAGAAGTAAAAGCCACAGTTTCATTTAGTATACAAGCCTTGAGAGTCCGGCTTTAATAAATAGCATAATTACCTGTAAGGCGATGACAATGATAAGAGGGGCGAGATCGATACCGTTAAAAACGGTCGGGATGAAGCGTCTTACTAAATTGTAAGCCGGTTCACTTAAACGATATAAAATCTGTACAAGCTGATTACGTGGATCTGGATTTACCCAAGTGATAAGCGCAGCGATGATAATAACCCAGATATAAACGTTTAACAGAGTAAGAAAGATACTGCCGATGCCAAGAATTATTTCACTCATTTGACGATCTCCTTCATATAGTTTTTAAGAAATGGATAGATGTCCGCAAGCTCTGGACCATGTTCGGCGCCTGTTAAAAGAAGACGAAGAGGTTTAAAGAAGTTTTTTCCCTTGAGACCTGATTGTTCGATGATATGTGTTTTAAAAGCCTCAAATTCTTCAAAATGGGGAGCATTTTTTATAACTTCTTGCATTATGGCAGCTTGCTCTGAAAACTCTTCTGGGATCTCTTTTGGTGCAAAAATAGGCGATATTTTAGCCCTAAGTTCTTTGAGCGTGCTTACTTCATCTAAAAAGATTTTTGCCACTTCGCCAATATCATCATCTGCAAAACCGACATAGCGCGAAAGCTCTTTGGTATCAAGGAGTCTTAAATGTTCTTTATTGATAAATTTGAGTTTATCGAGGTCAAAACGTGCAGGAGCTTTAGATATAGAGTGGATATCAAACCATTCTATCGCTTCTTGTAGAGTAAAAATCTCTTTTGGCGGTTTATTGCCTATAAGGATAAGATAGTTTGCGATGGCTGAGGGCAAATAACCCTCTTCAAACATCCATTTGACACTTGAAGCATTATCGCGCTTACTCATCTTTTTACCCTCATCATTTAAGATAATAGGAAGATGTGCATATTCCATCTTTTTGTCATATCCAAGAGCATCTCTTATGGCAATCTGCTTTGGAGTATTGCTCACATGATCTTCGCCACGGATCACTAAAGAGATATCAGCGAGCATATCATCAACTGAACATGCAAAGTTATAAGTTGGAGTTTTATCTTGACGCATAATAATAAAGCTGTCGATATCATCGGGAGAGAAAGTGATCTCACCTTTGATAAGATCTTTTATAGTGATCGCTTCTTGAGGTTTTTTAAGACGGACAACAAAAGGGTTCATGTTGTCAATTGTGAGTTCGGCAGGAAGATTTTCACAAGCTCCGTCATAACGGTACGCTTTTTTCGCTTCTTTTGCTTCCTCTCTTTTTCTCTCTAAAGTTTCAGGTTTACAAAAACAGTTAAAAGCTTTCTTTTCATGAAGAAGTTGCAAAGCCATCATGGAGTGAAAACGAAGATTGTTGCTTTGATACATCAGCTCTTTGTATTCGATCCCAAAAATACCTAAGATTTCTAAGATCTCTTTATCTTTTCCTTCAATATTACGCTCTTTGTCTGTATCTTCGATACGGACTAAAAGAGATTCATTTCTCTGTTTTGAAACTATATAATTAAAAAGGGCGACGCGAAGATTGCCGATATGCATATCACCGGTTGGACTTGGGGCAAAACGTAACATATAAATTCCTAATTTTTTAGCAAAATTGTAACTAAAATTTGATTTGTAAAAGATTAAAAATATAGAAAATTGGGAAGTTAAAATAAAAGAAGTGGTGACTCCAAGGGGATTCGAACCCCTATGGCAAGGATGAAAACCTTGAATCCTAACCATTAGATGATGGAGCCATCTTTACAGACGGTTTGTTCTGAGCCGAAATTATATCTTTTAAAATCTTAAAAAAATATAAAATCGAGGGAGTTTTTTTAATCGTTGTAAAAACTTCTTAGCGCTCTAATAATAACTGCATTTTTAGAGATACTTTCAGCTTTAGCGTTGTCATCAACCATTTCATAGAGATCAAGCGGAAGAGATATTGAAAAAGTTTTAGTTTCTATTTTTTTCTTTTTGTTGATCATATTTACGATGTTTGAGATCAATTCTATGATTTTCTTTGTATCGATCGGTTTTTGTATAAAACTGTTTACACCGATCTCGATTGATTCAGAGATTTTTTGAATATCATTACTTGCAGAGATGATGATTACTATTTGATCTGGATTGATCTCACGTATACGACGTGCTAGTTCGATTCCATCCATTTCTGGCATGATGATGTCTAAAAATACGATATCTGGCATCATTTTTTCGTACATTTCTAAAGCTTCTTTCCCATTGAAAGCTGATTTTACTTCAGAAAAAAAGTTTTTAAAAGTTGAACTTAGAAGCTCATTTGCTACCGCTTCATCTTCAACTACCATTGCAGTTAATTTTTTTGTTTGTTCAGTTAACTGAACAAGATCTACACTCGCCATTTTTTTCTCCATGTTGGAATTTGTTCTCATTATTATATTGCTATTTTTGTTAACAAAACATTAAAGTACAATAAATAAAAATGTTATTTAACTTGTTTATCTAAAAATAATTTAAGAAATATATTTTTTGAATTGTTCGAGCCACTCTAAGTCAACATCTTTTTCCTGTTCTTTTTGATAGAGTAGATCGGAGATGATGTTCTTAAGTGTTTCTTCGTCCATAAATTCAAGTAAAGCGGGATTGATATCAGTTTTATTGATACCAACATAACTGTTAAGAAGATTTTGTATATCTTGAATTAGCTGTTTTTTATCGTTCATGGTGGAATTATACTCAATCTTTCGTTTATTTTATCGTCAAAATTAGCTAATGCAATTATGCCACTGAACTAAAGTCGCTCTATACCCAGATATGACGGGTAATACTTCATGACTAAAGCAAGGATTACTAGGAAAAACAACCATGTCACCAGCCTTTGGCTGAAGTGATACCTGTTTACCATCTTTATCATAAAGATAATTGAAGATGAGTTCTCCGCCGTCAAAACTATGAAGTGTAGAGTCTGTTTTTCTTGTTTCATGTGAAGAGACAAACAAAACTGTTGTGAGTTTTCTTTGCGGAGCTACGCAGATAAAACCTGTGGTATTTTTCTCTTTATTTAAAATCTCACTTGAATCATCGGCATGTTTCATGTAAAAATCACCCTCAAGATATTCAAGTGCTTGAATCTGTGTAGCTGTAGTCAACGCCATAGAAAAGGTGTTTTCTATGTTATTTTGGTACTTTACAAAATTTTCTTGATAAAGGGTTTCTAGATATTCGGGGAGTTTGTAAAGAGTAGTTTTTCTCATCTTTTCATTTACACTTGGAGAAACAACACTGTTAAGCAAGGCTGATTTTATCATCGCTTTATGTGCAGTTGAACTATTTTGAATCTCAGAAACGACAAGATTGCACTGCTCTTGTGTTAGAAAATTTTCTATAATCAAAAAGGGATAATCAAGATAGGGATTTGGAAAAAAACGGCTTTCCATGTAGCACTCTTGTATAAAGTCATCGCAAAATATATGTTCACTGATCTGTATCAAAGAGTTTCTCCAAAAAATAGTTTTGTAATCATATACTATTTACCAATAATCCACACACTTAAATCTTTGTTTTCTTATTCTTTGGTTATCATTTGCAAAAATATCCTCTTTTCTGTAAGGTTTACTATGTCCTATTTTGTTTATATTTTGGAGTGCAGTGATAACACTTTGTATACAGGTATAGCAAAAGATGTAAATAAGCGTCTTAATGAACACAATAACTCGAAAAATGGCGCAAAATATACTAAAGCAAGACGACCTGTAAAGCTCTTGCATGTAGAAGAGTGTGAAGATAGAAGTAGTGCCTGTAAACGCGAATATACTATCAAACAACTCTCGCGTGAGGCAAAAATCACACTTTACAAAGGTTAAATAGTGTTATTTTTTTGGAACTATTTGCTACAATAAATCTTATTTATCATCTATAAGGTTTTATATTGGAATTTATAACTTTAAAATCGATCGTTTCCTCTTTTAAAATAAGTTTTTACCCGACTCAAACTCTTTCTCAAGCTTTGATATCTATGGCAGAGCACAAAATCAGTTCTGTTATTATTGTAGATGAACAAGAGATACCCGTTGGTATCTTTACAGAACATGATGCACTTCGTGTTGTCTGTGAGAATATCGACATCAACACCCCTTTGAATGCTGTTATGAGTCAAAACCCTTTTTGTATAGAAGAATCTGTGCATCTTCATGATGCTTACATCATTATGGAGGAGAAAGAGTATCGTCATTTAGTTGTTGTAGATGAGGCAAAGCGTTTTGTCGGTATTGTTACTGAGGGGGATTTTCTTCGTCATATGGGTTTTGAAGAACTGAGTAAAGTGAAAGTGGTGGCAGACGTTATAAGTAAAATGCCACTTCTTGTTCCCTCTTTAACCTCTATTACAGAAACGGCATCTTTGATGAAAGATCATAAATCTGATTATGCTGTATTGGTAGATGCAAGTGAGCCTGTAGGCATTGTGACAGAGCGTGATATCGCATATTTTTGTATTAATATGCAAGAGTCACAAGATAATAGTGCTTTAAGTCTGGCACATAAAAATTTTGAGGTTGTAAAAAAAGATCTTTCTTTGTATGAAGCAACTGCCCTGATGGCACAGCACAGTGTACATCAACTCATTGTTATAGATGAAAATCAGGAATTTATGGGTTCTTTGAGCCGTCATGATATTTTACATGCTGTGCATGGAAGCTATTTTGATTTCTTAGTTCAGCTTATTGACAATAAAAACGAGAAGATTCAAGATCTTGAAGAGATAAGAAAAGAACTGAGTTACGAAAAAAATCTGATTCTATCAAATAAACTGAAATATCAAAAGTTGTTTGAAGCAATTCCCGATGGCGTAGTTCTTATTGATACTCAAACACTCAAAGCTGTGGAGTTTAATGCAGCTGCACATAACCAGCTTGGGTATACGGCTGAAGAGTTTGGAAAATTGACAGTTATAGATTATGAAGCAATTATGTCATTAGAAGAAGTACATAAACACAAACAGCAAATTTTTGAAAATGGATTTGATACCTTTGAAACTCTTCACCGTACAAAAGATGGAAAAATTCTTGATATTTTTATCAAAATTGTTACTGTAAAAATTTCTGATACAAACTATTTCATGGCCATATATCGTGATATTAGTGAGCGAAAAGCACAAGAAAAAGAGTTACAAATAAAAGATGAAAATCTCAATGCTGCTCAAGCACTAGCTCATATAGGTAGTTGGAAATACGATTTTCAAAATAATACCTTACAATGGTCGGATGAGACTTATCGTATCTTTGGTGTAGAGATCGAAACAAATATCACTTATGAATTATTTTTACAATATGTGCATCCTCATGATGTTGAAAGACTTGACGAAACATGGAAAGCAGGCTTACAAGAAAAAGTATATGAAATAGAGCATAGGATTCTTGTCGATGGAGAGGTCAAGTGGGTACATGAGTTTGCAAAGTTTGAACTAGATGATGGAGGAGAACTTTTTTATGCACTTGGAACAGTTCAAGAGATAACACAAAGAAAACTTTATGAACAGCGTCTGGAGACTTTGGCAAATTACGATTCGTTAACAGGTCTTGCCAATCGCTCTTTGCTGGTATCACATCTTCATAAGAGTATTCAACATGCAAAAGGGGTAAAGCATCAGATAGCATTACTTATGTTTGATTTGGATCGTTTTAAAGATATCAATGATAGTTATGGGCACAGTGTGGGTGATGAACTTTTACAACTCGTAGCTCAGAGATTTTCTGCTCGCCTTCGAGAGGGCGATATTATCAGTCGTTTAGGCGGCGATGAATTCGCCATAGTGCTTCAAAACATTGTTCATCCTGAAGATGCGGGACGTTTAGCACAGGAGATGATAGAGTATTTATCGATGGATTATAAACTCTCAGTAGGTATCTCCGTCCATATTAGCTCGAGTGTTGGGATCGTTTTGTTTCCCGATAATGCTGAAGATGCTTCTACGCTGATGCAATATGCGGATGCGGCTTTATATAAATCTAAATCAGAGGGAAGAGGAACTTATCGTTACTATACAGATGAATTGACACAACTTTCACGAAAAAAACTTGAATGTGAAACGCAACTTCGTCACGCTATAGCAAATAATGAGTTTGAAGTTTATTATCAGCCTCAAGTACATATAACATCTGGACGAATTGTAGGTGCAGAAGCACTTATACGTTGGAATCATCCCGTACGCGGAATAGTCTCTCCTGTAGAGTTTATTCCCATCGCTGAAGATACAGGTCTTATCAGTGAAATTGGGGAATGGGTTTTAAATGAGACATGCAGACAGGGTAAAATTTGGCTCAATCTTGGTCATCGTCTAACTTTGGCTGTAAATCTTTCAGCACATCAGGTACGCTATACAGATGTTTTACTCATTGTGGAAAATGCACTGAAAAAAAGTGGATATGATCCAAAAAGATTAGAACTCGAACTCACAGAAAGCGTATTGATGCAAAGAGAAGAGGAGACGATAGAGATGCTTCACAGTCTCAGAGCTAAGGGAATCAGACTTGCAATAGATGATTTTGGTACAGGGTATTCATCGCTTAGTTATCTCAAACGCTTTCCGATAGATGTCCTTAAAATCGATAAAAGCTTTGTTGATGACATCCCTTATGAAACAGATGATATGGCAATAGTAACTGCTATCATTGCTATGGGACAAGCTCTTGGATTTAAGGTACTCGCCGAGGGCGTTGAACATAGTGAACAGTTAGCGTTTTTACAAGAAAAAGGTTGTACCATGTATCAGGGATATTTTAAGAGCAAGCCCGTTCCAGCACGAGAGTTAGAAGCACTCTTAAATAGCTAAAAGGATAGAAAAATGAGAATTGACGGTCGTTTTTGGCTTACAAAAAATGGAAAAAATTTTATAGGTCCGGGAAAAATAGAGCTGTTGCATATGATAGAAAAAACAGGTTCTATGAACGCTGCTGCAAAAGAGATGAAGATGAGCTATAAAGCAGCATGGGAGCGAATGAATAGTATGAATCTTCTTGCTGATGAACCTATCTTGGAGCGACAAACTGGCGGAAAAGGTGGCGGTGGAACAACTCTGACATCGTACGGAAAAGAACTTATCAAAACATATGAACGACTTGACGAACTTCACCGTCAGTTTATCAACCGTTTTTCGGAAGCTGGAGATAAACCTGAACTTTTGGCAAATATACTCAATAGAACTTTTCTCACCACAAGTGCAAGAAATCAAATTCCATCAGTTATCGCAGATATTGAGCTTCATAATCTTAGAGGAGTTGTGAGTATTCTTTTATCTGGAAAAACAAAGATTATTTCTACGATAACATCGAAGTCTGTCACAAATATGAACTTACAAACAGGTAGTGATATCTATGCGATCATCAAATCCAGCGACATAAAAATCTCTTCAAAACCTTTACAAGAGAGTGCAAATATAAATATTTTAGAAGGAGTTCTTGAGTCTGTTGAAACTAAAGATGAGAACACAGAAGTGGCTCTTCGTATTGACGAAAAAACGGTTCTTGTAGCACTTTTACAAAATGAAGATAAAAGCTTACATCTAGGAAAAAAGGCTTATGCCTCAATCCCATATAATAATATCATTGTAGGTTTATAGAGTTTAAAAACTAAGCGCTTCTTGTATCTGTTGAAGTGCGAGTTTTTTTCCATTTTCCTCTTCATTTGCACTCCACCAGTATTCGATGATCTGTTGTTCTATACTTCCTAGAAGATCCATCGGGAGATTTGCAAACACTTCAAATGAGCTAATCTCATCTCTATTTAAACTTTTTTTCTTTGCAAGTTCATCTATGAGTTCACGGATAGATGTCTCTACATTTGTAGGTTCAGGTATGGGCATACCTTCTTCTAGTGGATTTGGTTCTCTTGCATAATCGATCCAAGTTTTTATCTCATCTTCGAGGTAGTCGTATCCATGGATTTGATAACAGAGTATGCGAGTTGGAGAATAGACGATCTCCTCATCCTCTTCTAAAACATCCGAAGTTTTTGGTGTGCCATTGTTAAGATAAACTTCTACTCTTTGACTCTCACGCAATGTTGAAGCTGTCTCAAAAGCGTTTCTTGCCTGTTTTAAAAGTTCCTGTGTTAGTGTTTCTTTGTCCATAATGTTCTTCCTTTTTTTAGTTTAATTCATGTAAGGTATATCTAAAACTGCGTCACGATCATCGGCATCATAGATATAGGTTTCTCTGTGCTCAAGCTTGCGTATCGGCTTCATCACTACAATACGTTGCAAGGGATGAAGATGCGACATATTGATATATCTTGCAATCGCATCGAGAAAATAATTTGTTACTATCGGATGCCATTTTATATGATTTTGCTCTACACGTAAAGCAAGTTTTGTCACTTCTTCGATGCTGATATCATCTATTTTTGGAAGTTTGCGTACTACATTTCTTACAAACTGTTTTGAAAAGTATTGTTCTCCCAAGAAAAGAAGATCAGACGTTGCACTGATATCTGCTTCGTTTTCACTATAACTGTATGCATAGCGAAAATGCTCACATACCCATTCTGTATACTGCGGATAGTGATTGAGTACATTGACAAGATCTTTCATATCTTGGTCGATGAGCACTTGAAAAAGGGTAATGGTATTTTTACTTAAACTTCTCCAATGTGGTTCATCTTTTTTAAAACAGTCTTTTTCTAAAATAGGGCGATATTGTTCGATATCAGAGATCTCATCTATAAGTCTGGCTTTTGTTTTGTATTCTTCTTGCATCTGTTATTTCAAAGTATTATGGTAATCCCATAACTGCTTATAGAAACTATCCAATTTTGAGAGTGTTGCATCTACCAAAATAAGATTTTTCATATTTGGATAGTTCTGTTTTGGATGCTGCTCAAACCAAAGTTCCATCTCGCTTTTTATTGCTTCACGTTGTGTGACAGTATTGAGAATCATTGATCTTATCTCTTGCATCTCGGGAGTAAGAATCTCTTTTTTATACTCTCTCATGCACAGCCACACTCACAGTTTTGTGTCGCTGTTCCTGAGTCAAGATAGGTGTCTGCATTTGATTTTGTTACTTTTACAAATCTTTCATCTGTGAGACTTTTTATGATCTGGCTCAGTTCCATCGGCTCTTTACCTATATAGTAAACATCGATTTTATCTTTGTTTAATTCAGAAAATGGACCGTTACCCATATAAGAGTAAACGACACATTTTATATTCCATTTTTTGAGCATCTTGGCTGTTTTGATACCGTTTCCGCTCTCTTTATTGAGTATAAAAAAGAAGGTGTCTTCTTTGGGTTTGTATATAGCAAACATTTTGACATTACCAAACAGTTTGGATGATTTTACATCTGTTGATACAGAATCTACAGGGATCGCAATCATATATGCTCCTTTGCAATTTAAGACTCTATATGCAAAAAGAGTTCTAGAACATTTGTTGCATAATCTGTTTTAAATGCCATAAAAAGGATAAAGCTATGAGTGAAATATTTATGAGAGCATTACAAGAGTTTGAATCAAAAAATTATAGTGGAGCATACGGACTTTTTGCTGAGGTTGCATCAGAAAATCCTGATGCGATGGTCAATCTTGCCATCATGCATATGCAAGGACGTGGATGTACACAAAGTTATGAATTGGCTTCATCTTGGTTTTTGAAAGCTTCTGAACTTGGAAATGTCAAAGCACAGCATTCTCTTGGTATCTTTTATGAAAAAGGGATGATAGGTGCGATAGATATAGATAAAGCACTTGAGTATTACAAGATGGCTGCTGATACTGGTCATGTAGAATCTCAGGTAAAAGCAGGAATTCTTTTTAAACAACTTGACAATACTGCCGAAGCGATGCGTTATCTCATCACAGCGGCATATAACGACAATAAACAAGCTCAAGAGATGATTACGTATGTAAGTAATTCAGGTACTACAACTGAGAAAAATGAGATCTTTCACGCTTTTGATCCTTTAAAACAAAAAGCTCTTGTGGAAAACCTCGTAGAGACAAAGATACGTCCGACACTGGCAATTGACGGTGGCGGAATTGAGCTTGTTAACTATATTCCAGGAGATAAACCACAAGTGTGGCTTAATTATCAGGGAACTTGTTCAGGTTGTCATTTAGGTTCGACATCAACGGCAGACATGTTGTTGAACCATTTTGAGACGATGATCGACAAAAATGTCGTACTTTATTTGATGTAGGCAAAACTTATGAATAAAGTTATTGCAACAGTTCAAAATATCGAAGAAACAGATATCGTAACTTACATACATGTAAACAGTGGCGAGAGTGCGATGTATTTAATAAAGTCAGAAAAACCCAAGTGGCTGAGTGTGGGCGACAAAGTCTACTGCAATTTTCAAGAGGGTTCTGTGTGTTTAAGTAAAGATTGTCCGGGGAAAGTTTCCATAGAAAATACGCTTCCCGTAACTTTGCAAAATGTTAGACGCAATAATTCTCTTTGCGAGCTGACTTTAAACAATAGTGATTTTGGAGACATCATCTCTCTAATCACGGCAAATGCGTATGATAAACTTGATCTGCAAGAGGGATGTAAGGCAACGATGCTTTTACGTGGAATCGATATTAAACTCGAACCCTTGCTCGAAAATCTTAAAGTGAGCAGTTTTTAGTTCGAATAAAACTTGCATATTATTTCTAAATTATTAAAAAATAAGGAGTACCAAATGGCTGTAATGATAACTGAAGAGTGTATAAACTGTGATGCGTGTGCATCTGAGTGTCCTGTAGCGGCAATTTTGCCGGATGATAACGACAAAAATCCGTTCGAGGGTGAAAGATTTTATGTAAAAGCTGAAACTTGTGTAGAGTGTGTAGGTCATGCTGATACTCCTCGTTGTGCGGATGTTTGTCCTACTGAGGGTTCTATCGTTTGGGATATGCCTTATACTGTAGAGTTTAACGACTACTTTTCTGAGGGTAATGATGCCCAAATATACAAGATCCGTGAGCACAAATCTAAAGGTTTAATGCTTCCGACTGTAAAAGAACAAGCATTTATGGCTGAAATCCCTATGGATGCTCGTACTTCTCACGCGAACGTTATGGATTCTTTTTAATTTGAACGCCAAATGATCGAAGCTCATTTAGCTACGCTGGCCGCTAAGGCACTTCTGTGCTAAAGCACGATGCAAGAAAATCACTAAATGATTTTCTGTAGAAGCTTGCCTTAGAAAAGGCAGAAAGGAAGAAGTGTGAATATCGCTTTTGCATCCTCAACAGGTGAAAACATAGACCAGCATTTCGGCTGGTCAAAAAGTTTTTACCTCTATGAGGTCGATAAAGATAATATCGAATTTTTAGAAGTAGTGGACAGCTCTGATGAGCCGCAGGGCGAACAGGAAAAGTTAAACTACAAGATCATGACACTTAAAAACGCAGATATCTTGTACTGTACTCAAATAGGGCCGACTGCTTCAAAAATGGTTCAAGCCTCAGGCATCCATCCCGCAAAGGTTGCTGAGGGCGAGAGTATTATGGAAGCGACGATGAAACTTCAAGATATGTTAAGAGAGAATCCCCCTTTATGGCTGCTTCGAATCTATCACAAAGCCCAAAACAGGAGTGAGTAATGGCTGTACTTATAACTGACTCTTGCATCAACTGTGATGCCTGCATCGATGAGTGTCCTGCGACTGCCATAGTCACTGCCGATGAGTCGCCGTTGGCTTATGGAGAGTTTACTTACGTCAAACCTGAAAAGTGTATAGAGTGCGTGGATGCCGCAGTGCCTAAATGTGCCGATGTTTGTCCGACTGAAGACTGCATCGTCTGGGATATGCCTTACACTGCCGAATATAACGACCATTTTGTAGAAAGTGACAATTATGTTATCCGCGTACATAAAAAACTGGGATTGATGTCTCCGGAGGTCAGCCCGCAAGCCTTCAGAGAAAACATCACAAAAGAGCAAAGAGCCTTACAGGTAAGCATCGCAGAGACCTTGAAGCTTTATAACTAACTCTTGCTTTTTTGTAAGAGTGTGTTGTAGACACTCTGTGATGTATCATTTTAATTCCCTAAGAGTTTTCTCAAAGATAATAATCCAAACCCATCCAAGAAGAAGTTCAAACAGGATAAATGATCCTAATTTTATGATAGCAAAGAGTTCAAATCCTGAGGCTATAAAAAATACTGATCCTTGATCAAGGATAAACAAACCAAAAAGTAGGTGAGTAGTTACACGTTTTGTATTTTCATTGATCGTTGGGATGAAGCTCAGAAAATGAAGTGTTGCCATCAAAGCGACGGCAATGAATAAAGCATGAGGTGAGACAACTTCTAAAAGTCCATGAAGTGATTTATGTTCATAATGGGAGAATATAGCATGGGGTGTAATACCAATACTATGCCAAAATAAAACTCCTCCCAGTACAGATTGTAAAAGAACCAAAGCAATAAAAACCAGAGCCAAGAGCTGTAAAATGCGAGGGTTCATTAAAGTTTTCCTCGAATCAGCATGATTAAAAGCCAGATACTTTCTATGAGCATGATGAGGTTGAAAAGGATGAAAGAAACACCTGCTATTTCAACTGCAAAAGCACCGGAGTATAATACTGATACAATGAGCATTATGGGATAGAGGATGAGTGTAATCAGCGAGATGCTTAGCAATCCTAGTTTTAAACTTTTAGGATGAGAAGTACGAATATAAAGAGATCCGATCAAAATATAGATGAGAATGAGTGTAAAAAGATCGGTATGGACTCTAAGAAGCAGATCGTTTATGGTCATAGGATCAATAAATTTTTCAGTATTTCCTAAAAGAGTATCTACCCACTGCTGCGGTGATGTTCCATAATCGATAGATTTTACAATAATGTTTAAGCCTAAAGTGATGATTAATGCCACAATCATCCATATCATCACCAATCGAAGGCTTTGATTGTCAGAAAGCTTTTTGGAAGCAATGAATTTCATGGTTAAGGCTTTATGATATTAATGAGTGAAAGTGCAATACGACTTCCATCTGTGATAGCACGAGCAGAGAGAGTCGCACCGCTTACCGTAGGAATATCTTGATTTAAACGTAATGCATTTGTGCTATTTTTGTTATCAAATCCGTCTAGCCAAGTTTTTGTGGGAAGATATTCAATAGGTTCATTGAAAGCTACGATTTCAATTGATTTGATCTTATATTCCATATCGATCAAGTAAAGAGCGATAGCAGTTTTAGTCCGCACTTTTTTGTTAAGCAGGACTCCATACCCAATTGTTGACGATCCATTTTTTGCGATATAGATCCTATATATTTTTGTATCGATAGCTTGTTGCGACGCCTTTGAAAGCTGTTGTGCCTGTTTCTCACTCAGTATAATATTTTTTTGCTCAATGGATTTGGCATTGAATGTATGTTGTGTCAAGGCCACAGGATCACCCAAAATCTGGGCAAAGCTGCTGCTAAAAAGGATGAGTAGATATATAAAAGTTTTCATTAGAAAATAAATCCCAACGCAATCGAATATATTCCTTCATCAATATAATTAGCTGAATCTCCATCATTTTTATCATGACGCAGAGTATATTCCCCTTTTAAAACTACTTGAGGATGAGGAAAGTAGTTCAGGCCGTATGTAAAGCTCTCAGTTGTCCCAAAGGGAGTTCCGCCAGCCATTGAATCGGCTAGATTGTAATTTTCATACTGAAAGAAAACCGGTAGTCGTGTAGTTGTCTGCATTAGATGTGGAAGAATGTTATACTCTAGATTGACATATCCTCCCTTTGCAGATTCGGGATGAACTGGAAAGAGCAGAGAAGTATCACCAACGGTATGTGTTCCAAGATAGGCATCTGCATGGCTTAGATGTGCTTGAGTATATAGCCCTTTGATTTTGAACCCTTCTGTCTGGTACTGAGCATGAAGTTCACCAATCGTTAAGCGTCCCGGCTCTTTGCCGTTTGTAGATGGACCGGCATTTCCCGTATAGAGACTAGTACCTACAAGAAGTCCGTTAATACCGGTATAATCGATGCGTGCAACAAATCCTAGATTAGAAGTTTGTGCATCTCTTTCATATCCTCCTCGACGTCCGTTGTTGATCCAATTTTTACCGTACGTATCTGTATCAAGAGATCCATCATGTTCTGCCAATCCCATATCTAAAGCAACCACAGCACCAACGGAATAGTTCAATATATCTGTTTTACCATGAAAAGTTATTCCGTTTTCATGCCATGTTGAAGGGATGATATAGGTCTCGATATCGGGACGATTGACTGTGTTGAACAAGACCGGCTCATGATTGAGACTGACCAATCCCATTGGAACAACTTGGTGTCCAATGCGGACATTAAATACCGGATCAATTAAAAAATCAAGATAAAGCTGCTCTACCGATACTTCTTCTCCGCCATGTTCAAATTCAATTTCGGAGTTTAGAATAATATTATCACTGAATTTGTAGCCGATGTAAGGAACAAAACGATTTACTTCAGTGTCATTGATACCACTGTTTTTAGAATGTGAAAAGTGTATTTCTCCGTATCCGCCAATGGAAAGTGGGTTTTTTGAATAATAGACTTTTGAAGCAGCTGCACCGAGTCCGGCTTCCGTTTTGCTCATATCAACCGTACTGAATGAAGTTGCGTTTTGTGTGTTGATTAATTCATCGGCAAGAGTCTGCGTTTGTTCCGCATTCGTTTTATTATTATTTTCAATTGTCTCAAGACGTTTACCCAGTTCTTTGATTTGTGTTTTTAGATCACTTATCTCATCAGCATTCACTGAAGTAGATATAATGGCCATGACGGCAACTGAACTAAGGAGAAGAGATTTGTTCATGAAGAATCCTTTATGATTTTGATTATGATTATTATTTTGGAAGTTTAATCAAATAATCTTAAAACTATATTAATATTGATAATTGCTATCATTTGTAAAAAAAGATCTTTTTACATGATAAACTTTGACTATGAAAACATTTTGGATACTTTTGATAATGAGCATCATGTTATGGGCAGATGAGCGGACGCAAGTGCATATGGGGACGCTTATTAGTGTTCGAACGCCAGACGTAGATACGAGCGATGCCGTTTTTAATCTTTTTAGAGAACTTGATAATAGTCTTTCTACATACAAAAATGATTCTGAAATATCACGTCTTAATAGATCAGGCGAAATGGATTTGACACCACGTACTCAAAAAGTGCTGGAACGTTCTTTAGAGATATCTGCATTGACACATGGAGTCTTCGATATCACGATAGGATCGGTAAGTTATGGGACATATCATTTTGGGGAAAATGAATGCTTACCTGATAAAAATCAACTTCAAAAAGCATTGAAACATGTAGGAACGGATAAGCTAAAACTCATAGGCAATCATGCCAGTCTTGCAAAAGGGAGTGTAATCGACTTAGGTGGGATCGGCAAAGGATATGCAGTCGATTTGGCAATTGATCTGTTGCAAAAGCGACAAATTATGACAGCAGTTGTAGCTGCTAGCGGAGATATTGGCTGTATTGGTCCTTGTGATGTTTCCATTGCAGATCCGTTTCACCCAAACTCTATTTTCACAACACTCCATTCCAAGTTACCTCGTTTTGCGATTTCTACGAGCGGCAATTATGAACGCTATATTAAAAATAAGTCTCATAATCATCTGCTTAATCCAAAAACAGGAAGATCCGAACAGCTTTTTGCTTCTGTGACACTTTATGGAAATGGTGATAATACGGCATTGGATGCGATAGCGACGGCTGTTTCGATTATGAGTTTACACGATGCGATCACTTTACTACAAGAGAAAAAAATTGAATATTTTTTAATACTAAATAATGGAGAAGTTTTTAAAAGCAAAGGTATGGACAGTGTCAGTCAAAAATAAAAAAAAGGTTTTCTTCATCTGCCGATATTAAGTCTCTTTTAATCATGAAGAGACGATTTCCTCCTTATTTTCCTCACATGTAGGTCTTCTAGAACGTATATTGCAATTAGTGTGTATAAGAATGATTGTAGCTATATGATGCAAGGTCATTAACCCAAATCAAGGAACATATGATGGCTGTAATAATAAACGATACTTGTATAACTTGTGATGCATGTTTGCAAAACTGTCCTGTTGAGGCGATAGTGGATGATGGCAATAACCCAACGGGAAATCCTCGTTACTATGTTCAACCTGAAAAGTGTGTCGAGTGTGTCGGCATCTTTGACGATCCTCAATGTGCGGCGATCTGTCCAAGCATCGGATGTATCACTTGGGATATGCCTTTTACTAAAGAGTTTGATGCGCATTTTCTCAATGCAGAAATATATAAACTTGGAAGTAAAAATGGTATTGCAAGATCTCCTGCGTATAAAGAGAAAAAATTCCGTGAAGATATTCCATTGACAAAGCGCGGAATAGGGGAAAAAGTTCAAGAAGAACCGCAAGAGGGCGAGGTAGGCTGAGTTGTACGACTTAAGTAAATTTCCACAAGTAGCAAATTCGCTTGATAATTTTGAGTAAGATAAAAAAACTGCGGCAAGATGCCATGGAGATGATAACTCAACTGAGGATGAAAGCTTTTAAAGCTAGTGTGAGAGAGAAGCTTAGAAAAGTTTGATACTAAAACAGTTATACCCATTACTATAGCGGTAAAATAGGTTAAAGTTATGTTTTTTGAGAATGGAGTCGGTAATATAAAGTCCAAGACCAAGGCCCGCAGAAGAACTCTCATATGCTCGGTTAAATGGTTTACAAAAATTTTGTTTTTTTTGTGAAAGTTCTTCCCCTTTGCTACAGATGCAAATGGAATCGGTGCTGATATGAAGAGTCGGTTTTTGGTCTGAATATTTGAACGCATTGTCAAGAAGGTTTTTGAGTGCAACGCTAAAGAGTTCAAAGTCTACATGTAAAACAAGTCCTGATTCTTCCCCCTCAATCAAAATCATATTTTTGTCGCATAAAAGGATATCGCAAGCCTGATCAAGCAGATCGACAAAGCGGTATTCTTGGAGGTTTAATAGCCACTCTCCACTACTAAAACGCTCCATTTTCGCAAATTCATTGAGCAGATAATCCATACGTGAAAATATCTGTTTAAGACGTTCTTGATTTGGAGACGATTCCAAACAATCGGCAATCAAAGAAGCTTTCATAATCGGGGTTTTGAGTTCATGCAAAATATTTCTCAAAAAGAGTGAACGGGCTTCCCTCATCGCTGCGATTTTTTGAAGAGCGTTGTTGAACTCATACGTTATTTGCGAAATCTCATCTTTTCCATGAATTGCTACATTTAAAACGGTATCTTCCTCTTTAAAGGTGATAATGGCATTTTTGAGCCGATGCAAAGGTAAAAGCTTGCGAAGCAGATAGGCAAAAAATAGCAGTATCAAAATATCTACGCTCATGAGGATTATCCAAAAGGTCAGCAAGGAGGAAGGTTGTATATCCTCTAACACTATTGAGGGAAAAGCTTTTCTAAAAGGCGGCGGTGGCATGAACCGCATCTCTTTGATAAAAGGCGGCGGCGGTGGTGGGGTATTGATAAAATATGTATGTTTATCAAGTTTTACTATTTTTCCAAAAGGTAGTTCTAGCAGTAACTCGCCATGCGATAATAGTTCTTTGGCGTTTGCTGTCGATGGGCGGATCATAAGCTGTTTTAGCTCGATGCTAAAATCATCTTGAGTATGATGAAACAGTCTCTCAGCAAGGAGAAATCTGCGTACTTGGTCAAGTTCCTCCTGCTTTGAAAAATGTTGATGCGCTGTCCAAAAGAGAGTATTGATAAGTAAAAATATCAGTAGAAAAAAAATCGAGACAAGACGGATGATAGAGTGATTATTCATTGACAAATTTATACCCTACGCCTCGCACTGAAACGATATATTTCGGATGTTTTGGATCATCGCCTATCTTTTGACGGATACGTCCCATGATAACATCGATACTTTTAAGACTGCTTTCATATTTGATGGAACTGATATTGAGAAGCAACTCCTCTCTGGCAATAACAAAACGTTCCTTTTTTATCATATAAGCGACAATATCGTATTCCGCTTGTGTGAGATGTAAGAGAATGGAATCCCTTGAGATCTCGTGACGCTCCTCATCAAGCTCAAAAGGAGTTGATTTTTTTGGGATTGAGGGATGGATACGTCTCATGATCGCGTCTATTCTGAAAACGAGTTCCTCTGAATCATATGGCTTTGGTATAAAGTCATCTGCTCCGCTAGAAAAGCCTCTCATCTTATCTCGTATATCTGAGCGTGCCGATGAGATGATGATGGGGATATTGCTCTCTTGGCGTATAAGACGGCATATCTCTATCCCATCCATTTGGGGTAAGGAAAGATCAAGTATAAGTAGATCATAACTGTTTGTTTGAAAAAAGTTCAAACCTTCCAGAGGAGTCAAAGCTATAGTAACTTCGATATCATCCTTTTGAAGACGCATCTGTAACAATTGTGCTAATTCACTGTCATCTTCTATCATTAAAATATGAGTCATAGCTTGATTGTATCTTTAAAAAAGTAAATAAAAAGTAACATGCCTCAAAGAGGCATGAATGCTAGGCACTGAGATTAAGCAGTGATGTAGAATCTGTACTTGAAGTCGAATTACTTGAGTAGTAAGAGAGAATTTTTTGAAGAAAATTATTGCTGAGTTCTTTACTTGTACTCTCGGTTGTTTGAGAAGCAGAATCATTTGCTATAGTTGACGTTGTACTTGTTGCATCAGTACTGCTTGTTTGACTCGATGCATTTGTAAAAAGTGCCGAGAGTTCATCTGCACTGATTGAACCATCTTGATTTGTATCGAGTGCAGAGAAAATTTTGCTCAGACTTGAACTATTAGAAGATGATGTAGATGATGAATCACTTGATTGTTCCGGTGGCGGTGGTGGAGGCATCCCTCCTTGTCCTTGTGCGCCTCCTTGTGGCGGTTCAGGTGGCTTCATGTTTTTAAGTGCTGTCATAAGTTCAGACGTACTTAAACTACCGTCACTATTGCTATCAAGTTTGTTAAATACGTCAGTGGCTGATGAGCTGCTGCTCGTGTTACTGCCACTTGAATCTGATGCTTGCGCTGCCGTACTAAACTCTGTACTACTGATTCCACCACTGTTATCACTATCCATCGAAGTCAGTAGTTGCTGTGCCATCTCTTCAAAATTTGGTTTTGCCGATTTTGAAGATGACGAAGAACCTTGAGAACTATAAGACGAATACGCATTGTAGTTAGAATTAACTGTCATAGTATACCCTTTGTCTGGTGTAGCAAGAAAATCTTCTTACCCGATTCTAATAATAAAGCTACAATAGTAATTAATGGGTAACATTGTAAAGAGTTGAGTGGTAGATATATGTATGGAAGATTCAGAGATATTTTGTTTTATATCTCTAAATTATTTTAAAAAAGTGGGCTTTATACAGCTCCAAATAAAGTTTTAGCTTTACTTGCATTTTTAAGTGCTTTGATCTCTTCGTAAGTTTTATCTTTGATACGTAAAGTCGTTCTTTTAATCTCGTCATAAACGATATCTATTTTCTCTTCTGCGCTTGCTTTTTTCAAGTCCCCTTTTGGAAGGTCTGCGTGGTCAAGAAGTTCATTCCATACCGAACTCTCGTCAAGTGCGAATGCATAAAATGTCAAACCTTCATAAGTAAATTTACCATCACTATCAAGATCAGTTACAAAAAGAATATAGAGTCCATCAGGAGAAAGGATCTCTTTATAACGCTCAACAAATGGCTCGAAGAAATCAAGGGTTTCTAGTTCACATGCTATAAAATCTATTACGTCGCTGTTGCTGAGCAAGATTGTTTGAGTCGCTGTCGCTTTTGGAGGAAGCTGTTTATCCGCTGAGAGTATTTGACCAGGCGTGATAACCAAACTCCCTCTGTAGCCATAAGCATACTTGTCTGTTTTAGCATTAAATGATGCTTGCCATTGAAGGTTATTGTTGTAGATGAATTCTTGTACTTTTGACATAAGTTTCCTTTTTGAAATTTCTTTTTTTAATGCAATTTTGGTTCTAGTCAGCTAGCTTTATTTGTATAAGCATATGTAGAGGAGATGGCACGTAGTCTCTCAGCCGCTTTTGTAAACATCTCGATAACATAATCGATCTCTTCTTCTGTCGTAAAACGTGAAAGTGAGAGACGCATCGCTGTGTGAGCGAGTTCTGGATCTTCGCCGATGGCACTCATGACAGGATTTGCATGAAGAGATTCTGAAGCACAAGCACTTCCAGTTGAAGCCGCGATTCCCGCGCGATTTAAGTCCCAGAGCATAGATTCACCCTCGATACCTTTTAAAGATACAAGAATGGTATTAGGTGTTCTTTTTTCTCTAGGCCCTACGACAATCGTATCGGCAATTTTAGAGATAGCATCTTCGAGTTTATCTCTCAGGCGTCTTACATCAATATTCATTTTTTCTACGTGACCAACAGCCTGTTTCATAGCCAGACCCATACCGACGATGTAAGCTACGTTGAGTGTTCCCGCACGTTTACCGCCCATCTGCTCCCCTCCATGGAAAAGATTTGGCAATGATTTTCCTTTTTTGACATACAAACCGCCTATCCCTTTTGGACCGTGGAATTTATGAGCCGAAAATGTCATATAATCTACATCAATATCAGTGAGATTTACCGGAATTTTTCCTATTGCTTGGACGGCATCCGTATGAAAAAGTATCCCTTTCTCTTTTGCCGCTTCACTTACCTCTTTAACTGGAAAGATCATTCCCGTTTCGTTGTTTGCCCACATCATAGAGATAAGGATAGTTTTGTCTGTCACAGCCGCCATCATCGCCTCAAGCGAGATACCGCCCTCATTATCGACATCGACATAAGTCACATCTACGCCATGTTCGCTCAAAAATGAGAGCGTATCGAGGACTGAAGGATGCTCGACCGAAGTGGTGACGATATGATTTTTTTCAGGGTTGCTTAAAATGTACTTGAAAAAGATCCCTTTTAAAACGGCATTGTTACTCTCTGTCGCACATGAAGTGATGAGAATGTCATCTTCATCTCTGACATGTAAGGCATCATACATAGAACCAAGCGCCTCGTTGAGGTGAGGGCGTACATCCATACCAAACTGGTGAAGAGAGTTTGGATTACCATATAGATCTTCAAAAAAAGGCTGCATCTTTACTTTTACAAGCGGGTCTATCTTTGTTGTCGCGTTATTATCTAAATATACTTTCATCTTATGCTTCCTTTTGTGTTTTGTAAGTAAAAATCGGTTCTTTTGTCGGGTCTTTGACGACTGCTTCGGTGATTGTACAGCTTTCTAGATTCTCAATTGATGGGCATGAATATTGAAGCGGCAACATCACCTCTTCGATGATCCCTCGAAGACCTCTTGCTCCCACACCTTTTTCTGTCGCAAGTTCTGCTATGGCTTGGAGTGCTTTATCTTCAAATATGAGTGCTATGCCATCCATTTCAAATAGGGCTTGAAACTGTTTGATAAGTGCATTGTCTGGCTCTTGTAAGATCTGAACCATTTGCTCTTTTGTAAGTTCGCGAAGTTGAGCGATAACGGGAATACGTCCAATAAACTCAGGGATGATCCCATAATGGACAAGCGCTTTTTGATCCACTTTAAATGCTTTTTCTTCAGTTGTTTTAAGAGCACCAAAACCCACTTTGTTGTTCTTTTTTGTATTGCTATCTGGAACAAGTCCGACAAAAGCTCCACCACAAACAAAAAGCACATGCGTTGTGTCAAATAAAACTGTCTCAGTAGTAGAATTTTTACGGCTACCTTTCACCGGAACATAAACCTCGGCACCCTCTAAAATTTTTAAAAGCCCTTGTTGAACGCCTTCACCAGAAACATCGCGTCCCATAGTAGAAGATTCGCTTTTTCGTGCGATCTTGTCTATCTCATCGATGTAGATGATCCCGCGTTGTGCAAGTTCTATGTCAAAGTTTGCAGCTGCTAAAAGACGTGAAAGTATGCTTTCAACATCTTCACCGACATATCCCGCTTCAGTTAAAGCTGTTGCATCAGCTACGGCAAAAGGTACGTTCATGATCTTTGCCAAAGATTTAGCAAGTAATGTTTTTCCACTTCCCGTAGGGCCTAAAAGAAGGATATTACTTTTTTCAAGTTCTACATTGTTATAAACAGGGTTTTCAATACGTTTATAGTGGTTATACAAGGCAACGGCAAGAACTTTTTTTGCATCCTCTTGACCGATGATATGTTTGTTTAAAAAACTTACAATCTTTTCAGGTTTTGGAAGCTGTTCTTGCATCTGTGCACGCTCTTCGTACTTGACCTCTTTTTGGAGGATACTCGAACATGTTGTCACACACTCGTTACAGATATTTGTCTTTTCAGACGAAAACATTTTTTTGACTTCGCTTTGTTTGCGTCCGCAAAATGAACAAGTTTTTTCGTCACTCATCACACATCCTTTTGAGAGATTTTAGTTAATATGCTGTCGGCCAATCCAAATGCAATCGCTTGCTCTGCTTCAAAATAGTTATCACGATCGCTCTCTTTTTCAATAGTCTTAACATGTTTTCCAGTCGCCTTTGAAAGAATTTTATAAAGTCTTTTTTTAAGATTCATGATGTGTTTTGCTTGAATCTCGATGTCGCTTGCTTGACCCTGCGTACCGCCAAGTGGCTGATGGATCATGATTTCGGCATTTGGCAACATATATCTGTGACCTTTTTCTCCACATGTAAATAAAACGGCTGCCATAGAAGCAACCATCCCCATAGCATACGTGTAAACAGGAGCTGTGATGAGCTGCATTGTGTCTAAGATAGCAAGACCAGCCATAACTGAGCCACCAGGAGAGCTGATATACATATGGATTGGCTCGCTTGAATCTTCCGCTTCAAGGTATAAAAGCTGAGCGACGATAACGCCCATCATGTGGTCATCGACTTGTTCTGTTATGATAATAACGCGGTCGCTTATCAGTTTTGAAAAAAGGTCAAAGTATCGCTCTCCACGAGGCGAACGGTCTTTTACTGTTGGAATAATTGGCATAGTCTTCCTTTAAATGAATTCTTGAATAAAGTTTTCGAGCGACATATTGATAACTTCTAAGTTGTGTTTTTCAACAAACTTTTTCTCTTTTTTCCCGAGTTCTTGATCTGTAACGACATAACCGCCTTCAAGATCAAGAGTGAGCTCATTTGCTACCATCCTGTCCGTATCACGATCAAAATATGTCCCCAAAAAGAGATATTTTTTTGCTTTTCTGTATGTCTTTAAAATTGGAGGCAGAGCAAATCCGCCCATTGCCTCAGTGAGCCAATCCACATAATCCGCATCTGAGATTACAAAACTAGGATTCGGCAGAGGTGAACCCATCGGTTTAAAGAGGATCTTTTTGGCAGTGTCAAGCACTTCATCTTCGACAAGAAAATATTTTTTATTTTCTACATCGTATTCATATACTTCATAACGGTTTTTATCTGCCATAAGTCTAGATTTACCTATGATGAGACAGTGTGGCTCAAAAGCCAACAACTCTTGTATCTTAGTATCACGGTTCGTATCGATGATATAGTTTGGAGCCATATCGTTGATCGCTTTTTGCAAAGAGGTCGCCTCAAAAGGTTTTGTATAGATATGGTTTATGAGCTGTGTCATATAGTCCACACCACGGCGCTGTTCTAAGTGCATAGCCGCACGTGAATACTCAAACATAAGTCTTTGACTCATCGGCTTGCCATCGTTCATGGTAAGGATCATAGAGTCCGAATCATAGGGCATCTGTTCACCATCTTTTGTTTTTGTATCTTTAAAGATTCCAAGTCCAAAGTAGGGTACGGTCGTCTGATTTCTCAGCTCTTTCTTGATTGTTTGTATTAACTCATTCATTAGTGGCATCCTTTTCCTGTATAGCAAGTTTGAGCTGCGTAGATTTTACGTAGCAGTGTTGGAAGGTTGAATTTTTCATTTAAATCCGTAACAAACTCATCATAAAAGATGGCTCCATCTTTAGAGATGAGAATGAGCGCTTTGGTGAGTGCTCCCTCATAAGGTTCGCCACTGAGTTTTGTGGCATAAAAATCTGCAAACTCCTCTTTATCATCACTAAAGATTTGAAATCTTTGCAGAGCAAGTTTCTCTTTTAGGGGCTCGGCAAATACCAAAGAGGCAGTTATTTCATATGTTCCGCCATTAGGAAGCTCTTTTTCTATTGTCTGAAGCTCAAGGAGAAACTCATGATCTAGAAAAGGAGCGCAGATTATGAGCTGTGTTTTTCCATCTTGCCCGCCTATTACATGGAAGGCGCCATCTTCACCCTTAACGCTGACTTTCTCAGACGCATAACCAATATCAAGAGGCAAGTCATTAAGATGCATGGTGTATGTGTTGTGCTGTATTTGCAAAGGAAGCTCCTATAAGAAAATTTTTGATTGCATTGTCTGCATTTTTGATGATCGGCGGGATTTTATAGATAAGGATTCCGCCGTTTTTCATACTTCTGATAACATTTTTACAATAACGTGTTGCCAGAAGGTATTGACAGCCGGCAATAAGATCAAGAAGTGAGTAATGCTCATAAATGTGGTGTAAATTGCTCGCATGTTCTTTATCGCAACTGCATTTAAGTTGTGTCTCATCAAAATCTTCACATTTAAGTCTACTAAGTGGATTATAAATGATCTGTTGGAGCGAAAAACTAATATCTGTTTTGTTCTTTATGATAATCGTATAAATCGAAAATTTTGGAGCAGTATAGGCGTTGTCATGATAGATTGCATTTTCATTGTCTGTTGGAATAGCGATCTGCATAAACTGCACCTTTACGTGAATTTATGAAGTTTATTGCATTTAATATTCTAGAGAGAGTTTACTAAATCGGACAAAAATTGTACATTATTGTCTTACATGTAATACAAAGGAACGCTGTTAATGATCGTGATGTTTATGTTCCAAAATCTCATGGATCTCTTCGTCGTTAAGTTCTTGTAGTTCTGTGATCTTGCCTTCGAAAGTGAGAGTACGTCCTGCAAGAGGATGGTTTGCGTTTAAAAGTGCAAATTTATCTTTGATATCTGTCACGACATAAATAAGTTCAGAGTTATCCTCAGTGTCAAGTTCCATTCCGATATAAAGATCTTCGGGTAGTTCGCAAAGAGGTTCTTGAACAACAAGTTCCTCTTTGTACTCTCCAAAAGTTTGTTCTGGTGTTAGTGTTACCGTAAAACTATCATCTACTTCTTTACCATCAAGTGCATCTTCAAGTGCAGAAAAAATATGGTTATATCCGCCATGAAGATAGATGAGTTCATTTTCTCCAGGATTGAGATGATTGCCATCCGCATCGCTAAGACGATAATCAATATTTACAAGTATATTTTTTGTGATTTTCATAATGATTCCTTTATTTTCGATATTTTAGTTGAATTAGGCTTTGTGTATAATTTCGTACATGCAAGTCATCAGCTTTTTTGCAAATCCTTATGCTAGACTTTCGTCAAAAATCAATCTCTAAAGGTCATAATATGAGAGTAGTCACCATTACGAAGGCAAATATCCATACCTATTTGAACCTTGCGCAATGTTATGAGGCTGAGTTCTCCTCGATCACTCTGAAAAAACCAAATGAGATGGGAGTATTTGAACTCGATACTCAAATAGGTAAGGATATTGAAGGATTGCTTCTTTTAGTAGATGATGTCCCTGCGGCAATTGCGGCGATCGCCATCAAGGGAGATGCGCGTTACGAAGTTTGCGAGTTTTACGTTATTCCCTCTTTTCGAAGTGTTACGATCGGCAGACAATTTGCCCATATGATTTGGAGAAAGTATTGTGGAAAGTGGGAGATAAAACAGATTGAAGGGGCTGAATATGCATCTGAATTTTGGCGTAAAAGTATCAGCGCATTTGAACGAACTACTTATATAGAAGATCGTTATGAAGATCCGTACTGGGGGATTGTCACAAGACAGCAGTTTAGGGTTGAAAAATCTTTAAATATGGAGACTTGTGATTATAAAGAGTAAGGTGAGGTTTCAAATGCGATAGCAGTCATTGTAACCTGTTTTGCTTCTATGCATCAATTCGAAATTGGACCATCGCCCACTTATTAAAGAGAGTAAAATTTTCTTGATTGTATTATATGTCTTGATGTACGTCAAGTAATTTCTAAAAATATCCTACTACACTTCAAAAAAAAAGAGAAGAAGAATATCATGAACTATAAAACTGAGGCAAAGCAAGAAGGTTATTTTTTATCACAACCTCATCAACCATTTTTTATTTTAGGCATTGTAAATGCAGTGGTGATGATGCTCACTTTTGCGCTGAGTTATAAAGGTATCTTTGTTTTGCAGACAGATATTTTGAGTTTTCATGTGTATTCTCTTGTATTCATGGTATTTACAAATCTTTTCACAGGATTTTTATTTACCACATTTGCGAGATTTTGCCAAGCGCAAACCATAGAAAAAACCTACTATACCAAAATCTTTTACGCTAATATTGTAGGTTCTATCATGTTTGTTCTAGGTGTATATATAAGCCATTTCCTTATGTTAGCAGGGATGATGATGCTTTTTATCTCGCAGATTTTAGTAGTTTTAAAACTGACACAGCTCTATAAAACAGGAAAGATGGCAGACAAAAAAGACCCCTTTTGGATTTTGAACGCACAATATTTTGGACTTGCTTCACACTTATTGTTTATAGCTTTTGAGCTAGGACTACAAGTTCAAAGCCTTGCTATAAATCTTGGCTTTTACATGTATATCATATTTTTAACCTTTAGTGTTGCTCAAAGAATGATCCCATTTTTTTCGCACTCTTTTGAGGTAAAAAATGAAAACTTCATAAAATATGTGTTTATATTATTGATTTTAAAAACACTATTGAGTTCATTTAATTTTGAAATCGCGCAAATCATTGTAGATATTGTATTGGCTTTGTATTTATTGAAAGAATTTATCAATTGGAAACTTCCGCTTTTTAGCTCACCTTCGATCTTATGGGTACTGCATTTGGGATTATTCTGGCTTCCATCTGCGCTTTTGATCTCAGCAATCGCACATACAGCGGCGTTATTTCTTCATACAGATTTTTACTTCCTTGGTATCCATTTATTGGCTTTAGGCTTTGTAACGACTATTCTTATAGGTTTTGGAACGAGAGTCACTTTAGGTCATTCAGGACAGGTTCCAAATGCCGATAGTTTTGCTACTAAAATATTCTGGTTTGTCCAAGTTGTTGTGTTACTCAGAGCTTTGTATAGTCTTAACATTGCCTTTGGATGGGGAGCTGAGTTTTTATTTGATATTTCGTTTACTGCTTGGCTTATACTATTTTTAGTTTGGGGAACAAGATATGGAAAAGTTCTTATCTTTGGATTTAAGAAGTAAAAAATTCTGGGACTAAAATATCTTTTTTTAAAGAGCAAGAGCTTTATGCTTTTGAGCCAAAAGAACTTTACAATGTTCTAACAACTCATGTTCGAGCATTTTTGTGAGATCTGCATAAAGATTTACAACCATACACTCTGTCATAGCAGATCGAAGTATCTCTACAACTTGTTCGTTGATAACTTTTGGTGCTATAAAATACCAGGCTTTATGTTTGTGTGGTTGTAAAACAGTTTCAATCTCATCTGCTATCTCTTGTATGCGACAACATCTTTCTTTCTCACTAAGATGAAAATCTACACTAAAATCGCTTTCATGATCACTTTGAAAATGATCATTGTTTCTTGAAATTTGTAAATCTTTTCTTTGATAAGTGAAAATACTATCACTACTTTTTTCCAATTTAAGGGATTCTTTGCCTGTTGGATCAATCTTACATATTAAGAATTTAAAATGATTTAAATTAGCAATAACAATAAGCTTTGATAACATGGCTACTCCTTTTGGATATTAACATATCGATCTTTAGCGTTCTTGGTTTGACCTTTTTTAAAAATTATAAAGAAAATTTTACATAAAAGAGATTAATGCAATATAAAAAATAATTATATTTAATTGAGTTTTGAAAAAACAATGCTTAAGTTCAGTATCACACAGCAACTCTTGCATACATCTAAAGCTTCAAATATGACAAAATTGTCATCATTGTGTCTAAAACTAAAACTTCTCTCTAGAACATCAATTGCATTAACCTTTTTAATAAATGATTGTAGCTACATGAGGCGAGATCATTTGAATTCCAATAAAATTAATTTATACTTGCCTCATTAGAGGCTGGCTTCAGTGCCTTAGCGGCCAGCGAAGCTAAAGGGATTTTATTCCTTTAGCATGTAAAAATAAAGGAAACTAAATGAGTTGTAGTTCAAGCAATCCGGCAGAAAATGCTCTGCCGCAAGATATCCAAGATAAGATTCATAATCACCCATGTTACTCCGAGGGAGCACACCATCATTATGCACGTATTCATGTTGCAGTTGCACCGGCATGTAATATTCAGTGTAATTACTGTAACAGAAAATATGACTGCTCAAATGAGAGCCGTCCTGGTGTTACGAGTGAGAGATTGACTCCCGAAGAGTCCGCAAAAAAAGTTATGTACGTTGGCGGTGAAGTGCAACGTCTTAGCGTTCTAGGGATAGCAGGTCCTGGAGACGCACTTGCAAATCCTAAAAAGACTTTTGATACTTTTAGAATGGTACGTGAAAAAGCACCTGATTTAAAACTTTGCCTCTCAACAAATGGTCTTGAACTGCCTAAGTTTGTAGATGAGATGGTTAAATATGATATCGATCATATTACCGTGACTATAAACAGTGTTGATACAACAGGTGAAATCGGTTCAAAAATCTATCCGTGGATCTTTTATAACAATAAAAGAATCTATGGAAAAGAAGCGGCACAAATACTTCTTGAGCGTCAGCTTGAAGGTATGAAAAAGTGTGTTGAAAACGGGATTCTTATCAAAGCAAACTCTGTTTTGATTCCGGGAATCAATGACAAACACTTACCGGAAGTTGCTAAAAAACTTAAAGAGATTGGTGTTTTCTTACATAACATCATGCCGATCATCTCTGAGCCTGAACATGGAACAGCATTTGGCCTCGGCGGTGTACCAAGTGCAACAGATCAAGAGCAAATGGCTGTACAAGAAGCGTGTGGAATGGACATGAAACTGATGCAACATTGCCGCCAATGTCGCGCGGATGCTGTTGGACTTATCGGTGAAGATAGAGGTCAAGAGTTTACTAAAAACGTTTTTTCTGAGATGAGTTTTGATGATTTGGAACAACATTATAATATCAAAGCACGTCAAGAGTCTCAAGCGAAAATCGAAGAGTTCAGATTTTTCCTTGACCGTGCAAATGAGCGTGTAAGAAAAGAGAAAGAGGAACTCAGTTCTGATGGCAACACTATTTTAGTCGCTGTTACAACTGCAGGCGAGGGGATGATAAACCAACACTTCGGTTCTGTGAGAGAATTCCTTATCTATGAAGCAGGTGACAAAGGGATTCGTTTTATCCATCACCGCAAACTCGATTATGAGTATTGTGCAGGACCAGATGGTGCAAATCCGATGGAACCGATTTTAGAAAAACTCAAAGATTGTAAATTAATACTTACAGCAAAAATCGGAGGATGTCCGCAAGATGATCTTGCACGTGCGGGACTTATCGCAGATCAAAGCTATGCATATGAGCCAATAGAGATATCAGTGCTTAAAGCGACAAGAAAATATTTTAACCTGCCAGAAGAGATGGAAGGCAATTAGTCATGTTAATCAATGATACAACACTTCGCGATGGTGAACAAGCTCCATATGTGGCATTTAATACAAGCGAGAAACTCTCTATCGCTCAAACTCTTGTAGCGTGCGGTGCCGACGAATTAGAGATCGGTATTCCTGCTATGGGAGTCAAAGAGCAAGAGGATATAAAAGAGTTACTTGCACTTGGACTAGATGTTCGTATGATGAGCTGGAACCGTGCAAAGATGAGCGATTTAGAAGCGTCTTTGGAGTGTGGTGTCAAGGCAGTGGATCTTTCCATTCCCATTTCAGAACTTTTGATAGATGTAAAATTCGGCGGTAATAAAACCGCGATGTTAAAAGAGCTGGAATCTACTATAAGAGTTGCAAAACAAGAGGGTCTTTTTGTCTGTATAGGCGGTGAAGACAGCTCACGCGGCAGTTTGGAATTTATGAAAGAAGTGATGAGTTTCGGTCGTGAACTCGGAGCTGATCGTTTTCGCTATTGCGATACGGTCGGTATCATGACTCCTACTCAAGTTTATCATGATGTCAAAGCACTTACAGAGTTAAATATTCTCCCAATCGAGATGCACACGCACAACGATTTTGGTCTTGCCAATGCAAATGCACTCAGCGGTTTGGATGCCGGTGCAATTAGTGTCAATACCACAGTCATCGGTCTAGGAGAGCGAGCTGGAAATGCTTCGTTTGAACAGATTTCGATGGCACTCAAACATTTATATGGACAGACCCGTTCTATCGATACTTTAGGTATGCGTAATCTCGCAGTTATAGTTGCCAATGCGGCGGGCTTGACTCTCTCTCCAAGCGCGCCGATTATCGGTGAACATATCTTTTCCCATGAAAGCGGAGTTCATGCCGATGGGATGATGAAAAATGGTCGAGCTTATGAGCCTTTTGATGCCGAAGAAGTTGGTTCACTCCGTGAATATCCAATTGGAAAACACTCTGGAACAGGTACGATTTTGTATCACTTAAAACAGCTAGGAATTAGTGCCCAAAAGGAGACGCTGCAAAATCTGTTACCGCGTATCCGAGAGATTGTAACCTCACGCAAAAGAGTTTTAAGTGACACTGAACTTATTACACTTTACAAGGAGGTTCTATGTTTATAGGATGGTTAAAGTTTGGTGATGTCAGTGAACTTGTTCATATCTCAGAAGAGGTAGGCTGGCTGCTTGATGGCTACCATGTCAAACTTATGATGATGCACTCTCCGCATCTTTGTTATGGTGCATATGAAAATGGCAAACTTGTTGGCGCGATAATGGCAATCGTATTTGAAAAATCAGCGATGATCAAATATTTTATGGTGCGACCGGGATATCAAAAACAGGGGATTGGTCGTAGACTTTTTGAGACACTTTTAGGTGTACTTGATAATGATTTTAAAAGCATCTATCTTCATGCAAATCCTGCGATGGTTAAGTTTTTTGAGATCTACGGTTTTAATGCGAAGATGGAAGTCGGAAGATTTTTAAATGTAGGAAAAGTTCCACCGTTTAACTTTACAAATGCCCATGCAAAAGAGCTTGACGGTAATAATTTTGAATCGATTATTACAACTATTGACAAGGAAACATTCGGTGAAAACAGAATGGAATTTTTACTCGATGAGATGGAGAGAACAAGTTCCCTTAAACTCTCTCTTCCAAATGGATTTCAACATTCAAGCATCGTAAATGCACGAAATGTATATTTGGGTCCTTGGCAAGTACGCGAAGGATATGAGGATGAAGCAGAAAAGATGATGCGCGGAGTGCTTTACTTCCGCGGTTTGAAAAAAGTAGTAGCTGATATACCGCTTGGTATCAAGCATGTAGTTGATCTGTATGAAAAATACCATTTTCAAAATAAACAGCATTTTCTCCACATGGCCCGTGGAGAAGAGATGAATGTTCGTTTTGAAAATATTTATGCATTTTCATTGTAAAGGATAAAAAATGTGTTTACTAGAGATGAATATTGGTGAGATGGCAAAAATTGATGCGATGAATGTGAGTGGAGACGTAAGACAACGTTTGATCTCATTTGGGATGATTCGCAGTGCAAACATTTGTGTCAAAAACTTTGGATGGTTTAAAAGTACGGTTCAGGTAATGATAGACCGTACGACAATCGCACTTCGTAAAGAGGAAGCTGCACAGATAATGGTACATAAAATTTAATCTTACATGATAAAGGAAATAAACGATGGAAAAAGATACAGCAGAGTTAAAAAGAGAGTTGGCAAAACTCAAGCGGTTGGCGGTGGAGATCGCATCTGAGATTCATGATATTGTAGAAGACACATTATGGACGGATTATGTCAAAATGCCGGCTTTGAGTGAAAAGCTAAAAGCCGCCGTAGAAGAAGCAAATAGCTTTAAAGAAGCAAACGGTTTATGATCTCATAGCCTTTTGGCTATGCAGGATGATTTTGTAGATGGTATTTTAAAGCACCATGTGCAAAATTATTGAAAGGGAGTCTATTATGCAGGAAAAAGAGAAAATTCTTGAGATGGAAGTTTGTGAGTGTGGCCAAAAGAATGTCGCTCAAGCTATTGATATCTTTCAAAATACCGCTCTACCTTTTAAAAAAGCTAAAAAACTGGTCACTGAGTGCAATAAAAGTTGTTGTCGTGGAGTGCTTATAAAACTGTATGATATGAATCAATATGGACGTTTTGACTATGATGAGATTGCATATTTGATAAAACAGCGTCATGAAAGACTTAAAAGACTAAGTGAAGGATCGAGTGATGAAGATGAATAAAGATGAGCAACTCTTATACGACTGGTTGCTTTGGCATAATTGTATCGATGAGAATACAAAGTCATGTTTAGATATCACCCGACTTGATTTAAGTGGACGAAAACTAGAGGAGTTACCGGAAAACTTTGGATTGCTCAAGAATCTTCTTGTACTCAATCTTTCAAATAATAGATTGAGTACACTTCCTGAGTCGATGAGAAACTTAGTGAAATTGAGTAATCTTGATATACGAAGAAATCGTTTTGAGATTTTGCCACCAGTGCTACAGTACATGCCGTTACGTTCTATCAATGCATGTTCAAATAAACTCAGCGATCTTTCTGTTTTAAAACAGTGCTTACATATAAAAGTTCTTGATCTCAGTGATAATATGCTTAAATCTTTGGATAATTGTTTAGCCGAAGAGAATGAGTTAAGAACTTTGAACATTGCATCAAATCTTTGTCATGATATGAGTAATGTTTTTGAGTTTTTAGGAAATGTGGAACGTCTTAATCTAAGTGAAAATCTTATGAAAGAGATTCCATCATCCATAAAAGGTTTACTTTCCATCGAAGAGTTAAATGTATCTTACAATCATATAGAAAAGATAGATGATGCTTTTTTTGATCTCGATGTACAGATAATCGATCTAAGTTCCAATCTACTGAGATCTCTTCATCTCTCATCTCTTGTAGAGTTAGAAAAATTGACTCTTGATGACAATCCATTTCGAAAACTGGAGTTGGATTTTAGTTTTGCTCCATATTTGAGAGAATTTTCATGTGACAGTTGCGGATTGAGCGAGTTTTTACTGCCTCAGTCTGAAGCATTAGAGCTACTGTGTTATTCATCCAACGAGATAGAAATTATTCCCCAAGAGATTGAGAGATATACAAAACTTCAAGAGTTAGATATTGATAAAAACAAAATAAGTGAGCTACCAGACTCTTTGGCAAATCTCTCTTACTTAGAGATCTTATATATAGGGGAAAACCGATTGAGCGAAAAGGCAAAAAAAGTGATAACAATACTAGACCCAGACATTTGTGATATCAATATGAAAACAGGGATCAGCATAGATAAAGCGCAAGAGAATGACTTGCCTCAGATGGCAGAACTCCTCAGTGTTTTATTTGCTATCGAGTCTGATTTCACTTTTGATTATGACAAACAACTCTCAGGTATCACCCGTCTTTATGAACATGAGAGCAGTGATCTGCTTGTAGCAAAGTATGAGGAAAACGTGATCGGCATGATTACGATGCAACGTCTCATCTCAAGTGCTGAGGGTGATTATGTAGGACAGATCGAAGATCTTGTCGTACATGAAGAGTATAGAAAAATGAGTGTGGGAAGCCGACTTATGAACAAGATGCGTAATCTTGCTCTAGAACACGGATACAAACGTATTCAGCTCGCGGCTGACGTAGACAACACTAACGCACTCCAGTTTTACAGTCGTCGCGGCTTTAAAAAGACTCACCTCAATATCTACCACTACAATGTCTAACATCTTTCACATGTAAGAGACAAAATTGTCATGTCTTACATGTAAACCTCTTTTATCTTCAAACTCCCATTATTGTTTTCTCTTATCTTTTTATTCTTCGTTTTTGATGAAAATTTCACTTCTGCATAAACCATTCTTACAAATTTGTCTTGTTTGAACCGTTTTGTCAGTAAAAGGCTAGTTTTTGTCACTTCTTTTGTTTAAAAAGTCGAGAACGGAGGATGCAATAGTCACTGTGAAGTACATGGATACCTTGAGAGAACCAATTAGGTTGGAGAGGGTGTATTTAAACTAAAGGAGAAAAAATGGCTGCATTACGTCAAATAGCATTTTACGGTAAAGGTGGGATTGGTAAATCTACTACATCTCAAAACACGTTAGCTTCTATGGCTTATTACTTTGATAAAAACATTATGATCGTCGGTTGTGATCCTAAAGCGGATTCAACTCGTCTAATCTTACATGAGAAAGCTCAAAACACTATTTTACAACTTGCTGCAGAAATGGGTACTGTTGAAGATTTAGAGCTTGAAGATGCACTAAAACCAGGTGCGGGGATTTTTTCTCCTGAAATGCCACATGGTTGGATTAACTGTACTGAGTCAGGTGGACCAGAGCCAGGAGTTGGTTGTGCAGGTCGTGGAGTTATTACGGCGATTAACTTTCTTGAAGAAGAAGGCGCTTACGAAGCTGAAGGTTTAGATTTCGTTTCTTATGACGTTCTTGGTGACGTTGTTTGTGGTGGATTTGCTATGCCGATTCGTGAAGGTAAAGCTCAAGAGATCTACATCGTAATGTCTGGTGAGATGATGGCAATGTATGCTGCTAACAATATCTCTAAAGGTATCTTAAAATACGCTAACACTGGTGGAGTTCGTCTTGCTGGTCTTATTTGTAACGCTCGTATGACTGACTTTGAATACGATCTTGCATGGGCTTTAGCTCGTGACCTTGGTACTCAAATGATTCACTTCGTACCACGTAACAATATTGTTCAACGTGCTGAAATTCGTCGTATGACAGTTGTTGAATACAGCCCAAAAGCTGATCAAGCTCTTGAATACAAAGAACTTGCTCGTAAAATCATCAATAATGATATGAAAATCATTCCTACTCCACTAGAGATGGATGATCTTGAAGCTCTTATCATGAAATACGGTCTTGATGAAGAAGCTGATGAAGATAACATCGGTAAATCAGAAGCAGAGTTATAAGAACTCTCTCATATACAAAATTTAGCGCTTTCCCTCTTTTGAGGGAGAACAACATTCTCATAATGAAAAGAAAATAATAGAAAAAGTAGGAGAATTACAATGTTTATATTAGGTTTTCACTTCCCAGCTGATATGGGAAATTCAGTTCCAGATGCAGCAGTAGTTGCAAAATTGGATGAAGCTAACGTTGATGCTACTGGTATCAATGAAATAAAAATGGTTACTGAATATCATGGTCAAACAGAAGAGCTTTCTTACACGAACAAAGATACTTTTATGTTTAAAGCTCTTGTTCACTATGTAAAGACAGCAGAAACAGATTATATGATCTACACAAACCGTTACCAAATTTCTGAACTTTCTAAACGTTTAGACAGTGATGATGAGACTATGGCTCTTTGTAAAAAATTCGATTCTATGGCTCACTTCAAAATTACAGCTGCATAAGCAAACTAAATAGTTTCTTACAACAGTCATGTAAAGCCGCAAAGCGGCATAGGCTCTCCGTCGAGGAGAACCAAGTGTTAACGTAGTTATAGGGACTTTGTTCCTATAGCGTATAGAAAAAAATTACATAAGGAGAATGAAATGGGTCCAGAATCATTGGAAGCTAAACAAAAAGCGGCTATTGAAGAAGTTTTAAAAGCTTATCCAGAAAAAGCTGCTAAAAATCGTGCAAAACATTTAGGTGTTGGCGGTCCGGAAGACGAAAGTCAAAAAACTTGCGGTAACGTACGTTCAAATAAGAAAACTGTTCCTGGTGTTATGAGTCAACGTGGTTGTGCTTATGCGGGTTCTAAAGGGGTTGTTTGGGGACCGGTTAAAGATATGGTACATATTAGTCATGGACCTATCGGATGTGGTCAATACAGCCGTGCAGGACGCCGTAACTACTACATTGGTACAACAGGTGTTGATACATTTGTGACAATGAACTTTAGTTCAGATTTCCAAGAAAAAGATATTGTTTTCGGTGGAGACAAAAAGCTTGCAGTTTGTCTAGAAGAGATTGATGCATTATTTCCTTTAAACAATGGTATCACTGTTCAATCAGAGTGTCCAATCGGTCTTATCGGTGATGATATCAATGCAACATCTAAACAATACGCTTCAAAAACTGGTCAAACAGTTGTACCTGTAAACTGTGAAGGTTTCCGTGGGGTTTCTCAATCACTTGGTCACCACATTGCTAACGATACAGTTCGTGATTATGTTTTTGATGCAAATCCAAAAACACTTGGTGCACCGATTGAAGTAACTGAATATGATGTTGCTATTATCGGAGATTATAACATCGGTGGAGATGCTTGGTCAAGCCGTATTTTACTTGAAGAGATGGGTTTACGCGTTGTTGCTCAATGGTCAGGTGATGCTACTCTTAAAGAGATGGTTGCTACGACTAAAGTAAAATTGAACTTACTCCACTGCTACCGTTCTATGAACTATATTTCTCGTCATATGGAGAAAGAATATGGGATTCCTTGGATAGAGTATAACTTTTTTGGCCCAAGCCAAACGATCAAATCTCTACGCAAAATCGCTGCATTCTTTGATGAGAGTATACAAGCAAAATGTGAAGAAGTTATCGCGAAATATCAACCACTTGTTGATGCAGTGGTTAACAAATATCGTCCACGTCTAGAAGGCAAAACAGTAATGTTGTTCGTTGGTGGTTTACGCCCTCGTCACGTTATCGGTGCTTATGAAGATCTAGGTATGGAAGTTATCGGTACTGGTTATGAGTTCGCTCATGATGATGATTACAAACGTACAAAAGATGAGATCTTCCGTTCAACTGTAATTTATGATGATGTTAATGAGTATGAACTTGAAGCGTTTGTAAAAGCACTTCAACCAGACTTAGTTGCGTCAGGTATCAAAGAAAAATACGTGTTCCAAAAAATGGGTCTGCCATATCGCCAGATGCACTCTTGGGATTATAGTGGTCCTTACCACGGATATGATGGGTTTGCAATATTTGCTCAAGACATGGATTTAGCGATAAATTCTCCAGTATGGGCACACACTAAAGCACCATGGGATAAAGAAGGAGAAGCGTAATGCAAGAAATAGAAAAAATTGTAAATGGTCAAAAACTATTTCAACGTCCTGAGTATCAAGAAGTTCTTAAGAACAAAAAAGAGTTCGAAGGCGGCATGGGCGCTGTCGATGCTGAGAAAGTAAAAGAGATCGCTGAGTGGACAAAATCATGGGATTACCGTGAAAAAAATCTTGCTCGTGAAGCTATTACTGTAAATCCTGCAAAAGCATGTCAGCCTCTTGGTGCTGTCATGGTTGCCCTTGGATTTGAAAACACTATGCCTTACGTTCATGGTTCTCATGGATGTGTTGCATATTTTCGTTCATATTTCACGAAACACTTTAAAGAGCCGACTCCTTGTGTTTCTGATTCTATGACTGAAGACGCGGCAGTTTTTGGTGGTCTTACAAATATGAAAGATGGTCTAAAAAACTGTGCTGCTCTATACAAACCTGAAATGATCGCAGTTTCAACTACATGTATGGCTGAAGTTATCGGTGATGACTTGTATGCTTTTGCTGTTGCTGCAAAAGAGGAAGATGGCGGAGAATTTCTACCTGAAAGTTTTCCAATAACTTATGCACATACTCCATCATTTACAGGTAGCCATATCACTGGTTACGACAACATGATGCATGGTATTTTAGAGCAATTGACAACAGATCAAAAAACTGAAGAGAAAAAAGAGCGTATCAATATCATTCCTGGTTTTGAAACGTACATCGGATCTATCCGTTCAGTAAAAGCGATCGTTGAATCTTTTGGTGCTGATTACTTGATGTTAGGTGATCACTCTGACCAATGGGATATGCCAGCTGGTAACTATTCAATGTTTGCCGGCGGTACTCCGATAGCTGATGCAAAAGATAGTATCAATTCGACAGCTACAATATCTCTTGGTAAATATGCAACAACTAAAACTATGAAAATGGTTCAAAAACGTTGGAAACATAAAGGCGGATTCTCCAATCCAGTGGGCCTTAAAGGTACAGACGAGTTCGTTATGAAATTGGCTGAACTTACGGGCAAAGATGTTCCGGCAAAACTAAAAATCGAGCGTGGTCGTCTTGTAGATGCTATGCAAGATTCTTATCCGTATATGCACGGTAAAAAATTCGCTATATGGGGAGATCCAGACTTCTTGGTAGGGTTGGTTTCATTCCTTTTAGAGATGGGTGCTGAGCCGACTCACGTACTTTGTCACAATGCACCACGTGGTTGGGAAGAAGAGATGAGAGCAATGCTTGATACTTCACCAGCTGCAGCAGATTGTCATGTATGGGCTGGTAAAGATCTATGGCATATGCGTTCATTACTATTTACTGAGCCGGTTGATTTCATGATCGGTAACAGTTATGGTAAAGAGCTTATGCGTGATACAGGAATTCCACTTATTTATATTGGATTCCCAATATTTGATCGTCACCACCTACACCGTTACTCAATCAGCGGATATGATGGAGCGTTAAACTTATTGACTTGGATCACAAACAAAGTTCTAGATCAGTTAGACGAAGAAACAAAAAATATCGCTTCAACTGACTACTTCTTCGACTTAGTTCGTTAATCATATTTTGTTTATTCTCTATTTACCGTCCTTTTGGACGGTAAAGTCTTTTTTAGATTTTAAATTCTTTAATCGAATCAATTAGTAATTCAGGAACTATCCCTTTTTCAAGATCTTTTTGTATAAATTTTCCTGTTTTAACGAGGGCTGTTTGTAGACCTGCTTCTTGTGCTCCTAAAATATCACTTTCAATATCATCACCTATCATAATACATTCATGCGGTGTATATCCGACAAAGTCACATGCAAGATGATAAAATTCTTTACTAGGCTTTCCAATGATCTTTGCCTCTTTTTGTGAAGCGTATTCCAATGCTTGAACAAACCCTCCTGCATCCATACTGAGTTCCCCGTCATGGTCTTTAAAGTAGCGGTTTTTTGCAGCGGCAAGTAGAGTCGCACCTGATTGTAGATAACGAAAAGCAGTATTGAGGCTATTGTAACTAAAATTTTCCTGTGCATCACCTACGACGACATAATCGATATTAGTATATTTTAAATCATGAAAGTTGATTTTCGCATCTTCTGTAAGAATGTAATAAGCGTTTGATTTGTGTTCATGTAGGTACATTTTTGTCACATCAAGTGCAGTCATGATTTCATATGCTTCAATATCAAATCCCATTTTTTGTAAGAGAGCTGCGAGTTGTTCACCACGTGTCTGGGTGGTATTTGTTAAAAAGCGGACAGGAAAATGCTTTTTGATACGAGCAACGGCTTCTATGGCTCCATCTATAGGAGTATCACCAACATAAAGCACACCACCAATATCGCATAAGACAGCTTTTATATTTGACATATCAACCCCTTGAAATGAAAAGATGAACTTCTTGCATTGTAGTCCAAGATATTTTATAGCTCTATGAAAGTTTGAAGTTAATTCTAGTACATATATTGCATTTATAGAAAATAAATAAGGCAAAATCATGAACGTTGAAGAGAAGATAAAAGAGAACCTATTAAAAGAGATGTATACAAACATTGACAAGCTATATGATTTTATGGAACAACACTACATTTTAGACGATCACCATCACGGACTTATCATCAAACAGTTGAACAAACTCAAAGACCAGTTTTATCTTGTTTCTCAAAACTCTAAGTTGTCTTGATGTATCACGTTGTTCTCGAAAAACTTTGTGCTTGTGCAAAGAAAAATGGATTAGAACAGATAAGAAGTTTTGACACTAAAGAAGAAGCTGAAGAACATGCGTATGAATGGGCGGATAATCTCAATAATACCTATTGTGGCAAACATGGTTTTGATGTGATCGAAGTCGGCGAAAACTTTGTTATCTCGGTCGAAAGTGGCGGTTTTATCGAAGCTTGTGAGCTATAAACCCTGAACAAGAACAATTAATGCAGTTATGTAATAAAAAAGGAATTATAATGGAATATCATATCGTAGTAGAAAAGATGTGTGGCTGTGCAAAACGTAAGGGAATGCCTCAGATAAAAACTTTTGATGATAAAGAAAATGCACACAGAGTAGCACGTGCATGGGCGCAGGAGCTTAATGAGAGTTTTTGTGGGCAACACAGTTTTGATGTTATAGAAGTTGATGACAACTTTGTCATCGCAGTTGGAGAGGGAACTTATTAATTTCTCTTACATGTAAGGATATAAAATGATTATCGGTGTACCACTAGAGATAAAAACGGATGAATATCGTGTTTCTATCACACCAGCAGGTGTAGCAGAACTCATGAAAGAGGGGCATAGTGTTTATGTACAAAACAGAGCGGGAATTGGAAGTGGTTTTAGTGATGATGAGTATAAAACGGCCGGCGCAGTTCTTTTAGAAGATAGTGCCACGCTTTATAATATGGTTGATATGATCGTCAAAGTGAAAGAACCTATAGCTGCTGAATATGAGCTTTTTAAGCCTTATCAAACACTTTTTACTTATCTGCATCTTGCCGCGGATGAGGCGCAAACAAAATTTTTACTTGAGAAAAAGATACGTGCATTTTCCTATGAAACTCTTAATGTCAATGGTCGGTTACCGCTTTTGGAACCAATGAGCGAAGTCGCTGGAAAGATGGCGGCTTTAATGGGAACTGTGCATCTTGGTAAATACCAAGGAGGAAGCGGCTTGCTCGCAGGTGGAGTGACAGGAACGCATAGAGCCAAAGTTATGATACTCGGCGGAGGCGTAGCGGGAAAAGCTGCCGCTGAAGTCGCGGCAGGACTTGGCGGAGATGTGATTGTTTTGGATGTAAACTTGGAACGTCTTCATTACTTAAATGATGTGATGCCCAAAAATGTAGCGACACTTTACAGCTCTCATGCAACGATTGCAAAACTACTGCCAGAGTGTGACATTATCGTAGGAACAGTACTCATTCCCGGAGCGAAAGCGCCAAAACTCATCACAAAAGAGATGCTAAAATTGATGAAAACAGGAAGCGTCCTTGTAGATGTTTCTATAGATCAAGGTGGATGTTTTGAGAGTTCACATCCTACAACACACTCTCATCCTACATTTGTTAAAGAAGGAATTGTGCATTATTGCGTGGCAAATATGCCCGGAGCGTATCCGCAAACATCGACTTATGCGCTTACAAATGCAACCCTGCGCTATGTAAAAGCTTTGGCAAAATTTGGCCCAGAAAATATTTGTAAGGAAGTTCCTGTGATGATAAGTTCTCTTAACACTTACGATGGAGTTTTATACAACAAAGCCGTTGGTGAAGCACTCGGCATTGAAAGTAAGGAATGGTAATGAATGAGATGTTTTTTTATTGTCAGGATTGTAACGGCAAAATCAATCTTGATCAATTAGCACTTTTAGATCAAGGTAAATGTCCTATATGTGGTTCCAATTATGGATTTTCAAGTTCTCCAAAAGGGGAACATGACCAGTTTGAGGGTGCTGTAGTTTTAAACGATACAGACTTTTTGCAATAATCTACATCGCCTCTATTGTTTTAGAATAAAAGATTTTTTTCCCAAGGATTAATAACAATTGTAGTTGCATCAGGAGCTAAAACAGAACCTACTTGACTTAAATCAGTTGGTGTTCCATAATAATCAATTCTAATTCCATCTAAAATATTAAC